>JAJZRE010000062.1 GCA_021802945.1 Pseudomonadota bacterium
CTGCGCTGACGCGCGACCAGTGGGCGTGGGAATTCCCGCGCCGCAACCCGGACTACCGGCGCGACTACCAGGCCTTCATCACGATCTGGCGCGCGCTCGAAGCCGACTACGGCGCCCCGCCCAATCGCGATTTCTCAAAGTGGAAGCAAGACCCGCGCGCCTACGGCCCGCTGCCCGGCGACGCCGAATCCGCCGCGCCCGGCGGCGAACTGTGCACGGTCGACGACGACCGCGTGCTGCTCGAATGCTGGATGGGCGCGAAATGGGGCTTCCACAAATTCCCGCTCGACCCCGCGCGCACCGCGCCCGGTCCCGACGAGTTGTCGTGGCGCCCGCCGCCGGCCGCACCCGTCGACGCGCCCTACCGCCTCGACCTGACATTCGATCTATCCCTGCCGCTGCCGCCGCAACTGGAAGCCGCGAAATTCCGCCTCGTCAGCCGCGCCGCCGAACTGCGGCGCCAGGGCCTCGCCGCGCCGAAGACTGTGGCGAACCAGCGCGAACGCTGGGCCACGATGCTGCGCCTGCTCGACGGCGCTGAGGCGCGAGTGCTGGTGGCGGGTGGGTACCGCGAAATCCTGTGGCTGGCGGATGGGGGCACGGAGGCGAAATGAAAGCCGAAGACCTGCCAAAAACGCAAGGGATGCGCGGCCATTTTGGTAATATGAAGACCGGTGTGACCGTCGAATACCGATCGTCGGTGTGACAACGAAAAAGCCCGATCCATGATCGGAACAATGAGTCTCTAAATAACTATTAGGCCATTTAATCTTTAAAGGGGGGAAATATGCGAATCATTCTTTCTGCCGTTGCTCTGCTAACGCTGTACGGCTGCGCGACAAATTCCGGAATCGTTGATCTAGGAGGGGGCAACTACGTCTACGAGAAAGAGGACATGATGGCTTATAACGGAAACTCAACGAAAGTCGAGATATTGAAAGAAGCTGCTGCATTCTGTGCAAAGCAAGGAAAACAAATGGTCGTGCAAAGCTCCGCCGCCAAACCGTATACCCCATACTCGTCCTACGCGGGCGCTGAGGTTCAATTCAGTTGTAAATGAATTTTATTTTCCTCGCCTAACAAAAAACCGGGGCACACGGCCCCGGTTTTATTTTCTGCATGGAAGCGCAAGGCTTCCGCAAAACCCACCTCAAGCGAAATTCGCTTCGGCAAACTTCCAGTTCACCAGCTTGTCGAGGAAGGTCTCGACGAACTTGGGACGCAGGTTGCGGTAGTCGATGTAGTAGGCGTGTTCCCATACGTCGATGCACAGCAGGGCGCGGTCAGAGGTGGTCAGCGGGGTGCCGGCGGCGCCCATGTTGACGATGTCGACCGAGCCGTCGGCCTTTTTCACCAGCCAGGTCCAGCCGGAACCGAAGTTGCCGACGGCGCTGGTCTGGAAGGCCTTCCTGAATTCATCATAGCTGCCCCACTTCTTGTTGATGGCGTCGGCCAGCGTGCCGCTCGGGGCGCCGCCGCCGTTGGGGGTCAGGCAGTTCCAGAAGAAGCTGTGGTTCCACACCTGCGCGGCGTTGTTGTAGACGCCGCCGGCGGGCGCGCTCTTGACGATGTCCTCGAGCGACTTGCTCTCGAAGTCGGTGCCCTTGATCAGATTGTTGAGGTTGGTCACGTAGGCCTGGTGGTGCTTGGCGTAGTGGTATTCGAAGGTCTCCCTGGACATGTGGGGCGCGAGCGCGTCCATGGCGAAAGGCAGTGCGGGCAAAGTGTGTTCCATAACTCTCTCCTGATATTGAACAAACGTGAATGATAGAGGATGCCTGTCCAGCATTGCTGACCGCTGTAACAGCGGTTTTGTTTCAGCCGGCGCAAAGAAAAAGGGTCGGTGTGAGCCGACCCTGGTTCTTCAATTGATTGGTCGGGGCGAGAAGATTCGAACTTCCGACCCCCTGCACCCCATGCAGGTGCGCTACCAGGCTGCGCTACGCCCCGACGAAGCCCGGAATTCTAACAGAGGAGCCGCACCCGGCGGAAGCCCCTGAGGGCCTGTTCACACTATTTTTACGCCCGCGCAACATAGTGTGAACAGACCCTAACCCAATATTTTCAGGATGGCGCTGATTTCGGCGCGCAGTTTGCCGACATCCAGCGATGACGCAGGGGCGGGCGCGGGTACTGGCTCGTGCGAGGTATCGGCATCGTGCTCCAGACGCTGGCGCGCGCCGCTGATGGTGAAGCCCTCTTCGTACAGCAGTTCGCGGATACGGCGGATCAACAGGACTTCGTGGTGCTGGTAGTAGCGCCGGTTGCCGCGCCGCTTGACCGGGCGCAGCTGGGTGAATTCCTGCTCCCAGTAGCGCAGCACGTGCGCCTTGACGGCACACAGCTCGGACACTTCACCGATGGTGAAATAGCGCTTGGCCGGGATCGGCGGAAGTTCACTCCTCGCTGGGCGTTCCAACCTGGGCGCCTTCGACCTGGGACTTGAGTTTCTGGCTGGCGTGGAAGGTCACCACGCGACGCGCGGAAATCGGCATCTCTTCGCCGGTTTTGGGGTTGCGGCCCGGCCGCTGCGGCTTCTCGCGGCACTGGAAATTGCCGAACCCGGACAGTTTGACGATGTCGCCCTTCTCGAGCGACAAACGAATCTCGTCGAAGAAGGACTCGACGACGTCCTTGGCTTCACGTTTGTTCAAACCCACTTTTTCGAACAGCAGTTCGGCCAGATCAGCTTTGGTGAGGGTGGTCATGGTCGTGTTGTTGATTGAGATGGCTGGTGAAAAATCGCATCACGCACGGCGCCAACAAAATTGGTTCTGCGCTAAGCCCGCAAGCTGGCATTGCACTGACGAAGTGCGGCATCGACCAGCATTTGCACTGCATCCTCCACTTCCTGATCCGTCAATGTGCGTTCAGTATCTTGCATAACTACCCGGATAGCAAGGCTTTTTTGGTTTTCAGCCACGCCTTTCCCGCGGTAGTCGTCGAACACGTCGATCGATCGGACGCCGCCGGCGCCGGCTTCGCGCAGCGCGGCCAGCAGCTCGCCAGACGGGGTGCCCGCATCCAGCACGAAGGCGAGGTCGCGCCGTACCAGCGGGAAACGCGACAGGGTCGCATGACGCGGCAGACGGCGCTGCGCCAGCACCCGGCTGTCGAGTTCGAACAGCACCGGCGCGGCCGGCAGGTCGAACGCCTGCACCAGCCCCGGATGCAGGACGCCGATCCAGCCGATGGCCCGCCCATCGGCCCAGAGTTTCGCACTCTGACCCGGATGCAGCGCGGGATGCGCGCCGCGCCGGGTATCGAGCGCCTGGCCGAACAGCCGTTCCAGGTCGCCCTTGATGTCGAAGAAATCGACGCGGCGCGACGGCGCACCCCATTGCTCGGGCAGCGCGTCGCCATAGGCCAGCCCGCCCAGCTTCATCGGCTGCTCGGCCTGCGACGTATACACCCGCCCCAGTTCGAAAATGCGCACGCGGACCTGCTGACGGTTGAGGTTGTGGCGCAGGGTCTCGATGAGCCCGCCCCACAGGGTGGTGCGCATCGCCGACAACTGGCTGGCCAGCGGATTGGCGAGCGGCAGCGGACGGGCTCTAGCATCGAGCGCCGTTTCCCACGCCGGGTCGACGAAGCTGTAGGTGATGACTTCCTGGTAGTCCAGGTCCACCAGCATCTGGCGCAGCGTGTCGTCGGCCAGCACGGTCTCGTCCTGCGGCAGCATGCGCGACGGGGCAGCCGGCGGCTGCGCCGGAATGTTGTCGTAGCCGAACAGGCGCACGGCCTCCTCGATCAGGTCTTCCTCGATCGCGAGGTCGAAGCGGAAACTCGGCGGGGTGACGATGAGGCGATCCGCTTGGCGATCCACCTGCATGCCGAGTGCGGCAAGGTCATGCGCCACCCGGCCGGCGTCGAGTTCGATCCCGGCCACGCGCTCGAGGCGCGCCAGCCGCAGCGCGATCGGCTGCCGTTGCGGCAACGCAGCCACCGACCCGGTGATCGGACCCGGCTGGCCGCCGCAGATGTCGATCAGCAATCGGGTCGCACGTTCCATCGCCTGGCGGGTGGCGCCGAAATCGACGCCGCGCTCGAAACGGTGCGACGAATCGGTGGACAGGCCCAGCCGGCGCGCACGGCCGGCGATCGCCGCCGGCGCGAAGAACGCGGCCTCCAGAAACACGTCGACCGTGAAACGCTCCACGCTGGTCGGCTGCCCGCCCATGATCCCGGCCAGCGCCACCGGCCCGCCGGCATCGGCGATGACCAGCATGTCGGGGGCGAGTTCGACGGTCTGGCCGTTCAGCAGTTCGAGGGTTTCGCCCGCCCGTGCCAGCCGCACCTCGATGCCGCCGTTGAGGCGCGTCAACGCGAAGGCATGCATCGGCTGGCCGAGCTCGAGCAGCACGTAATTGGTGATGTCGACCGGCGCCAGCAGCGGACGGATGCCGCCGCGCTCCAGCCGCTCCGCCATCCAGCGCGGGGTGGTGGCCTGCGCGTTGATGCCGCGCACCACGCGCCCCAGATAGAGCGGGCAGGCGTCCGCGGCCGACACCTGTACCGGCAGGGTGTCCTGAATCCGGCTCTCGACCCCGGCGATCTGCGGCAGCCGCACCTCGGCGCCGGTGATCGCGCCGATCTCGCGCGCCAGGCCCTGCATCGACAGGCAGTCCGCGCGGTTGGGCGTGAGCTTCAGGGTGATGAGGGTATCGTCAAGATTCAGCCAGGTGCGGAAATCCTCGCCCACCGGCGCGTCATCCGGCAAGACCATCAGGCCGTCCGCCGCGCCTTCCAGACCCAGTTCCCGGGTCGAGCAGAGCATGCCGAAGGACTCGACGCCGCGCACCTTCGCCACCTTGATCTCGATTCCGGGCAGTTTCGCCCCGGGACGCGCGCACGGCACCTTGAGTCCGGCCGCCGCATTCGGCGCGCCGCACACGATGGTGACCGGCGTCGCTTCGCCGACGTCGACCTGGCAGACGCGCAGCCGATCGGCGTCCGGATGCTTTTCGGCGGACAGGATCTCGGCCACCACCACGTTGTTGAACGGCGGCGCGGCGGGCGCCAGCGCCTCCACTTCCAGACCCGCCATGGTTACGGCATGGGCCAACTGGGCGGTATCGAGCGCAGGGTTCACCAGACTGCGCAACCAGGCTTCTGAGAATTGCATGATGAGTGCGCTCTAATTAATTGAATTGTTTAAGGAAACGCAGATCGTTCTCGAAGAACAGCCGCAGGTCGTCGACGCCGTAGCGCAGCATCGCCAGACGCTCGACGCCGAGGCCGAAGGCGAAGCCGACGAAACGCTCGGTATCGATGTCCACGTGTCTGAACACGTTGGGGTGCACCATGCCGCAGCCCAGTACCTCCAGCCAGCCGGTGTGCGAGCAGACCCGGCAGCCGTCGCCGCCGCACATCACGCAGCCGATATCCATCTCGGCCGAGGGCTCGGTGAAGGGGAAGAACGACGGCCGGAACCGCACCGGCAGATCGTCGCGCTCGAAGAAGTTGCGCATGAAGTCGGCGAGCACGCCCTTGAGGCCGGCGAAGGAGACGTTCTCGTCGACCCACAGGCCTTCGATCTGGTGGAACATCGGCGTGTGCGTGACGTCGGAATCGCAGCGGTACACCCGCCCCGGCGCGATGATGCGCAGCGGCGGCTGGTGGGTTTCCATGTAGCGCACCTGCACCGGCGAGGTATGGGTGCGCAGCAGCTCGCCGCTCTGCAGGTAGAACGTGTCGTGCATCGCGCGCGCCGGATGGTCTTCCGGGATGTTGAGCGCGGTGAAGTTGTAGAAATCGGTCTCGATCTCGGGACCAGTCGCCACCTCGAAGCCGATCGAGCGGAACAGCGCCTGGATGCGCGAGAGCGTCTTCGACACCGGATGCAGGCCGCCGCGCCCCGCGCCCCGCCCCGGCAGGGTCACGTCCAGGGTTTCGGCCGCCAACTGGCGATCCAGCTCGGCCTGCTGCAGCGCATCGCGGCGGGATTTCAACGCCGCCTCGACCGCCTGCTTGGCCTCGTTGATGCGGGCACCGGCGGTCTTGCGCGCCTCGGCGGGCATCGCGCCCAGGCTTTTCAGCAGTTCGGTCAGCTGGCCGCTTTTCCCCAGATACGCTGCCTTCACCTGCTCCAGGCTGGGCAGATCAGGACAGGTGTGAATCGCGTTGAGGGCGTCGGCAACGATTTCGTTGGGATTGCGCATGAGAGGGCCTAGATCAGGAATTTATCCGCGAAGGACGCGAAGTTCACGAAGCGAAACCGCTGGTCTTCGCGTCCTTCGCGGACAAACTGTATTCAAACCACACCAACAAAAAAAGGCCTTGCGGCCTTTTCTTGTTGCTTCGGTGTTGCTTTACGCCGCCGCCAGTTTGGCCTTGACCTGATCGACGATCCTGGCAAAGGCATCCTTGTCGAAGATCGCGATGTCGGACAGCACCTTGCGGTCGATGCCGATCTGGGCACGGGACAGGCCGTTCATGAACACGCTGTAGGTCAGGCCATGCTGACGCGAAGCGGCGTTGATACGGGCAATCCACAGTGCGCGGAACTGGCGCTTGCGCTGACGACGGTCGCGGTACTGGTACTGACCGGCCTTCATCACCGCTTCGTTGGCGACGCGGAATACGTTCTTGCGGCGACCGCGATAGCCTTTGGCGGCATCGAGGATTTTCTTGTGGCTGGCGCGGGCGGTTACGCCCCGTTTGACGCGTGGCATGGTTTCTCTCCTTTATGCGTAGGGCAACATGCGGGCAACCGCTTTGTGGTTGCTGGCATTGACGGTTTCCATGCCGCGCAGCTGGCGCTTACGCTTGGTGCTCTTCTTGGTGAGAATGTGACGCATGAACGCGTGCGAGCGCTTGAACCCGCCGCCGCCCAGCGCGCGGAACCGCTTGGCGGCGCCGCTCTTGCTTTTCATCTTAGGCATGATGCTTCCTTTTATCTCATGCGGCCAGGTGATCCCGCGACGCGGAATGCTTCACCAACCCGACTGCACGTATTGTGTGGCGTTTTTTGACCCGGGGGCCCGAGAAACGCCGGTCTCGCATTCGCTCGCACTCAAGCGAATGCAGTACAAACAACCCGTCAAACCTTCTTCTTCGGCGCCAGCATCATCACCAGCTGGCGGCCTTCCATCTTGGGGAACTGCTCGACCACCGCGAGTTCGGCCAGGTCGTTCGACACGCGCCGCAACTGGGCCATGCCGATCTCCTGGTGGGCCATTTCCCGGCCCCGAAAACGCAATGTAATCTTGGTCTTATCGCCTTCTTCAAGAAACTTGATGAGGTTGCGCAGCTTGATCTGGTAATCGCCTTCGTCCGTACCCGGGCGGAACTTGATTTCCTTGATCTGGACCTGCTTCTGCTTCAGCTTGGCTTCGTGCTGCTTCTTGCTTTCCTGGTACTTGAACTTGCCGTAGTCCATGATCTTGCACACGGGCGGCTGGGCCGTCGGCGCAATTTCAACCAGATCCAGATCAGCTTCTTCCGCCTGCCGCAGCGCATCGACAATCTTCACGATGCCAAGCTGCTCGCCTTCCACACCGACCAACCGCACCTCAGGGGCTGTAATTTCACCATTGATGCGTGTCTGCTTCTTTTCTGTCGCGATGAGTCGTTCTCCAAATAAAAACCTGACGCCGGGCGTCGAGGCAAAAAGGTCAAACAATAAATAAAGAAGGCGCGGGATGAGAACCCCGACGCCTTGTTTGACCGCTGTTACCGGCGCGCCTGCGTTTCCGCTTTCAGGCGCGCAATCAAGTCATCCAAACCGAGCTGCCCCAGGTCCTGGTTGCCGCGGGCGCGGACGGCGACCACACCGGTCTCCATTTCCTTGTCGCCGACGACCACCAGATAAGGCAGCTTCTGCAAGCTATGTTCCCGGATTTTATAGGTAATCTTGTTATTACTCAAGTCCGGTACCGCGCGGACGCCCGCCTCGCGCAGCGCCTGCACGACTTTCCGGGCGTATTCGGCCTGGCGCTCGCTGATATTCAGGACCATCACCTGCACCGGCGCCAGCCACAGCGGGAAGTTGCCGGCGTGGTGCTCGATCAGGATGCCGATGAAGCGCTCCATCGAGCCGAGGATCGCGCGGTGCAGCATCACCGGGATCTTGCGGCTGTTGTCCTCGGCCACGTATTCCGCGCCCAGCCGCACCGGCAGGTTGAAGTCGAGCTGGATGGTGCCGCACTGCCACAGGCGGCCGAGCGTGTCCTTCAGCGTGAACTCGATCTTGGGGCCGTAGAACGCGCCCTCGCCCGGCTGCAGGTCGAACGCCAGCCCGTTCTTGTCCAGCGCGGCCGCCAGCGCGGCTTCCGCCTTGTCCCAGCTCTCGTCCGAGCCGACGCGCTTGTCGGGCCGGGTCGACAGCTTGACCAGCACGTCGTTGAAGCCGAAATCGGCGTAGACCTTCTGCAGCATGACGATGAAGTCGGCCACCTCCTGCTCGATCTGGTCTTCGCTGCAGAAGATGTGCGCGTCGTCCTGGGTGAAGCCGCGCACCCGCATGATGCCGTGCAGCGCGCCCGACGGCTCGTTGCGGTGGCAGGAGCCGAATTCCGCCAGCCTGAGCGGCAGGTCGCGGTAGGAATGCAGGCCGCTGTTGAAGATCTGCACGTGGCCGGGGCAGTTCATCGGCTTCACCGCGTAGTCGCGGTTTTCCGACGCCGTGGTGAACATGTTGTCGCGGTAGTTGTCCCAGTGGCCGGATTTTTCCCACAGGCTGCGGTCCATCACCGCCGGGGTGCGCACCTCCTGGTAGCCGTACTCGACGAATTTTTGCCGCATGTACTGCTCGATCTGCTGCCACACGATCCAGCCCTTGGGATGCCAGAACACCATGCCCGGCGCCTCGTCCTGCATGTGCAGCAGGTCGAGCTGCCTGGCGAGCCGGCGGTGGTCGCGCTTCTCGGCCTCTTCCAGGCGGTGCAGGTAGGCGTCGAGGTCTTCCTTCCTGGCCCATGCCGTGCCGTAGATGCGCTGCAGCATCGCGTTCTTCGAATCGCCGCGCCAGTAGGCGCCCGCCAGCTTCATCAGCTTGAACGCGCGCGGCAGCTTGCCCGTTGAAGGCAGGTGCGGGCCGCGGCACACGTCGAACCACTCGCCCTGGCGGTAGATCGAGAGTTCCTCGCCCTTGGGAATCACCTCGTCGATGATCTGCACCTTGTAGGTCTCGCCGAGTTCGGCGAACACTTTCATGGCGTCCTCGCGCGACCACACCTCGCGCCGGATCGGCAGGTCGCGCTTGACGATCTCCTCCATGCGCTTCTCGATCTTTTCCAGGTCTTCCGGCGTAAACGGCTCCGCACGCGCGAAGTCGTAATAGAAGCCGTCCTCGATCGACGGGCCGATCGTCACCTGCGTGCCCGGATAGAGTTCCTGCACCGCCTGCGCCATCACGTGCGCCGCATCGTGGCGGATCAGGTCGAGCGCCTCCGCGTCCTTGGCCGTGACGATGGCCAGCTGCGCGTCGGCGTCGATCAGGTAGCTGGTATCGACCAGCTTGCCGTTGACCTTGCCGGCGAGCGCGGCCTTGGCAAGCCCCGCGCCGATGCTGGATGCGACCTGCGCGACCGTGACGGGCCCCTCGAACGGGCGGACCGATCCATCGGGAAGCGTGACGTTGACCATTTCAGACTCCGGAAACGAAAAAAAGCGCGGACCGGCCGCGCTTTTGGGTATTACATTCAAAGGTTGCAGAATGCCTGCGAACAGCTATGCGCCGGGTTGTTATCCAGTGACAGCTGGGCTAGTTCGCGGTGACATTTCGCAACCTCCGTGGGCTGTTCAGCCCCTCTTGAAACCGGGTCATCCCGACCCCTTAAATATTGGTAGGCGCGATTGGACTCGAACCAACGACCCCCACCATGTCAAGGTGGTGCTCTAACCAGCTGAGCTACGCGCCTAATGCGGGGCGCATCATAACCGAAAGGCCAGGCCGCTGTCGAGTCGGCGCGGGATTTTTTCACGGGGTTTCATTTGTGATAGCACGGGTTCGGCCTTGAGACCGTGGTCTGTCCCCGTTGTTGTGCGCACCCAGTTGAAGCGCTGGCAAACCTGGCCCCGCACCGTCAGCCAGGTGTTCCGGTCTGCATCGGTTCGGTAAATGTCTTCCCGACCGTCGCCGCGCGAGGTGATGTGGTAGAGACCACCGGCCAGTTCAAGTCTTAAAGGGCGCGCCATGGGCGGAGTATGGCATTAGGAGATGTGATAATGAAAAATGAAAAATTTGACCCCGGCTTTCGGCTTCGGGTGACCCCATTTATTCCGATTCTGTTTCGAAAAGGCGAACAATGTATCTGCACGCAAACCCCCACCAAACGCTACCAAGGACAGCATGTACGAATATCGGCCAGGACGCATGTATAAACTGCTTCCAGGGCTCTTTCCACACAACATCACCCCAAGCAAGCAACATCGCTTTGAGCCCGCCAAAGGTGAAGAGGGATACTGGGAAATCAATAACCGCAAAGATCATCCAGATCCACGGCAGGCTATTGTGCTCAATAACCAGTGCGAAATACGAAACAACAGCCAGGTGGATACCCCCCACCGCAAGGCCAATGAAGGTAGCCCGCCTCATTGCTTGCATTGACATTGCTCGGCTCTCGGATTGCTGGTTTGCATGTAGCCGCCAACTACCGCCTTAAAGATCAACGGCCCATTGGATTTGCCAGCGCAACTCGCCAACGCTCGATCACAACTTCTGAAACAAGCTGCCTGTTCATCCGTTCCACACGTGGTTGTCTTTCGACACTGAAAGTAGCAGATATCGTGCTCCCGACAACAGCCATCCAGCTCATCTACCGGGCGACGATATGATTGATTTTTGTTCGGATCAAAGCTTCCAAAGCCAGCCCCGGTCCAGTTTGGTCCACACCACATGCCGTAGATCATGATCGGTGTATCGTCAGTAGCACTTAGACCGGATGGATCGTAACGAGTAACAGGATTCCCCTCGACATATGCATACAAATTCAAGCCCCCCGCCAACCCGATCGGATCCGCCTCCACGTATCTGCCGGTGGTCGGATCGTAATCCCTGAAGTAGTTGTACTGCATCCCCGTCTCCCGATCGTAGTACTGCCCCGGAAACCTCAGG
>JAJZRE010000009.1:0-49913 GCA_021802945.1 Pseudomonadota bacterium
CCGCCAAACTTCTTCGACAGAATGGTGGTGATCGCCGCGGTCAAGGTGGTCTTGCCGTGGTCAACGTGTCCAATCGTGCCTACGTTTACGTGCGGCTTGGTCCGCTCGAATTTTTCCTTAGCCATTTCAAGTACCCCTCAAATTTGCACAAGAACGATGCGGCTCATCAAACCAACACACCGACTACCGCTTCAATCAACAACCGGCGCACCGCCCTGAACGGCAACACCCCGAACCCGGTGCGCCACGCAAGCCACGGCCAGCCAAAACCTGGTGCCCATGGGCAGGATTGAACTGCCGACCTCTCCCTTACCAAGGGAGTGCTCTGCCACTGAGCTACATGGGCCTTGGACTTACTACCAAATAAGCCCATTCAAAAAACTGGAGCGGGTGAAGGGAATCGAACCCTCGTCTTAAGCTTGGAAGGCTTCAGCTCTACCATTGAGCTACACCCGCATGGGGTGGGCCGTGGTTGTAAAGCCGCTAAAGCGTCAACACCCACGCTCCTCCCGCTTCGCCCTGCTCCTAACTGCAAAAACTGGTGGTGGGGGAAGGATTCGAACCTTCGAAGGCAGAGCCGTCAGATTTACAGTCTGATCCCTTTGACCGCTCGGGAACCCCACCCAAACGAAGCGCGAGATTATAGGGGGGTTCAGGAGATACTGTCAAACACCTTCACGGAAAACCCGGACGATCTCACACATTGAAGAGGAAATTCAGGACATCGCCATCCTTGACGATGTACTCCTTGCCCTCGGCGCGCATCTTGCCGGCTTCCTTGGCGCCCTGTTCGCCCTTGCAGGCAATAAAGTCCTCGAACGCGATGGTCTGCGCGCGGATGAAGCCGCGCTCGAAATCGGTATGGATCACCCCCGCCGCCTGCGGGGCGGTGTCACCCTTGTGGATGGTCCAGGCCCGCACCTCCTTGACGCCGGCGGTGAAATACGTCTGCAGGCCGAGCAGATCGTAGGCCGCGCGAATCAGGCGGTTGAGGCCGGGCTCGTCCCAGCCGAGTTCCTTCAGGTATTCCAGGCGGTCTTCCGGCGACAGTTCCTGCAGCTCCGCCTCGAGCGCCGCGCACACCGGGACGACCGGCGCGCCTTCCTTGTCGGCAAACGCTTTCAGCGCGTCGAGCATGGGGTTGTCGTGAAAGCCGTCTTCGCTGACGTTGGCGACGTACAGCGTGGGCTTGACCGTCATCAGGCACAGCGGCCTGATCGCCTCCAGTCCTTCCGCGTCGAGCCCGGCGGCGCGCGCGGGGCGGCCCTCGTTCAACGCAGCCAGCACCGGCTTCAAGACTTCCACGATGGCTTTCGCCTCCTTGTCGCCCCCGCGCGCCGCTTTTTCATACCGGGTCAGCGCTTTCTCGGCGCTGGCCAGGTCGGCGAGCGCCAGCTCGGTGGCGATGGTTTCCACATCGGAGATCGGATCGACCCTGCCGGAAACGTGAATCACGTTTTCATTGTGGAAACAGCGCACCACGTGACAGATCGCGTCCGTTTCGCGGATGTTGGCGAGAAACTGGTTGCCCAGGCCTTCGCCTTTCGATGCGCCCGCCACCAGGCCGGCAATGTCGACGAATTCGACGATCGCCGGCACGACGCGCTGCGGCTTGACGATGCCGGCCAATTGCACCAGGCGCGGGTCCGGCACCTCGACCACACCGGTATTCGGCTCGATGGTGCAGAAAGGATAATTCTCCGCCGCGATGCCCGCCTGGGTCAGCGCGTTGAAAAGGGTGGACTTGCCGACGTTGGGCAAGCCAACAATGCCGCATTTGAGGCTCATGGGGTTTCCTGTTCGGGTTTGACGGTGGCGCCTTTGGCGGACGGATTGGTATTGGCACGCTGAACGGCTGCGTTCCACTCGCCTTTTTCAATCAGCGGCACAAGATCGAGGGCGCGCTCGATGGCCGCCTCGATTTCAGCCATCTCCTCGCCCCGCGGCGGCTTCAGGACGTAGTTCACGACCTCGTTGCGGTCGCCCGGATGGCCGATGCCGATGCGCAGCCGCCAGTAATCCTGGGTGCCCAGATGCGAGGTGATGTCCTTGAGGCCGTTGTGGCCGCCCATGCCGCCGCCGAACTTGAGGCGCAGCTGGCCGGGCGGGATGTCGAGTTCATCATGCACCACCAGGATTTCGGCCGGCGCGATGCGATGAAAGCGCGCAAGCGCCCCGACCGCCTGGCCGGATCGGTTCATGAAGGTCTGCGGCAGCAGCATCCAGATGTTTCCGGGGCTGCGGCCGACGATGCCGTGAAAGCGCGATTCGTGCGCCAGCGGAATGCCCCGCGCATGCGCCAGGCGCGCGCAAAACCAAAACCCGGCATTGTGCCGGGTTTCTTCGTAGTCGCGCCCCGGGTTGCCGAGGCCGACAATCAGGCGGGGGGCCGTCATGACGATTCGCAACGCAGCCACACCCGGGCTGCGTCAAGACTCAGGCTGCGGGTGCAGCGGGCGTCTCGGGCGCCGCTTCGTCGGACTTCATGCCCTTGGGCAGCGTGACCGTCGCCACCGCGGGGTTTTCCTGCTTGACGTGGGCCACCAGTTCAACGCCCTCAGGCAGCGTGAGGTCGTTCGCATGGATGGAATGACCGATCTCCAGCGCGCCCATGTCCACCTCGATGAACTCGGGCAGATTGCCCGGCAGACAGGTCACGTCGATTTCAGTCACCACATGGCTGACTTTGCCGCCGCCGGTCTTGACGCCAGGGGCCGTATCCGCATTCAGGAAGTGCAGCGGAACCTTGACGTGAATTTTGTGCGTTTTGTCGACGCGCTGGAAGTCGATGTGCAGCACCTGCTGCCTGTAGGGGTGCCATTGCGTATCGCGCAGCAGCACCGGCTCCTTGGCGCCGTCGACATTCAGCGTCAGCACGGAAGCGTGGAAGGCCTCCTTGCGCAGCGCGTGGTACAGCGCGTTGTGATCCAGTTCGATCTGCATCGGGGCGGCAGTGCCGCCGTAGACGATGCCGGGGACCTTGCCCGCGTGACGCAGACGGCGGCTCGCACCCGTACCTTGCAACTCACGCTTGGCGGCGATAACTTCGATTTCCATAGCATTTCTCCAAAATAACCACTTAATGATGCATTGCCGGAAGGGGTCAATGCATACCAAAAGCCCCCGCGACCAGGGGCATTCCCAGCCCGCTATTCAATGAAGAGCGAACTGACGGAATCCTCGTTGCTGATGCGGCGGATGGTTTCCGCCAGCAGTTCAGCCACCGACAATTGCCGGATTTTCTTGCATGCGCGCGCATCGTCGCGCAGCGGGATGGTGTCGGTCACCACCAGTTCGTCGAGCGCGGAATTCGTCACGCGTTCGGCGGCGCTGCCCGACAGCACGGCGTGCGTGCAATACGCCATCACCTTCTTGGCGCCGTGCTCCTTCAGCGCATTGGCCGCCTCGCACAGCGTGTTCGCGGTGTCGACCATGTCATCCATGATGATGCAGGTGCGATCCTTGACGTCGCCGATGATGTGCATCACCTTGGCCACATTGGGCTTGGGACGGCGCTTGTCGATGATCGCCAGATCGCATTCGAGACGCTTGGCGATCGCGCGCGCCCGCACGACCCCACCCACATCGGGCGACACCACCATCTGGTTCGGGTGGTCGCGCTTCCAGATGTCACCCAGCAGGATCGGGCTGGAATAGATGTTGTCGACCGGAATATCGAAAAAACCCTGGATCTGGTCGGAGTGCAGATCCATCGTCAGCAGGCGGTCGACGCCCGCGCCCTGCAGCATGTTGGCCACCACCTTGGCGGTGATCGCGACCCGCGCCGAGCGCGTGCGGCGGTCCTGGCGCGCATAGCCGTAATACGGGATCGCAGCGGTGATGCGGCCGGCCGATGCGCGCTTCAGCGCGTCGACCATCACCATCACCTCCATCAGGGTGTCGTTGGTCGGCTGGCAGGTCGACTGCAGCACGAATACGTCCTTGCCGCGCACGTTCTCGAGGATCTCGACCATCACCTCGCCATCGGAAAACCGCGACACCGTGGCGCGGCCGAGATGGATATTCAGATGACGCACCACATCGCTGGCAAGACGCGGGTTGGCATTCCCGCTGAACACCATCAAGTTGTCTATGGACACACGCGTCTCCGGCGATTGGGCTGGACCGATACCACAACAAAAACAGCCGCCACCGGCGGCTGCTCGCTTATCTGGCTGGGGAGGTAGGGATCGAACCTACGAATGTCGGAATCAAAATCCGATGCCTTACCACTTGGCGACTCCCCAATGGGTGCTACTCAGGCGCAACAGTCCTGCAAGGGATGCCTGTCGAGACCCTGCGCCACGAAACCCTGCATCGTTCCGGGCAGTTGCCGCAGCACATTTCGCGCCGCCTCTTCCGTTCCGAATGATGCAAACACACAGGCGCCCGAGCCGGTCATCCGTGCCTCGCCGAATTGCGCCAGCCATTCGAGATGACGCGCGACTTCGGGATAACGATGGATGACCACGGGCTGCAGGTCGTTCCGACCCATGCCTGCGGAAAAGGGCGCTATTTTGAGGGCTGGCGTGTTGCGTGTCAATTCCGGCGCAGCAAAAATTGCGGCGGTCGGCACCTGCACCGGCGGCATCAGCACCACGTACCAGGCCGGCGGCGCGCTCACCGGATGCAGGATGTCGCCCACCCCTTCTGCGAACGCCGTCTGGCCGAATACGAACACCGGCACGTCGGCGCCCAGTTGCAGCGCCAGCTGCTGCAGGGTTGCGCGCGGCAGGTCGAGGTGCCACAGGCGATTCAAGGCCAGCAGCACCGTGGCGGCATCCGAACTGCCGCCGCCGAGGCCGCCGCCCATCGGCAGGACCTTCTCCAGCCGGATGCTCACCCCGGCCCCGGCCGGCGCATGCGCCTGCAACAGGCGCGCCGCGCGCACGGTCAGGTCGCGGTCTTCCGGCACCCCCGGCAGGTCGCCTTCGCGCACCACCCGGCCGTCGCCGCGCACGTCCAGATGCACGATATCGGCGCGGTCGATCAGGCGGAACACGGTCTGCAGCAGGTGGTAGCCGTCGGCGCGCCTGCCGACGACGTGCAGGAACAGGTTCAGCTTGGCGGGGGCGGGGTAGGCGTGGCTCATTCGGCTTGCCAGCTGTCCGCCACCAGGCGGATTTCCAGCCCGTCCCGCGCAACCGTCAGCTTGCGCGGACGGGCGTCGGCAGCGTATTGCAGATAATCGATCGTCCAGCCATCCTGCTTCAGTCGCGTCAGACGACCGGATGCGTCGCGCGTGGCCTCGAAGGGTCGGTCGGGTGCCGGGCGCGCCTGCACCCACCACGTCAGCCCCGTGACCGGCAGCACGTAACCGAGCGCCTCGCGCGTCAGCGTGTCGGCATCGGGGGCATGGCGCGTGGGCTGATCGGGCATTTCGAGTGTCACGCCTTCGCCGTTGCGCACGATGCGCGCGACCCCCTGCCCCAGCGGCGACGCCATCAGCAGTTCGTCCCGGTCTTCGCGGTGCTGCCAACGGATCTGGCCCGACAGGTTCTGCTCGCCGTTCAGGACGCCAATGCGGCCCTGCAGGGTCCAGCTGGTGGCCCGGAAAGGCGCTTCCACGGTCGGCGGAACGGAAGAAACCGATGCGCAGCCTCCCAGAAGCAGCGCCAGCAGCGCTGTCGGAATCCAGGCGCGCATCAGGGCTTGAAACGGCGCAGCGTTTCCAGCAGCACTTCGTTCTGCGGATGGGTTTGCAGGCTGTTCTGCCACAGTTTGCCGGCTTCGTCGCGCTGCCCGCGCGCCCACATCACCTCACCCAGATGGGCGGCGATTTCGGGGTCGGCGCGTAGCTTGTAGGCGCGCCCGAGATAGTCCTGCGCACGCGCAAGATTGCCCGCGCGGTATTGCGCCCAGCCCACGCTGTCGAGGATGAAAGGATCGTCCGGCGCCAGCGCCAGCGCCTTGTCGAGGAGGGCGATCGCCTCGGACAGACGCTTGGTGCGGTCGGCCAGCGTGTAGCCGAGCGCATTGTAGGCCTGCGCATCATTGGGGCGCAGCACGATCACGCGACGCAGGTCCGCCTCCAGCACATCGAGCTTGCCGAGCTTCTCGGCGGCCATGGCATGGTCGTACAGCAGATCCGCCGAATCGGGATGGCGCCTGAGCCCATCCGACAGTACCGCGAAGACCGCCGGATACTGCTTGCCGTCGCGCAGCAGTTCGGCCTGGGCCTGGATCAGCCGCACATTTTGCGCCTCATTTTCGCCATGCGTCGCCTTCAGCAGGGCGCGCGCCTCGCCCAGCTTGCCTGCCTGCGCCAGCAACGCCGCCTGGCGCGCACGCGCCGGCACCAGGTAGTTGCCTGCCTGGACCTGGGCATACTGCGCCGCCGCCACGTCGGGCTGCTTCATCTGTTCGGCTGTCTGCCCGAGGTAATAGTGCACGGCCGCCGGGTCGCGCGGGTGGTATTCCAGCGTCCGCGTCAGCAAATCGCGCGCCGCGTCGGCATCCCCCATCTGCAGGGAGAGCAGGCCTGCCGCAAAGCTCACTTCGGCGTTGCGCGGGAAATCCGTGGTCAGCCGGGTGAACTCGGCGCGCGCCTCGTCCAGGTGATTGGCGCTGACCAACGCGCGCGCATAGGCCAGCCGCATCTCCCGGGCATCGGCATGCGCTGCCAGGAACGCCCGCATGAACGCAAGCGCGTCGGCATGCGATGCCTGATCGAGGATCTGGGCCCGCAACAAAGCGGCCAGCTCCCAGCCGGGACGCAACGTGTCGGCCTGCTGCAATTCCGCGATCGCCATCTCGGCGCGCCCGGCACCGGCCGCTGCCTGCGCGACGGCGAAGCGGGCCTCCGGCAAGGACGGGTAGTCCGCGGCCAGCCGCTCAACCAGCGCCAGCCCCGCCGGGGACCCACGCATTTTTCCCATCACTGCGGTCAGATGCATGAAGCCGTTGGCAGGATCTTGCTTCAGCAGGGTCCGCAGAATGGGCTCGGCCTCGTCGGCTTTGTCTTCGTTCAGCAGCAGCGCCACCAAGGTTTGCCGCGCGCGATCCGAATCCGGCTCCGCTGCCGCCCACAGCCGGGCAGCCTCCAGCGCGCCCGCCTGATCATGCGCAAACATCGACACCTCGGTTGCACGGCGGGCGATGCGGGGGTCGCGCGTCTGCCGCGCCAGGTCGAGATACGTCGACTCGGCGACGCCGATCTCGCCGCGCTGCGCGGCCACTTCGGCCACCAGGAACTTGAACAGGATATCGGGGGTGAGCGGCTGTCTGGGCAATGCGGCCGGGGACTTGACCGCAGGCTCCGCAGCCGCGTCGGCGACGGGCCCGGCCTCCGCTTCGGCAGGCTGTTGCGCCCGGGATGCCGTCACTTCGGGCCGGGACGCCCTGACGCCGGGCTGGCTGCACGCGGTCGCCAGTGCAAGCGCTGCATAGAGAGGAAGGGTTCTGAGAAATGCCATGTTGTGCCTTGTTGACGGATTGCCTGCCACGATTCTAAGCGTTGGAGGGCTGCCTGTATGCAAGGTTCACCCTTGTGCCCTTATTGCGAACGCAGCGCATCGATGGGATCGAGCCCGGCGGCGCGGCGCGCCGGGTAGAAACCGAAAAACACGCCGATCAGGAAAGACACGCAGACCGCCATCAGCACCGAGGCGGGCGTCACCGCGACCGGCAGGCCGGCCAGCCTGCCGACCAGCCAGGCGCCCCCGATGCCGAACAGCAGGCCGATCCCGCAGCCGATCAGCGACAGGGTCAATGCCTCGATCAGGAACTGCCACAGCACGTCCCGCCGGCGTGCGCCGATCGCCATGCGGATGCCGATCTCGCGGGTCCGCTCGGTCACGGATACCAGCATGATGTTCATGATGCCGATGCCGCCCACCACCAGCGAGATGGCGGCGATGGCGCCGAGCAGCAGGCTCATGATGCGGGTGGTCGAGGCGGCGGCCTCGGCGAGTGCCGTCAGGTTGCGTACGGTGAAGTCGTCGTCCTGTCCCGCCCCGATCCGGTGCCGGCTGCGCAACAGGTCGTTGATGGCGGTTTCAGCGGCGTCCATGCGCTTTTCCGACACCGCCTGCACCATGATGAACCGGGCGCGGTTGCGCAGGGTGTTGCTGAAGATCTTCTGCTGCGCGCTGCTGATCGGAACCAGCACGGTATCGTCCTGATCGCGCCCGTCCAGGCTCTGGCCCTTGGCCGCCAGCACGCCGATCACCTCGAACGGCGCCTGCTTGATGCGGATGATCTTGCCGACGGGATCCTCGTCGCCGAACAGTTCGCGTGCCACCACCTCGCCGATCACCGCCACCCGCGCGCCCCGGCGCACGTCGGCGTCGCTGAAGAAGCTGCCCGACGCCATCGGCCAGTTCCGCACCACCGCGTAGTCCGGCGTGGTGCCGTAGACCGAGGTGTTCCAGTTGACGCCGCCGTAGATCAGCTGCGCGCCGCCGGGCGACACCGGCGCCGCCGCCGCGATGTCGGGCAGTGCGCGGATGGCGTCGGCATCGTCGAAGGTGAGCGAGGGCGCACTACCCGTCGCCACGCGCGCACCGCCCGACGAGGTGGCACCGGACAGGATGATGAAGAGATTGCTGCCCATCGACTCGATCGAACTGCGCACCATCGCCTGCGCGCCCTGGCCGATCGCCAGCATGAGGATGACCGCCGCCACCCCGATGACCATGCCGAGCATGGTGAGGAAGCTGCGCATGCGATGCGTGGCGAGGGCATGCCAGGCGGTCTCGATCAGGCTGGTGAAGATCATGCGGCGGTCCCCATTTCCGCCTGCGCCACGTCCTCGATCACCCGGCCGTCCTGGAAATGGATGCGTCTTTGCGCATAGGCGGCGATGTCGGCTTCGTGCGTGACCAGCACCAGCGTGATGCCTTCCTCGCGGTTGAGCCGGCTGAACAAGTCCATCACCTGGCGGCTGGTCTCGCTGTCGAGATTGCCGGTTGGCTCGTCGGCAAAAATGAGGCGCGGGCGGGTCGCGAGCGCACGCGCGGTCGCCACCCGCTGCTGCTGGCCCCCGGACAGCTGCAGCGGCGTGTGATGCGAACGATCGCCCAGCCCCACGCGCTCGAGCATGGCCTGCGCCTGCCGGCGCCGCGTCTCGCGTCCCATGCCGGCGTACATCAGCGGCAGCGCGACGTTGTCGAGCGCGGTCAGCTTGGGCAGCAGGTTGAAGCCCTGGAACACGAAGCCGATTTCGCGGTTGCGCAAGGCGGCCAGCTGGTCCGACGACAGGCGGCTGACATCCTGCCCGTCGAGGCGGTAGCTGCCGCGGGTGGGGCGGTCGAGGCAGCCGAGCAGATTCATGAAGGTGCTCTTGCCCGAACCCGACGCCCCCATGATGGCGACGAACTCGCCCGCGGCGATGGCGAGGCTCACGCCACGCAGCGCCCGGAACACGCCGGCACCGGTCGGGTAGTCCTTTTCGAGGTCCACCACCTCGATCAGCGGCGTCCCCGATGCGGCCATCAGAACAGGCGTCCGCGCGGCATGCCGCCGTTGTCTTTTCTGGCTGCCAGATCGGCCACGATCACGGCATCGCCCGGCTTGAGCTTGCCGCCGACGATTTGCGTGTAGGCCTTGTCGCTGATGCCGGTCTTGACCGCTACCCGCTCCGGCTTGCCGTCGACCAGCACATATACCGCCGAGCCGCGCGACTTGCCGGCCCCCTCGATCGCGCTGTCTGCCCGCGGCCGGAAACGCAGCGCCGCCGTCGGCACGCGCAGCACGTCCGGCCGGGTCTCGACGAGTATGCGCAGATTGGCGGTCATCCCCGGCATCAGCGCCAGGTCGGGGTTGGCGACATTCACCACCACGTTGTAGGTGACGACGTTCTGCTGGGTCGTGGCGTTCAGCCGGACCTGCCGCACCGCGCCGCTGTATTCGGTATCGGGAAACGCATCGACCCGGAACTTGACCGGCTGCCCCACCTTGATCTGTCCGATGTCGGCTTCCGACACGGTGGAATCGATCTGCATCCGCGTCAGGTCCTTGCCGATCTGGAACAGCGTCGGTGTCTGGAAACTCGCCGCCACGGTCTGCCCGACGTCGACCTGGCGATTGATCACGGTGCCGTCGACCGGCGAACGGATGATCGAGAAGCCGAGATTGGTCTGGTCGCGCGTCACCTGCGCGCGCGCCAGCCGCACCTGGGCCGCGGCCTGCGCGCGGGCGGCCAGCGCCTGGTCGAGTTCCTGCCGCGACACGTATTCCTGCTTGAACAGCGTCTCCATGCGCACCGCGTTGGCCTCGGCCAGATTGAGTTGCGCCTGCGCATTGGCCAGGTTGGCCGTACTTTGCGCCAGCGCCGCCTGAAACAGCGCCGGGTCGAGTTCGGCCAGCACCTCTCCCGCTTTCACCCGCTGGTTGAAGTCGGCATAAATGCGCCGCACCGTACCCGACACCTGGGTGCCGACATTGACCAGGGTGACCGGGTTGAGCGTGCCGTTGGCCGAGACCTCGGCGACAATGTCGCCGCGATCGGCCGTCGCGGTCCGGTATTGCGGCTCGGCAGGCTTGCTCTTGCTGCTCCACCACCATGCCGCGGCAAGGATCACCACGACCAGCAGCGCCAGCATTCCCGTTCTTTTCATCGCACCCCTTCCTGCCGCGCCGGTTCCAGCCAGTCCCAGCTCAAATCCCCAATGGCCTGCGCCAGCTCGGCCCGCGCCACCCGCAGACCCAGCCGCGTCTCCAGCTGGGTCTGGCGCGCCTGGGCCAGACTGGCCTGCGCGCTCAACACGTCCAGCAGGATGCCAAGTCCCGCCTGATAACGCCCGAGCGCGAGTTTTTCGGCGGCCACGGCGCTTTCGACCAGGTCGGCGCTGCGGCTGTCCGCCTCGGTTTCGCTCTTCACGTTGTAATAGGCGCGCCACACATCCAGCGCCACCTGGTTGGCCACGCGGTCGCGTTCCACCGCGGCCAGGTCGGCCTGCGTTTGCGCAGCGGCGATCTGATAGCTGTTCCGGTAGCCGGTGAAGAGCGGAATGGTCAGGTTGACCCCGATACTGGAACTGGTCGCCGCCGCCAGAAAGCCGCTGTCCTGCCGCTGCGCATCATAAAAGGCAGACAGGCGGGGCTTGCCATCGGCCCGCGCGCTCCGCACCCCGGCTTGTTGCGCAAGCACCGTGGCCTCTGCCGCACGCAGGTCGGGGCGACGGCTGCGCGCGGCTTCGATCAGCGCATCCACCGCGACGCTCAGATCCGGCGTCTGGCTGAAGGCCGCTTCGCTATCGATCACGCTGAACCCGGTCTGCCGGGCATCGCCCATCAGCGCGGCCAGTTCGCCCTGCATTTGCGCCGCCTGGCCCTCGGCGCGGATGCGCTCGATCTGGCGCTGGGCATACACCGTCCTGGCCTGCAGCCGATCGAACGGGATCGCCGTTCCCGCGCCCACCCGTGCGGTCGCCGCCTTCAGGGTGGCGAGTGCCGACGCTTCGGCCTCGCGCGCGACCGTCACCGCCCCCCGCGCGGTCAGCAGATTGAAATAGGCCGTGACCGTCTGCAGATAGAGCTGACGCACGCCGGCATCCTGGCTGGCGCGCGCCGCCGCCAGCAGCGCCTCGGCGGCATCGCGCCGGGCCTCGCGTCCGCCGAAGTCATACAGCAGGTATTGCGCGTCCAGACCGAGTTGCCAGGCACTGCGATCGTTCGGCAGCATGCGCGCACCGTTGCGGGACAGGCCGCCGCTGAGCGTCACGCCGGGCAGATAGGCGCTGTACGCCTGCCCCAGCTCGGCGGCGCGCAGACGCGCCGTGAGCCAGGCGCTGCGCGTCGCCGGATTGGCACACAGGGCGCGCCCGACCGCCTGGGCCAGCGTGATCGGGCCCGACGGCGCGGCGGCGTCGCACACCATGGCCGGACGCAGGTCGGCCGCCGGCGATGTCGATACCTGGTCGAACACCTCGAAGGGGTCCGCAGCCGAGGCCGCACTGCTGACCAACACCATCAGCAGCAGAGAGAATCGTGTGTTCAAGAGAGGAGGCGTTTCAGCGATCAAGGCGCGTTATATAGAATGGCAGTGTATCGGTTCAGTTCCCGCCCGCAGGGACAAATCATCACAGCGCGTCGCGCCACCCCTTTTACCCGCCCCAGCCAACGCAAGCCCACGCCATGCCCGAATTGCCCGAAGTCGAAACCACCCGCCTGGGCTTGCTGCCACGCCTGCGGCATCGCACCCTCAACCGCATCGTGGTGCGCAACCCGCGCCTGCGCTGGCCGGTACCGGACGACCTGGAGGCGCGGCTGGGCGGCCTGACGCTCAAGGGCATCGCGCGGCGCGGCAAATACCTGCTGTTCGATTTTGGGGCGGTCGCACAGATCGTCCACCTCGGCATGTCGGGCAGCCTGCGTCTGGTCGGGCCCGAGGAGCCGGCCGCCCTGCACGATCACGTCGACTGGCTGTTCGACGACGGCAGCACGCTGCGGCTGCGCGATCCGCGCCGTTTCGGCGCCGTGCTGTGGACCGGGAATCCGGCGCAGCATCCGCTGCTGATCCACCTGGGACCGGAGCCGCTGACGCCGGAATTCGACGCCGCGTATCTCCATGCGCAGTGCCAGCGCCGCAGCGCGGCCATCAAGCAGGTCATCATGGATGCGCAGGTGGTGGTCGGCGTCGGCAACATCTACGCCTCCGAGTCGCTGTTCCACGCCGGCATCCGCCCGGCCACCGCTGCGCGCCGCCTCAGCCGCCCGGCCTGCGCGCGGCTGACGGCGGCGATCAAGCAGGTGCTGACCGCCGCCATCGCCGCGGGCGGCAGTTCGCTGCGCGATTACGTCGCGAGCGACGGCGAACTGGGCTATTTCCAGCTGCAGACGCGGGTGTACAACCGCGAGGGCCTGCCGTGCAAGGCCTGCGGCACGCCGATCCGCCGCATCGCGCAGGGACAGCGCGCGAGTTTCTACTGCCCGGCCTGCCAGCGCTGACGGGGCCGGCACGCAATCAAGTTTGTCATTAACATGTCGTTAATCAGCTGTGCCTGACCCGGTGGACCTCCGCATGAAACCCGCAACCCTGGTTGACGAATTCGAGCAGTACAGTGCCTGGCGCGACGCCGTGCACGTGCGCGTCGAAGCGCTGCGCGACTGGCTCAATGTGCAGGAACTGGGCGACGCCGAATCCGAGATGCGGCTGAACCAGCTGTTGGGGCGTCTGCAGGAAGACACGCTGAACGTGGCCTTCGTCGCCGAATTTTCGCGCGGCAAGTCCGAGCTCATCAACGCCATCTTCTTCTCGGATTACCGGCAGCGCGTGCTGCCCTCGTCCGCCGGGCGCACCACCATGTGCCCCACCGAACTGTTTTTCGACCCGCTCCGCCGCCCCTCGCTGCGGCTGCTGCCGATCGACACCAAGACCCGCGAAGGCGGCATCGCCGACTTCAAGCGCGACGCGGACGCCTGGACCGAATTCCCGCTCAACCTCGACTCCGCCGCGGAGATGAGCGCGACGCTGATGCGGCTGGCCGATACGGTCGACGTCGACGCCGCCACCGCCGAGAACTTCGGCCTGCTCAACCCCGACGACGAGGAAACCGCACGCAGCCTGGAACGTGACGGCAGCATCGCCATCCCGCGCTGGCGCCATGCGCTGATCAACTTCCCCCATCCGCTGCTGAAGCAGGGGCTGGTCATCCTCGACACGCCCGGCCTCAACGCCATCGGCACCGAGCCCGAGCTGACGCTCAACATGCTGCCCAGCGCCCATGCCGTGCTGTTCCTGCTGGCCGCCGACACCGGCGTCACCAAATCGGACATCGAGATCTGGCGCCAGTACATTGCGCCGGTGCAGGGTGCCAGCCGGGCCCGGCTGGTGGTGCTGAACAAGATCGACGGCCTGTGGGACGAACTCAAGACGCAGGCCGAGATCAATGCCGAAATCGCCAGGCAGGTCGCCAGCAGCGCCGCGCTGCTCGACCTGCCGCCGGGCCAGGTCTATCCGGTATCGGCGCAGAAAGCGCTGGTCGCCAAGGTGAAGGGCGACGGCGCGCTGCTGGCGAAAAGCCGCCTGCCCGAACTGGAAGCGGCGCTGTCGCAGGAACTCATTCCCTGCAAGCAGTCGCTGGTCAGCGAATCGGCCCGGGCCGCCGTCGAGGACGTGGTGGTCAAGACCACCGAACTGCTGGAAACCCGGCTCGCCACGATCCAGGATCAGGTCGACGAACTGCAGGGCCTGCGCGGCAAGAACCGCGACGTCATCCAGCACATGATGGTCAAGGCCAACGAGGACAAGCAACAGTTCGAACGCGGCCTGGAGCAGTTCAATGCCTTGCGCAATGTGTTCGCGACGCAGGTCGAGGCGCTGCGGCTGCGGCTGGGCATGGAGACGCTGCGCAACGAGGTGCGCCATACCCGGCAGGCGATGGAAACAAGCCATTTCAGCGTGGGGCTGCGCGAGGCGATGGGCCGCTTCTTCCGCCAGGTGGACGGCAATCTGGATGCGTCGTCGGCGACCATCAAGGAAATCCGCGCCATGATGACGGCGATGTACCAGAAATTCAGCGACGAACACGGGCTGGCGGCCGTCAACCCGCCGGATCACAGCCTGCACAAATACCGCAAGGAAATGGCCCGGCTGGAGCGCATTTTCGAAGAACGCTTCAACACCGTGTTCAAGATGCTGACGGTGGGCCAGAGCCAGCTGACCGCGCGCTTTTTCGAGACGCTGGCAAGCAAGGTGGTGCAGGTGTTCGAGCTGGCCAACAGCGAAACCGGCGCCTGGCTCAAGGCCCTGATCGCGCCGATGGAAACCCAGGTGCGCGAACACAAGCTGCAATTGAAACGCCGCCTGGAGAGCGTCAGCCGCATCCACGCCGCAACCGAAACGCTGGACGAACGCATTGCCGAACTGGAGGCCGCGATCGAGACGGCGAGCGATCAACTGGACCATCTGGCGCGCATCAATCTGCGCATCGCCGATGCCCTGGCGGGCGAACCGCGCGGAACGCCCCTGGCCAGAATGGCCTGAGGGTCTACTTGCCGGCGGTCAGGCGCAGAAACTTCTCCTGCAACTGATCTTTCGTCTCAGGATAATCCGGATTGCGCGGAATGCAGTCGACCGGACACACCTCGACGCACTGCGGCGTGTCGAAATGGCCGACGCATTCGGTGCACTTGTTGGGATCGATGATGTAGATCTCGTCGCCCTGCGAAATGGCGTCGTTGGGGCACTCGGGCAGACAGACGTCGCAGTTGATGCATTCGTCCGTGATCATCATTGACATGTCATTCTCCGGCTCATATCAGTTTTTCATTATTTTCTCACTTAATCGCCGCGCCACCAATGGGTGGACGAAGGGCGTCACGTCGCCCCCCAACTGCGCGATCTCGCGGATCATGCTGGCCGAAATGAACATGTACTGGTCCGACGGCGTCAGGAAAATGGTTTCGATATCGGGCTTGAGGTTGCGGTTCATCCCCGCCAGCTGGAACTCGTATTCGAAGTCGGATGCGGCGCGCAATCCACGCAACACGGCGATCGCACCCTGCTCGGCGACGAAATCGATCAGCAGGCCGGAAAAGCCTTCGACCCGTACATGCGGCACATCGGCCAGCACGTCACGCGCCATTGCCACCCGTTCGTCCATGGTGAAAAAGGGGCGTTTATTACGGGCCTCCGCCACCGCGACGACAACGTGGTCGAACAGCCGTACCGCGCGCCGCACCAGGTCCTCATGGCCGCGCGTGATGGGGTCGAAGGTCCCGGGATAGACAGCTGTCAGCATCAAGTCTTCCTATTCTTTCGTGAGCAGGGCGAAATGCGAGCGCCCCGCGCGCCCGCCGCGGTGGATGATAAACCCCGGCGGCGCCACGATCTCCGTTCCCTGCTCGACGTAAGCCTGGCCGCCGGATCCGAGATGGCGCGCCAGGTCCGCCAGCACGGCCCCGGCCAGGCCGCTGTCGAATGGCGGATCGACGAAAACCAGGTCGAACGTCTCGCGGCTGTTCGCCAGCCAGGCCAACGCGTCGGCACGCAGGATCTCGACCTGGTTTGCCCCGAGCACGGCGCGGTTCTTTTCCAGCGCATCGAAGGCGGCGCGTTCGCGTTCGATCATGACGACCCGTCCCGCCCCGCGCGAGGCCGCCTCGAAGCCGAGCGCGCCGCTGCCGGCGAACAGGTCCAGACAGGTCCAGTCCGGCAGGTCCTGGCCCAGCCAGTTGAACAGCGTCTCGCGCACGCGGTCGGGCGTCGGGCGCAGACCTGCGCCATTGGGAAACTCGAGCAGGCGGCGCCGGTATTGACCGCCGATGATACGCACCCGGTTGGGCGCGCCGTGCGCCCGCTGGGGCGCCGCATGCTTAGCGCGCACCGCCCACCACCACGGTCACCAGCTTGTCGGGGTCGATGCGGCGGGCAAACGCCTGCTTCACCGCCGCGACATCGACCGCGTCGACCTTGTCGACCCAGGTATCCAGATAATCCAGCGGCAGATTGTAGAACCCGATCAGCGACAGATATTCGAGAATTTTCCTGTTGCTGTCGATGCGCAGCGGAAAGCCGCCGGTGAGGTTGTCCTTGGCCTGCTTCAGCTCCGCCTCGCTGGGGCCTTCGGCAATGAACTGTCGCAGCGTGGCCTGCGCCACCTTGAGCGCGTCGTCGGTTTGCGCCAGCTTGGTCTGCAGGCCGAGCTGGAACGGGCCGGCCTCCATCATCGGCAGGAAATAGCTGTAGGCGCTGTAGGCATAGCCGCGCTTGTCGCGCACCTCGTGCATCAGCCGCGAATCGAAACCGCCGCCGCCCAGCACGTAGTTGCCCACGAACAGCGGAAAGAAGTCGGGGTCGTTGCGCGCCATGCCCACCGCCCCCACCAGCACATGGCTCTGCGTGGAAGGGAAAGCGATGCGCTTGTCGGTGGCCGGCGCCGGCCCGGGCTTCGGCAGCGCAGGCACGGCCGCCGCCCTCGACAGGCCGCCCGCCAGGCGCGCGGCGATGGCCTCGGCCTCGGTGCGGGAGATGTCGCCCATCAGCGAAATCACCGCATTGGGTGCGCTGTAATGCGTGCGGTAGAACCCCTGCAAATCCTGGCGCGTCAGGCGTTCGATCGCGGCGGGGTCGCCCGCTTCATCGTGCGCATACGGGTGCGTGCCATAGAGCGCGCGATAGAACGCCTTGTCGGCGACGGTGCCGGGGTCGGCCTCCGCTTCGCGGATGGACGCAATGAGACGCTGTTTCTCGCGCTTGATCACGGCCTGCGGGAAATCGGGCTGTTGCAGCACGCGCGTCAGGATGTCGAGCGCAGCGTTCTTCTCGGCCGCGGACGCCAGGGTGCGCAAGGTGACGCCCGCGCGGTCGCGGTCGAAACTGCCCCCCAGCTCCGCCCCCACATCGGCCAGGCGATGCGCGATCGCCGTGTCGGAAAGCCCGCCGGCCCCCTGATCGAGGAGAATGTGGGTCAGCTGGGCGAGTCCCGCCTGGCCGGCGGGGTCGCGGGCGCTGCCCGCGGGAAAGTCGACCGCGATGTCGAGGATGGGCAGCTCGTGGCTCTCGACGAAGATCACCCGCGCGCCTTGCGGCGTCTTCCAGTGCTGGAGGGCCAGCGCGGCCTGCGCAGACAGGGGCAGGCTCAGCAACAGCGCGACACAGAATGCCTTAATCGTCATGACGGACTCCCGGCACCGCGGCGCGGTGCGGCTGGGGTTGCAGGGGTTGCGGGTCGAGCACGCCCACGCTCAGATCCTCGTCCTGCAGCCATTGCTTCGCAGCGGCCTGAACGTCTTTGGCAGTCACTGCGCGCAACTTGTCGACCCGCTGCGCGAGCGCCTCGGGCGGCAGGCCCGCGGTCACGTACTCGCCGAGCTGCATTGCCTGATAAAACAGCGAGTCGCGCCGGTAGACGTCCGCCGCGATGACCTGCGCCTTGACCCGGGCAAGCTCGGCTTCGCTGATGCCGTCGCGCTGGAGCCGCCCGATCTGGTCGCGTATGGCTTTCTCGAGCGCGTCCACCGACTTGCCCGGCGCGGGCGTCGCATCGATCATGAACATGCCCGGCCCGCGCGACACGTCGTCGTAGCCCGCGCTCGCGCTCACGGCGATCTGCCGCGTCTTGACCAGCGCTTGCTGCAGCCGGGCCGAGTCGTTGCCGGACAGCACGCCCGCGAGAATCTCCAGCGCATAGGGCGCGGTGTCCTTCCGCCAGTCGCGGAGCACCGGCGCATGCCAGGCCATCAGCAGGTAGGGCACCTTCGCGGGCGCCTTGACCACGATGCGCTTCTCGCCGATCTGCGCAGGCTCGTCCTGCGGCTTGCGCACCGGCAATGCACGCGCGGGGAGCACCCCGAAATACCGCTTGGCCAGCGCGATCACGTCGTCCGCCTTCACGTCGCCCGCCACCACGAGCGTGGCGTTGTTGGGCACATACCAGCGGGCATACCAGTCGCGCGCGTCCTGAGCGGCCAGGTGCTGGAGATCGTCCATCCAGCCGATGACGGGGCGGCGATAGGGGCTCTCCTGGTAGGCCGCCGCCATCAGATGTTCGTAGACGACCGACTGCGGCTGGTCGTCGGTGCGCAGCCGGCGCTCCTCCATCACCACCTGCATTTCCTTGGCGAACAGGTCGTCCCGGATGACGAGATTGGCCATGCGATCCGATTCCAGCTGCATCGCCAGCTCCAGCCGGTCTTTCTGCAACTGCTGGAAATACGCCGTATGGTCGCGGTTGGTGAAGGCGTTCTCGCGTCCACCGGCGGCGGCGATGCGCTTGGAGAATTCGCCCGGCGGCACCGTTTTCGTTCCCCGGAACATCATGTGCTCCAGCACGTGCGCCACGCCGGTCGTGCCGTTGAATTCGTCCATCGACCCGGCCCGGTACCACACCTGCGACACCACCACCGGTGCGCGATGATCCTCCTGCACGATCACCCGCATGCCATTGTCCAGCGTGACGTCCGTCACCGCCGCCTGCGCACCGCCCACCACCAGCAGTGCCAGCAGCATCCCCCGCATGCCGAGCATGTTTCACCCCTCGTTGAACAAGTTCGAATGATAAGCCGTAGCCGAATGATAAGATTAGGCGTCCGTCAAACAGCAATGCTGACCGCCTTTACTCGTGTTTAGTTTCTTCAAGCCGAAACCGCCTGCCGCCGAACCGGCCGCGCCCGTCGCGCCTGAGCCTGTCGAGTCGCGTCCCGGCTGGGCGCAGCGGCTCAAGCAGGGGCTCGCCAAGACCCGCGACAAGCTGGGCGGCCAACTGGCCGGCCTGTTCGGCGTCGGGCGCAAGATCGACGCCGGGCTGTTCGAGGAACTCGAAACCATCCTGATCACCGCCGACGTCGGCGTCGATGCCACCCATGCCCTGCTCGACACCCTGCAGAAGAAAGTGCGTCGTGAAAACCTCACCGAGGCCTCCGACCTGCAGGCCGCGCTGAAGGAGGCCCTGGTCGACCTGCTGACGCCGCTGCAGGCGCCGCTCGACGTCACCCCGCACAAGCCCTTCATCCTCATGCTGGCCGGCGTCAACGGCGCCGGCAAGACCACGACCATCGGCAAGCTCGCCAGGCTCTACCAGTCGCAGGGGCTGTCGGTGCTGCTGGCGGCGGGCGACACCTTCCGCGCGGCGGCGCGCGAGCAGCTGCAGGTCTGGGGCGAACGCAACAACGTCACCGTCGTGAGCCAGGAAAAAGGCGATTCCGCCGCGGTCATCTACGACGCCATCCAGGCCGCGCGCGCGCGCAACATCGACGTCGTGCTGGCCGACACCGCCGGCCGTCTGCCGACGCAGCTGCATCTGATGGAAGAGATCAGGAAGGTCAAGCGCGTGATCGAGAAAACGGCCCCCGGCGCGCCGCACGAGGTGCTGCTGGTGCTCGACGCCAACACGGGCCAGAACGCCGTCACCCAGGTCAAGGCCTTCGACGATGCGCTCGGCGTGACCGGCCTGGCGCTGACCAAGCTCGACGGCACCGCCAAGGGCGGCGCCATCGCCGCGATCGCCCACGCCTGCTTGACGCGGCCGCGGCCGATCCCGGTGCGCTACATCGGCGTCGGCGAGACCGTGGACGACCTGCGGCCCTTCGATGCGCGCGAATTCGTCGAGGCGGTGTTCGCAGCATGATCAGCTTCAGCCAGGTCACCAAGCGCTATCCCGGCGGGCACGAAGCCCTCTCCGGCGTCAGCCTCGCCATCGAGAAAGGCGAACTGGTTTTCCTGACCGGGCATTCCGGCGCCGGCAAGAGCACGCTGCTGAAACTCATTGCCGCCATCGAACGGCCCACCAGCGGCGTGGTGTCGGTCAGCGGCCAGAACATCAGCCGGCTGTCGCGTCGCGCCGTGCCCTATCTGCGCCGCAACATCGGCCTGGTGTTCCAGGACCACAAGCTGCTGTTCGACCGCAGCGTGATCGACAATGTGGTGCTGCCGCTCGACATCGCCGGCTTCGACCGCCGCGAGGCCTTGAAGCGCGCCCGCGCGGTCATCGACAAGGTCGGCCTGCTCAACCGCGAGAAGGCCAATCCCGTCAGCCTGTCGGGCGGCGAGCAGCAGCGCCTCTGCATCGCCCGCGCGCTGGTGAGCCGCCCCGCCCTGCTCCTGGCCGACGAGCCCACCGGCAACCTCGACGCCGGCTACGCCGCCGACATCATGACGATGTTCCGCGACTTCCATCAGGTCGGTACCACGCTGGTGATCGCCACCCACGACGACCGCGCCATCACGGCGCTGGGCGGCCGCATCCTGCACCTGGACCACGGCAGGATCGGGGAGGCGTCGGCATGATCGGCTGGCTGCGTCATCACAAGCATGCGGTGCTTGCCGCCCTGCGTCGCCTGGGCGCACAACCGGTCACGACGGTTCTGACCGCGCTCGCCATGGGCGTGGCGATCAGCCTGCCGAGCGGGCTGTATCTGGGACTGGGCAACCTCGCGCGGGTGGCGGGCGGCCTGCCGGCGCAGCCGGAAATCAGCCTGTTTCTCGATGCCGGCGCATCCGCCGAACAAAAACAGCTCATCGCCGCGCGGCTCAGGCAGCCCGATATCGCCCAGGCCCGCTACGTGCCCCGGGACGAGGCGCTGGCCGCCCTGAGCGCAGCGCAGGATCTGGCCGACATCACCGCCGGCCTGCCGGAGAATCCGCTACCGGACGCCTGGGTCGTGCGACCGCGGACCGCGTCGCGCGACGCGCTGGTGCGGCTCTCCGACAGCCTGGGCAAACTGCCGGGCGTAGCGGAAACCCATCTCGACAGCCAGTGGGCGGAGCGCCTGCAGGCCGCGCTCGCCATCGGCCGCATGGGCGTCTGGCTGCTGGGCACCCTGTTTGCCATTGCCCTGATCGCCATTTCGGGCAACGCCATCCGCGCTCAGGTGCTGGCCCGGCGCGACGAAATCCTGGTCAGCCGGCTGATCGGCGCCACCGATTGGCATATCCGCCGCCCGTTCCTCTATCTGGGCGCGCTGCAGGGCCTGCTCGGCGGGCTCGCTGCAGGCGGCGTGCTGGCTGCCGCCGGCGCGGCCTTGCATGCCCCGGTCGAACGCCTGGCAAGCCTCTATGGGTCGACCTTTCATCTGCTGCCACCGAGCGCGGCCGAAATCGCCGTCGTACTCGGCCTGACCACGCTATTCGGCTGGCTGGGCGCCTGGCTCTCGGTGACCCGGACCCTGCTCCAGGTCGAAACGGCGCGCTGATCTCCCGTCCCGGGAACCCTTCACGGGTTTAGCACTCTCAGCATCAGAGTGCTAAACTAGCAAAAAAGGGGGTTTTACACGCATGAATCAATCGATGTCTTTACCCGTTCCTGCGGCCTACAGCCTGGATAGCTACATTCAGACCGTCAATCGCTACCCCATGCTCGGCATGGAGGAAGAACAGCAGCTGGCGCGTGCCTGGCACGACAAGCAGGATGTCGAGGCGGCGCGCCAACTCGTGGTATCGCACCTGCGTGTCGTGGTGAGCGTGGCGCGCCATTATCTGGGCTACGGACTGCCCCATGCCGACCTCATCCAGGAAGGCAATGTCGGCCTGATGAAGGCGGTGAAACGTTTCGATCCGGACCGCGGGGTGCGCCTGGTCTCGTTCGCGCTGCACTGGATCCGTGCCGAAATCCACGAATACGTTCTGAAAAACTGGCGCCTGGTCAAGGTGGCGACCACCAAGTCGCAGCGCAAGCTGTTCTTCAACCTGCGCAGCCTGAAGCAGTCGCTCAATGCCCTGACGCTGCAGGAAGCCGACGCCATGGCGCGCGAGCTCAATGTCAGCCGCAAGGACGTGCTGGAAATGGAAACGCGGATGTCGGGCCACGATGTATCGATCGATCCGGCCGTGGACGACGGCGAGGAAAGCTACAGTCCGTTAGCTTATCTGGCGAGCCCGGACGAAAATCCGGCCCAGGTGCTGGAACGCGAGCAGACCGAACGGCTGCGGCACGACGGGCTGAACAACGCGCTGGAAGACCTCGACGAGCGCAGCCGCCACATCATCCAGGCGCGCTGGCTGACCGAAGGCGAAGCCGCGACGCTTCATGAACTGGCTGCCGAATATGGCGTCTCCGCGGAGCGCATCCGGCAGATCGAAGCCCGCGCCCTTCAAAAAATGCGCGCAGCGATACCCGTTTAAGCATCTCCCCCGCCAACGACAAGGCCCCGCAACTGCGGGGCCTTGTCGTTGGCGGGGGGCCAATCAGAAAAACGAGCCGATCAGGACCGACAGGATGCTGATCCATGCCCAGATGGTCAATCCTACGACCACCACCATGGGGAAACCCTGAAAAGTCAGAAGCTGTTTCATTGTGCGCACTCCATTAAGGTTGATGAATTTTAATTTATTCGTCTTTGCTGCTCAAGCGCCGCGTCGGCAGCAGCGGATCATCGTCATCCATCAGGATGCGTTCGGCCGGGCCTTCCAGATCGTCGAACTGGCCGCTTTTGATCGACCAGAACACACCCAGGACGATCAGCAGCACGAATACGCCGGACAGCAGGAACAGGAATCCCAGGATGCCGCTCATGGCAGCACCAACTCCTGCGTATGCTGATAATGCAGGACGTGATCACGCGAAAGCCGAAGCTCGACCAGCCAGCGTCCGTTCGCAGGCAAGCGCAGCGCCCCGCCGTAGACGCCGGCATCGAGTTCCGCCAGCGGCAGGATGAGCTCCGCCCGCACTGCGCCAGGACGCTGCAGGCGGAGCTCGGCCTCGACGCCGTCGACGGGCAGGCCGGTGTGATTCCTGACCCGGACCCGGACAGCCCGCTCGAAGCCGTTGCCGTCCAGGCCGCTGACGTCGATGTCCCAGCCAAGCTCGGCCTCGCGGTGCGCCTTGGACAGCTCCGACGAAATTGCGGTGGCCGCTTCCTGATTGTGAGGAACCACGCCGGAGAATCCGCTGTAGACCGCCCCGCCATGGCTGCCCAGCCACCAGCGGCCGATCGGCTCCGGCAGGCCCTTGTTCGCGATGTAAAGAAAGCCCGCCATGAGCACCGTCAGCCCGGCGAAAAACAGCATGAGCAGCTTCGGGGCCCAGTGCATGCGCCCGCCACGCCGCCGGAACATGGTCAGCGCAAACAGCACCAGCGCCGTCGCGAAGAAAACCGAGATGTGGATGGCCACCACATCGAGCCCCGGCCAGCGGCCGATGATAAGGGCGAAATACGCGACCAGGGGAATGCCCCCCGCCAGAACGGCACGCAGGATCGGCGGCAGGCTGCGGACGAGCCCCCCGATGGCGTACAGGACAAGCACGGCGGCGAGTCCGCCGAACAGGGTGATCATCGTATTCATGGACGTATTCCGGGTGCGTCGAAACGGACGGTTTCGCTGCGGGCTTCCGCAGGCTTGCCGAGCGGGGTAATGACCAGTTCAAAGTGCTGCGTTCGCGCCGCCAGCGCCGGGGGCAGCCGCACGCTGGCCTGGACAAGCCCGCTGTGTCCGGGCTTGACCGTGATCTGCCTGAAATTTCCCAGATCCAGCGCGCCTGCCGGCACGCCGTTCGCGCTGATCACGTAGGTCTGATCCTGCGCGGCCTTGTTGGTGATGTGAATCTGGTAGCGATTGCGGATGTCGCCGTTCGACAGCACGACATACAAAGGCTGCCGAATCTGGTTCACGGTTCGATCGTAGCTGCCGCGGGAACCGATGCTGTAGACGAGGTAGGCACTCATCAGGATCAGGGCCACGCCATAGCCGATGGTTTTCAGACGCTTCCATTCGATCTTGGGCGCAGCGGGCTCGGGCGAAGCCAGATTCCTTTCCGAGTCGTAGCGGATCAGGCCGCGCGGAAAACCGAACGAATCCATGATGGTGTTGCACGCGTCGATGCACAGGCCGCAGGAGATGCACTTGTATTGAAGTCCGTCACGAATATCGATGCCGGCCGGACACACCTGCACGCACAGACCGCAGTCGACGCAGTCGCCGAAGCCCTTTTCACGGCGCTCGGCCAGGGTGCGCTGACCGGCGCGGGCGCTGGCACGGCCATGGGCCGCTTCGCCACGTTTTGCGTCGTAATGCACCGCCAGCGTTTCAGGCTCGTACATCACGCTCTGAAAGCGGCCGTACGGACAGACATAGGTGCAGATCTGCTCGCGCATGAGACCCGCTGCGGCATACGTCGAGACGGTGAGGATGCTGACCGTGATATAGGCGGCCGCATTGGCCTGGCCGCTGAAGAAGTCGAGCACCAGTTGGGGCGCGTACGTGAAGTAGGCGACGAAGGTCATGCCGGTCCAGAACGATGCCAGCAGCCATAGCGCATGCGTCCCGCCGACCTTGAGCACCTTTTCACGATCCCACGGCTGGCGATAGAGGCGGACGCGTGCGGGGCGTTCGCCCTGGATCGTGTGTTCGATCCAGATGAAGAAGTCGGTCCACAGCGTCTGGAAACAGAAGTAGCCGCAAAACGCGCGCCCCACCAGGCCGGTGACGAAGAACAGCAGGATGGCTGCGATGAACAACAGCAGGGCCAGCCAGATGACGTCCTGCGGATAGACCGTCAGGCCGAAGATCAGGAAACGTCGGCCAGGCAGATCAAACAGCACCGCCTGGGCAGGCGCATCCAGCCGCGACCATGGCAGCCATGGCGCCAGAAAATAAATCGCATAGGCCAGCGCCAGCACCGTAGTCTTGAAGCGGCGAAACCGTCCCTTCACCGAGCGGGTAAAGATGGGAATGCGCTTCTGGTAAAGCCCGAGCTGTTCTTCTAAGCCTGTTTGCATGGCGTGGCGGGTTGATCAGCGGGAAGCAAAAGCCCCCTTGACGGGGGCTTTGCTTATGTCCTTATTCGACGGCCTTACTGCCCGCCACCCAGTTCGTGAACATAGACTGTCAGAACCTTGATTTGTTCTGGCGAAAGGCGGCCGGCCCACGTCGGCATCACACCCTTGTTGAGGCCGCCGGTGATGACGCCGCGGATCGCCGCCACTTTGCCCGCGGCGCTGTCGGTCCCGGGGACGTTGGCCCACAGCCAGATGTTGTCGGTCAGGTTGGCGGAGCCGATGACCTGCCTGCCCTTGGCATCGGCGCCATGGCAGTAGTAGCAGGCTGCGGTTTCGCCATGGAACAGGGTGTTGCCGGCTGCCGCCTTCGCGGCGTCATGGCCGATACCCGAGAGGCTGGCCACGTAGTTGGCCAGATCGTCGATCTGCTCGCCCGTCAGCACTTCGCCGAAAGCCGGCATGTAGCCGTGCCGACCGCCCGTGATCGTTTCGTTGATCTTGTCGAACGTGCCGCCATACAGCCAGTCGTCATCCGTCAGGTTGGGAAAGAAGCCGATCTTGCCCTGCCCACCGGCCTGGTGGCACGGCGCGCAGTTGTCGGCGAAGAGCGCCTTGCCCGATGACAGGATGAAGCCGTTCATGTCCGGATCCTTGGCGATCTCGGCGTAGGACATGCCCGCGATCTTGTCGAAGTAGGGCTTTTGCGCGGCCGCGGCCTTGTTCAGATCTTCCATCAGCAGCGCCCGGGTGTTCCAGCTATGCGTCTTGGTTTCGCCCTCGCTATTGACATAGGTGATGTTCGAGACACCGCCGATCCAGCCCTTGCCGAACGGCCACGAGGGATAAATGGTCCAGTACACCAGGGCGAAGGCCACCGTGACGTAGAAGGTGTAGACCCACCAGACCGGCAGCGGATTGTTGTATTCCTGCAGGTCGCCGTCCCAGGCATGGCCCGTGGTTTGCACAGTTTGAGATTGTAGTTTTTGCTCGCTCATTGCTTGTCCTTCGTGTCTTCCTCATCGTCCATGAACGGTATGTTGCGGTAGGACTCGAGTTGGTCGCTCCGCTTCTTGCTACCGTAGGCGTAGAACACGATGCCGATAAAGGTGACGAAAAAAATGACCAGTCCCAGGGGTTTGGTGTTTTCCGGCCTCGAAAACCACATCAACATGTCCATTTCAGGCCCCCGGATTGCTTTCGATCAGCGGTCGTTGACGAATGCATCGTCGTTGTACTTGCTGAAATCGACCATGGTGCCCAAGACCTGCAGATAGGCCACCAGCGCGTCCATCTCGGAAATACCGGAACGATCGCCGTCATAGTTGCCGAAGTTGGCCTGCTCGATCAGGCTCTGCTGCGCATTGGGGATGTGCAGCTGCTTGGCGACGGTCTCGCCGAACTTCTTCACGTTCGCCTCGTATTCCGCCTGCGTCAGCGAGTACGGCACGCCCACCTTGCGCAAGGCCTTCATGCGGTCCGCGATGTCGGAAATGTCCAGCGGGGTCTTGATCAGCCACGGGTAGTTCGGCATCACCGATTCGGGCACCATCGAGCGCGGCGCGGTCAGGTGCTGAACATGCCATTCGTTCGAGTACTTGCCGCCCACCCGCGCCAGATCGGGACCGGTCCGCTTGGAACCCCACTGGAAGGGATGGTCGTACTGCGACTCCGCCGCCAGCGAGTAATGGCCGTAGCGCAGCTTTTCGTCACGGAACGGACGGATCATCTGGGAGTGGCACAGGTAGCAGCCTTCGCGCTGATAGATGTCGCGCCCACGCTGCTCAAGCGGCGTGTAGGGACGCACGCCGTCGACCTTCTCGATGGTCTTGTCGATGAAGAACAACGGCGCGATTTCCACCAGGCCGCCGACGCTGATCGCCAGCATGGTCAACACCGCCATCAGGCCGATGTTGGTTTCAATCCATTCGTGTTTGAAGTTGAAGTTCATGGTCTGTCTTTCCCGAATCATGCGTGAGCCAGCTTGGCGGCCAGCCTGGCTTCCAGCGCGGCGCTTTCGCGTTTGCCCTGACGGATGGTCATGAGCATGTTGAACGCCATCAGCACGGCACCGGTCAGGAAGAACATGCCGCCAATCGCGCGCATCGCGTAGAAGGGATGCATGGCCGCGACCGACTCGACGAACGAGTACTGGAGGTTGCCGAACTGGTCGAACGCACGCCACATCAGACCCTGGGTGATGCCGGAAATCCACATCGCGACGATGTAGAGCACGATGCCGATGGTGGCCAGCCAGAAATGCCATTCGATCAGCTTGCGGCTGTACATCTTGGTATCCCACAGCTTGGGCATCATGTGATACAGCGAACCGAAGGAAATCATCGCCACCCAGCCCAGCGCGCCGGAGTGCACGTGACCGACGGTCCAGTCGGTGTAGTGCGACAGCGCGTTGACCTCCTTCAGCGACATCATCGGACCCTCGAAGGTCGACATGCCGTAGAACGACAGCGCGACGATCATGAAGCGCATGATCGGGTCGGTGCGCAGCTTGTCCCAGGCGCCCGACAGGGTCATGATGCCGTTGATCATGCCGCCCCACGAGGGCATCAGCAGCAGGATGGAGAACGCGGCGGCCAGCGACGAGGTCCAGTCGGGCAGCGCGGTCCAGTGCAGGTGGTGCGCGCCCACCCACATGTACATGAAGCCCAGCGCCCAGAAGTGGACGATGGACAGGCGATAGGAATAGATCGGCCGGCCGGCCTGCTTGGGCACGAAGTAGTACATCATGCCGAGGAAGGCGGCGGTCAGGAAGAAGCCCACCGCGTTGTGGCCGTACCACCACTGCGTCATCGCATCCTGCACGCCCGAGAACAGGCTGTAGGACTTCATCGAGAACAGGTTGATGGGCATGGCCAGGTTGTTGAAGGTATGCAGCAGGGCGGTCGCCAGTATGAAGGCCAGGTAGAACCAGTTTGCGACATAGATGTGCGGCTGCTTGCGGCGCATGATGGTGCCGACGAACAGGATCAGGTAGGTTACCCACACGATCTCGATCAGGATGTCGATCGGCCATTCCATTTCCGCGTATTCGCGCGACTGGGTATAGCCCAGCACATAGCTGAAGTCCGCGAGCGCGATGGCCGCCATCCATCCCCAGAAGGTGAAGCTGGCCATGCCATCGGAAATCAGGCGGGTCTGGCAGGTACGCTGGACCACATAATAGGAAGTCGCAAACAGCGCCGATCCACCGAAGCCGAAAATCACCGAGGTGGTGTGGACGGGACGGAACCGCCCAAACGAAAAGTACGGGCTGTCGAAGTTCAGAAACGGCCAGGCCAGCTCGGAGGCGATATACACGCCAACGAACATGCCGACCACCGCCCAGACGAGCGACATGACGGCAAATTTCTTAACGACTTCGAAGTTGTACTGCTCCGCACCGGAATATGTGGTTACCGCCATGGACCGCTCCTGTTGTACCCAAAATAGCGCCTGCTGCTGCGCCTTAACAGCATATGGTTATATTAAAAAACTGCGGGATTATATGCCTGCCAGCCCATGCCCCGCAAGCCCAAACCGGGTTCAGGCCCTGGACAGCAGTATCTTCAGATCGTGTGCAATTGCCTCGGGGGCGCTTCCATAAGGCACGAGAAGCCTCAAATGTCCCCTGGGATCATAGATATAGGTCCCGGCACTGTGGTCGATCAGGTAATCATCTGCCGCTTTCACCGATGTCTTTTGATAGACCACTTTGTACTCTTTCGCCAACTGCGCCAGCGTGTCGGGATCGGTGTACATGCCGAGAAAGCCCGGGTTGAAGGCAGGCACGAACTGCCGCAGGATTTCCGGCGTATCGCGCTGCGGGTCGAGCGTCACGAATATGACCTGGACGCGTGCGGCATCCGGCCCCAGCAGCTTGAGCGCGGCAGCGAAATCGGCCAGCGTCGTGGGGCACACGTCCGGGCAATGGGTATAGCCAAAGAATACGGCCACAACCTTGCCCCGGAAGTCCGCCAGCGTGCGTTGCCGGCCGGTGTGGTCGGTCAGGCGGAAATCACGCGCAAAGGTGGCACCCGTTATGTCGGTCGCCTGAAAAGCGGGGGGCGGAGCGGGCTGACAGCCGGCCAGCGCGAACAGGGCCGCGGCCCAGACCGCGGCAAGCCAGTTTGTCATGCCTTGATCTGCTCGAACAGCTGCCCCGGAACGTCAGCCAGGCGGTATTTGCCGGACTCGACCGCCTTCGCCAGCTTGTCCAGCGTGGTGTCCTGCAACAGGTCGATGATTTTCTTCTTCACGGGAACCCAGCGAAAGTGCAGCGGACACGCCGTTTCATCGCTGCATTTTTTCAAGCCCAGCAGGCAGCTCTGGGTGAACGCCGGCCCTTCCGTCAGCAGCAGGATTTGCATCAGCGTGACCTTCTCGCCGCCTTCGCGCAAACAGAAGCCTCCGAGACGGCCGCGAAAGGAAAACAGCAGGTTGCCCTTGGCCAGGCTTTGCAGGATTTTGGCCAGGTAGGGCGCGGGCACGCCGAGTTTGGCGGCGATATCCTTGTTCAGCACCGGCGTGGTATCGGGCTGGGTAGCCATGTAGATCAGCGCCTGGACGGCATACTGACTGGTGCGCGACAGGATCATCTTGTACCCCAACGAAACAAACTGGGGCCAATATAAAACAATCCTGTCCGAATATCCAGTTAGAACATCAAATCTCCATAAGAATCAAATGGGTAAATGGTAATAATGATCCACCAGCATGATCCCAAACAACAGACTCAGATACCAGATGGAAAAACGGAACGTCCGCTTTGCCAGCGCGTCGCTGTATTCGCGATACAACTGCCAGCCGTATTGAATGAAGCGGCCGCCAAGCAATACGGCGCCGGCCAGATAGATCCACCCGCCCATGCCGGTGCCGACCGGCAGCATGGTCACGGCAAACAGCAACAGCGTGTAGAGCAGAACGTGCAAGCGGGTGTAGGCCTCGCCATGCGTCACCGGCAGCATCGGCAATCCGGCCCGCGCGTACTCGTCGCGCCGGTAAAGGGCCAGCGCCCAGAAATGCGGCGGCGTCCAGGCAAAAATGATGAGGAACAGCAGCAGGGCGTCATGATGGATTTCGCCGGTGGCGGCGGCCCAGCCAAGCACGGGCGGCATCGCGCCGGAGGCACCGCCGATGACGATGTTCTGCGGCGTGGCCGGCTTCAGCAACGCCGTGTAGATCACCGCATAACCGACAAACGTCGCCAGCGTCAGCCACATCGTGAGCGGGTTGACGAACGCATTCAGCAGATACAGGCCGGCTCCGCCCACGACACCGGCGAATACCAGCGTCTGCGCGCTCGTCAGTTCGCCACGCGGCAACGGGCGGGCGCGCGTGCGCGCCATCACGGCGTCGATCTTCTGCTCGATCAGGCAATTGAATGCGGCGGCCGCACCGGCAACCAGTGCGATGCCGAGCGTGCCGGCCCACAGCGCGTTCCACTCCGGCCAGCCGGGCACGGCGAGGAACATGCCGATCACCGCCGTGAACACGATCAGGCTGACCACGCGCAGCTTGCACAAGGCCAGAAACTGCTGGCAGCGGCAGGCCGCCCCCTGAATCATCAAGGATTCCATACTCATCTCCTGCGCACCCGATAATTCAGCAACACGAGGCTGCACAACAACAGTGCCGCCCCGGCATTATGCGCAACGGCCACGCCCAGGGGCAGGCTGAACAGAACATTGCTGATGCCCAACGAAACCTGCAGCAGCAACAGCCCCCCTATGGCCACGCCCATGCCGGCATACCCCGGGCTGCGCAGCAGGCGCAGCACCAGCCAGCTCAAATACACGGTCACCACCAACGCCATGACGCGATGCGTCCAGTGGATTGCCGTCAACGCCGCCAGAGGCAGCAACTCACCGGTGGCCGTCTCGCCAAGATTCCGGTGCAGGGTGAAACCCTGCTCGAAATCCATGGGTGGCATCCAGGCCCCGTGACACAACGGAAGATCGGGGCAGGCCAGCGCGGCATAGTTGGTACTCACCCAGCCGCCCAGGCCGATTTGCACGGCTACCAGCGCCAGCCCCAGCAAGGCGCTGCCACGCAGATGATCGCTGTTCGCATAATAGCCATGGCCATACCAGCTACGTTCGCGCAGCCATAGCCACAACAGCAGGGACAGCGTTGTCATCCCGCCGAGCAAATGAGAACTGACAATCACCGGCTTGAGCAACTCGGTGACCGTCCACATTCCGAGCAGCGCCTGAAACACGATCAGGCCGAGCAACAGGAGCGGCAGCCCCACCCCGCCTCGCGTGTCGCGCCGCCCGCGCCATGCCAGCACGGCAATGGCGAGCACCAGCAGCCCGAGCGTGCCCGCGAAGTAACGATGCACCATTTCCTTCCAGGCTTTTGCATGGGAGACCGGTCCATCGGGACGAACGGCCAGTTCGGCGTTGATCGCATCGGCCGCGTTGTGCGGCGTCAGTTTGCCGTAGCATCCCGGCCAGTCGGGGCACCCCAGTCCGGCATCGGACAAACGAACGTACGCGCCCAGCGTCACCACGCCGAACGCGAGGATCAGGGCGACAAGAATGAATTTTCGAAATGTGGTCATGGTCAGCCCGCTCAGCCTATCTGCGACGCCTTGAGCAGCAGCCTGAGGTCTTTCATCATGCGCTCGGCATCGACCTGCGCGGGGAAACGCAGCATCAGGTTGCCCAGCGGATCGACCAGATAGATATGTTCGGCACGATTCCGCGCAGCAGGAAACTGCGCCGCAAAATTGGCGTCCGCCGGCCGCCATACGTGCAAACCGGGATGCGCCCGCAGCAGTTGCGCGTCCGGCGTGCCGTTGTCGGTCACGACCCAAAGACGTTCGATGCGGTCTTGCTCCTTCCCCTGCGCGATCCGCGTCTGGCGCATCAGGTAGAGCTGCCATGCGCAGGCCGCATCGCAGCGGGCAGGCCCCACATGCACCATCACCCATTTTCCGTGCAGCGCATCGAGGTTGAACGGGTGGCCGTCGAAGGTACTCCCCGCTGTCTGCCGCAAGGGCGTCACCTTGAGCAAATCGCCGTAATTGGAATGAGCGGCCGGACGCCAGCCCGCGTAGGCCAGATAGGCGGCCACCACGGGCAGCAGGAACACGCCGATCACGAACAGGAGTTTGCTGCGCGAAGTCAATTGCATACTTGAAACCATTCCAGACGTTGGGTACATCACGCGCCATCGCCCCGATGACGTTTTACATTCATGACCAGCCACAGCACCGCCAGCGTCGTCGCCAGACTGTACCACTGGATCGCGTAGCTGACATGCATGCTGACGCCGGTATCGGGACGCGGCCAGTCGCGCCGCAGCCCGTCCTCCAGACTGCTGGTCTGCAACAGCAGCACGGGCTGCAGCGTCAGCCGGGTGGACGCCGCGTAGCGCGCGAAATCCAGGTTCTGCCACACGCGCCCCTGTGGCGCCGCATGCACCAGTTCGAGATATCGGCTGTGCGGATCGACCGCCATGCCTTCGAGGCGCACCGGGCCCGGCGGCGTCGGCGGCACGGGAACCTGCTCGCGCGAACGTCCCACCGCCACCCAGCCCCGGTTGACCAGGATGGCTAGCGGCCCGCCGTCGATGAGGAGCGGCGTCAATACGTGATAGCCCGCCACGCCCTTGTAAATGCGGTTGTCCAGGAGGATGGTGTGCGCCGCATCAAACACGCCGCGGACTTCCAGCTTCCGGTACAACACGCTGTCGCGGTCCAGCAGCGTGGCGCCGACATGGATGGGCGCCTCGTGCATCGCCACGTCGTAACGCGCCTGCAGCGCGCGCTTCGTCTCGGCGCGTCCGCTCTGCCAGTTGCCCAGCCAGAGCGTCAGCGCGAAGAAGAACACCGCGGCCAGTGTCGGCCACACACCGGGCGCAAACTGCCAGGCGCCGACGCGCAGCTTCAACAAGTGCATGGGCGCGCCAATCCGGTTAGACTGGAATTTTTACGAGCGTACCGTTCCATGCGCATCATTGCCCTGCTCTTCATCGTCTTCATTCTGGCCAGCCTCGCCAGCGCGCTCTACTATCTCATCAAGGACAAGGGGCAGTCGGACCGCACGGTCAAGATGCTCACCGTGCGTGTCGCGCTCTCCCTCACCCTTTTTCTCCTGCTGATGGGCGGCTACTACTTCGGCATCATCCCGCAAACCGGGCTGCGCTAACCCCTGCCCCGCAACAAAAAGCCGCGCTGGACGCGGCTTTTTGTTGCCCGGTGCCGCGTCCGGCCGCGGCAATCCTGTTGCAGTCGCGGTCGCTCAGATCAACCAGTACACCAGGATGAACAACAGCACCCACACCACATCGACGAAGTGCCAGTACCACGACACCGCCTCGAAGGCGAAATGATGTTCGGCAGTGAAATGCCCGGCGAGCGAACGCAGCAGCATGACGATCAGCATCGTCGTCCCCACCAGCACGTGAAAGCCGTGGAAACCCGTCAACATGAAGAAGGTCGCGCCATAGACGCCCGCGCCCAGCGTCAGGCCCATCTCGGTGTAGGCGTGATGGTATTCGAAGGCCTGCAGGCCGAGGAAGGTCACGCCGAGCGCAACGGTCATCGCCAACCCCAGAATCAGCTGCGTGCGGTTGTTCTTTTTCAATCCCCAGTGCGCCCAGGTAACCGTCACGCCGGAACTCAGCAGCAGCAGCGTGTTGATGGCCGGAATGCCCCATGCCTCCATCGGGGTGAACTTCAGGCCATCGGCCGTCAGGCCGGGGCCCGCGGTCGGCCACGTCGCCTTGAAGGCGGGCCAGAGCTGTTGCATCGTGTCGGACTCGCCCAGCCAGGGCACCGACAGCACCCGGGTATAAAACAGCGCGCCGAAGAAGGCCGCGAAGAACATCACCTCGGAAAAGATGAACCAGCTCATCGACCAGCGGAACGAGGAATCGACCTGCTTGTTGTACCGCCCTGCCTCGCTGTCTCGAATCACTTCGCCGAACCAGCCGAACATCATGAAAAACAGGACGGCCACCCCGGCCAGCAGCACCCAGCCGCCATGGTTCATGTGGTGCATGGTCATGACGCCGCCCACGGCCATCGTCAGCAGCGCGACCGAACCGATGATCGGCCAGAGCGAAGGTTGCGGCAGATAGTATTTATCAGTTTGTGCCAGGCTCATGTCTTCCCCTCTTCCTCGTCTATTGATCGTTCACTTCACGAACTGCAGCACCAGGTACACCACCAGCAACAGCGTCAAAACGAACGCCGCACCGCCAATCAGTCCGGCAATGATGATCTGTGCCCGGGTCAGATTTTGCGCGTCGGCGTCGTAGTCGCGCCGCTTGCGCACCCCGAAAAAACTCCAGAACACAGCCAGTGCCGCCCTGAGATTCCCCTTTTCAGCCATGTGGCGCCGTCTGCCTCAACGCAGCAGTCTGCGCCTTCGCGTCCGCATTGAAGAACGTGTAGGACAAGGTCACGGTATGCAAATCCTTGTCCATCGACGGATCCAGAACGAACAGCACGGGCATCCTGCGCCGCTCCCCCGCAGCCAGTTTCTGCGGCGTGAAGCAGAAGCACTCTATTTTCCTGAAGAACGCGCCGGCGCGGGCCGGCCCGTAACTCGGCACAGCCTGCCCAACAATCGCATGGCCGCTGTCGTTGACGACGTCGTATTCCACCTGCACCAACTGGCCCGGATGTACCTTGAGGCTGCGCTGGACCGGCGTGAACCGCCACTGCAGGCCTTCATTGGTATTGGCGTCGAATTCAATCGTCACCCAGCGGCTGGTGTCGACCTGGGTGTTTTTCACCAGCGCTTGTTCGTCACCGGAATTGATCCCGGTCACTTCGCAGATCTTGTAATAAAACGGCACCAGCGCAAATCCGAACCCGAACATGCCCAAGGCCACGACAATGAGCTTGGTCAGCGTGCTGGATTTGCCCGTCGCCATGGCCTATTTCAAACCGTTGAACAGCGTGAACAGGAACAGGCCGATCGCAATGGCGGCCAGAATGCCCGCCGTCAGGTATTTGCCGTTCCGCTTGTCAGCCATGTTCGTCGAATCCGCGCTCATTTCACCACCGGCGCCGTCTCAAAGGTGTGATAAGGCGCCGGCGAAGGCAGCGTCCATTCCAGACCTTCCGCGCCTTCCCAAACCCGGTCGCTGGCTTTGGCGCCACCCTTGATCGCTTTCAGCACCACGTACAGGAAGACCAGCTGGCTGAAGCCGAAGATGAAGGCGCCCACGGTGGCGATCTGGTTGAACTCGGTGAACTGCAGCGCATAGTCGGGAATGCGGCGCGGCATGCCGGCCAGGCCGAGAAAGTGCATCGGGAAGAACACGATGTTCATGCCGATGACCGACAGCCAGAAATGCACCTTGCCGAGGGTCTCGTTGTACATGTGGCCCGTCCACTTCGGCAGCCAGAAATAGATGCCCGCGAAAATGGAGAACAGCGCGCCGGACACCAGGACGTAATGGAAATGGGCCACGACGTAGTAGGTGTCCTGCAACTGGATGTCGACCGGCGCCATCGCCAGCACGAGGCCCGAGAAGCCGCCGATCGTGAACAGGCACACGAACGCGATGGCGAACAGCATCGGCGTCTCGAAAGTCAGGGAGCCCTTCCACATCGTCGCCACCCAGTTGAACACCTTCACCCCGGTCGGGACCGCGATCAGCATCGTGGAGAACATGAAGAACAGCTGCGCCGCCACCGGCATGCCCACGGCGAACATGTGGTGCGCCCACACGGTGAACGACAGGATCGCGATCGACGCGGTGGCGTACACCATCGAGGCGTAGCCGAACAAGGGCTTGCGGGCGAAGGTCGGAATGATCTGCGAGATGATGCCGAACGCCGGCAGGATCAGGATGTAGACCTCGGGATGCCCGAAGAACCAGAAGATATGCTGGAACATCACGGGGTCGCCGCCGCCCGCCGCGTTGAAGAAATGGGTACCGAAATTGCGGTCGGTGAGCAGCATGGTGACCGCGCCCGCCAGCACCGGCATGGTGGCAATCAGCAGATAGGCGGTGATCAGCCAGGTCCACACGAACATCGGCATCTTCATCAACGTGAGCCCGGGCGCACGCATGTTGAGGATGGTGGTGATGATGTTGATCGAGCCCATGATCGACGACAGGCCCATGATGTGCACCGCCAGAATCGTCAGGTCATAGGACACGCCGCCCTGGATGAAAAGCGGCGGATACATCGTCCAGCCGCCCGCGACGGCGCCGCCCGGCAGCCAGAACGAGCCCAGCAGCATGATGCCGGCGACCGGCAGGAGCCAGAAGCTCCAGTTGTTCATGCGCGGGAATGCCATGTCGGGCGCGCCAATCATCAGCGGAACCTGCCAGTTCGCAAACCCCGTGAAGGCCGGCATGATGACGCCGAAAATCATGATCAGGCCGTGCATCGTGGTGAGCTGATTGAAGAAATCGGGGTGCATCAGCTGCATGCCGGGCTCGAAGAGCTCGGAACGGATCAGCAAGGCCATCGACCCGGCGGTAAACAGCATGATGAGCGAAAACCACAGGTAGAGCGAACCGATGTCCTTGTGGTTGGTCGTGGTCAGCCAGCGCATGATTCCGGCGGGATGCGCGTGGTGTCCGTGATCGTCGTGGGCGTGTGCTGCGTCAGACATGACTGTGCTCTCCTCTCGGTTGTTCATAGCGCGGCGGCGGGAGCGGCGGCGGCGGTGGCTCCCCCGCGCGTGGCTGCGATGTCCGCGGGCTGCGCCGCGTCACCCGTCTTGTTGTCCCAGGCATTGCGCTGATAGGTCACCACTGCGGCTATGTCGGCATCGGACAGCTGGCCGGCGAATGATGCCATTGCTGTACCTGGCCGGCCGTTCAGCACCACCTTGATGTGGTCGGCAATCGGGCCGGTGGCGACCTTGGAGCCATTGATTGCCGGGAACGTGCCGGGCAGACCCATGCCATTCGCCTGGTGGCAGGCGGCGCAGTTGGCCTGATAGACCTTCTCGCCGCGCGCCACCAGCTCCGCGGTCCCGAAGGTTTTGCCGTTGTCGGCGGCCGCGGCTTGCGCCGTCCCTTTCTTCCGGGCGACCCAGGCCTTGTAGTCCTCGTCGGAAACCACCTTGACCACGATCGGCATGAATCCGTGGTCCTTGCCGCACAGCTCGGCGCACTGACCGCGGTAGGTCCCGATCTTGTCGGCCTTGAACCAGGTGTCACGAATGAAACCCGGGATGCCGTCCTGCTTGACGCCAAACGCAGGAACCCACCAGGAATGGATCACGTCATTGCCGGTCACCAGCAAACGTATCCGCTTGCCAACCGGGACCACCATCGGCTGATCGACTTCCAGCAGATAGTGCGCATCCTTGGCCGCGGTGCCGTCGATCTGCTCGCGCGGGGTGGCGAGGGTGCTGTAGAACTGGACACCATCGTTAAGGTAGTCGTATCCCCACTTCCACTGATAGCCGGTTATCTTGACCGTCATGTCGGGGTTGGAGGTGTCCTTCATCTCGATCACGACCTTGGCGGCCGGATACGCCATGCCCACCAGGATGATGAAGGGAATCACGGTCCAGATGATTTCGACCGTGGTGTTCTCGTGGAAATGCGCGGCCTTGTGGCCAACCGACTTGCGATGCTTGAACAGCGAATAGAACATCGCGCCGAACACCACGATGAAAATCCCTACGCACACCAGCATGATGAGGTTGTGCAGATGGAACACATCCTGCGCCACCTTGCTGACCGGCGGTTGCAGGTTGTATGCATAGTCCGCCAGCGCTGACTGGCTGACTCCCCATGCCGCCCCAATCGCCCCTGCCCGTTGCCACATGCTCTTCATCGCGTCCCCCGTCCTCTCGACTTTGTTATGGGTAGTCGTTGCAGCGTGTATCGCGTTATGCCTGCAACTTTCTGCGCAACGCCGCAGCCAGCCGCAGCCGCGCCTCGTCACTCAGGTACTGTCCGATTTCCGTTTCGCGACCGTGAGAACTCAGGCTGAGACGACAATTTCTGCCCGGCGTCCTGCAGTCGCACACCACGCGCGCCCACCGACGATTCATTTCGCGGCGCCCTCCTCTCGTGCCGGCATGCCATTCCACCCGCACCACATCCCCTTCGATCGTGAGCGTTTCGTAGTCCCCTTCCCGGCTACGCAACGCCTCCAGCGCCCATGCCAGGAGGCCGATCTCCAGTCCGGCAAACGGCAGGATCAGCCAGTACCCCAGGAGCGCAAATCCGCTCGAAGTTGCAAGACACACCGCCGCCAGGCTCCAGAACACGAACCGTTGCTGGCCGTGCGTCAATGAATGATTGGGGCGGGATTGGAATACAAACGCGCCTGACGCATCCCCTCCACAGTCTTCCGTATCCACCTGTTCCATATCGTGAATCGAGGAAACCGGGTGCGGCATGTTGTCGCAGACAGTAACACGACGCCGCTCGCCTGGACAAGCGGTACGATCGTATTAAGTTATTGATTTAATTATAAAATATCGTTATTACAGACTATTCTAAGATACTAACCCTTCAGGCAGCGTCAGCCATTGCGGCGGGTTCGGGGGCGAAATCTCCCCGTGAAGAAAGCCCCGCACACCGAGGCACGGGCCAGGCAGGCGCATGTGCAAGCAAGCAACATTTTCGGCCGCCCGTGGCATCGCCGGCTCGACCTGGTTGCCCACCCAGCCGGCCCAGGGCAGGCGCCGGTGGGCGACCGACTCGGCCGTCAGCAAGGCGTGATTGAGACAGCCCAGCCTGAGCCCGACCACCAGCACGACAGGCAGCGCCAAACGCTGGGCCAGATCCGCCATGTCCTCGTGTTCGTTGAGCGGCACCCGCCAGCCGCCGGCGCCCTCGACCACCACCACGTCGGCCATCGCAGCGAGCCGGGAATACGCCGCCACGATGACGTCCGGTTCGATCCGCACGCCGGCCAACGCCGCCGCAACATGCGGGGCGACGGGCTCGGCAAAGGCATAGGGATTCATATCGCGCACGTCGGCGGTGACGTTGCCTGCCTGCAACAGTGCGAGCACATCCTCGTTCAGTTCCCCCGGCGCATGCCCGGCCGACACCGGCTTCATCGCCGCCACGCGCAGGCCACGCGCTCGCAGCGCCCGGATCAGCGCCACCGCGACCCGGGTCTTGCCGACGCCGGTGTCGGTTCCGGTCACGAACAGCCCGCGCGCGCTCATGCCAGACCCCGTTTGCGGCGGCGTTCGCCGATGTTGAGCCGGATCACCTGCCGCCCGTCTTCGCGCTGCGTCTTGTCGCCTGTCCACGCATGGCCGTAGATCACTTCGAACGTGGCCGGCAGGCGCCCTTCGTGCCGGTTCGATTCGTACGCCTGCTCCAGCCTTGCCCATGCCGACTTGCCGAGCAGGCCGCGCCTGCGCGCCGCCGCGGCATTGTGCGCGCCGATGCCCTTGAGATCGCGCATCAGGGCCTTGAGATCGGCATAGGTCAGCGTCAGCATGTCCATTTCCATGACCGGATTGGCGAAGCCGGCGTGGATCAGCATGTCGCCGATGTCGTGCAGGTCGATGAAGCGGTTCACGTGCGGCGCGTCGTCGACCGCCCCGAAGGCCGCGCGCAATTCCTTCAGCGTGTCGGGGCCGAAGGTCGCGAACATCAGCAGTCCGCCTGGCGCCAGCACGCGATGGAAGCCCCTGAGCGCGGCTTCGAGATCGTGCGCCCACTGCAATGCCAGACTGGACCAGACGAGATTCACGCTGCTGGCCGCGAGCGGCAGCCGCGCCATGTCGGCGCACACTGGATGCGTGAGGCGTGAGGCGTGAGGCGTGAGGCGTTGCAGCGTCCGCTGGACCCACGTCGGCTGCGGCAGGCGTGCACGCACAGCCTTGAGCATGGCCGGCGCGATGTCGAGCGCGCAAAGCTCGGCAGCCGCGTAGCGCGAACGCAGATGCGCCAGGCCATAGCCGGTTCCGGTACCGACATCGAGCACCCGGGCAGGCTGCAAGGCCATGAAATCGAGGCGCTCGAGCAAGCGATCACACACCTCGCGCTGCAGCACCGCGTGCGCGTCGTAGCTGGCGGCGGCGTGGTCGAAAGCGCGCCGCACTTCGGCGAAATCGAGCTCGGATTCAGTCATGGGCAAAGCGTCCGATCGCCGCGGCCACCTCTGCACCATGCGACAGGTGCGGCGCGTGCGCGGCGCGCGGAAATTCGACGTGCCGCGCGGCGGGCAGGGCCTCGGCGAGCCAGGCGCCCGCGGCCGGCGGCGTGAGGGTGTCGAGCGCGCCGTGCAACACCAATGTCGGCTGCTTCAGCCGCGCCAGCTCATCACGCAAGTCGGTGTCGCGCAAGACCGCCAGACCGGCCGCCAGCGCCTCGCTGCTTGCGGCGGGCGCGGCCAGCAGGATCTGCCGCAATTGCTGCAGCAGGGATTTCTGCCCCCCAAGGGGACTCCGATCCACTACGGGCTGAAGCCCGTGTGGAGTCGTATGCCCCGGCATGCCGCGCGTCTGCAGACTCAGGAAACGCAGCAGCGTGGCCTGCGGGTCGGCCAGCAGCGCCGCGCCGAAATCCTGCAGGTCGGCAGCCGCCATGCCGCGTTCCCAGTCTCCCGCCGCAACAAACTTTGGAGTCGAAGCCAGCAGCACCAGACGCGCGATCTTGTGCGGATGGTCGAGCGCCGCGCGCATCGCCACCTGGCCGCCGAGCGACCAGCCGAGCAGAAGCGCGTTGTCCGGCAGCTGCCGCGCCAGATCGTCGGCCCAGCTATGCAGCGTGTTCACCGGCAGCGCAGCCCGCCCGCCATGGCCCGGCAGGTCGAGCGCACGCACCTCGAAATCATCAGACAACCGTTCCACCAATGCATCGAACACGCGTGCATTCATGCCCCAGCCGTGCAGCAGCGCGAGTACGGGTTTAGCTGACGGCATGCAGCGCCTCGATGAGTTGCGCGACGTCGTCGGCGCTGTGCGCGGCCGACAGCGTGATGCGCAGCCGCGCCGTGCCGACAGGAACCGTCGGGGTGCGGATGGCGGGCACCAGGAGGCCGCGCTGCGAAAGCGCGCGCGACAGCCGTACCGCGTCGGCATTCGCGCCGATCACCAGCGGCTGGATCGGGGTAGCGGAATCCATCAGGCTGCCACGCGTCAGACCGGCCAGCCCTTCGCGCAGCTGCGCGACATGACTGCGCAGCTGCGCGCGCCGCGCGTCGCCCGCCTCGATCTGGCGCAGGCTTTCCAGCAGGCAGGCAGCCAGCAGCGGCGGCGAAGCAGTAGTGTAGATGTAGGGCCGCGCCTTCTGGATCAGCCAGTCGGTCACGCTGGCGTGCGCCGCTACCGCCGCGCCCGAGACGCCGGCCGCCTTGCCGAGCGTGGCGAGATAGATCACGCGGTCGCTCGCGCGGGCGCGGCCGGTCAATCCGCCGTGGCCGTCGTTCAGCACGCCGAAGCCATGCGCGTCGTCGAGATACAGCCAGGCGTCGTAGCGTTCGGCGAGGTCGAGCAGCGCATCGACTGGCGCCATGTCGCCGTCCATGCTGAACACCAGATCGGAAGCGATGAGCTTGTCCTGTGCCGCGCTGTTTGCCAGTTGCGATTCCAGCTGGGCGAGATCGCCGTGGCGATAGCGGGTGAAGCGTGCGCCGGACAGCTGCGCCGCGTCGACCAGCGAGGCGTGGTTGAGCTTGTCGGCGAACACCTCGTCGTGGCGCCCGGCCAGCGCGGTCAGCACGCCGAGGTTGGCCAGGTAGCCGGTGGAAAACAGCAGCGCCGCCGGCTTGCCGACGAAGCGCGCGAACGCGGCTTCGAAATCGTGATGGAAACGATGATGGCCGGTAATGAGATGCGCCGCGCCCGCGCCGACACCGCACGCATCGAGCGCGACGTGGGCGGCGGCCACCAGCGCCGGATCGGCGGCGAGGCCCAGATAATCGTTGCTGCAGAAGGAGACGACGCGGCGGCCGTCGATCATGACGTGCGCGCCTTGCGCGCCGTCGAGCAGGCGGCGATGGCGCTCGAGATGCTCGGCCTTCAGCGCCGCCAGCCCGTCCTGCAGGCGGGTCAGCGCAGCGTGTGTCACAACGGCTGCAGGCCCAGCGAGTCGAACAGGCGCTGGTCGCGCTCCCACTCGGGGTTACCGGTGGTGAGCAGCTTTTCGCCGTAGAAAATCGAGTTGGCGCCGGCGAGGAAACACAGCGCCTGCACCGCGTCGCTCATCTGCTGGCGGCCGGCCGACAGGCGCACGAAACTCTGCGGCATGCAGATGCGCGCGACCGCGATGGTGCGCACGAACTCCAGCGGATCGAGCGCCTCGGTACCGGCAAGCGGCGTACCCTCGACCTGCACCAGCAGATTGATCGGCACCGATTCCGGCTGCGGATCGAGGCTCGCCAGCTGCGCGATCAGGCCCGCGCGCTGGGTGCGCGATTCGCCCATGCCGACGATGCCGCCGCAGCACACGTGGAGGTCGGCGTGGCGGACTCTTTCCAGCGTGTCGAGGCGGTCCTGGTACTCGCGGGTGGTGACGATCTCGCCGTAGAACTCGGGCGCGGTGTCGAGGTTGTGGTTGTAGTAGTCGAGGCCGGCCTCCTTCAGCTGCTCGGCCTGGCCGTCCTTCAGCATGCCCAGCGTGGCGCAGGTTTCCAGCCCCAGCGCCTTGACCTCGCGCACCATGTCGAGCACCGGCTCGAGGTCGCGCTGCTTCGGCCCGCGCCAGGCCGCGCCCATGCAGAAGCGCGAGGCGCCGGCCGCCTTGGCGGCTTTCGCCGCGGCGAGCACGTCGTCGATGTCGAGCAGGCCCTGATTTTCCACCCCGGCGTCGTAGCGCGCCGACTGCGGGCAGTAGCCGCAATCCTCGGAGCAGCCGCCGGTCTTGATCGACAGCAGGGTGGAGAGCTGCACCCTGTTGGGGTCGAAATGCGCGCGGTGCACGGTCTGCGCCCGGTACATCAGGTCGGCGAAGGGCAGCGCGAACAGCGCGTCGATGTCGGCCACCGAGCGGCACGCGGGGGGATGGATCATGTCATTCATTGATTGTCGCCTTGTCAAATCTTCACACGATGCGTACGCCATACGGCGACTGGGGCGATTCGCGGCCGCGCGCATCCCGCTGTGCGGGAACCCTGCCTGCTGCTCATAGCTCCACCTCGATGGTCATGTCCTGCCACGACTCGCGCGCGGCCCGGTAAATGTCAAACACTGCCCACGGCACGATGATCGCCACCGCCGAACCCAGCACCAGCACCAGCCCCTGCCAGCCGCCCAGCAGGTCGTAGAGCGGCTGGCCGAACACCACCAGGCTGCCCATCACGCCGTAATAGCGGTAGCCTGCCCACTTGTTGTAATGCGCCGTGCGCGGATTGGGATGGTGGGCGATACTGGCGTAGACGAAAATCGAGGCGCCCAGCCAGATCATCACCGGCGGCAGCGACAGCACCAAAGGCAGGAAGCCGATTTTCTGGCCGGCGAGCAGCTTGCCCAGCAGCAGGGCCGTCAGCGAAACCAGCAGCACCGCGACGGTGATGAGGTTGAACAGCTGCGCGGCGAAGCGGGAGGACGATGCGGAGATGACGCGTTTGGCTAGCATGGCCGCAATTCTCGCGGGACGGGGCAGCCCTGTCAAATTTGACCTGCCAACAAAATGAACATCAGCTCATTTATTAATCGACTGTTTCCGCGAAGCTGCCTCCTGTGCGCGGATGGGGCGGGCGCGGAACACCTCTGCCCCGCCTGCCTGGCCGACCTGCCCTGGCACACGCAGCCCCAGTGCCCGCAGTGCGCCACCCCCACCCCGCTCGGGCAGACCTGCGGCGCCTGCCTCAAGCGCCCGCCCGCGTTCGACCGCACGGTCGCGGCACTGGGCTATGCCTTTCCCCTCGACCGCCTGATCCCGCGCCTGAAATATCATGGGCGGCTCGCCATCGCCCCGGCGCTGGGCGCGTGCCTGGCGCGCGCCGTGGAAGGCGCCCCCGTGCCGGACCGCCTGATTCCCATGCCCCTGCATGCGCAGCGCATCCGCGAACGCGGCTTCAACCACGCCACCGAAATCGCCCGCGACGTGGCGAAACGGCTGGGCCTGCCGCTCGACCTCGACAGCTGCCGGCGCATCCGCGACACCCCGCCGCAAATGGGGCTGAAGCACGACGCGCGGCGCCGCAACGTGCGCGGCGCATTTTCGTGTTCGGGCGAAGTCCGGGGGCAGCGCATCGCGCTCGTCGACGACGTGATGACCACCGGCACCAGCCTCGACGAACTGGCCGCGACGCTGAAGCGGGCGGGCGCGCGCGAGGTGAGTTGCTGGGTGGTGGCGCGGACGCTGCCGCCGGGTGATTCCGCCTGAGCCTCGGCCCGTCTCGCCGAGCGGCGCCTCAGCCGTAAATCTCCTCCACCGCGAAAATCCGCCGGTGTTCGCGCATGGCGTAGCGGTCGGTCATGCCTGCGATGTAATCGGCCACCGCGCGCGCGCCCTCGAGCGATTCGCGCGCCTGGTGCTCGGGCGGCAGCAGGCGGGCATCGCCGGTGAACGCGGTGTAGAGATCGGTGACGATGCGGCTGGCCTTGGCGCTCATGCGCGCCACCTTGTAATGGCGGTACAGGTGGCGGTTCAGGAAACGCTTCAGATCACGGTGCTCGTCCAGCAGCGCCGGGCTGAACGCCGCCAGCGGCGGCGCGGCGCGCACGTCGTCCAGCGTCTGCACGCCGCTGTTTTCGATGTTGATCCGCGTCGTATTCACCAGGTCGAGAATCAGCGTGTTGATCATGCGGCGCACGGTTTCGGTCACCACGCGGCGCCCCTGCAGCGCCGGGTATTTTGCGCGGACCTCGCCCAGGTGGCGGGCAAACAGCGGCACCTCCATCAGTTGTTCCAGCGTGACCAGCCCCGAGCGCAGGCCGTCGTCGACGTCGTGGTTGTTGTAGGCGATCTCGTCCGCCAGGTTGGCGATCTGCGCTTCCAGCGAGGGCTGCTGCTTGTCGAGAAAGCGCCGCCCGATCTCGCCCAGCTTCTCGGCGTTGCCGAGCGAGCAGTGCTTGAGGATGCCCTCGCGCGCCTCGAAGGTGAGGTTCAGGCCGTCGAATTCGGCGTAGCGCTCTTCCAGCAGGTCGACCACGCGCAGCGACTGCAGGTTGTGCTCGAAGCCGCCGTGCTCGCGCATGCAGGCGTTGAGCGCATCCTGCCCGGCGTGGCCGAAGGGCGTGTGGCCGAGGTCGTGCGCCAGCGCCACCGCCTCGACCAGGTCCTCGTTCAGATTCAGCAGGCGCGCGATGGTGCGGCCGATCTGCGCGACCTCGATGCTGTGGGTGAGGCGGGTGCGGAACAGGTCGCCCTCGTGGTTCACGAACACCTGGGTCTTGTATTCGAGCCGGCGGAACGCGGTGGAATGGATGATGCGGTCGCGGTCGCGCTGGAATTCGGAGCGCGGCGCGGCGGGCGGCTCGGCGTGCCGGCGCCCGCGGGTTTGGCTGGAATGCGCTGCGTAGGAAGCTAACGGCTCCATCAAGTCCCTTTCAGTGTGGCGCGGTCAGCACGCCGTTCAGCACCTCGGCCGGCACGTCGCCGGTGATCACCGCCTCGCCCAGCTTTTTCAGCAGCACGAAGCGCATCTTGCCGCCCTCGACCTTCTTGTCGTGGCCCATGTATTCCAGATACGTATCGACGCCCAGATCCGGCGCCACGTCCGGCAGCCCGGCGGCGCGGATCAGCGCACGGGTGCGCGCCACGTCGGCTTCGGAAATCCAGCCCAAACGCTGCGAGGTCTGCGCCGCCATCACCATGCCCGCCGCCACCGCCTCGCCGTGCAGCCAGGTGCCGTAGCCCATGCCGGTCTCGATCGCGTGGCCGAAGGTGTGGCCCAGGTTGAGGATGGCGCGGATGCCGCCTTCGCGCTCGTCCTCGCCCACCACCTGCGCCTTGATTTCGCACGAGCGGTAAATGGCGTGGGCGATCGCCGCCGGGTCGAGCGCGCGCAGCCTGTCCATGCCGGCTTCCAGCCAGGCGAGAAAATCCGCGTCCCGGATCAGGCCGTACTTGATCACCTCGGCCAGCCCCGCCGACAGTTCGCGGGCGGGCAGCGTCTTCAGCGTGTCGGTGTCGGCCAGCACCACCTTCGGCTGGTAGAAGGCGCCGATCATGTTCTTGCCGAGCGGGTGGTTGATGCCGGTCTTGCCGCCCACCGACGAGTCGACCTGCGACAAGAGCGTGGTGGGAATCTGGACGAAGGGCACGCCGCGCTGGTAGCACGCCGCCGCGAATCCGGTCATGTCGCCGATCACGCCACCGCCCAAGGCGATCAGCGTGGTCTTGCGCTCGGCGCGGTCGCTCAGCAGCGCGTCGAAAATCAGGTTCAGCGTTTCCCAGTTCTTGTAGGCCTCGCCGTCCGGCAGCACCACGCTCGCCACCCTCACCCCGGCGCCTTCCAGCGTCGCGGTCAGCTGCGCCAGATAGAGCGGCGCTACCGTCGTGTTGGTCACCACCATCACGCGCTTCTGCGCCAGGTGCGGCAGGATCAGGTCGGCCCGGGCCAAGAGGCCGGTGCCGATGTGGATGGGATAGGCGCGATCGCCGAGATCGACGGTGAGGGTTTGCATGGGGCATGCCAAATGAGTAAACGTATGTCCGGATTGTAACCAAACCGCGCTTCGTCATTCCGCTCAGGCCGGCAACCGGTCAAATGATCCGCATGATCGGCCACTACACAGCCGATTGAGCGCCGCCGCTTTGCAAGACAGGCGGCTGAACCCATAATCCGTTCATGGACACGCCCAGCCTCCACGAACTCACGAGAACGCTCAAGGAAACGCTCGCCGAGCACGGGGGCATTCGCCTGGCGATTCTGTTCGGTTCGCATGCAACCGGACGTGCCTCCGCAAACAGCGACCTCGACCTGGCTGTGCGAACAACCGCACCCCTCGATGCTGTTGAAAAAATCGCACTCATCGAAAAACTCGCCGCGTCTACCGGCCTGCCGATCGACCTCATCGACCTCAGCCACGCTGGCGAGCCCCTGCTCGGACAAATCCTGAAACACGGTATCCGTCTGGTGGGCAGCGACGAGGACTACGCAACCCTGCTGACCCGCCATCTGTTCGACGCAGCGGACTTCCTGCCCTATCGACGCCGCATCCTTGCCGAACGGAGGCAGTCATGGATCGGCATGTAGTCGAGCAAAAGCTCGAATCGCTGAGGCGCTGCATCGCCCGGGTCCGGCAGAAAACGCCGGCCACCGCGGAGGCGCTCGCCAGCGACCCCGATGCCCAGGACGTCGTCACGCTCAACCTCACGCGCGCCGTGCAATTGTGCGTGGATATCGGCGCCCATGTAATTGCCGGCAGCGACCAGGCTGCGCCCGACACCATGGGCCAGACCTTCGACGTACTGGCCGACATGGGATTGATCGCGCCCGAACTGGCGCTTCGCATGAAAAAAGCTGTCGGCTTTCGCAATATTGCAATCCACAACTACGAAGCGATCGATTGGCAGATCACGTACCTCATCGCCAGCCGGCACATCGAGGACTTTTCCGCCTTCGCTGTTGGAATAATGAATTATCTGGAAGCGCAAATAGACAGTCCTGAGTAAGCTGTCACCCGAGTCAAAACGCGGCACGCGCCATCTGGCTGGATCGCCAAGGGAAATCAGGGCACAAGCAAAAAACAATTCCATGGACAAGTTCGACCCCGCGCTGATTTCCGTCGTCATGCCCTGCCACAATGCCGCGCCCTACGTGGAGGAGGCGATCGCGAGCGTGCTGGGGCAAAGCTACCCGCACGTGGAACTCATCGTGGTGGACGACGGCTCGACCGACGGGTCGACTGAAATCCTGCAGCGCCTGGCAACCGAGCACCCCGGCCGCATCAACCTCGTCTTCCAGAACCGGGGCGGACCCTTCGCCGCGCGCAACCGCGCGCTCGCCCACGCCAATGGCAACTACATCGCCTTTCTCGACGCCGACGACACCTGGCATCCGGATGCGCTGCGCCAGATGCACGGCGCGCTCGCGGCCGATCATGCCGACATCGCCTATTGCGGCTGGCAGGCCATCGGCGTTGCCGCAACCGACCCGAACCCCCAGGTTCCCCCCGTTCTCGACGCGGACGAAGCCGTCGGCCATTTTCTGGAACACAGGCCGTGGCCGATCAACAGCATGCTGATCCGGCGCCAGTTCGTCGACGAACTGCGCGGGTTTTCCGAGCGTGCGCCCACCGCCATGGACCACGACCTCTGGCTGAGGATGCTCGCGCGCCAGCCGCGGCTCGTTCGGGTGCCCGACGTGCTGGCGTTTTATCGCCGTTACCCGCGGGGGGATTTGCACATCCCGCGCTGGCGGCAGGTGTTCGATGCCGTTGCCGTGCGCCGCGACTTCGCTCGCCATCATCCCGAAGCCGTCGCCCGCTTCACCCCCGCCCGCCTCAACGAGCTGATCTACGCCCCCCTGCTGCGCGAGGCCTATCGCTGCCACTGGCGCAACGAAACCGAATCCGCCCGCCGCCTGTTCCGCCGCGCCTTCCGCCAATCCGACTGGAAGGCCGGCGACCTCAAGCACCTCGTCGCCAGCCTGCTGCCCGCCCCGCTCTATCGAAATCTTGTGGATTTCGTCACGCGGCGGCGCAGTGCGCGCATCGAAGGCTAGATTTTCGCCACATTGCGCCGTAGACGAAGCGAACAACGCTCAAACCCCGACATTCGAATGACTCCGCCGATGTCCGACCTTGCCCATCCCCTCTTCCGGTTTCTGGCCAGCCGCCTCGCCCCTGCCGGGCCCGGGGCCCGGCTCAGCATCCTCATCTTCCACCGGGTGCTGGCCGCGCCCGACCCGCTGTTCCCAAGCGAAGCGACGGTCGAAACATTCGACGCGCAAATGGGTTTGCTCAAATCGGTGTTCAACGTTCTGCCCCTGCCCGAGGCGATCGTACGGCTCCAGGCGGGCACCCTGCCGGCGCGCGCGGCAGCGATCACCTTCGACGACGGCTACGCCGACAACGTCGAACTCGCGCTGCCCATCCTGCAGAGGCACGGACTGCACGCCACCTTCTTCATCGCCACGTCCTACCTCAACGGCGGGCGCATGTTCAACGACACGGTGATCGAAAGCATCCGTCGCTGCACGCAACCCCGACTCGACCTGAGCGATCTCGGCCTGGGCATGCACGACCTGGGCTCCGGCGCCGCAAAGGCCTTGGCCATCGGAAAAATCCTGCCGCAAGTGAAGTACCAGCCGCTCGACGCGCGCGAAGACCTTGTTGCGCGGATAGCATCCCGCGCAGGCGTCAGCAGCCTGCCCGGCGACCTGATGATGACGACCCGCCAGTTGCAGGCGCTGCACGCAGCCGGCATGGAGATCGGCGGCCACACCCACCGTCACCCCATCCTTGCCAAACTGGATGACGCCGGGGCGCGAGCGGAAATCGCGGCAGGCAAGACCTGGCTGGAAGACACGCTGGGAGATCGCGTCCGGCTGTTCGCCTACCCCAATGGCAAACCCGGGGCGGACTACCTGCCACAGCAGGCCGAGATCGTGCGCGGGCTGGGATTCGATGCCGCCGTCTCGACACAGCGCGGGGTCTCGACCCGCCAGAGCGACGTGTTTCAATTGCCGCGCTTCACGCCATGGGATGTCAACCGGACCGCCTATGCGTTGCGCCTGCTGCAAAACCTGAAGGCGGCCTAAGACAGCGTCACACCAGCACCTCGACAGGCGCCGGGTGCCCGAGGAATGCTGTCGGGCTGGCCGTCAGGCCGTAGGCGCCGGACTGGAACACCACGATCAGATCGCCTTCGCGGGCATGACCCAGCTCCATCCGGTCGCCCAGCACGTCCAGCGGCGTGCACAGCGGGCCGACTGCCGAAGCAGGCAGCGCCTCGCCTTCGGGCTCGACGCGATTGCCCACCAGCACGGGATAGTTCTTGCGGATGACCTGCCCGAAGTT
>JAJZRE010000009.1:50013-51810 GCA_021802945.1 Pseudomonadota bacterium
GCAAGATGCTGCACGACAGCAGGCATGGGGTTGGCCTTGATGGCGTAATGCAGATAAATATCCTGCGGGAGCGCGGCCCGCAGTTGCGCGACCCGCCCGGTGATCAGGCTGCGGTCGTACGCATAGAAGGGCGTGCTCCCCACCCGCTCGGCCAGACGGGTCAGCGGCATGCCGCCTACCTGAAGCACGTTTTCGCGCACGGGAAAATTCAGATTCGGTGCATGACGAACAGGCGCATTCACGCGGGGCTCTCCTCAAACAGGCCTGCCAGATCGTTCGATAATTTCTTGCGGTCGATCTTGCCGTTGGGGTTGCGCGGCAAGGGATCGCGGTGCGCCATGATACGGGCCGGCACCATGAAGCCCGGCAATTGCTTCTTGCATTCGGCCAGCAACTGCTCGCCGATCGCCTCGTCGTTGTTCGGGGCATAGGTCACCAGCACCACCGCCTGTCCCAATACCGGATGCGACACGCCGATCGCGGCCGCTTCGGTGACCAGATTGGCGGCGTAGGCCACCTCCTCCACCTCGGTCGGGCTCACCCGGTAACCCGAGGTCTTGATCATCTCGTCGCGTCGGCCGATGAAATACAGATACCCGTCTTCGTCCATCTTCACCGTGTCGCCCGACCACACCGCCAACTCCGGAATCACCAGCCCGGCAAGCTGCCCCGGCACGGGCCTGTACCGTTCGGCGGTCTTTTCCGGATCGTTCCAGTAGCCCAGCGCCACATGCACCCCGCGATGAACCAGTTCCCCCGGTTCGCCCGGCGCACAGGGCGTGCCATCCTCGCGCACCACCAGAATCTCGGCATTGGGAATCGCCTTGCCCATCGAATCCGGGCGGCGATCGGCCTCATCCGGCGGCAGATAGGTCGAGCGGAACGCCTCGGTCAGGCCGTACATCAGATAGGGGCGGGTTTTGGGCAGGCGGGCGCGCAGCGCATCCAGCGTCGCCCTGGGCATGTGCCCGCCCGAATTGGTGATGTAGCGCAGATGCTCGTCCAGCCCGGCCGGCCATTCCAGCTGCGCCAGCTGAATCCACAGCGGCGGCACCGCCGCGAGTCCGGTGATCTTTTCTCTTTCCACCGCACGAATCACATCCCGCGGCAACAGGTAATTCATCAGCACCGCGCCGGCCCCGACATGAAAAGCCGTGGTCAATTGCGACAGACCGTAATCGAACGACAGAGGAAGTACGGAGAGAATCCGGTCTTCCGCATTGTTTTCCAGATACTGCGAAACGCTGACCGCGCCAGCCACCAGATTGCGATGAGACAACACCACCCCCTTGGGACGACCGGTGCTGCCCGAGGTGTACAGAATCGCCGCCATATCCCCGTCAATGACGCGATGCGGCGAGAATTCGCCCTCATCCAGCCGCGCATCCCACGACACGACTTCCCGACCTGCCGGCGCGGCCCCCTCGGGCAGTTTCCCGACAACGACGATCGCCCTCAGATCATGACAACCCGGCAGAACCTCCGACAGCAGCGCCAGGCGCTCGGGCGTGGTGACCAGCACCCTGGTATTGCAGTCTTTCAGGATGTGCGCAGTTTGCTCCGGCTTGAGCATCGGATTCACCGGCACGAACACACCCCCTGCGGCAGCGGCGCCAAACAGCGCCACCACTGTTTCAATGCGCTTGTCGACCCAGACTGCCACGCGCTCGGCCTTGGCCAACCCCAGACGGCCAAATAGCGAGGCTGCCTGGCAAACTTCTTGCTCGAGCTGCGCGTAGGAAAGCTGATGGTGCTTTTCGCTGAGCGCGAGCGCCTGCGGCGAACGGGTGGCGCTTT
>JAJZRE010000010.1 GCA_021802945.1 Pseudomonadota bacterium
GGTCCTGATCTGGCGGCGCGCGGCATGGCCGGGCGCGTGCTGGACGGAGTCAATGTCGTGGATTACGGCGGTTTTGTGGATCTGGTCGCAGAGCACAGCAACTGTCAGTCTTGGCTGTAACTTTTAATCAAAGGAGTATTGCTATGCCCATGGTGAATATCGCCGGTAAGGAAGTCGAAGTTGACGAGGAAGGCTATCTGGTCGACTTGTCGCAGTGGAACGAAGACATCGCCAAGTACATGGCGGTCGAAGAGAAGGTCGATCTGACCGACAGCCACTGGGAGGTCGTCAACTTCCTGCGTGAATACTATGCCGAATACCAGATCGCGCCTGCAGTGCGCGTCCTGACCAAGGCCATCGGCAAGAAGCTCGGCCCGGAAAAAGGCAACAACAAGTACCTGTACGAGTTGTTCCCCTACGGCCCCGCCAAACAGGCTTGCAAGATCGCTGGCCTGCCCAAGCCGACCGGCTGCATCTAAGCTTTAATCCCGTCGGGCCGCCCCGAAGTTGCGGGGCGACCCTGATTCGGGTTGTGTTTCCCAATCGAATGCGTCTGGGCGGGGCCGGGCCTGCGTTCGATTTGTAAACCCAACGTTGGTAGGGGATGCGGTTCCGCGCGCCTCAGTGCGTTGCGGAGCGGAATCCAATAGGAGATAAAGGTTTGTCTACTGTGACGATGATTTATGCCGGTGTCTTTTACATCGCTGCCTTCCTTCTGGTGGCGGGCCTGGCCTACAAGATTTTTGATTACAGCCGCACGCCTGCGCCGCTGGTCATTCCGACTACGCCCGCACCCACCACGCGAACCGGCGTTGTTTACCGGATGGCGAAAGAGGTCGTCGTGTTCGAGTCCTTGTTCAAGTCGAACAAATGGATCTGGGTGTTCGGCTGGCTGTTTCATTTCGGTCTCTTCCTGGTCTTGGCCCGGCACCTTCGTTACTTCACGCAGCCCGTCTGGTTCTGGGTCGACATCGTGCAGCCTTTCGGCAAGTACGCCAGCATCATGATGGTGCTTGGCCTGGCTGGCCTGCTGGCACGTCGTTTCGTCGTCGACCGGGTTCGCTACATCTCCACGCCCTCGGACTACCTCATGCTGGCGCTGCTGCTTGCGATCGGCGCGTCCGGCATGATGATGACCTTTGTTGCACATACCGACATTGTGGCGCTGAAAGAGTTCTTCATGGGCCTGATGTATCTGGATATCCAGCCGCTTCCGCAGGATCCGGTCCTGCTGGTGCATCTGGCGCTGGTGGCTTCGTTGATGGTGATCTTCCCGATCAGCAAGCTGCTGCATGCGCCGGGCGTGTTCTTCAGTCCCACCCGCAACCAGGTCGATAATCCGCGCGAGCATCGCCACGTCGCGGCGTGGGCTGCACGACTGGATCAGAACGGCTGATTCGTTGCCAACGATCGACGAACGCATAAGTACGGACAGAGGACTCACAAGTGGCAGCTGCTGAATTTGACATTCCAGAAATCAAAGACGATATCGAGATTCCCAAGCTCCGGGAAGGCGTCATGTCGCATGTCAAGTCCTTTCCTGCCCCCAAGGCGGTTCAGGATTTCATGGGCTATCCGCACGAGCTGGGCGAGGACTGGAAAGAGCGCGCCATCGACAAGATGGGGGACTTGCTCGGCAAGTACCGCTCGCTGAAGGTGTTCCTGGACGCTTGCGTGCATTGCGGCGCCTGCACCGACAAGTGCCATTACTACCTGGGCACGTCCGATCCCAAGAACATGCCGGTTGCGCGCCAGGACCTGATGCGCCAGGTCTACCGCCGCTACTTCACCACCGCGGGCAAGCTGTTCCCCAAGCTGGTGGGCGCCAAGGATCTGACCAGGGAAATCCTCGACGACTGGTACAGCTACTACCATCAGTGCTCGGAATGCCGCCGCTGCTCGGTGTTCTGTCCGTACGGCATCGACACCGCCGAAATCACCATGGCCGGCCGCGAGATTCTCAACCACGTCGGCATAGGGCAGAAGTATTCCAACGAGATTCTGGGCAAGGTCCAGAAGATCGGCAACAACCTCGGCCTGCCCGGCCCCGCGCTGGAAGACACGCTGGAAGGTCTGGAAGAGGACATCGAGGCCGACACGGGTGTTCCGGTGAAAATGCCGATCGATGTGAAGGGCGCCGAAGTGCTGCTGGTCACGCCGTCCGCCGATTTCTTCTCCGAGCCGCACGTCGAATCGCTGATCGGCTACGCCAAGGTGTTCCACGCTGCCGGCATCAACTGGACGCTGTCCTCGCACGCCTCGGAGGCCGGCAACTTCGGCCTCTTCAACGGCAACTACGAAACCATGCGCAAGGTCGCCATGCGCATCCGCGACGCCGCGCTGGAACTCGGCGTCAAGCGCATCGTGGTCGGCGAGTGCGGCCATGCCTGGCGTGTTGCCTACAGCTTCTGGAACACGCTGACCGGCATCGGCTACGGCGGCAATGACCCCTTCTCGATCGAACTGCAGAAGCAGCTCGACCCGGCTTATCCGCAACCGCAGCACATCTGCGAACTGACCAACGATCTGATCAAGTCCGGCAAGATCAAGGTCGATCCGTCGCAGAACGACGATCTGGTGGTGACCTACCACGACTCGTGCAACGTCGCGCGCGCGTCGCGCATGGGCACCGAGCCCGGCGGCCAGTTCACCATTCCGCGCGAGCTGATCAAGTCGGTGGCGAACAATTTCCACAACATGGCGGACGACACCATTTACGAGTCCACCTTCTGCTGCGGCGGCGGCGGCGGCCTGCTGACCGATGACCTGATGGAAGTGCGCGTCAAGGGCGCATTGCCGCGCGTCACGGCCCTGAATAATGTGGTCAAGGAATACCAGGTCAATTTCATGGCCACCATCTGCGCCATCTGCAAGGCGCAGTTCACGAAAGTTCTGCCCAAATATGGCTTCGACATGAGCATGGTGGGCGGTGTCCATCAACTGGTCAGCAAGGCGATCAAGCTGGACGTGCCACCGCAGGCCGATTGATTGCGATTTATCTATCTTTAGTTACGTAGGCGTTAGGAGAACCAACATGGCTGTCACGACGAACAAAGCAAAAACCGAAGGCGTTACATGGCGTCGTTATAAGGATGGCGAGTCCGACCAGAACTACCGTTCTTCGCAGGACCGCATCTTCCAGTCGAGCTGGACGCACAAGTGCCCCGAGTACATGCTCTCCACGCCGCCTTGCCAGGGCTCCTGCCCGGCCGGCGAGGACATCCGTGGCTACCTCAACATCGCGCGCGGCATCGAGAAGCCGCCCGCGGGCGTGACCTGGCAGGAATACGCCTTCCGCCGCATCACCGAAGCCAACCCGTTCCCCGGCGTGATGGGCCGTGTCTGCCCCGCACCCTGCGAGTCCGGCTGTAACCGCAACATGGTCGAAGACCACGTCGGCATCAACTCGGTCGAGCACTTCGTCGGCGACTGGGGCATCGAAAACAACATGACCTACACGTCGACCGCCGCCGAGACCGGCAAGAAGGTCGCCGTGATCGGCGCCGGTCCTGCCGGCCTGGCCGCCGCCTACCAGCTGCGCCTGCGCGGCCACGGCGTCACCATTTTCGACGAGCACGAAGAGCTCGGCGGCATGATGCGTTACGGCATTCCCGGCTTCCGCACCCCGCGTGAAATGCTCGACGCCGAAATCAAGCGCATCATCGACCTCGGCGTCGAAACCCGCCTGAAGACCCGTATCGGCTCCGACATCAGCTTCGAGCAGCTTGAAAAGGACTACGACGCCATTTTCATGGCGATGGGCGCCCAGGCCGGCCGCCCGCTGCCGGTTCCCGGCGCCGAAGCGCCCAACTGCGTGACCGCCGTTGCGTTCCTGCGCGCCTTCAACGAAGGCCGCCTGCAGCACGTCGGCGACCGCGTCGTGGTCATCGGCGGTGGCGACACCTCGATCGACGTCGCGACCGTTGCGCGCCGCCTGGGCAATGTCACCAAGTCCGGATCGCACGACGACCGTCCCGAGAACGTCATCGCCGGCCACATGGCGTCCGACGTGGCCTCGATCTCCGCCCGTGAAGGCGCCGAGGTGGTGCTGGTTTCGCGCGCCACCATCGACAAGATGGCCGCCAACAAGCACGAAGTCGAACATGCCCAGCAGGAAGGCATCGAGATCATCGGCGGCGTGACCCCGGTGGCCGTGGTCGTCGACGCGAACGGCCGTGCCACCGCCCTGCGCGTGGCCGACTTCGTGATGGAAGGCAAGGAAACCAAGATCGTCGAAGGCACCGAGCGTGACCTGCCGGCCGACCTGATCGTGTCCGCGATCGGCCAGGGCGTGGATTTCACCGGCCTGGAGAAATTCAACAACAACAACGGCCTGATCAAGACCGACAAGAACTATCGCTTCCCCGGAAGCGAAAAGATCTTCGTCGGCGGCGACGTGATCCGTCCGCACCTGCTGACCACCGCGATCGGCCACGCCTCGATCGCGGTCGACGGCATCGATGCCTTCCTCAAGGGCAAGGAGCTCGACAAGCGCCCGAAAGTGGACGTCCACCACTTCGACGAAATCCGCAAGTGGCTCGAATCCGGCCACGAGTACAGCGAAGTCAAGGGCCAGATCTGGGGCACCTCGGAGCGCAAGGACATCCTGCACAACTTCGAAGACCGTTCGGCGCGTCATATCATTCCGCACAACGAACTGTTCCTCGGCCACTTCCCCAACGTGCCGCGCAACATTCGCGAAGTCACCGTGCTCGACAAGCAGGGCGCGCTGGGCAACTTCGAAGAGCGTCTGCATGCGCTGTCCGAAAAGGCGGTCGTCGACGAAGCCAAGCGCTGCATGTCCTGCGGCCAGTGCTTCGAATGCGACAACTGCGTGGTGTACTGCCCGCAGACCGCCGTGTTCAAGGTTAAGAAGAAGGACAACCCCACCGTGGGCCGTTACGTCGACACCGACTACGCCAAGTGCATCGGCTGCCACATCTGCGCCGACGTCTGCCCGACCGGCTACATCGTCATGGGTATGGGTGACTGAGCGTGGCGGGCAAGATCAAACGCCTCCTGGCTTTGGGCGCGGTCGTCCTGACGACCGCGGCGCTGGCTTGGGCCGGGTCGGACGACCAGCCCAAGGCCGGTGGCGCGCCCAAGCCGGTAATTACGAAGGCCGCCAAGGGCGAACAGTGTGTCGAGCCCAACGACTTCATGCGGCGGAACCACATGAAGGTTTTGTTGCATCATCGCGACGAAACCGTCCTTGAAGGTATCCGCACCAAGAAATACAGCCTCAAGGAATGCATCAACTGCCATGCCAGCGAAAAGACAGGCAGCGTTGCCGCTTCCAAGGACGATTTCTGCGTGAGCTGCCATAGCTATGCGGCGGTGAAAATTGACTGTTTCGACTGTCACTCCACCAAGCCGCAGGGTTCGATGGCGATGCATCCGCTGAATGCCGAGACGGCGCACTATGCGCACAAGCTTGCCGCCCAGGCCGATCGCAAGATCAGCGCGGAAGACATGGCTGGAATTGCACAATGAGCGATATGAAACCAATGCCCGAGACTTCGCCCAACTCGCCTGAGCGGCGCCGGTTCATCAGTGCAGCCACCGTCGCGGCAGGGGTGACCCTGGTTCCTGGCGTGATGCTGATTGAAGTGGCCCATGGCCGCCCGGAAGATCAGCCCGCCAGCAGCGCCGTGCGCTGGGGCATGCTGGTGGACGCGACCAAGTGTGCCGCCGGCTGCGATGAATGTGTGTCTGCATGCAGCACCGAAAACGGCTGGACGCCGGTTGCGGAAAGCAAGCACCCCAAACAGGCGCCGCAGTGGATTCGCAAGCTCGAACTGCAGGATCCGCTGACGCAGATGGAAACCAATCTGCCGATGATGTGCCAGCACTGCGCCGAGCCGCCGTGCGTGGACGTGTGTCCGACCGGCGCCTCGTTCAAGCGGGCCGACGGCATCGTGCTGGTCAACCGCCACACCTGCATCGGCTGCCGCTATTGCATGATGGCGTGCCCCTACAAGGCACGCTCGCTGGTGCACGAGCCGCTGAACGACACCCAGAAGCCTGATGTGCCGCGTGGCATCGGCTGCGTCGAGGCGTGTACCTTCTGCGTGCAGAAAGTCGATCGCGGCGACGGCACGACAGCGTGCGTCGAGGCCTGCACGGCTGCCGGCCACAACGCCCTGGTGTTCGGCGACATGAATGACCCCGAAAGCGAGATTTCCAGGCGCCTGCGCGAACTGCCCACCAAGCAGGTACGCGCCGACCTGAATCTCAACCTCGGCGTTCGCTATCACGGAATCTAAAACAACATGGCAAGCATTACCTTCCGCGAAGTAGAGGGCAGCAGCCTGAAATACTGGCTGTTGTTCGGGGGCATCGGCCTCTTTGTGCTGTTCGGCTTCCTGTCCTATCTGTACATGCATCATCACGGCCACGTGGTGACCGGCATGGACAACCAGATCGTCTGGGGTCTGCCGCACGTGTTCGCGGTGTTCCTGATCGTGGCCGCTTCGGGTGCCCTCAACGTCGCCTCGATCGCTTCAGTGTTCAACAAGCCGATGTACAAGCCGCTGGCGCCGCTGTCGGCCATTCTGGCATTGGCGCTGATGCTGGGCGGCCTGCTTGTGCTGGTCCTCGATCTGGGTCGCTCCGACCGCCTGATCGTGGCGATGACGCACTTCAACTTCACCTCGATGTTTACCTGGAACGTGTTCCTCTACTCCGGTTTCTTCGCCCTGGTGGGGATCTATCTGTGGACCATGCTGGACCGCAACGTCAAGGCCTATTCCAAGGCGGCCGGCACGGCGGCATTCATCTGGCGCCTGATCCTGACCACCGGTACCGGCTCGCTGTTCGGCTTCCTGATCGCGCGTGAACTGTATGGTACGGCGATGCTGGCACCGATGTTCATCATCATGTCCTTCGCCTACGGCCTGGCCATCTACCTGATGGTGCTGGCTGCCGCCTATGCCTGGACCGGCCGTCCCTTGGGCGATGCGGTGATGTTGCGACTGAAGAGCCTGTTGGCTGTGTTCGTCGCCGCGGTGCTGTATTTTGTCGTGGTGTATCACCTGACAAACCTGTACTTCGCCAAGATGGGCAGCGTCGAAAGCTTCATCCTGCGCGATGGAGGCATCATTACCACCTTGTTCTGGGTGGGCCAGATCGTGATCGGCTGCGTGATTCCGCTCGTGATTCTGCTGACCGGTCTCGGCAAGCAGCGGACGTGGATCATGATCGCCTGCTTCCTCGTCGTGCTGGGCGGCATTGCGCAGATGTACGTCACGATCATCGGCGCTCAAGCCTATCCGCTGGACATGTTTCCGGGGATGACGATGAAGAGTTCGTTCTACGACGGCGTGGTCCACGGCTATGCGCCGACCATGCCCGAGCTCTTCCTCGGTCTCGGCGGCGTGGCGATCGCACTGCTGGTGACCACGTTTGCGGTAAAAGTGCTGCGTTTGCTGCCGGCAAATCTGGACGACGCAACGGTTGCCAAACTGGAACATTGATCGCAGAAGCCTGTCAGGCGGGGGCCTGGCAGGCGGGCATCAGGCATGAACCAGGAAGCCAATTCGACCGACTCTTGCAAGCGCGGGGCTCAAATGCCCCGCGTCTTCGTTTCTGCCGCACATAAATCGTCCGGCAAAACCACTCTTACGCTCGGATTGTGCGCGGCGCTGCACGCACGCGGACAGACCGTTCAGCCCTTCAAGAAGGGCCCGGACTACATAGACCCGCTGTGGTTGGGGATGGCGGCGCAACGTCCGTGCTACAACCTCGATTTCCACATGATGCATCGCGACGAGATCGCGCGGCAGTTCTGTCGCGCCGCAAGCAGCGCGCGACTCAGCCTGATCGAGGGCAACAAGGGGCTGTACGACGGGCTCGACCTGGATGGTAGCAACAGCAATGCGGCGCTTGCCAAACTGCTGGGCGCGCCGGTGGTGCTGGTGATCGACGCACGCGGCATGACGCGCGGCGTGGCCCCCCTGATCCTGGGCTATCAGGCATTCGATCCGGATATCCGCATTGCCGGCGTCATTCTCAACAATCTCGGCGGGAGCCGCCATGAATCCAAACTCCGCGCGGTGATCGAACACTACACCGACGTAGAGGTCGTCGGCGCGGTACAGCATGACGCAAGCATGCAGATTGCCGAACGCCATCTGGGGCTGGTGCCGGCCAACGAACAGGAGGCCGCGCGCGCACGGATTCGGCACGTCGGCGAACGCGTGGCCGCGCAAGTCGATCTCGATCGGCTGCTGGCGATCGCGGATGGCGCACCGGCGCTGAACGTCCCCGCCCCGGTCGAAGCAGCCGCGTCTGTCGAACGCGTGCGCATCGGGATCGCGCGCGATCAGGCCTTCGGTTTTTACTACAGCGAGGATCTGGACAGCCTGCGTGCCGCCAACGTTGAGTTGATCGAGATCGATACCTTGCATGCGCAGACGTTGCCGGACGTGGACGGCCTGATCATCGGCGGCGGTTTTCCCGAAATGTTCATGAGCGAACTCGAAGCCAACACCGCGCTTCGGACCCGGATTCGCAGTGCGATCGAGGCGGGCTTGCCGACCTATGCCGAATGCGGTGGCCTGATGTATTTGTCACGAAGCCTAAGCTGGCGGGGCGAGACGCGAAATATGGTCGGCGCCGTTCCAGGCGACACCGTCATGCATGAACGGCCGGTCGGGCGGGGATATGCCTGCCTGCAGCCGACGGGCGCCGACCGCTGGCGGGAATCGGCCAGCATTCCTGCGCACGAATTTCACTATTCCAGCTTGGAAAACCTGCCTGACGACTCCATATACGCCTACGAGGTCACGCGTGGTCACGGCATTGACGGCGTGCATGACGGCTATCAGCGGCACAATCTGCTGGCCGGCTACGTACATCGGCGCGGCAGCGGAGAGCAGGGCTGGATCGCGCCATTTCTGAACCAGGTGCGTGCGCACAAGGCGCGCGCTGCCGCTTAACTTTCGCAAGGACACGCACATGATCAAGATCACCGACGCCGCCGCAGCGCAGATTCGCGTCGCCAACAACAACCCGGACGTGTTCGAGATGATCCTGCGTGTCGCCGCCTATCAGGAAGACGATGGCAGCGTGAACTACGGCATGGGCTTCGATATCGAACGCGAGGCCGACGAACATCTCGTCATCAACGGCATCGAGGTCTTGATCGCGGCATCCAGCACCCCCTATCTGCAGGGCGTGACGCTCGACTTCGTCGAAATGACGCCGGGCGACATGCGCTTCATTTTCATTCCGCCCTATTCGACAGAAGACGGACCCGTCGAGTCGGGCGGCGAAGCCGCCCCGACCGAGTGACATCATGAACTACCTGCCGATATTCCTTGATCTGCGCGACCGCCTCTGCCTGGTGGTAGGGGGATCCGAAACCGCCGCGCGCAAGGCCGAACTGTTGCTGCGTGCCGGTGCGCGTGTCGATGTCGTCGCGCCCGCCCTGCACGAAGGCTTCGAACGCCTGCCGCACGCCGAGCGCGTGACGCGCGTGGCGGATGCCTTCACCGTCGGCCTGCTCGACGGCAAGGACGCGGTGATCGTGGTCGAGGATGACGCGGCGGCCGCCAGGGCCATCGCCGATGCCGCGCGCGCGCGCCACATCCCGGTCAACGTGGCGGACAAGCCCGCGCTGTGCAGTTTCATTCTGCCGTCCATCATCGACCGCTCGCCGATCATGGTGGCGGTATCCAGCGGCGGCGAATCGCCGGTGCTCGCGCGCATGCTGCGCGCGCGCCTGGAAACCCTGATCCCGGCTGCCTACGGCCGCCTGAGTGCCTTGGCGTCGCGCTACAAGGACCGCGTGCGCGCGGCGATCAAGCCGGAGCAGCGCCGCGCCTTCTGGGAGAAGGTGTTCCTCTCGCCGGTGGCCGAGATGGTGTTCTCCGGGCGTGACGTCGAGGCCGAGGCGCAGCTCGATGCCATGATCAAGGACGCCGCCTCCCACGACATCAGCCGCGGCGAGGTCTATCTGGTCGGCGCCGGACCGGGCAACCCCGACCTGCTCACCTTCCGCGCCCTGCGGCTGATGCAGCAGGCCGACGTCATCGTTTACGACCGCCTTGTGTCGCAGCCCATCCTCGACATGTGCCGGCGCGACGCCGAGCGCATCTACGTCGGCAAGGAGCGCGACGACCACGCGGTGCCGCAGGAAGAGATCAACCTCATGCTGGTGCGCCTGGCCAAGGAAGGCAAGCGCACGCTGCGGCTCAAGGGCGGCGACCCCTTCATCTTCGGCCGCGGCGGCGAGGAGATCGAGACGCTGGTCGAACACGGCGTGCCGTTCCAGGTGGTGCCCGGCATCACCGCCGCGGCCGGCGTGGCGTCCTACGCGGGGATCCCGCTCACCCACCGCGACTACGCGCAGTCGGTCGCCTTCGTCACCGGCCATCTGAAGGAGAACACCTTCAACATGAACTGGGAAGGCATCGCGCGCCGCGACCAGACCATCGTCATCTACATGGGGCTGAAGGGCCTGCCGCTGCTGTGCGAGGCGCTGATCAAGCATGGCCTGACTGCCGACACGCCCGCGGCCATCATTCAGCACGGTACGCTGCCGACGCAGCGCGTCATCACCGGCGATCTCTCCACGCTGCCTGCGCTGGCGGAGCAGGCCGGGCTCAAGGCGCCGACGCTCATCATCGTCGGCAATGTGGTCAAGCTGCGCGAGAAGCTCGGCTGGTACCAGCCTGAACTGCACGGCGAGCAGGCGCACCGCACCCCGCTGGAGGCGGCAGATCACCTGCGCTGACAGGAAACATGCGCCGCGCTGGAGGCGGCCGGACCTGGACCGGCGCGTCCAGCCCCCCGCCTCTGTTCGTTCTCATTTTCCCCAGGCCATGATCAGGCACCCCGCGCGCCTTGAGCATCCGCTGACCGCCTTGCCCAGGCGTGCCGTGCCCGCAGGCTGACTCGGGGGCTGGCATAGCCGCAATCGGGGCTAGAATATAAAGATGATTATGTCCTGAAGAGTCCGCCATGATTTCCACGCTCCACCCGCAAGGGGTAGGCCGGGGTTCCAAAGACGCCGTCCCAGGGGATCCCCCTTCGGATAAGGCGTCAGGAGCCACGCTCACCATCGACGGCAATGAAGCCGTTGCCCGCATGGCCTACCTCGCCAACGAGGTGATCGCGGTCTACCCCATCACGCCCGCGTCCAGCATGGGCGAATGGGCCGACGAATGGGCATCGCAGGGCCGCCCCAATCTGTGGGGGGCGGTGCCGAAAATCATCGAGATGCAGTCGGAAGGTGGCGCCGCCGGCGCGCTGCACGGCGCGCTCACGTCCGGTGCGCTGGCGACCAGCTTCACTGCCAGCCAGGGCCTGCTGCTGATGATCCCCAACCTTTACAAGATCGCCGGCGAACTCACCCCCTTCGTCCTGCACGTTGCCGCGCGCGCGATCGCCACCCACGCGCTGTCGATCTTCGGCGACCAGTCCGATGTCATGGCCTGCCGCGCTACCGGCTGCGCCCTGCTCGCAGCGAACTCGCCGCAGGAGGCGCAGGACTTCGCGGTCATCGCGCAGGCGGCAACGCTTGCCGGACGCATCCCGGTGATTCACTTTTTCGACGGCTTCCGCACCTCGCACGAAGTGGCGAAGATCGTCGCGGTCGAGGCCGCCACCGTCGCCGCCATGTTCGATGCCAGCCTGATCGCGGCGCACCGGGCCCGCGCGCTGTCGCCCGAGCATCCGGTGCTGCGGGGCAGCTCGCAGAACCCCGACGTGTTCTTCCAGTCGCGCGAGCGCGCCAACCCGTTCCACGACGCGTTTCCGCGGATCGTGCAGGGCGCGATGGCCCGCTTCGGCGAATTGACCGGTCGCCGCTATCGGCTGTTTGACTATGTCGGCGCGGCGGACGCCGAGCGGGTGATCGTGCTGATGGGCTCGGGCGCCGAGACCGTGCACGAGACGGTCGAGCATCTGCTTGCGCACGGCGAGAAGGTGGGGGTGCTGAAAGTGCGGCTGTACCGGCCGTTTTCGCCAAGCGCGCTGATCGATGCGCTACCGCATGCCGCAAAATCGATCGCAGTGCTCGACCGCTGCAAGGAACCGGGCGCCGACGGCGAACCGCTTTACAAGGACGTGCTCGGCGCGCTGGCGCAGGCGGCGGCAGAGGGCGCGCGTGCCATGCCGCGCGTGATCGGCGGGCGTTATGGCCTCGCCAGCAAGGAATTCACGCCCGGCATGGTGAAGGCGGTGTTCGACGAATTGGGACGCCCCGCGCCCAAACGTGAATTCACGGTCGGCATCCACGACGACCTCACCGGGCTTTCGCTGCCGTGGGACGAAAGCTTCCGCACCGACGCGTCGCGGCAGCTTCAACATGCCGTGTTCTGGGGCCTCGGTGCCGACGGCACGGTGTCGGCCAACAAGAACTCGATCAAGATCCTCGGCGAGACCACCGACCTCATGGCGCAGGGCTACTTCGTCTACGACTCGAAGAAGTCCGGTGCGGTGACCGTGTCGCACCTGCGCTTCGGCCCCGCGGCCATCCGCTCGAGCTATCTGGTCGAGGCGGGCATGGCCGGCTTCGTCGCCTGCCACCAGCCGATGTTCGTCGACCGCTACGAGCTGCTCGAGCACGCCGCGCCCGGCGGCGTCTTCCTGCTCAATACGCCGGCGCCGCCGGAGCAGGCATGGGCCACGCTCCCGGAAAGGCTGCGCGCACAGATTCTCGAGAAGCGCCTGCAGCTATGGGTGATCGATGCCTACGCGGTCGCCGATGAAGCGGGCATGGGGCGGCGCATCAACACCGTCATGCAGACCTGCTTCTTCGCCATTTCCGGCATCCTGCCGAAGGAGGAAGCGATCGCCGCGATCAAGCGGGCGGTCGACAAGACCTACGGCAGGAAGAGCAGGCGGCTGGTCGAGTTGAACTACAAGGCGATCGACACGACCCTGGCGAGGCTGCATCGGGTCGCCATGCCGCAGCCGGATGCCGGCCTTGAGAAGGCAGAATCCGTCCCCGCGCACGTGCAGGCCGTGCCCGACTTCGTGCGCGATCTCACCCTGCCGATCTACCACGGCCACGGCGATCGCCTGCCGGTTTCGCGCTTTCCCGTGGACGGCACCTACCCGCTCGGCACCGCGCAGTACGAGAAGCGCGGCATCGCGCTGGACATCCCGGTCTGGGAGGCCGACCTCTGCACCCAGTGCGGCAAGTGCGTGTTCGTCTGCCCGCACAGCGCGATCCGCGCGCGTGCCTTCCGGGCCGAAGATGCGGCGATGGCGCCGGCGACCTTCAAACACGTTCCGGCGAAGAGCAAGGAGTTTCCCGTCGGCACCCGCATCAGCTACCAGGTGGCGCCGGATGACTGCACCGGCTGTGGTGACTGCGTCGAGGCCTGCCCGATCCACGACAAGTCGAACGTCAGCCGGCGCGCGGTGAACATGGCGCCGATCGAGCCGCTGCGCGACCAGGAACGCGACAACCTCGCCTTTTTCCTCAAGCTGCCCGAATTCGACCGCAGCGCAATCAAGCACGGCACCATCCCGGGTTCGATGCTGCTCGACCCGCTGTTCGAGTTTTCCGGCGCCTGCGCCGGCTGCGGCGAGACGCCCTACATCCGGCTTGCGACGCAGCTGTTCGGCGACCGCATGCTGGTCGCCAACGCCACCGGCTGCTCGTCGATCTACGGCGGCAACCTGCCGAGCACGCCCTACACGGTGAATGGCGCCGGACGCGGCCCGGCGTGGAGCAATTCGCTGTTCGAGGACAACGCCGAATTCGGCCTCGGCATGCGGCTCGCCGCTGACCAGCTGATGGATCATGCGAAGCAGCTGGTGCGTGAACTGGCGAACGACATCGGCGGCGATCTGGCCGAGGCACTGGTCAGCGCCGGGCAGCGCGACGAAGCCGGCATCGTCGAACAGCGCGCCCGCGTCGCGCTGCTGCTCGACAGGTTGTCAGCCTCGAGCCACCCCCGCGCCAAGGAACTCGCCAGCATCGCCGAATGGCTGATCCGCCGCTCGGTGTGGATCATCGGCGGCGACGGCTGGGCCTACGACATCGGCTACGGCGGCCTCGACCACGTGCTGGCGCTGCCCTACGACGTCAACATCCTGGTGCTCGACACCGAGGTGTACTCCAACACCGGCGGGCAGACATCGAAGGCGACGCCGATCGGCGCCGTAGCCAAGTTCTCCGCCGGCGGCAAGGCCACGGCCAAGAAGGATCTCGTCAAGCTGGCTTCCGACTACGGCCATGTCTATGTCGCGACGGCGGCCTACGGCGCCAAGGACGTGCAGACCCTGCGCGTGTTCCACGAGGCCGAGTCCTATCCCGGCCCCTCGCTGATCGTCGCCTACAGCCCGTGCATCGCCCACGGCTACGACATGCTCTACAACCAGCGCCAGCAGGAACTTGCGGTGAAGAGCGGGCACTGGCCGCTGATCCGCTTCGACCCGCGCCTGGCGGAATCCGGCGCCAATCCCTTCAAGCTCGATTCCGCCCCGCCGAGCCAGCCGATCAAGTCCTTCATGGAATCGGAGACCCGCTTCGCCATGCTCGCGCGCAGTCACCCCGAAGCGGCGCAACATTTCCTGGCACGGGCGCAGCAGGACGCCGAGCGGCGCTTCAAGGCCTACCAGGACATGGCGCTGCGCCAAGACCGCCCGGAGGGCGTGCACCCTGAAGGGCATAAAGCTGTGGCGGCGTACCCCTCGCGGGCGCAGGGCCATGCCGACGAACCCGAATCCGGAGCCTGACATGACCGACCTTTCCACCGACTACCTCGGCCTCAGGCTGAAGAACCCGCTGGTGCCCTCGGCCTCGCCGCTGTCGCGCAATCTCGACACGGCGCTGCGGCTGGAGGACGCGGGCGCCGCGGCGCTGGTGATGTATTCGCTGTTCGAGGAGGAACTGCATGCGGAAGACGCGATGCTCGACCGCTTCCTGCTGCACGCCGATCTCGGCCACGGCGAGGCGGACAGCTTCCTGCCCGGCCACGGCGAATTCCGCGGCGGGCTCGAGCGCTACCTGTCGCATCTGCACCAGCTCAAGCGGCGGCTGGAAATTCCGGTGGTGGCGAGCCTCAACGGCGTGTCGCCGTCGGGCTGGGTGGAACTCGGGCGCGCGCTCGAGCAGGCCGGCGCCGATGCGCTCGAACTCAACGTCTACCACGTGGCCGCGGACATGCATGCTGACGGCGAGGCGGTCGAGGCACGTTACATCGAACTGCTGACCGAACTGCGCCGCGTGGTGAGGCTGCCCATCGTGATGAAGCTGTCGCCCTTCTTCTCCTCGCTGCCGCACTTCGTGCGGCGGCTGGAGACGGCTGGCGCGCAGGGGGTGGCGCTGTTCAACCGCTTCTACCAGCCCGACATCGACCTCGACGAGATGTGCATGACCGACCAGCTGCATCTGTCGTCGGCCGAAGAGGCGCTGCTGCGCATCCGCTGGATCGCCATCCTGCATGGCCGAACCGGCCTGACGCTCGCCGCCACCGGCGGCGTCCACAGCGAGAGCGAGGCGCTGAAACTGCTGCTGGCCGGCGCCGACGTCGTGCATCTCGCCTCCTGCCTGCTCCAGAACGGCCCCGACAAGCTCACCGAAATCCTCGCGGCAATGCAGAACTGGATGGAGGAAAGGGAGTACGAGTCGGTCGCCCAGCTGAAAGGCAGCATGAGTCAGCAGAACCTGCCCGACCCTTCGCTTCTCGCGCGCGCCAGCTACCTGCGCGTGCTCGACAGTTATTCGCCGCGCCCGGGGGTGTGGTCATGAAGGCCTGCGTCGCATCAGGGGATTCCCGGCGCGGGGTGCGTCAGGGCGAAACTAGCGCCTGAACACGGAAGTGTGGCGCTGGCGGCGGAGCCGCTGCCTGGCGACGCGGGTGGGCGGCACGTCCTCCAGGGCCTCGCCGTCGCCATCGCTCCAGAAGCGTTCCATCGCGATGTAGGTATAGGAAGCCGACCAGCCGATCAGCAGCAAGCCATTGAGGGCTTCCGCGCCGGCGAGCATGCGCAGGTCGCCGCTCGGAATCACATCCCCGTAACCGAGGGAGGTAAAGGTTTCCGCCGAGAAATACATGACCACGCTCATGCTGAAGTGATGGACGTCGCCCAGCGACCCCAGGCCGATGTAGCGGGCGAGCACATAAATCGTCAGCGCGTAGAGGACGATCTCTGTCACGTGGGCGAAGAACGCGCAAAAAATGACGACAATGAGTTTGGTGCGGGGAGGGACGGCGATTGCCGGAAGACTGACGGTCAGCGTACGCAGGACTTCGTAGTGAATGAGGGTGGTCAAGACAAGCAGTGCGATGCAGAACGTGGCTACTATGATCATCGTTCGATTCCCGGGCGCCGCCTGACACCGGCGGCCCAACGGAAATCAGACAACAGGGGACGCTGGAAATTCAGTTTCCGGGTTACGAATCCTGCTTCTGCTGGACGGACCAACCAGCCGGAACCGTATTCTGGCCCGAGGGCAGGCCGACTCACGCCGGCCGGGGCCTCGCGCCTATCGGCCCTCGCCGCGTCCCCCCGGCGCCACCCGATGCTCCACCGCGAACACCGCCGCTTCCACCCGGGACGACAGGTTCAGCTTGGCCAGGATGTGGCGCACGTGCAGCTTGACGGTGTCGTGGCTGATGTCGAGGGTGCGGGCGATGGCCTTGTTGCTTTCGCCGCGCGACAGGTGGGAGAGGATTTCGCGTTCGCGCGGCGTGAGCGCGTCGAGCAGGGAACCGGCGTCCTGGTCTTTCTTGTCATACAGGTTGACCAGCTTGGCGGTCATGGCGGGGGCGACGACGGTTTCGCCGCGCTGGGCACGCAGGATGGCGTCGACCACCTCGTCGGGCTCCATGCTTTTCAGCAGATAGCCGTTGGCGCCGGCACGGAGCGCACGGGCGAGATCGTCCTCGGCTTCCGACAGGGTCAGGATGAGGATGGGCAGGTCGAAATCTGCCGCGCGCAGTTGCTGCATCAGCGTGATGCCGTCAGTGCCGGGCATGTTGAGGTCGAGGATGAGCAGGTCGGGACGGTGCGCCTTCAGCAGCATGGCGACTTCGTCCGGATTGCCGGTGAAGGCGGTGACTTCGATGCTGCCGCTTTGCTCGAGCAGCTCGGCCAGACCCTTGCGGAACAGGGTATGGTCGTCGACGAGGATGATGCGGGTGAGGCTCATGCGGCGGGCTCGCTGTGTTGATGGGACGCGGCGCGTTGCGGGAAGACGAGACGGATGACGGTACCGCCGGCGGGACGGGATTCCACGATGAGCCTGCCGTCCAGCCGGGCGGCGCGCTCGCGCATGATGGTCAGCCCGAAACTCTTGCCCATGGTGGACGACTCGTCCTTCTTCTTCTGCACGCCGACGCCGTCGTCGGCGACGTTGACGATGTACTGGCCGTTTTCCAGGTCGAAGGTGATGACGACGTGGCGTGCGCGGGCGTGCTTGGCGATGTTGTACAGCGATTCCTGGATGATGTGGAAGACCTGGATCTCCTCGTCGGGCGTGAGCGAGACGTCCTGCACCAGGTTGAGGAAATCGACGTCGGCATTGGCCTTCTTGCGGAAGCTCTTGGCGAGCTCCTGGATCGCCGGCACCAGGCCGCGCGGGTTGATGCGGTCGCGGTACTGGGTGATGAGGTCCCTGAGGTCGGCGTAGGCGAGGTCGACCGCCTCCTCGACGTCGCCGAGGTAGCGGTTGGCCTTGGGGTAGTCCTCGTGGCGCATGGCGTCGGAGAGCACGGTCAGCCGCATCTTGGCGTAGGCCAGCGTCTGCGCCAGCGAATCGTGGATCTGGTTGGCCAGCATCTGGCGTTCGTTCATCAGCGAGATGCGCATGTTCTCGCGCGTCAGCCGCGCGTTTTCCAGGGCGATGCCGAGATGTTCGCTGATCGAGCGGAACAGCAGGCGCACGTCTTCGGGCACGACGTGCCCTTCCTCCAGGAACAGGTTGTAGACGCCCATCACCTGGTTCTTGTGCATCAGCGGCACCGCCACCACGGTATTGCAGGTGCCGCTGAAATAGGGGTCGTTGGCCTGGCGCTTGCAGAAGGCGACGTTGTTCCAGCTGCTCACCGTGACCTCGCGCGCGGCCTTGCCGCAGACGCCGCAATCGACGCTGACGATGTTCTCGTGCTCGATCAGCTCGGGCGGCAGGCCGACCGAGCCGATCAGCCGCAGGTGGGTGCGGTCGTCGGTGATGACGCGCACCGCGCCTGCCTGCGCGCCTGCCAGCCGGATCATGGTCGACAGGAAGCGCCCCAGCAGCTGTTCGACGTTGGCGTCGGTCGACAGGCTGGTGGTGATCTCCGACAGCACCCGCAACGCCGGGATGCTGACGTTGCCCGAGTCGGCGGGGGTGTGCTGGATCAGGGGGTGAATGTTGTCGCTCATGGCGGTCAGAAGACGTGGCTTGTCAGCATATCCGATTTGCACGCGATTCCTAATGGGCTCCGGTCCTCGATGCGCTACGGCGAAGCGTCGGCAGGCGGCGTGCCGGCAGGCGGCTGTGCCGGAACGGGTTTTGGCGCAGCTTCAATAGGGACCGGCAGCACCACGCTAGGTTCAAGATCCTCCGGGAAACCGCCCTGGGTCGCGGGCTCCTTGACTCTCGGATCGGCCTGGCTGGTGGAGCCGTCGGGCTTCTCCGTCACGGGCGCGCGCGGCGCAACGGGAGCCGGCTTCGGACGGGGGGGCGCCGCGGCTTCGGGCGCGGGTTTCGGCTGGCCGGCCGACCCCGAATACAGGTGGAGCTGCAGTTGCGGCAGCAGGGTTTTCAGCATCTGCGCGGTGAGCGAACTGGTGAAGCCATACTGGCCGGCCTGTTCGCCCTCCACCACCGCGGTCAGCGTGCCGAAATAGCGGTCGCCCAGATAGAACACGAAGGTGGCGGAGCGGCTGACCACGCGCGAATCGATCAGTTGGCCGCGCTTGCCGTAGGTCTCGAAACGGTGGTCGCCGGTCCCGGTCTTGCCGCCCATGGTGATGGGCCGGCCGGCAGGATCCTTGAGCGCGCCGGCCAGCCGCCCGGCGGTTCCGCCTTCCACCACGTGCGCCAGCGCGCGACGTACCGTCTGCGCCACCTCGATGGGCAACAGGCGTTCGCCCTTGGCCGGTTTGCGCGACAGGCGGGTGTCGTAGGGCGTGCCGGCCGCGAAGTGAAGACCGGTGAGGCTGACCGTCGGTGCGCGCACGCCGTCGTTGACCAGAATGCCCATCAGTTCGGCCAGCGCGGCAGGGCGGTCGCCCGAGGCGCCGATGGCGGTGGCATACGATGGGGTGATGTTGTCGAACGGATAGCCAAGCCGTTTCCAGTCGCGCAGCACGCCCTCGAAGGCCTCGACTTCCAGCAGCGACTGGATGCGGATGTCCTGCGCGTTCTTGCGGCTGGTCTTGAACAGCCAGTTGTAGACCTCGCGGCGGACATCGGCGCCCTGGTCGTAGAGGGCGGCGAGCGTGGTCGTGGGGGCGGCGCGCAGCGTTTTCACCACCCACAGCTCGAGCGGATGGATCTGCGCGACGTAGCCGCGATCGGCCAGGTTGTAGGCGTCGGGCGCGTGGGTCTTGTAGAGCGATTCGAGGATCTTCGGGCTGAGGCCGGCGCTGGCGGGCACGTTGGCGCGCAGCGCGGCGACATAGGCATCGAACCCCGCCCGCGGCTCCAGATAGCGGTACACCGAGGTGAAGCGGCGCGGGTTCGCGCGGACGCGTGCGTAGAGATCGTCCGCCATCTGCGCGGGCGTCTGCTTCTGGTGATTCTGGTAGAAGCGGTGGGTGAACAGACGACCTTCCTGGTCGACGAAGCGCATCAGGTAGGTCTGGCGCAACGGATTGCCGGCGTCTTCCAGGATGCGTGCCGCCGCGCCCGGTGTGGCGCTGGCGTAGTGGCGCACGATGTCGCGCATGATGCGGATGTAGACGAGGTTGACCGAGTTCTTCGTGGCCTCCCATACGTCCATGATGCGGCTGTTGTCCTTGGGATCGAAGTTGACGAAATCGTGCAGGCCGCCGCCGGTGAAGAACATTTCGCGGGCCGCCGAGTACTTGCGGTCCATCGCGGCGTCGAGCAGGGCACCCCGCTTGATGCCGGGCTGGTCCAGCAGCGTCGCGGCAACCCACTGCGACAGCACGTCGCGCTGCGGCTGGGCCTTCTGCCTGAGCACCTTGGCGTCGAGCGTACGGTAGTCGTCGTACAGATTCGAGATGATCTGCAGATAGGTGACCAGGGTGCGCAGCTTGGCGGTGGAACCGAGATCCAGCCGCGCCTGGCTATTGATGTCGAACGGCTGGTTGAGGTTGTCGGCCTGGACGCGCAGCACATTGCCCAGCGGCGTTTTTTCATACAGCGTGAAGCTGTAGATCACCTTGTCGAACGCATTGTCGGGCCTCAGCAGACGAAACCCGACCAGGCCCGATGCCGCGGCCGCCTCGGGTTTTGCAAGGCCCTGCAGGTAGCTGCTGACGATTTTCTGCGCCGGCTGGTTGACGGTGGTGCTGACCTGCAGGTCGAGGCGGTCGAGGTCGTACAGACGTGATTCGCCCAGCAATTGCGCAATGCGGATGCGCTGGGCGTTGATGGCTTTCTGGTCGACGAAGCGCGGCGCCGGCGGGTCGATGCGCTCGTGCGTGCCGCGCAGTTTGACCCGTTTGGCGCGATCGGCGAGTTCGCGCGAAATCACGTTCGCATTGGCCAGCAGGTCGAGGTGGTCGTCGGTCAGGGCGTCGAGCGCCTTGCGGTTGGCGGCCAGGTAGTACGATGGGCGGCGTTCCGCGATGATCAGCGACAGCACGTGCTTCAGCGCGCTCGCATAGGCGGTTTCGCCGGCGTGCGGCTTCTTCTTCAGGGTCTTGTTGATCTCCTGGAAATCCAGTCCGTACCACGCCCACAGGCCGTCGGCGATGCCGTTGACCTCGCCGAAGCGCGGCGCCGCAGCAAGCGGGACGGTATTCAGGTACGCCATGACGGTCTTTTTCCGCATTGCCAGCGTGTTGGGGCCGTCGAGATAGGCGCGCAGGCTGGCGGTGGCCATCTGGCGCAGCTTCTCGCTCATGCTGCCGGTCAGGCCCTCGGGCGAATGGCGGTATTTCTCGATCTGCGTCGGCAGCGTGCTGCCGCCGGGCACATTGCGGTTGGTGTCGATCAGGCTGATGCCTTTTTCCATCAGCGCTTCGGCGAGGCGGTCCCATTCCACTGCCGGGTTGCGGGTGGGGTACTGCTCGGTCAGCAGTTCGCGGTTTTCGATGTAGAGCAGGGCATCGACCACGACCTTGGGAATCTCGTCAAAGTGCTGGTAGACCCGTGTCGGGTACCGTGCCTGATACAAGGGCTTGCCGTCGCTGTCGAGCAGGGTCAGGCCGGCCTGGTCCTTTTCGTGATACGGCAGGAACAGGCCGAGTTCGCTCGCACGCGCCATCTGAATGCTGATCCTGGCCTGCTGGTCGATCTGCCAGCCAGCCTTGTCGAGCCGGGTCAGAAAATGCGGCAGCGTGCTGTAGCCGAGCCGTACATCGTACGGGCCCTGACCCGGATAGCGGATGCGATCGGACGGTCCCGGCCGGATTTGCCAGGTCATTTTCTGCGCGGCCTTGGCGAGGTATTTCGCCTCCAGCGCCGACGACAGCAGTTCATAGGCGGTGAGGCCGATCAGGCCGACGACCAGCAGCAGGATGCCGAGGCCGATCAGGATGCGACGCGGGATCTTGTGCATGTTTCAGATCCAGTCGCGTGCGGTGAGGAAATCGGTGTAGAGCGTCGCCTCCGGCGTGCCCGGTTCGGGGCGCCAGTCGTAACGCCACTTCACGATGGGCGGCAACGACATCAGGATCGACTCGGTGCGCCCGCCCGACTGCAGGCCGAACAGGGTGCCGCGGTCGTACACCAGGTTGAATTCGACGTAGCGCCCGCGCCGGTAGGCCTGGAAATCGCGTTCGCGTTCGCCGTAGGCGCTGTCCTTGCGGCGTTCGAGGATAGGCAGGTAGGCGGCCAGGAAGGCGTCGCCCACGCTTTGCGTCATGCCGAACGCGTGGTCGAAGCCGCCTTCGGAGAAGTCGTCGAAGAACACGCCGCCGATGCCGCGCGGCTCGTTGCGGTGCCTGAGGAAGAAATAGCGGTCGCACCAGTCCTTGAAGCGCGGATGCAGGTCGGCACCGAACGGGTCGAGCGCGGCCCTGCAGGTGGCGTGGAAATGCCGCGCATCCTCCGCGAAGCCATAGTAGGGTGTGAGATCCATGCCGCCGCCGAACCACCACACGGGCGCCTCGCCGTCCTTCAGCGCCACGAAGCCGCGCACGTTCATGTGCACCGTCGGCGCGTAGGGGTTGCGCGGATGCAGCACGAGGGAGACGCCCATCGCCTCCCAACGCCGCCCGGCGAGTTCTGGACGGTGCGCGCTGGCCGAGGGCGGCAGCTGGCTGCCCGTCACGTGCGAGAAGTTCACCCCGCCGCGCTCGAATACCTGGCCTTCCTCGATCAGCCGCGAGATGCCGCCGCCGCCTTCGGGACGCTCCCAGGCATCGGTGCGAAAGGGCAGGCCGTCGGCCGCTTCCAGCGCGGCGACGATGCGCGACTGCAGGTCGAGCAGCCAGGTTTTGACGGCGTTTGTATCGAACGGGGTGGTGACGGGGGCGGGCTCAGGCATCAGGGGCGAAGTATCGTTCCGGTGGCAAGGTCGATCAGGGTGGAGGGGCGTTTTCGCGTACCGATACGGCCGGCGATCACGCGCACCTGCGTACCGAATATTCTGCGGCATTCCGCCGCGGTTTTGGCGGGTTTTTTGCCACTCTGGTTGGCGCTGGTGGAGACCAGCGCCATGCGGAGGCTGCGGCACAGACGCGCGGCGCCGCGGTGGGCGGTGACGCGCACGGCAATCGTGGGGCGCCCGCCGGTGAGCAGGGGCGGGCAGGCGGAGGATGCCGGCACCACCCAGGTGACGGGGCCGGGCCAGCTCTGCTGCATGCGTGCGCGGTCCGCCGGGCTCAGCGGGCGCATGAAGGGCTGCAGGCGTTTGGAATGGTCGGCGATCAGGAGCAGGCCCTTGGCGGCGCTGCGGCCCTTCAGCCGGATGAGACGTTTCAGCGCGCGCGGATGGCGCGGGTCGCAGCCCAGGCCGTAGCAGGATTCGGTCGGGTAGGCGACGAGGCCGCCGCGCCGCAGGTAGGCCCGCAGCCCCGCCGCTTCACCCCTCACCCCTCACGCCTCACTTTTTCCGGTCCAGCGCGCGCCAGCCGATGTCGCGGCGGTATTGCATGCCGTCGAAGTGGATGCCGGCGATCGCCTCGTAGGCACGCTTCTGCGCCATGCGCACGCTGTCGCCGAGCGCGGTCACCGCCAGCACGCGGCCGCCGCTCACCACGGTGCGGCCGTCCCGTTCGGCGGTGCCGGCATGGAACACGTGCAGGTCCTCGGCCGCCGCCGGCAGCGGGCCGATGACGGCGCCTTTTTGCGGGGCGTCCGGATAGCCGGCGGCGGCGAGCACCACCGCGAGCGCAGTGCGGCGATCCCATTCGGCTTCGACCTGGTCGAGCCGGCCGTTGACGGCGGCTTCCACCAGGCCGACGAGATCCGATTTCAGCCGCATCATGATCGGCTGGGTTTCCGGGTCGCCCATGCGGCAGTTGAATTCGAGCACTTTGGGCGCGCCGTCCAGGCCGACCATGATGCCGGCGTACAGAAAGCCGGTGTAGCGGATGCCGTCGGCGGCCATGCCGTCGACGGTGGGGTGGATCACCTCGCGCATGATGCGTGCGTGCAGCTCGGGGGTGACCACCGGCGCCGGCGAATAGGCGCCCATGCCGCCGGTGTTGGGGCCGCTGTCGCCGTCGCCCAGGCGCTTGTGGTCCTGGCTGGAGGCGAGCGCCAGCACATGCTCGCCGTCGACCATGACGATGAAGCTGGCTTCCTCGCCGAGCAGGCATTCCTCGATCACCACGCGGTGTCCGGCGTCCCCCAGGGTATTGCCGGCGAGCATGGCATCGACGGCGGCGTGCGCTTCCTCGGCGGTCGCCGCCACGACCACGCCCTTGCCGGCCGCCAGGCCGTCGGCCTTCACCACGATGGGCGCGCCCTGCGCGTCGATGTAGGCGTGCGCCGCGGCGGCGTCGGTGAAGGTGCCGAAGGCGGCGGTGGGGATGCCATGGCGCGCCATGAACTGCTTGGCGAAATCCTTCGAGCTTTCGAGCTGGGCGGCCGCCTGGGTGGGGCCGAAAATCTTCAGGCCGGCGGCGCGGAAGGCGTCGACGATGCCGGCCGCCAGCGGCGCCTCGGGACCGACCACGGTCAGCGCGATGTCCGGATCGCGGCGGACGAATTCGACCAGCGAGGGAATCGCCGTCAGCGGCACATTGACGAGCCCGTCCTCCGTCGCGGTGCCGCCGTTGCCGGGCGCGACGTAAACCTGCGAGACGCGGGACGATTGCGCGAGTTTCCACGCCAGGGCATGTTCGCGTCCGCCGGAGCCGATGACAAGAATCTTCATGTGTGTGAGGGACTGGTTAGGGGTTAGGGGCTAGGAGCTAGGGATTAGGGGGCCTTGTGCGGCTTCGCCGCGTGGAATGAATTCACGAGGTGCGGCGAAGCCGCTCATTCCCTAGCCCCTAGATCCTAGCTCCTAGTCCCTCGCAATCAATGCCTGAAATGCCGCGTTCCGGTGAACACCATGGCGATGCCGTGTTCATTGGCTGCGGCGATGACCTCGTCGTCGCGCATCGAGCCGCCGGGCTGGATCACCGCCTTGATGCCGGCGGCAGCGGCCTGGTCGATGCCGTCGCGGAACGGAAAAAAGGCGTCCGAGGCCATCACCGAACCCGGCACCGGCAGGCCGGCGTGCTCGGCCTTGATCGCGGCGATGCGGGCGGAGTTGACGCGGCTCATCTGGCCGGCACCGACGCCGACGGTCATGCGGTCTTTTGCATACACGATCGCGTTGGACTTGACGAACTTGGCGACGCGCCAGGCGAACAGCAGGTCGTCCATTTCCTTCTCGGTCGGTGTGCGCCGGGTGACGACCTTGAGTTCGGCGTTGAGCAGCACGTCGGCGTTCTGAACCAGCAGGCCGCCGGCCACGCGCTTCATGTCGAGCTGGGCCACGGGCCCCGACCATGCGCCGCATTCGAGCAGGCGCACGTTCTTCTTGGCGGCGACGGCGGCGGACGCTTCCAGGCTGACTTCGGGTGCGATGATGACTTCGACGAACTGGCGCTCGACGATGGCCTGTGCGGTCTCGCCATCCAGCCGGCCGTTGAAGGCGATGATGCCGCCGAAGGCCGATTCGGGGTCGGTCTGGTAGGCGCGGTCGTAGGCCTCCAGCAGGCTGGTCCCGTAGGCGACGCCGCACGGGTTGGCGTGCTTGACGATGACGCAGGCGGGCGCGGCGTCGAACAGCTTGACGCATTCGAGCGCGGCGTCGGTGTCGGCGATGTTGTTGTAGCTGAGCGCCTTGCCCTGGATCTGGCGCGCCGTCGCGATGGTGCCCGCGGGCGCATCGGCCTCGACGTAGAACGCGCCGGCCTGGTGCGGGTTCTCGCCGTAGCGGCAGGTCTGCGCGCGGGTGAACTGCAGGTTGAGCTTCTCGCCGAAGGCCTCGCGTTCGCCCTTGTCGTTCAGCGCGGTGAGGTAGTTGCTGATGGCGCCGTCGTACTGCGCGGTGTGGGTGAACGCCTTTTTCGCCAGCGCGAAGCGGGTGGCGTCGGTCAGCGCGCCGCCTTGGGCCTGCATTTCGGCGACCAGCGCCGGATAGTCGGCGGGATCGGTGACGATCGCGACATGGCGGTAGTTCTTGGCCGACGAGCGCACCATCGCCGGGCCGCCGATGTCGATGTTCTCGATGGCCTCGTCCAGCGTGTGCGGCTTCGACACGGTGGCGACGAAGGGATAGAGGTTCACGCACACCAGGTCGATGGTGCCCATGCCGTGCGCGTCCAGGGTGGCGACGTGCTCGGGCAGGTCGCGCCGCGCCAGGATGCCGCCGTGGATTTTGGGATGCAGCGTTTTGACGCGGCCGTCGAGCATCTCCGGGAAACCGGTGTATTCGCTGACGTCGATCACCGTCAGGCCGGCGTCGCGCAGGGCCTTGGCGGTGCCGCCGGTGGACAGCAGTTCGACGCCGCCGGCGGCAAGCGCGTGGGCGAAATCGACGAGACCGGCCTTGTCTGAAACCGAGAGGAGGGCGCGTTGGATTTTCATGGAAGATTCAATCTGAGAGGCCGTGTTCGCGCATTTTCTTGCGCAGGGTGTTGCGGTTGATGCCGAGCATGTCGGCGGCGCGGGTCTGGTTGCCTTCGGCGCGGTCGAGGATGTAGGCCAGCAGGGGCTTTTCCACCGCGCCGATCACCATGTTGTAGATCTCGCTGGGCGTTTCGCCGTCGAGGTCCTTGAAATAGCGATTGAGCGACCGCCGCATGCACGCGGCTATTTCGTTTTCTTCTATCATTTTGAAGTTCCCCTTATGCCGCAAGCCGCGAAGCAGGTGGCATGTTCTGCGCGGTATTGTTGTCGTGGCTGGCCTCGTAGCGCAGGCGGTTGTCTGCGCGCGCCGCCTGGGCAAAATACTCATTGACCACGGCGAGCTGCTCGGCCACCGAGTCGAGTTGGTTCATGGCGTGGCGGAAAGCGCTGCTGCCGACGAGTCCACGGGTGTACCAGGAGATGTGCTTGCGCGCCACGCGCACTCCGGTGACGTCGCCGTAAAAAGCATACAGGTCGTGGATGTGCTCGAGCAGCACGGCGTGGATTTCCGCGACTTCAGGCTGCGGAAGATGAACGCCCGTGGCCAGGAAATGCTCGATCTCGCGGAAGATCCACGGCCGGCCCTGCGCGGCGCGGCCGATCATCACGGCGTCGGCGCCGGTGTATTCCAGCACGTATTGCGCCTTTTCCGGCGTGGTGATGTCGCCGTTGGCGATGACCGGAATCTTCGCTTCCGCCTTCACCGCGCGGAGGGTGTCGTATTCGGCCTCGCCGGTGTAGCCGCAGGCGCGGGTGCGGCCGTGCATCGCCAGCGCCTGCACCCCGGCGTTCTCGGCGATCTTCAGGATGTTCAGCGCATTGCGGTGCTCGCGATCCCAGCCGGTGCGGATCTTCAGCGTCACCGGCACCTCGGGCACGGCCTTCACCACCGCGCCGAGGATGCGGCCGACCAGCGCCTCGTCCTGCAGGAGCGCCGAGCCCGCCATCACGTTGCACACCTTCTTGGCCGGGCAGCCCATGTTGATGTCGATGATCTGCGCGCCGCGGTCGACGTTGTGGCGCGCGGCTTCCGCCATCATCGCCGGATCGGCGCCGGCGATCTGCACGCTGATCGGATCGACCTCCCCCTCGTGGTTGGCGCGCCGCGCGGTCTTGGCCGATCCGTACAGGAGCGAGTTCGACGTCACCATCTCGGACACGGCCATCCCCGCGCCCAGCTTCTTGCAAAGCTGGCGGAAAGGCCGGTCCGTCACCCCGGCCATGGGGGCGACGATGAGGCGGTTCTTGAGGAGGTGGCGGCCGATACGCATAAGGGGGTGCATTTTACCCTTGCCTCGGGCCTCGACCAAGCGGGTCAGAATTTACATAAGGCACTGGTAGCATGCCCTCGAAGCAACTACCATTTGTAGCGCATCATTTGACCAACGAAGGGGGAGGCACGCATGAGTTTCATGTCGGAATTCAAGGAATTCGCGGTCAAGGGCAATGCCATGGACCTGGCGGTGGGCGTCATCATCGGCGCGGCCTTCGGCAAGATCGTCGACTCCATCGTCAACGACCTCATCATGCCGATCGTCGGCGCGCTATTCGGCGGCTTCGATTTTTCCAACAAGTTCATCGCGCTGAAAGCCGTGCCGGAAGGCGTGGCGATGACGCTGGCCGAAGTGAAGAAAGCCGGGGTTCCGGTGTTTGCCTACGGCAGTTTCCTGACCATCCTGCTCAATTTCATCATTCTGGCGTTCATCGTCTTCATCCTCGTCAAGCAGCTCAACCGCTTCAAGAAGGAAGCGCCGCCCGCCGCCCCGGCCGCTCCGCCTGAAGACGTCGTGCTGCTGCGCGAAATCCGCGACAGCCTGAAAAAATAAGACGGCCCGCTCGGCGTTCAAATGGCGACCCCGCCAGGCCGGGTCGCCATTTTTCGTTCTGGCATGGCCGGCAATGGCGGCGTAACGGGCGGACGGGGTCCTATGGTTTGCCGGCGGAAAAATAGACCAGCAGGCTGGCGATTTCCTCGTCGGAGAACGGATTCTTCAGCGTGGTGCGGGGCACCCCGTGGATGCCCCCCAGCATTCGGGCTACGAATTCCGCGGGCGGGGTCGATCGTGCCATCGCGAACAGATCCGGCGCGGGATTGGCAGCTTTCGGATCCGTGTACTGATGGCAGCCGATGCACAGCTGCCGGTAAATGCTTTGCCCTGTCCTGGCGCGCAGGGGCGTGGCGACGAGGGGGATGAAATAGGCGGTGTCCAGGGGAAAGGCCATCGCCAGGGACGTTGCGCGCCGCAGGAACAGGTCCGGCCTTTGGCGGTGGAAATCGGTCCGCAGGGCGGCGATGGAAGGCAGCAGGATTTGAGGGGAGGCAGGGCCGGGGTTCCCTGCCTCGCGGGCGGTCATCCCCAGCGTGCCCAGGGTACTGGCGATCCGGGCCCGCAGCCCGGCGCGGCGGACCGCGGGCGTCGCGGGGTCGGCGAGCAGTCGCGCATCGCCCTGGAGAACGGCGACGTCGACTCGCAGCGCCCGGTCGTATTCTCCGGCGGCCAGCGCAGGCGCGCAGGCCGCCAGCAGCGTCAGGACCGTTATGCTGCGGCCGGGTCGCATGCCACCCTTATTGGACCTTGATCTTCTGCACCATGGGCAAGCTGGCGTTTGCCGACCATTGGCTCATCGAGCCGTCATAGACTTTGGCCGACTTGTTGCCCAGCAGTTCGCTGGAGACGAACCAGCCCAGGGACGCCCAGTGCCCCGTGTTGCAGAAGTTGATTTCCTCGCCCTTGAGCGGAACGCCCGCTTCCTTGTACAAGGCCTTCAGTTCTGCCGGCGCGCGGAATGCGCCTCCGTTGTTGTCGGTGAACCAGCTCTCCGGCAGGTTCTTGGCGCCCGGGAGGGTGCCGTTGCGCGTCACTGCAGGGGTGTTCCGGTTGACCCCCAGATACTGATCGGCCGGACGGTTGTCCACCAGGACCACGCCACTTTTCATGGCCTTGGCCACGTCCGCCTCTCCCGGAACCATGTCCTTGCGGAAGCTGGCGGTGAAGGTCGCGGGCTTGGGCGTATTCGTGCCGGTCTCGATCTTGTTGCCCTTCACGGCCTCATAGGCGGCGTAGCCTCCGTCCAGGATGGAAACATTGTCGTCTCCCAGCACCTTGAAGGTCCAGTAGACGCGGGTGGCGCTGCCCATGTCGAGGCCGTTGAGGCCCGCCGAGTAGATCACCACATGGTCGCTGTTGCTGATGCCGAGGCTGCCGATCAGCTTCTCCAGAGCCGGCACCGGCGGCAGCATGCCCGGAATGTTGTTGACCTTGGTGCGCCAGCCGTCCTTCATGTAATCGCTGTATACGGCGCAGGGAATGTGGCCACGGAGATAATCCACCTTCGTGTGGCCGTCCAGCTGGTTGCGGATGTCCAGGATAACCACCCCGGGTTTGCAGGCATTTTCCTTGACCCACTGGACGTTCACCAGCGGGGTGGCCGAATCGGCCAGCGCCACGCCGCCGCCCAGGATCCATGCTGCGGTTATCGCGGTAGATACAGTCAGCTTCTTCATCAGTTCAACCTCCGTGTTATCGGACTAAACAACAATAATCCGGTCTGCTGCCAGCAGCGCGTGCAGCATCCGGTCCCACCCTTCTTCGTCGTCCGGCGAGGCCGGCATGGCCGGTTGCTGGACCGGGTGGTTCCGTGCAAGAACCGCCAGGGCCTCGACCAACATAATCCGATCGGGAAAAATCCCTGTTTCAAACACGACGAATTCCATTGCGTTGTTTCCCTCAGAAACTCATCACCACGTCCGCCGAAAGGAGCGCATCGGCAAGGTGCGGCCTGTCCAGCAGCGGCAGGTCCGCATTGTCTACCGTGGTTTCGGGCGCAATTTCAGCCAGTTCCAGAAGCTCCGCCTGCTCGGCGTTTTCCTGCGTGTCGGCAACCGGCCGGTCCATGAACACCAGACGCACCTGGTGGCCGAAGATGGTCAGGCCTGCCGCTACCCGCATGGCTTCCGCATGGTCCCGGCGCGCAAGCAGCAGTATCGATTTGATGTTTTCAGGCATGGGGCGCCTCACAGGGTCAGGATTTTTTCCGCAGCGCCGACCATGGCGCTGTGATTGGTCTGGCTGCCCAGTTCAACGGGACAGTCCGGCCGCCCCATGAAGCGGACCCAGGAATGGTCGCAAGCCACTTTTCGAGATGCGCCGTCCAACAGGGATACCAGCGCCGGGTCGCCCAGGAGTTTCACCCCGTCGTTGGTGAAGAAGCAGCCCCATTCCACGCGGTTTCTCGAACATGCCCGGGCCAGCGGCATCAGCAGGTGCCCGCCGAGGGCGGTGGATACCACGATCAGTAATTTCATTTCTTGCTCAATCTCCCCAGGTACCAGCTGCCTGTCATCAGAATCAGGAGCCCCAGGGCCGCGGCCCCGATACCCTTCGCCGGTATTGCCCCGGACCGGGGGACATGGCGGGTCTCGAGCGCCGTCATTGCCTTCATGCCGTCCCGGTACGTCTCGGCGTCCACGGGCAGCCCCGGGTTGTTGGCCCAGGCTGCCCAGCCGTCCAGCAGCACCCGGGCATCGGCGCCTGCACCGGCCCGGGCCAGGGTGAAGTAGGCGACGGATTCGAACGGGTCGTGGCCGTACACCACGAAGGGTCCTGGCGGCAGATGTGCTTGCCCCTTGCTTATTTCCGCTCTCAGGTCCGTCATGGGCAGGGACTGGGCGCCAGGCAGGTGGCCGCCTCGCAGGGCACGTACGGTCTCGCCCCAGTAGGCTGCCGCGGGCCTGCCATCCAGCAGCACAGGGGCATGGGCGCGCTGAATCTCGGCGGCCAGTTCGCTGCGCAGCAGCATGGCGCCTTCCCTCGCCGTGCCCTCATAGATGGGCTGCCGGAGCATGCCTCGGGCCGCGCCAGGCCCCAGGCGGGATGCCGGAAGGCCGGCCCCGCCGGAGATCGGCTGGTTCAGCACCATGACCCGGGACTGCCCGGACAGATACAGCATGCCGGCCACGAAATCGCGTTCGATGGGGTCGTCCCCCACCACCAGAACGGCATCCCGGGCGGCGATCCCGGCGGTTCCCAGCAGCCAGTAGACATCCGGGAAGGCCGCCAGGCGGCCATGGGGCCCGAGAAAGTCCGCTGCCGGCAGGCACCGGGCACCCGCCACGGTGCGCTTGAGACAGGCGCTTTGGGCGCGCGCATCCACCACCGTGGAATGGTCGATGAATCCGCGGGCATCGGTCGTGTAGGCGAAATCCCCGCCCCAGGCCAGGCCGGACGCGGCGATGCCAAGCGACGACACCAACAACAGCGCCTTGGCCCGTTTCATCTCCCCGTCCTCAGCAGCCCCCGAAACCGTGGGGCGCCTCATCCTGCGCGGCGGCGCTTCTGGAGGCGGGCGGGTTGGCTAAGTAGTAGTCGACAAGATCGCTCACCGACACGGTGCCGTACGCTTCGCCGAGGTCGAGATCGGCCATGGCTTCCACGGGCAGGGGCGTCCGCGCCCTTGACAGGGTGGCTGCCGGCACGGCGGCGTAGGGGTAGAGGGTCGCGCACAATCCCAGGGCGATGCCGAGGGAGACGGCCCAAAATGCCAGGACTTCTTTCTTCATGGGGCGGATCCTTCAGAACACGTCATGGGCCAGGCAGAGGTAGGTGATGTAGAAGGCCACCACGAACATGACCAGCTGCACGATGGTTTCGAAATCAAGCGTCATGGCCTGCTGTCCTTTCCTTCGAAATGGCGAACCAGCATGCCCACATCCAATGGCTTGCCGTCGACCGGGTTGATGACGGAGGGTGTGAAATAGGGCACTCCGTCCCGGGTCGCGCGCAGATAGCCCGGTTCGGTGGCAAAGATGTAGGCAAGGCCGCCCACCGTGACCGCCGCGGAGACGGCGGAGAACAGCACCATTTGTATCTTCCCGAATGTCATGGCGCGTGCCCTCAGTCTTTTCTGACGAACACGCGCCAATGACGATCCGCCCGGACAGTGGCCAGATGCGTGCTGGCCAGGTCCTTCATCATGGGAGGAATGGCTTCCATGGAGGTCGGGTTGTCAACCATGACCTCGAACACCTCCCCTGGAGACGCGCCAGTCAAGGCCTTCTTCGTCATGAGCTGGGGACGTGGGCAGGAATCCCCGAGACAGTTGATTTGCTGTTTGATGCTGACGCGGCTTCCGTCAGGTAATGTGGCTTCTGTTGCCGTGGCGGCGCTGGCCGCAGGGTCTGCTTTCTTGCTGAAAAGTCCCATCTTGTTCTCCTGTTCAGATCATGCCTATGCGGACTGCTCGGCGGCCACTCGGGCTGCCCCCTGTGGCACCGCCGTTTCATTGCCGGCCCAGGCATCGCAGGCCGCCGATTCGCGGGCGGCCGCCGCTTCCGAGGTTCGGGCGCCGGCGCGTTCCCGGCGCAGGATTGCCCGGTAGATGCCGAACAGCACCAGGGTCTGCACGGCGCCGAAGACGATCGCCGGAACATGGGTCTTCTCCTGCAGGGTGGCGGCGTTGGCAAAGCCCAGCTGCAGGCCCGCCAGGTTGTGGACGCCGGTCATGGTGTCCGGGGCCGGCGGCCAGTAGATGAAAGACCACAGCAGCGAAAACAGGAACATGCCGATAAATGTGAACATCAGGGCCCAGATGGCGCCGATGTTGCCCTCCCCGGCCTTGACCCAGGTGGAAACCGTGCATGCCCCGGCGAGCACCATGCCGATGCCGAACAGGAACAAGCCGGCGAAGGTGTTCAGCCCCACATCGAAGTGCATGGGCTTGCCTGCCCCCACGGTGATGAAGGCGGTAAAGCCCAGGGTGAGGATCATCATGGCGACCAGCAGCGCCTTGGTGTTGCGGTAGGTTTTGAACAGCATCGCATCCCGCAGGGCGGCCACGTTGCAGTAGCGGGAACGTTGCACCAGCAGGCCAACGACGGAGCCGAAGACAAAGGCGGTGAGGCATTGGGCAGTCGCGTTCATGTGTCAGTCATCCCTCCAGGCTTTTCTTGTAGATCCACGTGCCCACCCAGGCGCCGGCCAGGATTCCGCTGATGGCCAGATAGCCTCCCAGGTTCATTTCAGGGGTGAGCCCATAGAAGGTGCTGACATTGCAGACGAAGGCCAGGCGGATGCCGATCCCCATGAGGAGGCCGCCGATGGTGATCATGACCCACTCGGACAGGCGGTGGGGCATGCGCCAGCTGAATTCCTTGCTCAGGACGGCACCGACCACCGCACCGAACAGCATGCCGAGGCTGATGTAGATCTTCCAGTAGCCCGGATCGGGCGGGAAAGCGACATTCCAGAACGGAATTCGGGAGAGGGACTCCCCCATGAAAAGCCGGGCGATGAGCCCGGTCATCATGGTTTCGCCGCCGCCTACGGTCCAGGAACCTACGATCTGAAAAAGAAAGATGTCCAGCACGGCGATCATGGCCATGGCGGACACCGGGCTAAGGGTTTTTTTGAATAGCGCCATCCAGCTGCTCCGAGAGTGGGTTTGAAAACACCTGCAGAAGGTGTTTGCCCCTACCTTGAGCAACCGCTGTGCCAGAATCGTTTAGTGTTGTTGTTTCATGGGCTTGGCGCGAGGATGGTGACCCGGACGAAGCGCCGGGTGGCTCATATCGCTACAGGTCTGTATCAGAATCGGCCAGAGCGGGAAGGTCCATTTCCTGGAGCTTGCGACGCAGTGTGGAGCGGCTGATATCAAGCCGCCGGGCGGCCGCCACCTGGTTGCCCTGGCAGGCATCGAGCGTTTCCCGAATGTAGTCCGCTTCCATCTCGGCGAGGGACTTCCGCTTGTCCGCGGAAGGCTTGGGCGCATGCATGGAAATGGCCACTTCGCCCGCATCCAGTACCGGTCCTGCGTAAAGGGCGAAGCTTCGCTCGATGACGTTTTTGAGTTCCCGGACATTGCCCGGCCAGTCGTAGTCCAGCAGCTTCTGCTTGGCTGCCGGGCTCAGGCCCAGGTCGCCGTTCTTCAGCCTTTGCCGTTCCATGTCCAGGAAATGTTCCGCCAGAGGCAGGATGTCTTCCTGCCGTTCCCGCAGGGGGGGGATGTCGATGGGCAGGACGTCCAGGCGGAACAGCAGGTCGCTGCGGAAGCTGCCCTCCGTTGCCATCTGCTCCAGGTCCCGGTTGGTGGCCGCGATAATCCGCACATCCACCTTGACCGCCGTTTCGCTGCCCACGGGCCGGACCTCGCCTTCCTGGAGCACCCGCAGCAGCTTGGCTTGCAGGCGGGGACTGATGTCGCCGATCTCGTCCAGGAACAGGGTTCCGCCATGCGCCTGCTGAAACAGTCCCTTGCGGTTGCTGGTGGCGCTGGTGAAGGAGCCCTTGATATGTCCGAAAAGCTCGGAGTCCAGCAGGTCTTCGGGCAACGTGCAGCAGTTGATGGCGACGAAAGGGCCTTCGCTGCGGTTGCTGACGCTGTGGATGGCACCTGCGAGGATTTCCTTGCCGGTGCCGGTCTCCCCGGTGATCAGCACGGGAAGTTCCCGTTCCCGAATCCGTTCCACAATTTCGAGGATCTTGGCCATGCGCGGGCTGCGCGCGACGATGTGGCCAAGCTGGCTGCGCCCGAGCAGCTCGCCGCGCAGGCGGGTGACTTCTTCCCGCAGGGAATTGCGCTCCAGCACCTTGCGGATACGCAGCAGCAGCTCGTCCGGGTTGATGGGTTTGGTCAGGTAATCGTAGGCGCCCAGGCGCATGGCCTCGACTGCGGATTCGATCGAGGCGTAGGCGGTCATCATGATGCTTTCCGCCGGGTAGGCGCTTTCCCTGAGATAAGCCAGCAGGTCAAGGCCGTTTTCCGGGCCGATACGCATGTCGGTGATCACCAGGTCCACGATATGCCGGTCCAGATGAGCCCGGGCTTCCTCCAGAGTCGAGGCCTCCAGGGCTGCGTGGCCGTCGCCCTTGAGCAGCAGCCCCAGGGTCTTCCGGATGGAGAATTCGTCGTCAACAATCAGGATGGTCGCCATGCTTATCCGCCACTGTCCAGTTCAAAACTGATCTCGCTGCCTATCCCCAGTTCGCTTGAAACCGAAAGCTGGGAGCGGTGCTGGATCAGAATCCGTTGCACGATCGCCAGGCCCAGGCCGGTGCCGTCCCGGCGCCCGGTGACGAAAGGCTTGGTCATTTCCTTGATGAAATCCGGTTTTATGCCGCAGCCGGTGTCGGCCACGGTAACGACGATCTTGTCGCCCCGGCGGGCGGTGCGAAGGGACAGCAGGCCGCCGTCACCCATGGCCTGCACCGCATTCAGGACCAGGTTCCACACGACTTGCCGCATGTGGTCGTGGTCGAACACCGCCAGCCGGGCGCCCGGTGGGCACGCCACGGCCACGCGGATGTTTTTTTCCTGGGGCAGGTCCTGGCGAAGCATGCCTGCGACTTCTTCGATCAGTGCCGCCAGATTGCCTCGTGCCGGCTGGGACTCGCGAATCTTGGCGAAGTCGAGGAAGTCGCTGAGGATGCGATTCAGTCGGTGGGATTCGCTGTTCAGGATGCTGATGACCTGGGACCGCTCGTCCCCGTGGAGGGCGTCGCCGCTCAGCAGGTTGACCGAATTGATCACCGCCGACAAGGGGTTGCGGATTTCGTGGGCGATGCTGGCGGACATCTCACCCACGCAGGCCAGGCGTTCCGCCTGGGTGCGCTGGCGATGCTCCCGCAGGGCTTCCTCCGATGCGTGTCTGAGGGACGCCACCATGTTGTTGAAGGCGATGGCCAGCATGCCAATTTCATCCCGTGACGTGATGGGCAACTGGACATCCAGATCCCCTTTGCCGATCTTGGCGGTGGCTTCCACCATGCCGCGCAGCTTCCGCGTGGTGGCCAGCGAGAGCGCCCAGGCGGCGAAGCTGCCGACTACCAGGGCGAGCAATATGAAGAAGATGCCGTCCCGCCAGGTCTTGTGCATGGCCGAGTCCATGCGGTACGTGGACAGCCCGAGGGTGACCGTGCCCACCACCTGGCCTGCGATCCGGATGTCCTCCCGCAGGTCCAGGGTGGGGTCGCCCGACGCGAGCGGAAACCTGTCGGAGTGGCTGACGCGCGGAGGGCGGCGCTTGCCGAGCCGGTCGGGCGTGGTGGTGCCGAGGATGTAGCCGCGCGAATCGGAGATTTCGCAGAAAGCCACGTCGGGCTGGCGTTCCACCTTCTGGATGATCTCCGCCAGGGCGCCAAGGTCTTCGGTAAGCAGCGCATTGGTGGAGGCCACGGCGGTCATGGAGATCAGGGCATGGCCACGGTTGAGCAGTTCCTGCTCGATCCGGTCGGCTTGCTCCCGGACCGCTGCCGCCGCAAAGATGCCCATCAGTACAACATGTACCAGGGCCACCGACAGGATCAGACGGAAGCGCAGGGTTTGGAGCGGCGCAGTACGCAACGGCACGGCGCCGGCAGTCGGCGTAGCAAGGGCGGTCTTGGCGGCTGCGGCAGTCATTCGCCGACGCCGTCGTATTGCCGGTCATTGGCGGCTACAAATCCCTGGGGCAGCGCCATGCCTTTAAGAATGGCGCGGCCGCGAGGCGTCGTGCCCAGTTCCGTGAGCACCTCCACGATGGCCTTCGTGTCGGCAGGGGGCATGTCGTTGCGCACGGCAATGGGCATCTGCGGCTCCGGCGGAGTTTCGGCAATCACCCGCAAATCGTCCCGCACTTCTCCGGGCATGGAGCGAAGGGAAGGCTTCCATGTGCCTGCCACGTCCACCAGGCCGGAATACAGGGCCATCAGGACTGAATCCTGGGACCCGAAGTATTTGACCTGGAAGGCGCGGTCCACGTCGATGCCAAGCCGGGTGAGATAGCGCCGGGTCATGACCGTGGCCGCGTAAGCGCCCGGATCAGGAAAGCCGATGCGGAGGCGGGGTGGAAGCTGTGCCGGGTCCATGTCCTTCAGCCGACTGTCCCGGCGTACAACGAGAATGCCCGTGAAGGGCTCTCCCGCCACCTTGGCCACCACGTGATAGCCATCCGCCTTGGCCCGGGAGAAAAGGAGAGGATTAAGGTAGACGATGTCGAAGTTCCTGTCCGCGACACGGGCCATGAAGGTGGAAAAGCTCGGGGCCGTGACGAACTGCACCGGCCGTCCGAGGCGCTCGCTCAAGGCCTGGGTCAAGGGAAGGAACATGACGGCCAGTTTATTCGGGCTTTGAAGGGGCAGGACGCCGAATCGGTAAGCGCCCTGATCCGCCATCGCCGGCAAAGTGCCGGCGGATGCGGCCAGCAGCGACAGAGCCAGGCGGACTATTGTGCCGGCCAGCCCGGAAGGGGGAAAAAGGAGACGACTGCGCTTGCCCATCACGACCAATGGTATCCGAGTGGTGCCAGCACGTTAACCCTTCCACCTTCTTGCGCACAGGCAGCCACGCGGGAGCCGGCATCCAGGGACGGCCCTTAGTGGGCGCGTTCCCAATTGGGTCCGATACCCACCTCGGCCCTGAGCGGTACTTCGAGCTGTGCGACGTTGCACATGAGCGCGGCGAGCGCTTCCTTGATACCGGGGAGTTCGCCTTCCGGCACTTCGAGCACCAGTTCGTCATGCACCTGCATCACCAGCCTGGTTTGCAGGCTGTGTCTGTCGAGATGATCCTGCACGGCGATCATCGCCAGCTTGATGAGGTCGGCGGCGGTGCCCTGCATCGGCGCGTTGATCGCGGCCCGCTCGGCGCCCTGGCGGCGCTGCGGATTCTTCGCGTTGATCTCCGGCAGGTAGAGCCGGCGGCCGAACACGGTCTCGACGTAGCCCTGGCTGCGCGCCGCCTCGCGCGTGCGCTGCATGTAGTCGGCCACGCCGGGATAGCGCGCGAAGTAGCGGTCGATCCAGGCCTGCGCGGCGGCGCGTTCGAGGTTGAGCTGGCTCGCCAGGCCGAACGCCGACATGCCGTAGATGAGTCCGAAGTTGATGACCTTGGCCATGCGCCGCTGATCGCTGTTCACGTCGGCCAGCGGCACGCCGAACACTTCGGCGGCGGTCGCGGTGTGGATGTCGCGGTTCTCGGCGAAGGCGGTCAGCAGGCCGGCGTCGCCCGAGAGGTGCGCCATGATGCGCAGCTCGATCTGCGAATAGTCGGCCGACACCAGCACGTGCCCGGGCGGGGCGATGAAGGCCTCGCGGATGCGGCGGCCCTCGGCGGTGCGTGCGGGGATGTTCTGCAGGTTGGGGTCGGAACTCGCCAGCCGCCCGGTCACCGCGGTGGCCTGAGAATAGCTGGTGTGCACGCGCCCGGTGGCCGGGTTGATCATCTGCGGCAGCTTGTCGGTGTAGGTCGACTTCAGCTTGGCCATGCCGCGGTAGTCGAGAATCGCCCGCGCGATGGGATGGTCGAGCGCGAGCTGTTCCAGCGTTTCCTCGTCGGTGGACGGCGCGCCGCTCGGGGTCTTCTTGACGACCGGCAGGCCTTTCTGCGCGAACAGGATGTCGCCGATCTGCTTGGGCGAGCCGAGATTGAACGGCTGGCCGGCCTCCTGGTAGGCGCGCTGTTCGAGCTCCAGCATCTTGCGGCCGAGTTCGCCGCTTTGCACCGCCAGCAGATTCCGGTCGATCAGCACGCCGGCGCGCTCCATGCGGAACAGGATCCCGGCCACCGGCAGCTCGATGTCGCGATACACGAAGCCCAGCTTGTCCGACGCGGCGATCCGCGGCGCCAGCGCATCGCGCACGCGCAGCGTGACGTCGGCATCCTCGGCCGCGTATTCGCTGGCGCGCTCGATCGCGACCTGTTCGAAGCCGATGCGGGCCGCGCCCTTGCCGGTGACGTCGTCGTAGCTGATCGTGGCGAGGCCCAGGTGGCGCGACGCCAGGTTGCCGAGCTCGTGCGGCTGGTGCGCTTCGAGCACGTAGGACTGCAGCAGCGTGTCGTCGACGACGCCGCCGAGCGCGATGCCGGCGTTGGCGAACACGTGGCGGTCGTACTTGAGGTGCTGGCCGACGATCTTCGGCTCGCGGCTTTCCAGCAGCGGCTTCAGCTTCGCCAGCACGGCGTCGCGATCCAGCTGCGCGGGCGCGCCGGCATAGTGATGCGCCAGCGGCAGGTAGGCGGCTTCGCCGTGGGCGGTGGCGAACGAGATGCCCACCAGTTCGGCCTGCATGGCGTTGAGGCTGGTGGTTTCGGTGTCGAGCGCGAAGGCCGGTGCCGCGTTCAGTTTGGCGATCCAGGCGTCGAGCTGGGCTTCGTCGAGGATCGTCGCGTAATGCGCGCGGTGGCCGCCGCTGCAATCCTGCTCGGGCGCGTCGGGGCTCGCCGTCGCGGCGGCGTCGAGCTCGCGCAGCCAGGTGCGGAATTCGTAGCGCTCGAACAGCGGCCGCAGCACGTCGGCGTCGCGCGGCTTCAGCACGAGGTTGTCGAAATCGAAGGGCAGCGCCACGTCGGTCTTGATGGTGATCAGCACGCGCGCTTGCGGCAGCCAGTCGCGGGCGGCGCGCAGGTTGTCGCCGACCACGCCCTTGATCTCGTCGGCGTGCGCCAGCAGGTTGTCGAGGGTGCCGTATTCGGTCAGCCATTTGACCGCGGTCTTCGGCCCGCATTTGGCGACGCCCGGGACGTTGTCGACCGCGTCGCCGACCAGCGTGAGGTAGTCGACGATGCGCTCGGGCGGCACGCCGAACTTGGCGGCCACGCCTGCCGGGTCGAGCGTTTCCTCGCTCATGGTGTTGACCAGCGTCACATGGCCGTCGACCAGCTGCGCCATGTCCTTGTCGCCGGTGGAGACGATGCTGCGGATGCCTTTCTGCGCGGCATGCCGCACCAGCGTGCCGATCACGTCGTCGGCCTCGACGCCGTCGATGACGACGAGCGGCCAGCCTTCGGCGCGGATCGCCTCAAACAGCGGTTCGATCTGGCTGCGCAGATCGTCCGGCATCGGCGGGCGGTGGGCCTTGTAGTCGGGATAGAGGTCGTCGCGGAAGGTCCTGCCCTTCGCGTCGAACACGCAGGCGATATAATCGGCCGCATGGTCCTTCCGCAGCCTGTGCAGCATGGAGAGCACGCCCTTGATCGCATTGGTCGGCTCGCCGGCCGAATTGCGCAGGTCGGGCAGCGCATGGAATGCGCGATACAGGTAGGACGAGCCGTCCACCAATAACAGGATTTTTCTGGGCTGGCTTACATTAGAATCGTTCACGAGGCGCTCGAAAATGCACTTGGATAAATTGCCTGCCACCGCCGACCCGGGGCGCACCGCCGAGATCAACTACTCGGCACGCGAGTCATGGCGGATGCTGGGAATTATGGCAGAGTTCGTCGAGGCGACCGAACGGCTGGCATCCATCCGGCCGGCCGTGTCGATTTTCGGCAGCGCGCGCACGCCGCCCGACCATGCGTACTACATGCTGACCGAAATCATCGCGCGCAAGCTGTCGGATGCCGGCTTCTCGGTCGTGTCCGGCGGCGGCCCCGGCATCATGGAAGCGGCCAACAAGGGCGCGTATTTCGGCAAGTCGCCGAGCGTCGGCCTCAACATCCAGCTGCCGCACGAACAGTCATCCAATGCCTACCAGGACATCAGCCAGACCTTCCAGCACTTCTTCGCGCGCAAGGTCATGTTCGTCAAATTCGCCGCCGCCTACGTCGTCATGCCGGGCGGCTTCGGCACGCTGGACGAACTGTTCGAGGCGCTGACCCTGGTGCAGACCGGGAAGATCGCCGGCATCCCCATCATCCTGGTCGGCTCGAAGTTCTGGGCGGGGCTGGCCGAGTGGGCGAAGGACAGGCTGGTCACCGAGGGCATGATTTCGCCTGAGGACGTTGATCTGTTGCGTATCATCGACACGCCGGAAGAGGTGGTCGAGGCCATCTTCAGCCATTATGAGAAACGCGGCTTCATGCCCTCGCTGGCCGAGCGCGAAATCCAGCTCAATCTTTGAGTTTTCGGGCATCCTTCATCTAAGCCAACCCTAAACCGCCATACTCTGGAGCCTGTCATGCGCTATCCCGTTTTGTTGTTGACCGTGTTGTTGAGCGGTCTCGCCGTCGCCGCCAGCCCGTCCGATCAGCCGCCCGGGCTGACCCCGGTCCCGGATGGCCCGCCGGGCCCCGGCGACGCGCCGCCCGTGACGATCAAGCCGAACAGCCAGAGGGGGCGCGTGATTGAATACCGCGCTCACGGCAAGCTCTACATGCTGAAAGTCATCCCCAGGGTCGGCAAGCCGTATTACCTGATCGACGAGAAGGGCGACGGCCAGTTTGCCCGCCAGGACAGCCTCGATTCCGGGATGCGGCCGCCGATGTGGGTGATCAAGGAGTGGTGATCACGGCGTGCTGAATCTTTGCATGCGCGTCGGTTAAAATCGGCCGCATGAATACTGCTTCCAATCAAGACGTCCCGCGCAAGGTCGCGGCCAGCCAGGGTTTCCAGTGGGTGGTCGCGGGCTTTCGCCTCTATCGCAGGAATCCCCTGTTGTTGTCGGCCGCATTCGGCCTGCTGTTCGGCGTGGTGATGGCGCTCGGCCTGATCCCGGTCGTGGGCGGCTCGCTGTCGGATCTGGCCTCGCCTCTGATGGTGGCCGGCTTCATGGCGGCGTATCGCGCCCTCGACGCGGGCCGCGAACTCGAACTGCCGCATTTCCTGGCCGGCGTGCGCGGGCCGCTGATCCCGCTGATGACCGTCGGGGCGGTGCAGTTGCTGGGCGCGCTGGTGATCGGCCAGATCATGCTCGCCATGGGCTTCGATCCGCAGGCGGTGATGGAGACGGCAAGAAGTGGCAAAGCCACACCGGCCGAGATGCAGGCGTTGATGAACCAGTCCCTGCCCGCGGTGCTCGCCGGGATGGCGCTGTTCACTCCGCTGATCATGGCGACCTGGTTCGCGCCGGCGCTGATCCTGTTCGGCGGCGCCCGTCCGGCCACCGCGCTGGGCGTGAGCCTCAAGGCCGTCGCCAGGAACTGGGCGGCGATGCTGACGAACAGCCTTGCGCTCGGCCTGCTGCTGTTCATCGCCGCGCTGGTGCCGATGCTGCTGGGCCTGCTGGTGGCGATGCCGGTGCTGTTCGGCTCGCTGTATGCCTCGTATCAGGCAATCTTCGCGGTGTGGAAAGACGACGCCGCGCCCGCTCAGGCGGGCGACAACTTGGCGTAAGCCAGCGCCAGCCACTTCGTTCCGGCGTCGCGGAATTTCACCTGCACCCGCGCGTCGGGGCCGCGTCCCTCGAAGTCGATGATGATCCCGGTGCCGAACTTGGCGTGGGCGACGCTCTGGCCCACCTTGTAGCCGGTGTCGCTGCCCGGGCTGCGCGGCGCCGGCGAGCCGTAGTGGCCGGTGGCCTGCTGCATGCCCGACGGGCAGGCGGATTCCGCGCGGCGGTTCAGATGCAGCAGCACCTGCGCCGGCAGTTCATCCAGAAAGCGTGACGGCAGGCCGTAGCGGACCTGCCCGTGCAGCATGCGCGACTGCGCGTGCGACAGGTACAAGCGCCGCCGCGCGCGGGTGATCGCCACGTACATCAGCCGGCGTTCCTCCTCCAGTCCGTTCTCCTCATGCGCACTCTGCTCGTGCGGGAACAGGCTTTCCTCCAGCCCGGTGATGAACACGGTATGGAACTCCAACCCCTTGGCGGCATGCACCGTCATCAGCTGCAGCGCGTCATGGCCGGCGCCGGCCTGGTGTTCGCCGGCCTCCAGCGCGGCGTGGGCGAGGAACGCATCCAGGGTGTTTTCCTCGGACTCTTCGGAGAACAGCGCAGCGGCGTTGACGAGTTCGTTGAGGTTCTCCAGCCGGTCGGCGCCGTCCTTGTCGGCACGGTAGTAATCCCCGAGGCCGCTGGCTTCGATGACATGGTCGATCACCTCGGCCAGCGGCAGGTCGGCGGTGGCCTGCTTGATCCCCTCGATCAACTTGGCGAAGCCGGCGACCTTGCCGCTGGAGGTGCAGGCGGCCTGCCACAGGCTGCTGCCCGAGCGCGCGGCGTTGTCGGCGAGCTGCTCCAGGCTGCGCGCACCGATGCCGCGGGTGGGGAAATTGACCACGCGCAAAAACGCGCCGTCGTCCTCGGGGTTGGTCAGCAGGCGCAGGTAGGCCAGCGCGTGCTTGATTTCCTGGCGTTCGAAAAAGCGCAGGCCGCCGTACACGCGATACGGCACATGGGCCGAGAACAGCGCGTGCTCGAGCACCCGCGACTGCGCGTTGGAGCGGTACAAGAGCGCCATGTCGGACAGCGCCACGCCTTCGCGGCTGAGCGTTCTCACCTCGTCGACCACGAAACTCGCCTCGTCCTGGTCGGACCAGGCCTCGAAGATGCGGATCGGCTCGCCTTCGCCTTCCGCGGTCCACAGGTTCTTGCCGAGGCGGTGGGCGTTCCGCGCGATCAGCGTGTTGGCGGCGGTGAGAATGTGGCCGTGGCTGCGGTAGTTCTGCTCCAGCTTGATGACGTTGCCGTGCGCGAACTCGCGCTCGAACTCGGCCATGTTGGCGGTGTTGGCGCCGCGGAAGGCGTAGATCGACTGGTCGTCGTCGCCGACCGCGAACAGCGCCGTGTGCGGGCCGGCGAACAGCTTCAGCCAGCGGTACTGCAGCGTGTTGGTGTCCTGGAACTCGTCGACCAGGATGTGCTTGAAGCGGTCGCGGTAATGCTGCCGCAGCGGCTCGTTGCGGTACAGCAGCTCGTAGGCGCGCAGCAGCAGCTCGGGAAAATCCGCCACCCCCTCGCGCTGGCATTGCGCGTCGTAGGCCTCGAAAATCTCGGCCATGCGCATCGAGTACTCGTCGAACGCCTCGGCGTCGCGCGCGCGCCGCCCGGCTTCCTTGTGGCCGTTGATGAACCACTGCACCTTCTTCGGTTCGTACTTCTCGGTGTCGACGTTCATCGCCTTCATCAGCCGCTTGATCGCCGACAGCTGGTCCTGCGAATCGAGGATCTGGAACGACTGCGGCAGCCCGGCCTCGCGCCAGTGGGTGCGCAGCAGCCGGTTGGCCAGCCCGTGGAAGGTGCCGACCCACATGCCGCGCGTGTTGATCGGCAGCATCGCCGAGATGCGCGTCATCATCTCCTTCGCCGCCTTGTTGGTGAAGGTCACCGCCAGGATGCCGTGCGGCGACACCTGGCCGGTCTGGATCAGCCACACGATGCGCGTGGTCAGCACGCGCGTCTTGCCCGAGCCGGCCCCGGCCAGGATCAGCGCGGATTCATGCGGCAGCGTCACCGCAGCGCGCTGTTCGGGGTTGAGGTTTTCCAGCAGAGAGCTGTGTCCTTCAGGGTAGGCGGACATACAAGGGTAAAATCGGGCGGTCAATCGCAGATTATAAAGGGCTACCCATGGTGAGAATTTTGTTTTTCGGCGACCTCGTGGACACGCTCGGCATGGCCTCCGACGAAATCGCCCTGCCGCCCGACGTGACCGACGTCGAGCGCCTGCTGTTCGTGCTGTCGAAACGCGGCGAGATGTGGAAGAAGATGCTGCTCGGCAACCCCAAGCTGAATGTCACGGTCAACAAGCAGTTCGCCGAAAAGTCGGCGCCAATCAAGGACGGCGACGAGGTGGCGCTGGTCGGTTTCTCGGTCGTCTGACCGTGGGCTGGCGTGCTCACGCAGGATGCGATGGCAATCCAGAAGGCCTGATGCCCATTCTTCCGTGACGACGGGGTCATCATCATGCGCGCTGCAACCATGCGCCGCCTGAAATTCCCGCAGATGGTGGGGAGCATCGTCTTCCTGCTCGCGGCCTTCGTGTCGGGCGTGATCGTCTGGCAGATCGAACGGCATTTCCTCGAAAGCGAACGCGCGCGCGCTGCCCGTCTTGCCGCCGACCATGCGCATTCGATCGAGTACACCATCGTGCACGCGCTTTCTGCAAGCCAGGCCCTGGCCGCCCTGGTACGTCAGGGAAACGGCAATGTTCCCGGCTTCGAGTCCCTCGCCGGCACGATGCTTCCGTTTTATCCGGGCGCATCCGCGCTGGCATTGGCGCCAGGCGGGGTTGTCCGGGACATCGCGCCGATGCCGGGCAACGAGGCTGCCATCGGACTGGATCTGCTGAACACCCCCGCGCTTCGCAAGGAATCCCTGCTGGCCCGCGACAGCGGCGAGCTTACCCTTGCAGGGCCGCTTGAGCTCGCGATGGGGGGGGTGGGGGTGGTCGGGCGGTTGCCGGTGTTTCTTGAGGACGATGCGGGGCATGCGTCATTCTGGGGCTTCACCGTGGTCGTGATGCGCCTGCCAGAGGGGCTGGATATGGCGCACCTGGCCCGTCTGAAGGAAGAGGGACTGGCGTATGAGCTGTGGCGCATCCGACCGGACAGCGGACAGAAACAGGTCATCGCCCGCTCCTCGACGACGCCCCTTTCCGAGCCCATCGAACAGGCCCTGCGGGTGCCCAACGCAACCTGGGTGCTGGGCGTGGCGCCGGTCGGGGGCTGGGCACAGCCGCTCAGATTCTTGGGGATGGCGGCGCTGGCGTTTGTTTTCAGCCTGATGCTGGGCTACATGGCCTGGCTTCTGGTTGCCCTGAGAGCCAGCAAGCAGCTGCTCGAGGCGCGCGTTGCCCGCCGTACCGACGAAATCCTGGCGACGCAGCGCAAGCTGCGGGCCACGCTCGATGCCATCCCCGACCTGGTGTGGCTGAAGGATGCGGACGGGGTCTATCTGAGCTGCAACCCCATGGTCGAACGCTTCTTCGGCGCCAGCGAGGCCGATATCGTCGGCAAGACCGATTACGACTTCGTCGACAGGGAGCTGGCGGACGCGCTTCGCGAGCACGACCGCAAGGTTATGGCGGCCGGCAAACCCGGCATCGACGAGGAATGGCTGACCTTCGCCGACGACGGTGTCCGCAGGCTGTTCGAGACGGTCAAGACGCCCATGTTCGACGCGAACGGCCGGCTCATCGGCGTGCTGGGCATCGCCCGCGACATCACCGCGCGCGTCGAGACGGAGCGCGCGCTGCGCGAGTCCCGGCAACGGGCGCAGCAATACCTCAATGTCGCCGGCGTGATGCTGATCGTGCTGGACCCGGAGGGGCGTGTGCAGCTCGTGAACCGCAAGGGTTGCGAAATGCTGGGCGTGCCCGAAGCGGAGATACTGGGCAGGGACTGGATCGACAATTTTCTGCCCGAACGCATGCGAAAAGAAGCCAGGGATACGGTCGCCCAGTTGATGGCGGGCAACGTCGACCCCGCCGAGTACATGGAAAGCCCCATCCTGACCCGGACCGGCGGGGAGCGCATGGTGGCCTGGCATAACGTGCTTTTGCGCGACGAGACGGGCAGCATCAGCGGCGTACTTGCATCGGGCGAGGACATCACCGAACGCAAGCGGGTCGAATCGCAGCTCAGCCTCGCCGCCGAGGTGTTCGAGCAAAGCGGCGAGGGCATTCTCATCACCGACGCCGACCTCAATATCGTCATGGTCAATCACGCATTCACCGCCATCACAGGCTACAGCGAAGCCGATGCGCTGGGGCGGACTCCGCGCATGCTGGCGTCGGGGCGCCACGATGCGGCGTTTTACCGGGCCATGTGGGCCGCCGTCAACACGGAGGGTCGCTGGCAAGGCGAGGTATGGAACCGGCGCAAGGATGGCACCCTCTATCCGGAACAGCTTTCGATCATCCGGGTGCTGGATGCCAAGGGCGCGATAAGCCATTACATCGGCATTTCAAGCGACATCACCCAGCACAAGGAGGCCCAGGCGCATATCCAGCAGTTGGCGCATTTCGACCCGCTCACGGGATTGCCGAACCGGGTACTGCTCAGCGACCGCATCAGCCACGAGCTCAGTGCGGCCCAGCGCAATCAAACGCAGCTGGCCACCCTGTTCGTCGATGTTGACCATTTCAAGAACGTCAACGATACGCTCGGCCACCGCATCGGGGACGAATTGCTGGTTGCAATTGCCGCCCGCCTGAAATCCGCTGTACGAGAGGTCGACACGGTTTCGCGCCAGGGTGGCGACGAGTTCGTTCTGATCCTGCCCGGCACGGACGCCGACGGGGCGGCGCACGTGGCGGAAAAGCTCCTCGCGACAGTGGCGCAGCCTTGTCAGGTCGAGGGATCGGAACTCAGCGTGACGCTGTCCATCGGGATTGCGCTGTATCCGGGTGACGGCAGGGATTTCGAGACGCTCTCCAAATGCGCCGACGCGGCCATGTATCGCGCCAAGCATGACGGCCGCAACACGTATCGTTTCTTCACCACCGAAATGCAGGCCCGCTCGGCCCACAACCTGCAGATGGAGAATGCGCTGCGCCGCGCGCTTGAACGCGACCAGTTGCAACTGCATTATCAGCCCCAGGTTTCCGTGCGGGACGGCAGCCTGATCGGTATCGAGGCGCTGCTGCGATGGCGGCACCCTGAACTCGGCATGGTCGCGCCGGCCGAGTTCATTCCCGTTGCGGAAGAGAGCGGCCAGATCCTGAAGATCGGAGAATGGGCATTGCGCAGCGCGGTGCGCCAGATGAAGTTCTGGATGGACGGCGGCCTGGCGCCGCTGACGATGGCGGTCAACCTCTCGGCCGTGCAGTTCCGCCATCCGCACCTGCCGGAACTGGTTGCACAGATTCTCGATGAAGAGAATCTGCCGCCGCAGTGCCTGGAACTGGAGCTGACCGAAAGCGTGGCCATGGACGACGCGCCCGCGGCCATCGCGGTGATGGACCGGCTCCATGCGCGCGGCATCCGCATGTCGATCGACGACTTCGGCACCGGTTATTCCTCGCTGAGCTATCTGAAGCGCTTCAAGGTCCATCGGCTCAAGATCGACCAGTCCTTCGTGCGGGATATCGGCGAAGACCCGGAAGACCGCGCCATCGTCAGCGCCATCATCAGCCTGGCGGGCAGCCTGGGACTGCTCACCATCGCCGAAGGCGTCGAAACCGATGAGCAGTTGACGTTCCTGCGCGAACACGGATGCACCGAAGTGCAGGGCTATTACTTCAGCAAACCGCTGGCGGCCGAACCGTTCGAGGCGTTCGTGCGAGCGCGCTACCCGGCCGCCTGGCGGGATCGCATGCCGGATATGGGCATGGCTTGATTCTTGCCTATTCATCTCATGAAACGGGCGAATGTCCGTAGCGCGGATTGACGGAGCTTGTCCTGCATGCCCAACCAGAACGACTTTTCACCTTACAGTCCGGCCGAGATACGCGCTTTCACGCCACGCGTCATGCGCTGGGGGTTCGGCACGGTCATGGCCGTGATCGTGTTTATCGCGATGCTGGGGCTTTGGCGTATCGAACTGGATCACCGGGCGATGAATGAAATCGTTGCCAACGATCAGACGGCGGTGAAGATGCTTTTCCGGATGCAGCTTTCCGCACGCGATCGAATCCTGGCGCTGCTTGGCGCCGTGCACACGGAGGACCCGTTCGTGCGCGATAGCGGAATCCAGCGTTTCTACGGGCTGGGGGGCGATTTCGTCGCGGCGCGCGCGCAGTTGGCTGGGCTTGATCTGGATGGGACCGCGCGTGCCTTGCTGGCGCGGCAGAGCGAGCAGGTCGCGCGGATCAGGCCGCTGCTGGCTCGCGTGATCGAACACCTGGAATCCGGGCGCCGCGCCGAAGCCCAGCAACTGATGCTGGACCGGGTGGTGCCGGCGCAAAACCAGATGATCGAGACCCTGACCGCGTTGCAGGAGCATGAAATTCTGGAAATGTACAAACGTGTCGCGTCGGTGCGCGAGGCGCAGAAACGGGCCGGCCTGCTGTTTCTTCTCGTCGGACTGGCCGGGGTGCTGCTGACGTGGAGGATACTCCTTCAGATCACGCGCAGGATGGGCGGTCTGATCGCGCATCTGTTAGACGCCAGCGAGCGTCTGCGCGAATCGAATCTGGATCTGAAATTCCAGAAGCTTGCCCTGGACGAACACAACATCGTGAGCATCAGCGACGTGAACGGGAACATCATCTCCGTGAACGACAAGTTTTGCGAGGCGAGCCAGTATTCGCGCGAGGAACTGCTGGGGCGGAACCATCGCCTGCTCAAATCAGGCCGGCATTCGAGCGCTTTTTATGAAGACATGTGGAGCACGATCAGCACAGGCAAGGTGTGGCACGGTGAGATCTGCAATCGCCGCAAGGACGGCACGTTCTATTGGGTGGCGTCCACGATACTCCCCTTTGTCGACGAAGACGGCTTGCCCAGCCAGTATGTATCGGTGCGTACCGACATCACCGCAGTCAAAGAGGCACAGCGCGTGCTCGAGCGCAGCCGCGACGAGATGGAGCGGCTGGTCCAGGTGCGCACCATCGAACTGGCCGAGCGTGAGGAAATGCTGCGCAGCATCACCAATGCGGCGCAGGATGCCGTGGTGTTGATCGATCATGCCGGCCTGATCACGTACTGGAACCCTGCGGCGGCGAGCATGTTCGGATACACCGAAGCCGAAGCGATGGGACAGAACCTGCACGACCTGGTCGTTCCCGAACGCTACCTCGGGCAGCACCGCACGGGATTTGCGCGCTTCATCGAATCGGGTGAAGGACCCTTGATCGGCCGGGTGGTGGCAATCCAGGCGAAACGCAGAACCGGCGAGGAGTTCCCGGCGGAGATCGCGATCTCGGCCGTCAGGCTGCGTGGGCAATGGGGCGCGGTGGGCATCGTGCGCGATGCGACCGAGCACAAGCAAGCCGAAGAACGGCTCCAGCTGCTGGCCACCACCGATACCCTGACCGGCATTTGCAACCGGCGCCGCTTCGATGAGGTGCTGGCGGACGAAATCAGGCGCGCGGCACGGTTTTCAAGTCCGCTGTCGCTCATATTGTTCGATATCGATCACTTCAAGCGCATCAACGACACCTTCGGCCACCAGGCAGGCGATCAGGTACTGATCGAGTTGGCCCGGGTGATTGGCGGTGCGATTCGGGCGACCGATCTGTTTGCGCGCTGGGGCGGCGAGGAATTCATGGTGCTGGCCCCGGGCTGCGACCTCAATGCCGCCCGACTGCTTGCCGAGAAGCTGCGCGTGTTGCTGGAAAATCGGCGCTTCGCCAATGTCGGCCAGGTGACATGCAGCTTCGGGGTGGCGGCGTATGTGCCTGGCGACGACGCGGATAGCCTGATGAGAAGCGTTGACCGCTGTCTGTACCGGGCGAAGGCGGCCGGCCGCAACCGGGTGGAAACCCATGCGCTGTCGCTAACCGTTGCCGGGTGAGCCGCATGCCCGGCATGCACGAAAAACGGAGCCAGCGGCTCCGTTTTTCGTTGCGGGAAAATCCTTATTTGTTCTTGTTCGCGATCATGTCCTGGATGATCGGCGCCAGGATCAGTTCCATGGCGAAACCCATCTTGGCGCCCGGCACCACGATGGTGTTGCGGCGCGACATGAAGGAGTTGCAGATCATGTTCAGCAGGTAGGGGAAGTCGACGCCCTTGGGCTCGCGGAAGCGGATGACGATGAAGCTTTCGTCCGGCGTGGGGATGTCGCGCGAGATGAAGGGATTGGAGGTGTCGACGGTGGAGACGCGCTGGAAGTTGATGTCGGTGCGCGAGAACTGCGGCGTGATGTAGTTCACGTAGTCCGGCATGCGGCGCAGGATGGTGTCGACGATGACGTCGGCGGAATAGCCGCGCTCGGCGCCGTCGCGGTGGATTTTCTGGATCCATTCGAGGTTGACGATGGGCACCACGCCGATGCCGAGGTCGACGTGCTTCGAGACGTCGACGTCGTCGGTTTTCACCAGGCCGTGCAGGCCTTCGTAGAACAGCACGTCGGAGCCGGCCGGCACGTCTTCCCACGGGGTGAATTCGCCGGGGTTGAGGCTGGTGTTGAGGCGCTTGTTGTGCTCGGCGGCTTCCTCGTCGCTGTGGATGTAGTAGCGCTTCTTGCCGCCGCCGGTCTTGCCATAGGTTTCGAACAGCTCGGCCAGCTTGTCGAAGCGGTTGGCGGCCGGGCCGAAGTGGCTGAACGAGAAATTGCCTTCGGCCTCGGCCTTTTTGACGGCTTCCTTGAACTCGACCCGTGTCAGGCCGTGGAAGCTGTCGCCCTCGATCACGGCGGCGTTGATCTTTTCACGGAAGAAGATGTGCTCGAACGCGCGCTTGACGGTGGTGGTGCCGGCACCGGATGAACCCGTGACCGCAATGACGGGATGCTTCTTGGACATGCTGGGACTCCCTG
>JAJZRE010000011.1 GCA_021802945.1 Pseudomonadota bacterium
GTGAAACGCTCCCGCGCCAATGATAGTAGGCACCTCGCCTGCGAAAGTAGGTCATCGTCAGACTCCTTATCCGCACCAAACGGTGCCAAAAACCCCCTCCAGACAGGAGGGGGTTTTTTATTGCCCGGGGAAAAGCCTCCCCCAAGCCATGTAAAATCCGGCAGGTGCACACACGACCCCACAAAGCGCTGTTTCCGATTCTGCGCCATCTGTCCGACGGCCGTTTTCATTCGGGCCAGGCGCTGGCGGATGAATTCGGTCTTTCGCGTTCCAGCATCTTCAACATACTCGCGCAGGCCGAATCCATGGGGCTGACGCTCCATGCGGTGCGCGGACGCGGCTATCGCATGCCCGAACCTGTGGAGTGGATGGATGGTGCGGTGGTCGAGCGTCACCTCGGTGCGGCGGCCGGCGATTACTCGATACGCGTGCTGGACAGTGTGGGCTCGACCAATTCGGCCCTGATGGCGGCCGCGCTGGAAGGGGCTGCGGACGGCACCTTGTTCTGTGCGGAGCATCAGCATAGCGGTCGAGGCAGGCGGGGGCGTCAGTGGCATTCGGTTCCAGGGGGGAGCCTCACGTTCTCGGTGCTGTGGCGTTTCGATAACGGCCTGCAGTCGCTTTCGGGCTTGAGCCTGGTCGTCGGGCTGGCCATTGCGCGCGCCGTGAATCGCTACAGTCGCCACACCGCCCGGCTGAAGTGGCCCAACGACATTCTGGTGGACTATCGAAAGCTGGCGGGGATCCTGGTCGAGGTGCAAGGCGACATGCATGGCGCCGCCTTCGCGGTTGCGGGTGTCGGGCTCAATGTGCGCCTCAATGAAGCGCAACGTGAGGCGGTTGATCAGGCCGTGGTCGATCTTGCCGAGATGGGCGTCGCGGTGGGGCGCAATAAGTTGCTGGCGGACTGCCTGCTGCAATTGCGTGAGGCCATCGGCCTGTTTCGCCAGCAAGGATTTGCGGGCTTGCGCGAGGAATGGATGGCCCTGGATGCATATTCCGGCAGGGCTGTTGCGCTGGCGCTGCCCAATTCGCGCAGCATTCATGGCGTGGCGTGCGGCGTGGACGAGACGGGCGCCTTTTTGCTGCGTGACGCGCAGTCGAGGCTGAGCCCTTTCAGCGGCGGCGAGATCAGCTTGCGTCTGGATGGCGTGCGATGAGTCGCCGCCGCGTTGTTCTCGATGCCGGAAACACCTGCTTGAAATGGGCGGTGATTGAGGATGGGCACTGGCACGCGACCGGCCGCAGCGATTATGTCGACTGGTCCGGCTTGACGAAGCACCTTTCGCCCGGCATCGATTGCTTCATCGCCAGCGTGGCAGGTAGCGCGCAGGAACAAAAGCTTGCCGCGTCGCTGGAGGCGGCCGGCATCACCCCGACCTGGCTGACTGCCGAGGCCGGTTTTGGGGCGCTCAGAAACACCTATCTGAGCCCGCGCCAGTTGGGCGTGGATCGCTGGATGGGGCTGATTGCCGCGCGTCAGCGTACCTGTGAAGCGGTCTTGGTGGTGTCGGTCGGGACTGCGATGACGGTGGATGCGCTGTCCGCCGCGGGCGTTTTTCTGGGCGGGGTGATCGTGCCGGGCATCCGTTTGATGCGGGAGTCGCTCAAACTGGGCACGGCGCGGGTGGACGATGCGGGCGGCGATTGGCAGGCCTTTCCGCGAACCACCGCCGACGCCGTGCAGAGCGGGATCGTGGCGGCGCTGTGCGGCGCCGTTGCGCAGCAGCATGCGCGTCTGGCCGAGGCTGCCGGAACCGTGCCGCGATGCCTGCTGACCGGCGGGGATGCCGAGCAGGTGCTGGCGCACCTGCGGGTACCGGCCGAGCATGCGCCAGCGCTGGTGCTGGAGGGCATTGACTGTGTTGCCAGAGGGTCTGTCTCTTGATGAAATGGATCGCATTGACGTTACTGGTTGCCAATCTTGCGGTGGCCGGATTCTTTGTCGGCCGTGGCCAATGGCCCCAGGACAGCGCGGTTCAGACGGCGTCGTTGAATGTGGATCGCCTGAGCCTGCGCAGCCAGTCAGCGGCCGGGCAGAGGCAGGATTCATCGGCGGCCGCCACGAAGGCTCCGGCTCTGTGCATCGAATGGCGGGGGCTGAGCCGCGACGAGTTTGCCAAGGTCCGCGAACAGCTCAAGGCTTTGGCGGGTGAGCGCGTGATGTCGTTCACCGAAGTGCCGTTGGACACGCGGCAGTGGGTGATCTTTCCGCCCTTGCCGAGTGCGGAATCGGCTGCTGCCAAGTTGGACGAACTGGTTGCCGCAGGCTTGACGGATGCGTTCGTGGTCAAGGACGGAACATGGCGCAACGCCATTTCGCTCGGCCTGTATACCGATGCCGACGCGGCGCAGCGGCGCGTCCTCGAAGCGGAGAGCAAGGGCGTGCTCGGTACCCGCGTCGAGGTGCTGCCGCGCCAGGGCACGGATTTCTACTTCGTGATTCGCAGCGACGATCCGGAGATGCTGAAAAGCCTGAGCGGGATCAAACAGGCCTACCCGAACAGTCGACAGTCGCGCGTGGCCTGTCCGTCATAGGTTGTGCAGCAGGAAGTGAAGCGCGATGCCGCCGAATACGGCGGCGCCGAACCAGGTATTGTGCAGGAAGGCGCGAAAGCATTGCTGCGGATCGCGCTGCCGGATCAGCTTCATGTGGTAGAGCGCGATCGCCGCCGCCACGGCCAACCCGCTGTAGAACGCCACGCCCATTTCAAGCCGCCAGCCAACCCAGCCGAGCAGTCCCAGCGTCGCGGCATAGCACAGCGCAATGGCAACCAGGTCGTGGCGGCCGAAGGTGATGGCGGAAGTCTTGATGCCGATCTTGAGATCGTCCTCGCGGTCGACCAGGGCATATTCCGTATCGTAGGCGATCGCCCAGAAGATGTTCGCGCCGAGCAGGACCCAGGCTTCGAGCGGAACTGCGCCCCGCAGCGCGGCATAGCTCATCGGAATGCCGAAGCCGAACGCAATGCCGAGATAGGCCTGCGGAACCGCAAGGAAGCGCTTGGTGAAGGGGTAGCTGGCGGCCAGAAACAGCGCGACGACCGACAGCTCCAGCACCAGCGCGTTGAGCGGCAGGATCAGCAGGAAGGCCAGCAGCGACAACCCGGCCGCAAGCAGCAGCGCTTCTTTGGGCGACACCTTGCCGGCGGCCAGCGGACGCTCGCGGGTACGCGCCACGTGCGGGTCGAAATTGCGGTCGGCGTAATCGTTGATGACGCAACCGGCCGAGCGCATCAGCACCACGCCGACGACGAAAATCCACAGGATCAGCCAATGCGGGTGGCCGCTGCTGGCAAGCCATTGCGCCCACAGGGTGGGCCACATCAGCAGGAGGATGCCGATCGGTTTGTCGAGCCGCATCAGTTTTTCGTAATGGGTCAGGCGTTCGGTCAGGGTCATAGCGCGTCGATGGCGGGCAGGAAGACTTCGGTTACCAGGAGCGGATGGCTGTTCAGGCAGAAAACGGATCGGCGGGCCCACAGGCAGTTTGCGGCCAGCGCCTGCTGCCGCGCTGCTGCGCGGTACAAGGGGTGATCGTGCCGCACCCGGCGGTACGCCAGGGGCTGGCGCTCGATGCGCGGGTCGCTGAAGAGGGCCTCGCCAAGCGAGCGGCTGCCGAGCCGGGTGATGCCGTTCCAGCCGCCGCGCAGGCCGACAGGCGGCAGCACGCTGTGGGCAAACACGACCGGCACTTCATTGCATAGCAGCAGAACCTCGCGCACATAGAGGCGGGCGCCTGGCGCCATATCCAGCAGGGCGTACTCGTCGGCATGGGCGCGCGCCAGCCGGGTGGTGAGCGGCACCACGCGAAACGATGCGCAGCGCGATCTCAGGCGCTGGGTCAGCGAGCCCCGGTCGCTGACCCAGGGTCGCAGCGATCGCGGAAGCGAGAAGGGGTGGGCAAGCCAGCCCTGCCGGGAGTCGAGCACGGCGTGCGGTTCGGGATGCGGAAAGTGGGCATTATGCCGCAGCCGGGGGAGGAACGCGCCCTACACTGACGTCAGTGTCTGCCGCTGGCCGATCCAGCGCTCCATATGGCGCGCGGCGATGTCGGGGTGGCGGGCGAGGCAACGCTGCGCCAGATCGCGCGCGGCCTCCAGCAGCGCGACGTCGCGTTCGAGATCGGCAAAGCGCAGCATCGGCAGCCCGCTCTGGCGGTGCCCGAGCAGCTCGCCCGGTCCGCGCAGCAGCAAATCCTGGCGCGCGATCTCGAAGCCGTCGGTCAGTTCGAAGATCACCTTGAGCCGTGCCCGTGCCAGCTCCGACAACGGGGTTTCATACAGCAGCACGCACACCGACTCGCGGCTGCCGCGCCCGACCCGGCCACGCAGCTGGTGGAGCTGGGCAAGTCCCATGCGCTCCGCGTGCTCGATCACCATCAGCGCGGCGTTGGGCACGTCGACGCCGACCTCGATCACCGTGGTGGCGACCAGCAGGTCGATTTCGTGTGACTGGAATGCGGCCATTACCGCCTGCTTGTCGTCCGCTTTCAGCCGACCGTGCACCAGGCCGATACGCAAGTCGGGCAGCTGTTCCGTCAGCGTCGCATAGGTGTCCTGTGCGGTCTGCAACTGCAATTTCTCCGACTCCTCGATCAGCGGGCACACCCAGTAGGCCTGACCCCCGGCGAGGCAGGCCTCGCGCACGCGCGCCAGCACGTCGTCGCGGCGCGCGGCGCTCACCAGTTTCGTGACGATCGGCGTGCGGCCCGGCGGCAGTTCGTCGATCACCGACACATCGAGGTCGGCGAAGTAGCTCATCGCCAGCGTGCGTGGAATCGGCGTCGCGCTCATCATCAGCTGGTGTGGTTCGCTGCCCTTCTCCATCAACGCGAGCCGCTGGCCGACGCCGAAGCGGTGCTGCTCGTCGACCACCGCCACGCCCAGCCGCTGGAAGCGGCCGGCTTCCTGGAACAGCGCGTGGGTGCCGAACGCGAGGTCGGCCTCGCCCGCCGCGATGGCCTGCCAGGCGGCGGTGCGCGCCGACTTGCGCTGGCTGCCGGACACCCGGGCGCAGCGCACCCCGAGTTCGGACAGGAGGGGCGCCAGCTTGCGGTAATGCTGCTCGGCGAGGATTTCGGTCGGTGCCATGAAGGCGGCCTGGAAGCCGTTTTCGATCGCCTGCAGGCAGGCAAGCGCCGCGATCACGGTCTTGCCGCTGCCGACATCGCCCTGCAGCAGCCGGCGCATCGGGTGCGGCTGCGCCAGGTCGGCGCTGATCGCCTGCCAGGCGCGCGTCTGCGCGGCGGTCAATTCAAACGGCAGCGCGCGGGTGAACGCGGCGGTCAGCTGCCGCTTCGGCGGCAGGGGCCGGGTCGTGCGCGCCTTGCGCTGCAGGCGCGCAGTGGCAAGCGAGAGCTGCTGTGCCAGCAGTTCGTCGAAGGCCAGGCGCTGCCAGGCCGGATGGCGGCGCGATTCGAGTTCGGCCAGCGCGCACTCGAGCGGTGGCTGGTGCAGCAGGCGAATGCTCGGTTCCAGTTCGGGCAGCCCGAGTTCGGCCAGCCAGTCGGCAGGCAGCGTGTCGGGGATCGGCGCCGCCAATGCGCGTTCGATCGCCTTGCGCAAGGTGGCCTGGCCGAGTCCGGCGGTTGTGGGGTAGACGGGGGTCAGCTGCGACGGCAGCGGCGTGGCATCGTCGGCTTTCACAAAGCGCGGATGCACCATCTCCAGTCCCAGAAAACCGCCACGCACCTCGCCGTTGAAACGGAAGGAGGCACCGGGCTGGAACAGCTTGACATGGCTGGGATAGAAATTCAGGAAGCGGATGCCGAGCACGCCGCCGGCGTCCTCCACCGTCACCGTCAGCATGCGGCGCGGCCGGTAGGCGATGGTGGCCTCGCGAACCACCGCCTGCACCTGCGCGGTCTCGCCCGGCAGCAGGTCGCGGATCGGCGTCAGGCGGGTTTCGTCTTCCCAGCGCAGCGGCAGGTGCAGCACCAGGTCGGCGTCGCGGGTGAGGCCGAGCCTGGCGAGTCTGGCGGCGAGCGCCGGGCTGACCGGAAAGGAAAACGGCGAGGCCGTCTTCAATTTGTCGATTTAAGCGAGCGCCATCACGGCGTCGGCTTCGACCAGCGCGCCGCGCGGCAGCGCGGCGACGCCGACCGCCGCGCGTGCCGGGTAGGGCTCGCTGAAATAGGCCGCCATGATTTCGTTGGCTCTGGGGAAGTGGCCGAGGTCGGTGAGGAATACGTTCAGCTTCACGACGTCGGCCAGCGAGCCGCCCGCCGCGGCGGCCACCGCCGCGAGGTTCTTGAACACCTGGTGGATCTGGGCGTCGATGCCGTCGACCAGTTGCATCGATGCGGGGTCGAGGCCGATCTGTCCCGACATGTACACGGTGCGATCGATTTGCACGGCCTGCGAATAGGTGCCGATCGCGGCCGGCGCGTCGGCGGTCTGGATGATGCGTTTGTTCATGCTGGGTTCCTGATGCGTGATTACTGGGTCTGCGTGGCGCGGCCGTCCTTCTTGCCCTTGATGCGATAAATCCGCACCACATCGGGCAGCGTGCGCAGGCCGCGCATCACGCGTGCGAGGTGCATGCGGTTCTCAACCTGTACGGTGAAGAACAGCACGGTGTAGGGGCTGCCGTCCTCCTCCTCCATCGCGACGTTGCCGATGTTGGAGCCATGCTCGGCGATCGCGGCCGCGACCTTGGCCAGCACACCGCGCTGGTTGCCGACGACGACCTTGATCGAGACGTCGAACATGTGGCCGGGCTCGGCCTCCCATTCGACGTCCAGCCATTTGTCGGGGTCGGCCCTGAAGGCTCGGATCGACGGGCAGTCGTGGGTGTGGATGATGAGGCCGCGGTCCTTGTGGATGAAGCCGAGGATGGGATCGCCGGGAATCGGATGGCAGCACTGCGCCAGCTCGACCGCGATGCCTTCGGTGCCGCGGATGCTGATGGCGTGGGGATGCGCCGGCTCGCCGGTCTTCTCGCCCTGCACGTGCAGCAGCTGGTGCGCCACCACCAGCGGCAGCTTGCGCCCAAGGCCGATGCCTGCGAACAGCTCCTGCCGGCTCTGCAGGCCGTAATCCTTGACCACGCGCTCCCATACCGCCGGGTCGGGCGCGACCGCCTCCGGATTGAGCGCGGTGAGGGCGTTGTTGAGCAGGCGCTCGCCCAGCGCCGCCGCCTCCTCCACCCGCGTGTTGCGCAGGTAGTTGCGGATGTGCGAGCGTGCCTTGCCGGTGACGACGAAATTCAGCCAGGCCGCGTTGGGGCTGGCGTTGGCGGCGGTGAGGATCTCGACGTGGTCGCCATTGCGAAGCTGGGTGCGCAGGGGCATCAGCTCGTAGTTGATCTTCACCGCCACGCAGTGGCGGCCGACGTCGGTATGCACGGCAAAGGCGAAATCCACCGCGGTGGCGCCGCGCGGCAGCGCCATGATCCTGCCCTTGGGGGTGAACACGTAGACTTCGTCGGGAAACAGGTCGACCTTGATGTGCTCGAGGAATTCGGGCGAATCGCCGTGATCCGCCTGGATGTCGAGCAGCGATTGCAGCCAGCGGTGGGTGCGCGTCTGCACCTCGTTGAGTGCCGTGTCGGCGGACTTGTACATCCAGTGCGAGGCGACGCCGGATTCGGCCAGCCGGTTCATGTCGACGGTGCGGATCTGGATCTCGATCGGGGTGCCGTTGGGGCCGAACAGGATCGAGTGCAGCGACTGGTAGCCGTTGGCCTTGGGAATCGCGATATAGTCCTTGAACTTGCCGGGGATCGGCTTGTACAGCGCATGCAGCGCGCCCAGCGCCAGGTAGCAGGTCGGCTGGTCGCGCACCACCACGCGGAAGCCGTAGATGTCGAACACCTCGGAGAACGCCAGGTTCTTTTCCTGCATCTTGCGGTAGATGCTGTAGAGGTGTTTCTCGCGGCCGGTGATGGTCGCCTCGATCTTGCACTGCTCGAGCTTCTCCTGCAGCGCGATCTTGACCTTGTCGACCAGCTCGCGGCGGTTGCCGCGCGCCGCCTTCACCGCCTTGGCCAGAACCTGGTAGCGGTTGGGATGACTGTAGCGGAAGCCGAGGTCTTCGAGTTCCTGGTAGACCGAGTGCAGTCCCAGCCGGTTGGCGATCGGCGCGTAGATTTCCAGCGTTTCGGTGGCGATGCGGCGGCGCTTCTCGGCCGGCATCGCGCCCATGGTGTGCATGTTGTGCAGGCGGTCGGCCAGCTTGACCAGGATGACCCGCACGTCCTGCGCCATCGCCAGCAGCATCTTGCGGAAATTCTCCGCCTGCGCGTGCTGCTCGGAGGCGAACGCCAGCTTGTCGAGCTTGGAGACGCCCTCGACCAGCAGGGCCACTGCCTTCCCGAAGCGCGCCTCGATCTCGCTCGACGTGGCCGGCGTGTCCTCCACCACGTCGTGCAGCAGCGCGGCGCACAGGGTCTGGGCGTCGAGATGCCAGCCGGCGAGAATGCCGGCGACGGCAAGCGGATGGGAGATGTAGGGTTCGCCGCTTTTGCGGAACTGCCCTTCGTGGGCGCTGCGGCTGAACTCGTAGGCCTGTTCGATCTGTCCGATTTCGTCAGCGGACAGATAGGCCAGGGCCGGGCGCAGCGATTCGAATTCGTGTGTCATCGCCGGCGCGCGGTGGGCGTGCGCCGGCTGACGTGAACCGGGAGGCTCAGGCGCGGCCCCGGTTGAGGATTTCACGGCCGACCTTGCCCGCGGCGATTTCGCGCAATGCGGTAACGATGGGTTTGTCCTTCGACTCGACCATGGGCTGCGAGCCCTGCGCCAGCTGGCGGGCGCGGTAGGTCACGGCGAGGGTCAACTCGAACCGGTTGGGGAACATCTCGATGCAATCATCAACGGTGATGCGGGCCATACGGCTACTCCTGCTTCAGGGGGCGCGGGTGCGCCTAGATACGTCGGAATTCCTCGAACAGCGCGGCGTGCCGCTTGAACTGGCGCGCCGCTTCGAGGCGAATGCTGCGGGTGATGGCGACCAGGTCCTGCAGGGCATGGTCGAAGTCATCGTTGACGATTATATAGTCGAACGCCTCGGCGTGAGCGACGTCGTGAGCGGCGGCGGCCAGACGGCGCTCGATCACCTCGTCGCTGTCCTGGCCGCGCCCGGCCAGGCGGGTGCGCAGCGCATTGAACGACGGCGGCAGAATGAAGATCGACGCGGACTGCGGGAAGTGCTGCCGCACCTGTTCTGCGCCCTGCCAGTCGATCTCCAGCAGGACGTCGCGGCCGGCATTGAGATCGCGGCCGATGCTGCCTTTCGAGGTCCCGTAGAAATTGCCGTAGACCTCGGCGTGCTCGAGAAACTCGCCCTCGGCCAGCATCTCCTCGAAGCGCTGCCGGTTGACGAAATGGTAGTCGCGGCCGTCCGCCTCGCCCGGTCGCGGCGAGCGGGTGGTGTAGGACACCGACAGCCGGATCGCCGGATCGGCCTTCAGCAGCGCCTTGACCAGACTGGTCTTGCCGGCGCCGGAGGGCGCGCTGACGATGTAAAGCACGCCTTCGCTGGGAGTGGGAGTCATGGTTCTTCCGGTTCCTGTAGTCATTCGATATTCTGCACCTGCTCGCGCATCTGTTCGATCAGCACCTTGAGTTCGAGCGAGACGCGCGAGGTTTCCACCGCCACCGATTTCGAGCCCAGGGTGTTGGCTTCTCGATGCAGCTCCTGCATCAGGAAATCGAGCCGCTTGCCTACCGCGCCAGTCTGGTTCAGCACGCGGCGCACCTCGGCAAAGTGGGTGGCAAGGCGCGAGCATTCCTCGTCGATATCGGCTTTCTGCGCAGCCAGCGCGACTTCCTGTGCCAGCCGCTCGTGGCCGGTCTCGCCCAGCGCATCGCGCAGGCGCTCCGCCAGCTTGTCGCGCTGGGCGGCGGCCAGCGCCGGCAGCAACGGCCGCAGGCCGGCCACCTGCGCTTCGGCGGCGGCCAGGCGCTCGAGAATGTGCTGCTTCAGCTTGGCGCCTTCGCGCTGGCGGCTCGCCACCAGTTCGTCCAGCGCGGCGCCCACTCCGGCGAGCGCCGCCCCGCTCAGCGCGTCCTGCGACAGGGCGCCGGCCTGCACCGCGCCGGGCCAGCGCAGGATCTCGTTGACGGAAAGCGGCGGGCTGTCCGGCAGGCGCTGCAGCACCTCCGTCTGCCAGTGCGCCAGCCGCTCAAGAATGTCCGGATCCAGGCCGTTATCCACCGGAGCAGCCGGGAGCTGGGCGAGGCTGAGGCGGCATTCCACCTTGCCGCGGGCGAGGCGTTGCTGGATCAGTTCGCGCAACTGCGGTTCCAGTGCGCGGAATTCGTCGGCCAGGCGGAAATGGAGTTCGAGATAGCGCTGGTTGACGCTGCGCAGGTCGATGCTGACGCTGGCATGGTCGAGGTTGAGGCTGTGGGCGGCGAACCCGGTCATGCTGGCGGTCATGAAGGATGTTGAGGCAGGTTATTGAGAGTGTTGCCGGCATGCGGCCGGCAGTGGATTTTGCCGCTAGGCCAGCTGGAAACAGAAAAGATAATAGACGTTCGACTATGGCGACTCAACCCAATCAGGCGCTCCCCAACGGATACCGGCTGAACGAATACACCATCGTGCGCAAGATCGGCGGCGGCGGCTTCAGCATGGTCTACCTGGCGCGCGACGACGCCAACCAGTCGGTGGCGATCAAGGAGTACCTGCCGGGCGCGCTGGTGCTGCGCACCGAAGGTTCGGTCATCGTCCAGGCCAGCTCGACCGAAAACAACAACATCTTCCGCCACGGCATGAAGTGCTTTTTCGAGGAAGGCCGGGCATTGGCGCTCATCGACCACCCGAACGTCGTGCGCGTGGTCAACTTCTTCCGCGCCAACGACACCGTGTACATGGTGATGCGCTTCGAGCGCGGCAAGACGCTGCAGCAGCACATCCAGGCCAACCGCGGCAACATCCGCGAAAGCTTCATCCGGCGCGTGTTCGCGCAGCTGCTGAACGGCCTGCGCGAGGTGCATACGCACAAACTGCTGCATCTGGACATCAAGCCGTCCAATCTCTATATCCGCCTGGACGGCTCGCCGGTGCTGATCGATTTCGGCGCGGCGCGGCAGACGCTCACCCAGGAGGAAAGCAAGCTGCAGCCGATGTACACGCCCGGTTTTGCAGCGCCCGAGCAGTACCACAACCGCGAGCGGCTGGGGCCGTGGACCGATATCTACAGCGTTGGCGCCAGCCTCTACGCCTGCCTGGCCGGCTACCCGCCCCAGTCCGCCGATGCGCGGCTGCTCAACGACAAGCTGGTGCCCGCAACGGTGAACTGGCGCGGCGCCTATTCCGACCAGTTGCTGGAAACCGTTGACCAGTGCCTCAAGCTCAACTACATGGAGCGCCCGCAAAGCGTGTTCAGCCTGCAGAAGGTGCTGATGGACCGCAGCGCCATGACGCCGCCCCGTTCTTCCTTGCTGAAGAGCATCAAACGCTCACTGAACCGCGAATTGTTCTAAAGTATCGCCATGAAATTCACCATCTACCAGGCGTCGCGTCAGGGCGGACGCAAGAACAACCAGGACCGGGTTGCCTATTCGTATAGCCGGGAGGCGTTGCTGATGGTGGTGGCCGACGGCATGGGCGGCCACATGCACGGCGAGATCGCGGCACAGATCGCGGTGCAGACGCTGACCGACCAGTTCCAGAAAGTCGCCAAACCGCGTCTGGACGATCCGATGGCGTTTCTGGCCGATACCATCACGCGCGCGCACTACGCCATCAACGATTACGCGGTCGACCAGGACCTGCTGGAAATCCCCCATACCACGATCGTTGCCGCCGCGGTGCAGGACAATACCGCCTACTGGGCGCATGTCGGCGATTCGCGCCTGTATCTGTTCAGCGACGGCAGCCTGCTCGCGCGTACCGAAGACCACACGGCCGTCGCCCAACTGGTGCGCGACGGCATCATCACCGAGGAAGAGGCGGGCCACCATCCCGAACGCAACAAGGTGTCCAATTGCCTGGGCGGCTACATGACGCCGCAGGTGGAATGCAGCCCGCCGATCCCGCTGCACGACGCCGACACCATGCTGCTGTGCACCGACGGCATCTGGGGCATGATCAGCATCCCGGAAGTGTCGGCCCTGCTGCATGCCTACACGCTGGAAGATGCGGTGCGCCACCTGATGGACCACGCCGAATTCCGTGGCGGCGAGCACGGCGACAACCTGAGCCTGATCGCCATGACCTGGGGCGAGGCGCGCATGCCGAGCAAGGATTCCATTTCCACCCTGGCGCTGCCGGACGGCGGCGTCACCACGCAGATCAACGCGCTGCGTCCCGTGCCTGGCACGCCCGCCGTGTCGGACGACGAAATCGAGCGCGCCATCGCCGAAATCCAGCAGGCCATCCAGAAAATCTCGGCCAAGTAGGCAGTCATCCGGGCAGGGTCTGCGCGGTAAAGCGCGCCCGGCAGGCCTGACGCGGTAAAATCGCGTTTTCCGTCTTGACCCGACCGCCATGTCCGAACCAACCCGCCCCAGCGGCCGCGCGCCCGATGCGCTGCGCACGCTTTCGTTCACCCGCAAGTTCACCAAGCACGCCGAAGGCTCGGTGCTCGTCGCCATGGGCGACACCCGCGTGCTGTGCACCGCCAGCGTGCTCGACAGGATCCCCCCGCACAAGAAGGGCAGCGGCGAAGGCTGGGTCACCGCCGAATACGGCATGCTGCCGCGTTCCACCCACACCCGCAGCGACCGCGAAGCCGCGCGCGGCAAGCAGTCCGGCCGCACCCAGGAAATCCAGCGCCTGATCGGGCGCAGCCTCAGGGCCGTGGTCGACCTGAAGAAGCTCGGCGAGCGCACGATCCATCTCGACTGCGACGTGCTGCAGGCCGACGGCGGCACCCGCTGCGCCAGCATCTGCGGCGCCTGGGTCGCGGTGGCCGACGCCGTCGACGGCCTGCTCGCCGACGGCAAGCTCGCCGAAACGCCGCTTGCCGACAGCATCGCCGCCGTCTCGGTCGGCGTCTACCAGGGCCAGCCGGTGCTCGACCTCGACTACCCCGAAGACGCCGACTGCGACACCGACATGAACGTGGTGATGACCGGCAGCGGCGGCATCGTCGAAGTGCAGGGCACCGCCGAAGGCGCGCCGTTCTCCCGCGCCACCCTCGAAGCCCTGCTCGACCTCGCCACCGCCGGCATCGAACAGATCACCGCGGCCCAGCACAAGGCGCTGGCAGCATGAGCAAGATCGTCATCGCCTCCGGCAACGCCGGCAAGCTGCGCGAAATCGCGCGCATTCTCGCCCCGCTCGAAATCGAGGCGGTGCCGCAATCCGAATTCAACGTGCCCGACTGCCCCGAGCCGCACGTCACCTTTGTCGAGAACTGCCTCGCCAAGGCGCGCCACGCCAGCCGCCACAGCGGCCTGCCCGCGCTGGCCGACGATTCCGGCATCTGCGTCGAGGCGCTGGGCGGCGCGCCCGGCGTATATTCCGCGCGCTATGCCGGCGAACCCAAGTCAGACGCGCGCAACAACGAGAAGCTCATCGCCGACCTCAAGGGGCAGCCGAACCGCCGCGCGCACTACACCTGCGTCATGGTCTATGTGCGTCACGCCGACGACCCCGAGCCGGTGATCGCCGAAGGCCGCTGGTACGGCGAGATCATCGATACCCCGCGCGGCAGGAACGGCTTCGGCTACGACCCGTATTTCCTCGATACCGAGTTCGGCAAGACCGGCGCCGAACTCGACGAGGACACCAAGAACGCCGTCAGCCATCGCGGCCAGGCGCTGCGTGATCTGGTGGACAAATTGAAGCGGCTCAAACGGCTTGGCTGAGTCCAGCATCCTAGAAACGGCGGCTGACCGCTTTCGCTCCCTGGTAAGACCGTATGTATTTGGAGTATCAGCCACTCCTTCGGCGCTATCGCGTGGGGCGAAACGCTGCACATTCGATTGGGCCGCGCTGCGGCGCACTGGCAGCGTTTCTCCTCGTTGCTGGCGGGAGCCAGCCGCCTCGTCGCGCCTTGCCATCGCACCGCATCACATCCCACTCGAATGTGCCCAGCCACCGTCTCTAGGATGATCCGTTTCGCCGGCAGCGGCCTCAATGTGCCGCCGCCGCTGTCGCTCTACCTCCACCTGCCGTGGTGCGTGAAGAAATGCCCGTATTGCGACTTCAATTCGCACGCCGCGCAGGGGATTCCGGAAGCCGCCTACATCGACGCGCTGCTGCTCGATCTCGAGCGCGCGCTGCCCGACATCTGGGGGCGCCGGATCCACACCGTGTTCCTCGGCGGCGGCACGCCCAGCCTGTTTTCGCCGGACGGCATCGACCGCATCCTGACGGGCGTGCGCACGCTGACGCAGCTGCTGCCCGGCGCGGAGATCACGCTGGAAGCCAATCCCGGCACGGTGGAGGCCGCCAGGTTCAAAGGCTTCCGCGAGGCGGGCGTGACGCGGGTGTCGCTGGGCATTCAGAGCTTCAACACGCGGCACCTCAAGGCGCTCGGGCGCATCCACGACGACCTCGAGGCGCGCCGCGCCGCCGAATTCGCCGCCACCCATTTCGACACCTTCAACCTCGACCTGATGTTCGCCCTGCCCGGGCAGACGCTGGCCGAGGCGCTGTCCGACCTCTCCACCGCGCTGGCCTTCGAGCCGCCGCACCTGTCGGCCTACCACCTCACCCTCGAGCCCAACACGCCCTTCGGCCACACCGCGCCGCCGAACCTGCCGGACGACGACCTCGCCGCCGACATGCAACTGGCGATCGAGGTGCGCTTGAGCGAAGCCGGCATGCGGCACTACGAAACCTCGGCCTATGCGCGTCCGGGCCACGCCAGCCGCCACAACCTCAACTACTGGCAGTTCGGTGACTACCTCGGCATCGGAGCGGGCGCGCATTCCAAGCTCAGTTTCCACGACCGCATCGTGCGGCAGATGCGCACCAAGCATCCGCAGCAATACATGGACGCGGTGAAGCAGGGCGCGCACATCGCCGACACCCGCACCCTCACGCGCGACGACCTGCCGTTCGAATTCATGATGAACGCCCTGCGCCTCAACGAGGGCGTGCCCGCCGCGCTGTTCGAGGCACGCACCGGCCTGCCGCTGATTGTTTGCGCGTCCGCACTCGAACGGGCGCGTGTCCGGGGCTTGCTCGAAACCGGCACCACCCGGCTCAAACCGACATTACAGGGGCAGCGCTTTTTGAATGATTTGCTGGAGCTGTTTTTGGTGGGGTAACGGCAGGCGTTAAGCCGGGATGGGTTGAATCCGCAGTCGAAACCAGCCCCCTCAAAACCGCTCGTCCCCACGCAAATAGCGCCACTGTCCGGGCGGCAGCTTCCCCAGCGGAACGCGGCCGAGGCGGATGCGTTTCATCGACAGCACCTGCAGGCCGACGGCTTCGCACAGCTGCGCGATCTGCCCCGGCTGGGCGCCTTTCAGCGCGGCGCGCAGGCGCTGCTCGCTTTGCCAGCTGACCTTGACGGCGGGTGGGGTGCGGCCATGGCAGGGCATGCCCCGGTTCATCCGCTCGAGTCCTCCGGGGGCCAGTTCGCCCGCAACCTCGACGATGACTTCGTGTTCCAGCGTGGCGGCGTCTTCGGTCAGCTTGCGCGCGACGCGCCAATCCTGGGTGAAGACGACGAGGCCGCTGGCGGAGCGTTCCAGCGGCGCGCACAGGGTCAGCTGGGCGAAGTGCTTTTTCAGCGGACGGATGCCGGAGGCGTCTTCGCTCCACAGGGTGGCGGCGCCGAGACGTGGCGAGGCGGGCTGGTCGCCGCCGCCGAGGTCTTGGCCCGACGGCTTGTGCAGCAGCAGGGTGACGGGTTCGGCCTGGGCAAGGTCGGCGCAGGGGTCGACTTCGACGCGCTGATCGGCGACGCGGAACTGCGGTTCCTCGACCACGACGCCGTCCACGCTTACCCAGCCGCCGGTGATGTACTGCTCGGCTTCGCGGCGCGAGCAGGCGCGCAGTTCGGCGACGCGCTTGGCAAGGCGGACGGGATCGGTCATGGCGGGCAGGCTGGTGTGGGGCCTGGGAGTTTACCGCGTTGCCGCCAGGTGTGAGCGCATGGCCTCTGTCCCGGCGCGGTTGTTATTGCCGCGCCGGGCGCGGTATGCTTTTGGACCGCTCAATTCAGGAGACGCCGATGAAAGCCGCACTTGCCCTGCCATTGTTGCTGTTCACTTCATCCGCCCTTGCCGCCGTGGTGGGCAAGGATGTCGGCTACAAGGCGGGCGACACCGTCATGAAGGGCTTCCTGGCGTATGACGATGCGGTCAAGGGCAAGCGTGCCGGCGTGCTGGTGGTGCCCGAATGGTGGGGCGCCAACGATTACGCGCGCAAGCGGGCGCACATGCTGGCGAACGCGGGCTATGTGGCGCTGGTGGTGGACATGTACGGCAACGGCCAGACGACCGACAATCCGAAGGAAGCCGGGGCGCTGGCGGGCAACGTGAACAAGAATCCGGCGCTGCGGCTGGCGCGCTTCCAGGCGGCGGAGAAATTCCTCGCCGGGCAATCCAACGTGAAAAAAGGCGAGATGGCGGCGCTGGGCTACTGCTTCGGCGGCGGCGTGGTGCTCAACATGGCGCGCGCCGGCGAGCCGCTGAAAGCGGTGATCAGCTACCACGGCGTGCTCGCCACCGATACGCCGGCCAAGCCCGGCGACATCAAGGCCAAGCTGGCCATCTTTTACGGCGAGGCCGATCCCATCGTGCCGGCCGCGCAACTCGAGGCGTTCAAGACCGAAATGGACAACGCCAAGGTCGATTACATGCTGGTGACCTATCCGGGCGCGAAGCATGCCTTCACCAACCGCGAGGCCGACAGCTACGCGGCCGAATTCGGCCTGCCGGTGAAATACGATCCCGCGGCGGACAAGGACTCCTGGACGCGGACGCTCGAGTTCCTCCGCGCCACGCTCAACAATGACTGACGCCTGCGACCACGACGGCTGCCACGCGCCGCACGACAGCGGCAGCCTCGGCATTCCGCAGGTCGGCGCGTTCGATCCGGCGGCGTTCGAACGGGCGGTGAACGCCATGCTGGCCGCCTGCGGGGTGGCGCCCGATTCGGTGCATACCGGACGCACCGCGCAGCGGGTGCGCGAACTGTGGCAGCGCCGCCTGCTCGGCGGCTATGCGATCCCGCCCGCCGAAGCGCTGGGCGAGGGCTTCGCCGACGCGCGCGACGACATGGTGGTGGTGCGCGGCATCGCGGTGCACGGCGTGTGCCCGCATCATCTGGTGCCGTTCCGCGGCGTCGCCCACGTCGCCTACATTCCCGGCGGGCGGTTGCACGGCTTCGGGCGCATCGCGCGCATGGTCGACGCCATCGGCCATCGCTTCACCTACCAGGAGTGGATGACCCGCGACATCGCCGAGGCGCTGGTGACGCACGGCCAGGCGCGGGGCGCCGCGTGCACCATCGAGGCCGAACAGCTGTGCCTGCTGCTGGGCGAGGACCGGCGTGGCGACGAGCGCGTCGTCACCCAGGCGTTTACCGGCTGCTTCCGCGACAGTGACCAATTGCGCAACGAGTTCCTGCGCGCCATTTCGCAGCGGGAGCTGCGCTGATCCGGCGGGGAGCGTTCCGCCGTGATCTTCCTGTCTTGACACATACCTAACGGTATGTATGATCATGCCATGAACATTTCAGCCAAGACCCCCGATCTCACCCGGCAGAAACTGCTGGAGGCCGCATTTGCCGAGATTCATCGCAACGGCTTCCAGGCGGCCTCCATCACGCAGATCCTGGCGGATACCGGGCTTACCAAGGGGGCGCTGTACCACCATTTCCCGGACAAGAAGGCGCTCGGCCTGGCGGTGATCGAGGAAATGGTCAGGCCAGGACTGGCCGCGATGATGTTCGCGCCGCTGGCGGAGACCCGGCAGCCGTTGGCGGCGCTGCAGGCGTTGCTGGCCGCCAAGGCGGCCGAGGACGATCCGATGGTGGTGACGCTGGGGTGCCCGCTCAACAACCTGATGCAGGAGATGAGCCCGGTGGACGAGGGCTTCCGTCTGCGGCTGAACGGCGTGTTCCAGGACTGGGTCGAGGTGGTGTCCGCAGCCCTGGAACGCGGCAAGGCGGCGGGCGAGGTGCGTCGCGATGTCGATGCGGAGGCCACGGCCTTCTTCATCGTCTCGGCGCTGGAAGGCTGCATCGGAATGAGCAAGAACACGCAGTCGGTCACGGCGTACCGGGGCTGCCTCGCACAGCTGGGCCGATATCTCGATACCCTGAAACGCTGAGAGGGCCCGATGAAAGCCGCTTTTTCACCCGAGGAAAAGAGCATGAAGCCTGACCGGAAACCGGACCTGCGCGCGGCCGGAGGGAATGCCTGATGGCCATGCAGGATGTCGCTCGGCGCCCGCGCACGCTGATCCTGCCGCCCGCGCCCTATGCGGCGGCGATCCTGGGTGGCTGGTGGCTCGACCGGAACGGACTGGCGTTGCCGCTGGATGCGGGCACGGCGACGCGCCCGCTGGGCTGGCTGCTGGTCGGCGTCGGGCTGGCATTGTTCGCCTGGACGCTGTGGACCTTCGCGCGCCACCGCACCACGGTCAATCCCTACGGCGGCGCGTCCACCCTCTGTACGAGCGGGCCATTCCGCTTCAGCCGCAACCCGATCTATCTCGGCGACTGGTTCCTGCTGGCCGGCGTGTCGCTCCTGCTGCACACGTTCTGGCCGCTCGCGTTCGCGCCCCTGATCTGGATCATGATTCGCTTCGGCGTGATCCGGCACGAAGAAGCCCATCTCGAAGCGAAGTTCGGCGACGCCTACCGCGACTACAAAACCCGCGTCAGGCGCTGGATATAAACGAAACAGGAGTCAGCCATGAGCATTCTGCAGACCGTCACGCCCGAAACCGCAACCGGCGAAGTCGCCGAAATTTACGCCCAGATCCAGAACGCCTGGGGACACGTGCCCACCGCTATCCAGGTGTTCAGCGCCAACCCGTTTCTGCTGAAACACCAGTGGGAGTACTACGGCAGCATCATGCAGCATCCCTCGCTGTCGATGCCGCTGACGGCGTGCATCCGCATGCTGGTGTCGCAGGCCGGCCATTGCGATTACTGCATCGACATGAACGCCGGCATGCTGATCAACGCGGCCGGCTGGACACCCGAGCAGGTCGCGGCCACGCGCGCCGATTTCAACGACAGCCCGCTGAGCGGCGCGGAAAAAATCCTGCTCGGGCTGGTGCTGAAGATGACGCGTGATTCCAGCGGCGCGACGTCCGCCGACCTGCAGGCCGCGCGCGATGCAGGCTGGTCGGATGGCGACATCCTCGATGCGGTGAATCATGGCGCACGCATGGTGGCGGGTGACATCGTCATCAACGGCTTCAAGGTCGAACGCGACTTCTGAGGCCGGATCGGCTTCAGCGGGCGCCGCTGTCGTGCGGCCCTACAGCGGCGCTCCGACATGGCCGTTAGTGATCGGTAGGACAATGTCATCGGGAGCCCTGCCATGAACGTTACCCTGCACGACAAATCGCTGGAGGTTCGACTCACCGCTGCAGCGCGGAAGGCGCTTGCCTTGCGTGAAAAACCGCTGGTGGCCGAGATGGAGCTGCTGTTTTCCTGCCTGCTGCGCAAGCGGGTGTACTTCGGCGAGGCGGCGGAGCAGTCCACCCCGGTCAACGATCGCCTCGCGGTGCGCTTCAAGCCCATCATGACCCGCCGCTGCGGCGTGGCGGAAGGCGGGGCGACCCCGCCTTCCGAAGGTTTTCCGCTCGAGAACCCGCGCCCCTACGTGCCCAACTGGCTGGCGATCGACTACCGGCGGGGCCGGTGGGTCGGCGAGTTCGGCTACGCCGGCTGAAGATTTCCAACGGATCTGTGGCGTCAGACTGTGGAGACCGGCAGGCAGCACGCTGGCCAGCGCCGGGCGGTCCGCCACTTAAAGTTTGCGTCTCACGGACCGATACCGTTGTCTCGATAAGAACGGCATATGCGCGTGACGCGTTTCAGATGATGTTTCTTCCAGGCGAACGACCGATTGTATGGGCGACAACGGGCTCCAGGCATATCAGGGGCCGCCGGCATGAATAAGGTCGACGATTCTTCGCAATCCGTCGATCTCGAATTGGCGCAATGCCACATCCGGGTGTTCGTCGCGCTGCCCATCCTGATCGTCTGGTATCTGTTCTGGTATGTGCAGGCGCGCAGCACCGAGGCCAATACCGGTCTGGCGTGCTTGTGCGTGTTCTACGCCTTCGCGCTGGCGCATTGGGCCCATGTGAAACGCTACCCGGGCATCCATCCCCGGCGGCGGGCCCTGGCGATTGTCATGGATCAGCTGGGCTGTTTCATCGGGATGCTGCTTACCCGGAAGCTGGGGGCAATCATTGTCTTTCTGAATCTCTGGATTTCGCTGGGCAACGGAATCCGGTTCGGCGTGAAATGGATGGCCCTGTCCGCCACCCTCGCGGCCACAGGGCTGATCGTCCTGGGCGTGGTGTCGGATTACTGGAGCCCGCGCCCCATCTGGATCATCAGCCTGGTATTGCTCAACACGGCGATCCCGGCCTATGTGGCGAGCCTGATCCGGGGTTTTCACGACGGCCGGGCCAGGCTCGCCCAGTATGCCGACCACATGGAGAAAATGGCGTTGAAGGACGCCCTGACCGGATTGCCGAACCGGTCGGCGTTGTTCGACGAGTTCGAGAAGGCCGGTTCCTACGCCCGGCGAATGGGCTCGGCCCTTGCCGTGCTGTACTTCGATCTGGATGGATTCAAGCAGGTCAATGATACGCTCGGGCATGCGCAGGGCGACATGCTGCTCAGGGAAACGGCAAACCGCGCGCACGCCGTGCTGAGAGGCGAGGACGTGCTGGCCCGGTTTGGCGGGGATGAGTTTGTCGTGCTGCTGCGGGTGCATGATTCCGGAGAACGGGCCCGCAGGGTCGCGGAGCGGATTCGGCAATCCATCGCCTCCATCGGGTATATCGACGGCAATCCGGTCGACGTGACCGCCTCCGTCGGCATCGTGGTGGTGAGCGGCGCGGATGCCGCCCGGATAGGGGCCGAACAGATCGTCCACGCGGCGGACCTGAACATGTATGCGGCCAAGAAGGACGGCAAGAACCAGATCGTGCTGACCACGCTCTCGAGCGAAATCAGGCTGGCTGCCCGCGTGGCCTAAACCGGGTCGGGAGGTCCCCCGTTTCCGGCTGCTGCAACCGCATCGTCCGCCAGGCCGAACACCGCGCGTGCATTCCGCGTGGTGGCCCGGGCCACCGCGTCGGGGTCGAGACCGCGCAACTCGGCCAGTACCCGCGCGATGCGAGGCAATTCGCCCGGCGCGTTGCGGCCGCGTCCGATCCACACCGGCGGAATGTCGGGACTGTCGGTTTCCAGCACGAGGGCTTCCAGCGGCAGGTCGACCGCCAGCCGCCGCAGGTTGTTGGCGCGCGGCCAGGTGAACGCGCCCCCGAAGCCCAGCTTGAAGCCCAGCTTGATGAATTCGTCCGCCTGCTGCGGGCTGCCGTTGAAGGCATGGGCGATGCCGCCGCGCACGCGGACCTTCCGCAGGTGCTTGAGCAATGGGTCGTTGGCACGGCGGCCGTGCAGCAGCACCGGCAGGTCGAATTCCTGCGCGATCTTCAGCTGTTCGACGTAGAAATATTCCTGGGTGGCGTAGTCGAGATCGCGCACGAACAGATCGAGCCCGATCTCGCCTACCGCCACCGGGCGCTGCGCCCCGATCTGCGCGCGCAGGTCGGCGAGGTGCTCCGGGCGGTGCGCATGGATGTACATCGGGTGCAGGCCCCACGCCGGCAGGCAGCCGGGGTAGCGGGCGCAGGTGGCGGCGACCGCGGCGAAGTTGTCGCGGCTGACGGCGGGGACGATCTGCACGCCGACGCCGCCGGCGACGGCGCGCGCGTACTCGGCATCGCGGTCGGCGTCGAATTCGGCCGCGTCGAGGTGGCAGTGGGTGTCGATAAAAAACGGCACCGCGTCGGGTGCCGTTTTTGCATTGCCAGTCACGCGCTTAGTCGTTGCTGGCAAAGCCCAGCAGCTGCAGCAGGCTGGTGAACAGGTTGAAGATGGCCACGAACAGCGTGACCGTCGCCATGATGTAGTTGGTCTCGCCGCCGTGGATGATGTTGCTGGTCTCGTACAGGATGAGGCCGGACATCAGCAGCACGAACATCGCCGACACGGCCAGCGACAGGCCGGGCAGGTGGAAGAAGATCGCGCCCAGGCCCGCGAGGAAGGCGACCAGGATGCCGACCATGAGGAAGCCGCCCATGAAGCTGAAGTCCTTGCGGGTGGTCATCACATAGGCCGACAGGCCGAGGAAGATCGCGGCGGTGCCGCCCATCGCCATCATCACGACCTGCGCGCCGTTGGGCATCGCCAGATAGGCGCTGAGGATGGGGCCGAGCGTGTAGCCCATGAAGCCGGTGAGGCCGAACACGAAGGCGATGCCGAGCCCGCTGTTGCGGAACTTGGTGGTGAGGAACAGCAGGCCGTAGTAGCCGACCAGCGTGAGGATGATGCCGGGGTGCGGCAGGCCCAGCGCCATCGCCGCGCCGGCGGTCGCCGCGGCAAACGCCAGCGTCATCGACAGCAGCATGTAGGTGTTGCGGACGACCTTGTTGGTCGACGAGACCGCAGACGTGCTGCGGCCGAGGGTAGTGACGTTCTGGTTCATGAAACCTCCGGGTAAGACTCAAGGTGTACTGTAATGGATCGATTCTAGCCCAGCAAGTTCCGAACGCCTACTTGACGGGCATTGCGTCCGGATGCCAGCCCAGCAGGAGGTACAGCGTTGCGAATCCCAGCACGTAGGCCACCGGCACGTGCCAGCCCTCGCGCAGCCAGGCGAGCGTGTCCTTCGCCTGCGGATACAGGTTCGACATGGCTACTCCGGCGCTGGAGCCGAACCAGATCATGGAGCCGCCGAAACCGACCGCGAAGGCCAGCATCCCCCAGTCGTAGCCGCCCTGGTACAGGGCCAGCGCGGTGAGCGGGATGTTGTCGAACACGGCGGAGACGAAGCCGAGGCCGAAGGTCGTGTGCGCCGAAGGCAGCGGCAGCGCCTTCACCGGCATCAGGCTGGCGGACAGCACCAATGCAATCAGGAACAGCGCACCCTTCACCGACTTGCTGACTTCACCCCACGGCGTCGGGCGGATGAAGCCGCCGAGGACGATCGCCGCCCACACGCCGGCGGCGGGAAAATCCAGCCCGATGTTGGCGGCGATCGCGCCGCCGATGATGAGCCCGACGATCGCCAGCTGGCCCCAGTCCAGCCGCAGGTGCGCGGGCGGATTCTTCATGACGGGGTGGTGGCGCTGCTGCGCCCTGGCCGCGACGATGCCGGAGAAGATCACCGCCACGGTGGATGCGATGAAGGCATCGGCCACGTGGATCGCCGGCACGCCGGCGATCCACATCATGGTCGTGGTGGTGTCGCCGACCACCGAGCCGGCGCCGCCCGCGTTGCTGGCCGCGACGATTCCCGCCAGGTAGCCGACGCTGACCTTGTGCCTGTAGACGTGCCCGGCCACCACGCCGCCGATGATGGCGGCCGCGATGTTGTCGAGGAAGGTCGAGATCACCGCCACCAGCACCAGCAGCACGAAGCCGCCCTTCCAGTCGTCCGGCAGGAAGCGCGGCAGCCAGTCCGGCACTCTGGACAACTCGAAATGCCGCGCCAGGATGGCGAAGCCCAGCAGCAGCCCCAGCAGGTTCAGCACCAGCCTTTCCTCGTGCAGGAAGTGGGCGATCAGGTCCATGTCCTGCGCCACCAGCCCCTTGTAGAGCGTGATGACGAGCAGGCCGCCTACCGCGACCTCGAGGTTGCGCCTGTGAAAGATCGCCACCCCCAGCAGGGTGAAGGCGAACAGGAAGAATTCGACGGGAATGTTCAGCAGCGGCATGGCAAGCTCAGATGCGGGCGGGGCGGGAATAATAAGCCTTCAGCAGGAAAGGCGGGGCGACCGTGGTGAGCGCGATGACGATCAGCAGCGCGGCGTAGGTCTCGGCGTCGAGGATGCCCTGGTTCAGGCCCAGCTGCGCGAAGATCAGGCCGACCTCGCCGCGCGGCACCATCGCCAGGCCGATGGCGACCTGGCGGAAGCGGCGCTCGCGGATGAAGAAACCCGCGGCGAGCTTGCCGAGGAAGGCCACCACGATCAGCGCGCCGCCCAGCTGCCAGACGCGCGCCGATCCCCAGTCCACGGTGTTCAGGTTGAGCGAGACGCCGACCATGACGAAGAACAGCGGCGCGAAGGTGTGGATCAGCGGGCGCATCTGCTCTTCCAGCTTGTGCGCCAGCTGCGGGCTGGGGGCGAACCAGCGGTCGAGCGCCGGCATGCCGAGCCGATGCATGACGTTGAAGCGGAAGTGCTGCGACAGCGCGATCCCGGCGGCGAAGCCGCCCATGATGAGCGGCGCGCCGACCGCGTGCGCCAGCCAGGAAAACAGCAGGACCAGCGCCAGCGCCATGGTGATGAGCAGCCCGGGCGTGGCGGCGCGCTGGTCGTAGTGGTCGATGATGCCGCCCGCCAGCCTGGCGACCAGCGGCGAGAGCAGCATGAACAGCACGATGAAGAGCGCCACCTTGCTGGTGGCGGCGAGCGAGACCTCTCCCTGCACGGCGAACTGGTACAGGAAGGCGAGCGCGAGCACGCCGAGGATGTCGTCCAGCACCGCTGCGCCGATGACGATCTGCGCCTCGTCCTCGTGACGTTTCCCCAAGTCGTCCAGCACCCGCACCGTGATGCCGATGCTGGTGGCCGTCAGCGTGCCGCCGATGAACAGCGCCACCAGGTTGCCGAGCCCGAAGCCCCAGCGGCATACCGCGTAGCCGAGCACGAAGGGCAGCACGAAGCCGACCACCGCCACCACGACCGGCTTGATGCCGGACCGGGCGAGGCGGAACAGGTCGGTGTCCATGCCGACCTCGAACAGCAGCAGGATGATGCCGATTTCGGCCAGCAGCTTCATCGTCGCGTCGGGCGTGATCCAGCCCAGCAGCGACGGCCCCACCAGCAGGCCGGCCAGCAGTTCGCCGATCACCGAGGGAATGCCGTGGCGCCCCGCGATTTCCGAAAACAGCCGCGCGGCGATGAGGATGATGGCGAGATACAGGAAGAATTGGTGGAGTTCCATGCAGGGGGCCTGGTCGGATTCGAAGGGCGGGGCAGGCGCATCGCTTGTTGTGATTGGAGCCTGCGACAAGGGGCCGGAGCCGAACCTATCCTAACGTATCGCGTGGCCATGCTGAACCCTCCAGCTTGCGCATGGCAAATGTTTTGTGCAAACATAAAAGTGCGCCCGCCTGTCATCCCGAGGGAGTTGGGATTGTCAGGCGGCAAGCACATCATCCTGCGCCCCGGCATGCTGGCGCGTCGTGAACCAGGCTTTCCCTTCAGCGCGTTCAAGGCCGCGCGCTCACTGCCGGGTGGCGGCCCTCATTGAAGGGGGACGGTTGCATTTGGCGTGCGGCTCCCGTACAGGCAAGGACGGCCCCGCCGCACTTCGTCCGGGCTGGCTTGCATGACTGGGCGGGGAATCTTCGGTTGGCCGGCGTGCCAACAAAAAATATTGTGCAATATATTTAATTTTGAATGAGTCATGAATACGCCGAGTGAAGCGACTGCCATGCGTTCGTCCGACGATGCCTTCCAATCGGCAGACCAGACCGTGATCGCCTTCGGCGAAACCCTGGTCGACCAGTTTCGCGACCGCAACGTGCTGGGCGGCGCGCCGTTCAACGTGGCGTGCCACCTCGCCGCGCTGGGTGCGCATCCGGTGCTGGTGACGCGGGCAGGCAAGGACGCGCTGGGCGACCAGTTGTTGCGGGCGATGGGAAAACGCGGACTCGATCTGCGCGGCGTGCAGCGCGATCCGGCGCGTCCGACCGGGCGGGTCAAGGTGACCGAAACCGCCCGCGGCCACACGTTCGACATCCTCCCTGAACAGGCCTATGACCACATCCATGCCAGCCTCGCGCGCATGGTGGGCTTGTCCCTGCATCCGAAAATGGTCTACTTCGGCACCCTTTCGCAGCGTGGCGACTCCCGCCGCGCGCTGCGCGAATTGCTGGGCACGGTCGATGCCTGTGCCTTTCTGGATGTCAACCTGCGCGACCCCTGGGTGGACGCGGACACGCTGCGCTGGTCGCTGCGGCAGGCCAGCGTGGTCAAGCTCAACGAGGACGAGCTTGATCGAATCTGCAATCTCTTCTCGCTCGACGGCGCCACCCCGCAAGCCCGGGCCGCGGCGCTGGTGTCGAGCTTCGCCTTGAAGCGGGTGGTGGTGACCCGCGGCGGGGCGGGCGCCTGGACGCTTGATGCCGCCGGGCGCATCGAGTCGGTGGCCGGCGTGCCGCTGTCCGGGGTCGTCGACACCGTCGGCGCGGGCGACGGCTTTGCCGCGGTCTTCATGTTCGGCATGCTGCGCGGCTGGCCGCTGGCCGACACGCTGGCGCGTGCTGATGCCTTTGCCCGCGCGTTGTGCGGGATCCGCGGCGCGGTGCCGGCCACACAGGATTTCTACCGCCCGTTCATTCACGACTGGAAACTCGAAACGGAGGGAGGACGTGCGTGACCTCTATGTGCTGATGCTGAGCGTGCACGGGCTGATGCGCGGGCACGAACTGGAACTGGGACGCGACGCCGACACCGGCGGCCAGACCCTGTACGTGATCGAGCTGGCACGGGCGCTGGGACGCCACCCGCGGGTGGAGCAGATCGACGTGGTGACGCGCCTGGTCGATGATCCCGCGGTGTCGCCTGACTATGCCGCGCCGAGCGAGGCGCTGGGCGCGCGCGCGCGCCTGGTGCGGCTGCCGTGCGGCCCGCGCCGCTATCTGCGCAAGGAAATCCTGTGGAATCACCTCGATCAGCTGGTCGACCGCACCATCAGCTATCTGCGCCAGCAGCCGCGCCTGCCCGACGTCATCCACAGCCATTACGCCGACGCCGGCTACGTCGGCGTGCAGCTGTCGCAGCTGCTCGGCATCCCGCTGGTGCACACCGGCCATTCGCTCGGGCGCTGCAAGCGCCAGCGCCTGCTCGACCATGGCCGCAAGGCACTGGCGATCGATCGCCAGTTCAACTTCGGCCGCCGCATCGCCGCCGAGGAGGCGGTGCTCGAGCAGGCCGCGCTGGTCATCACCAGCACCGCGCAGGAAAGCCACGAGCAGTATGGCCTGTACGACAACCATCAGCCGGCACGCATGGCTGTGATTCCGCCCGGGACCGACACGTCGCGCTTCGCGCCGCCCGGCCGCGCGCCGATCCCGGCGCATGTGCCGGCGCTGGTCGACCGCTTTTTCACGCAGCCGAAAAAACCGCTCATCCTCGCCATCTGCCGGCCCGAAATGCGCAAGAACCTGAGCCGGCTGGTGGCGGCCTTCGGCGAGTCGCCCGAATTGCGCGCGCGCGCCAACCTCGCCATCGTCGCCGGCAATCGCGACGACATCCGCGGCATGGACGAGGCGCAGGCCGATGTATTGAAGGAGCTGCTGCTCGACGTCGACCGCTATGATCTCTGGGGCAGCGTGGCGCTGCCCAAGCAGCATGAGCCAGCCGACATTCCCGCGCTCTACCGCCTGGCGGCGCAACGCCGCGGCGTGTTCGTCAACCCGGCGCTGACCGAGCCGTTCGGCCTCACCCTGATCGAGGCGGCGGCGAGCGGACTGCCGGTGGTCGCGACCCACGACGGCGGCCCCCCCGACATTCTTGCGCATTGCGATAACGGCGTTCTGGTCGATCCGCTGGATCCCGCCGGCATCGCGCGCGGCCTGCTCGCCGTGGTGTCGGATGCCCGCGCCTGGCAGCGCTACGCGCGGCGTGGCGTCAGCGGCGTGGCGCGTCACTACACCTGGGATGCCCATGTCGAAAAATACCTGAAGGCGGTCGGCCGGGTGGTCCACCGCAGCCGCAAGCAGGTCCGGCGCGAACGCGTCGTGCAGCGTCCGGCGTCCAGCCTCATGCCCTATGTACGGCGCATGCTGGTAAGCGACATCGACAACACCCTGCTGGGCGACCGTGCCGGACTCGACGCCTTGATCCGCGTGCTGCGTGAGCCGTCGCGCGGATTCGGCTTCGGCGTGGCGACCGGGCGTCACCTGCGGAGTACGCTCGACGCATTGCAGCAGGCGCGCGTGCCGCTCCCCGATGTGCTGATCACCGCTGTCGGCAGCGAAATCCATTACGGTCCCGAGATCCTTCCCGATATCGGCTGGCGGCGCCACATTCAGCACCTGTGGCGCCGCGATGCGCTGGCTTCCCTGTTCATGGGGCTGCCCGGACTGACGCTGCAATCCGACGATCAGCAAAGCGAATTCAAGCTGAGCTTCATCTACGACCCGGACATCACGCCAGACCTGCACGAACTCAAGGTCCTTTTGCGTCGGGCCGGGCTGCACGCCAATCTGATCCATTCGCACGATGCCTTCCTCGACGTGCTGCCGGTCCGTGCATCCAAGGGCCGGGCCGTCCGCTACCTGGCCTATAAATGGGGATTGCCGCTGCGCGCTTTCCTGGTGGCGGGCGACTCCGGCAACGATCTGGAAATGCTGGTCGGCGACACGCAGGCCGTCGTGGTGTCCAACCACAGTAGCGAACTGGAAACCTTGCGCGGCCTCGAACAGGTGTATTTCGCCGAAGCGCGCAGCGCCTCAGGGATTCTCGAGGGCATGGCGCATTACGGCTTTATGGGTAATCCGATTCCAAACCTGCAGCAGGAGGCCGCATGATCGATGCACTGAGAACCTGGACGACGGATCATCGCGATCCGGTGGACGCCTTCCTGCGCCGCTGCTTTGCCGAGAGCCGGGTGCTGTTGCTGCAAAGCGACTTGTGCCATGTGCTCGAGGCCCTGGCGTCCGAAACCGCCAGCCCGATCGACGGCACGCCCCTGCAGCAGGCGGTGCGTCATTTCCAGGAAGGCGTGTTCCAGCATCCCTGGGCCTATTTCGCATTGCGCGAAGGGGCGGGGCGCTGGCGCTACCTGCGCATGCACCAGGAGCAGCTGCTTCCGGAGAGCGTGTCGGTGAGCGAGTTCCTCGCATTCAAGGAGGTCTTCGTGAAGCCGCCGGACGACGGCGGCAGCGTGCTTGAGATCGACTTCGAACCCTTTGGCCGCCATGTGCCGCGGCTGCGGGAGACGCGCTCGATCGGACAGGGCGTGCTGCACCTGAACCGGCATCTGGCGAGCGCCATGTTCACCCGGCCCGAGGTGGGCCACGCGCGGATGCTGAACTTCCTGCGCATGCACACGATCGACGGTCAGCAGTTGATGCTCGCGCCCCACATCGGCGAGGTGGCGACCTTGCGCGAGTCCCTGCGCGAGGCGCTGCGGCAGCTCGATGCGCTCGCGCCCGAGACGCCGTGGGCGGCGTTTGCCGCCGTGCTCGGCAGGCTGGGGTTCGAGCCCGGCTGGGGCGACACGGCGGGGCGCGTGAGCGAGACCATGGGCATGCTGGTCGACATTCTGGAAGCGCCGTCCCCCAGCGTGCTGGAAGCCTTCCTGGCCCGCATTCCGATGATCTCGCGCCTGCTGATCGTGTCGCCGCATGGCTACTTCGGCCAGGACAACGTGCTGGGCCGGCCCGACACCGGCGGCCAGGTGGTCTACATCCTCGACCAGGTGCGCGCGCTGGAGCGCGAGATGCGCGACCGCATGACGGTCCAGGGCGTGCGGGTCGATCCGCGGATCGTCGTCGTCACCCGGCTGATCCCTGATTCCGACGGCACCACCTGCAATGTGTCGCTGGAAAAGATCCAGGGCGCGGACCATGCCTGGATCGTGCGCGTGCCGTTTCATCATTCCAACGGCGAAATCGTGCGGCAATGGATTTCGCGCTTCGAAATCTGGCCGTATCTGGAAGCCTTCGCGGTCCATGTCGAGCGCGAGGCGCTTGCCCAGCTGGGCGGGCGCCCCGATCTCATCATCGGCAACTATTCAGACGGCAACCTGGTGGCCAGCCTGCTGTCGGAGCGCCTCGGCGTGACCCAGTGCAACATCGCCCATGCGCTGGAACAGACCAAATACCTGCACTCGGCGCTGTACTGGGAAGCCAACGATGCGACCTACCACTTCGCCTGCCAGTACACGGCGGACCTGATCGGCATGAACCACGCCGACTTCATCATCACCAGCACCTATCAGGAAATCGCCGGCACCGCGCACAGCATCGGCCAGTACGAAAGTTACCGCGCGTACACCCTGCCTGGGCTGTACCGCGTGGTCAACGGCATCGACCTGTTCGACCCCAAATTCAATATCGTGTCACCGGGCGCCGACGCCGACATCTATTTTCCCTACAGCGACACGGATCGGCGCCTGCATTCGCTGATGCCCGAGATCGAGCGCCTGCTCTATGCGCCCGACCCCGGGGTGCCGTATCGCGGCCGGTTCGACGACCCCGGCAAGCCCTTGCTCTTCAGCATGGCGCGGCTCGACCGCATCAAGAATCTGACCGGGCTGGCCGAATGGTTCGGCGCCTGCGAGCGCCTGGCCGAAGCCGCCAACCTGGTGGTGGTCGGCGGCTACGTCGATGCGGCGGCCTCCGGGGACGAGGAGGAAAAGGCCGAGATCGCGCGCATGCACGCGCTGATGGACCAGTACCGGCTGGACGGGCGGATGCGCTGGCTGGGCGCCCGCCTCGACAAGAACCTGGCCGGTGAGCTGTATCGCCATGTCGCCGACCGCCGCGGCGTGTTCGTCCAGCCCGCGCTGTTCGAGGCCTTCGGTCTCACCCTGATCGAGGCGATGGCCTCGGGCCTGCCGGTGTTCGCCACCCGTTATGGCGGGCCGCTCGAAATCATCCAGCACGGGGTGTCGGGGTTCCACATCGATCCCAACGACGGCGCCGCCGCAGCGGGGGCGATCGCCGATTTCCTGCGGCAGTGCGCGGCCGATCCGGCGCTCTGGCAGCGCCTGTCGGAGGGCGCGCTGGCGCGCGTGGCCGCCCGCTACACCTGGCAATTGTATGCCGAGCGCATGATGACGCTGTCGCGCATCTACGGCTTCTGGAAATTCGTCAGCAATCTGGAGCGCGGGGAAGTCAGCCGCTACCTGCAACTGTTCCATCACCTGCAATTCCGCCCGCTGGCGCGCGCAATACGAAAGGACTGACTCCATGCCCGCGGATTATCTGAAGATCGCAGAAACCTATCTCGGCGAATGGCGCGCCGTGACCGTGACCGCCCTGCATGTGCTCCTCATTCTGGGGCTGTCGTGGCTGGCGCTGTGCGTGTCGCGCAAGGCAGTGGGCCGGCTGCGGGCGCACATGCAGAACGGGCTCGACGACCTCGAACGACTCAAGCGGCTCAACACGCTGGAGCAGGTGTTCCGCTACATCATTGCGGTGATCGTCACGCTGGTCACGGCCATGCTGGTCCTGAGCGAAGTCGGCATTTCGATCGCGCCCATCCTGGCCGCCGCCGGCGTGCTCGGCATTGCCGTCGGCTTCGGCGCGCAAAGCCTGGTCAAGGACTACTTCACCGGACTGTTTCTGCTGCTGGAAAATCAGGTGCGCCAGGGCGACGTGGTGGAAGTGGCCGGCAAGGGGGGGCTGGTCGAGGAGATGACGCTGCGCTACATCCGTCTGCGCGATTACGAGGGCAGCGTGCATTACGTTCCCAACGGCACGATCACGAGCGTCACCAACCGCAGCCGCGGCTTCGCCTACGCGGTGATCGACGTCAGCGTCGCCTACCGCGAGGATGTCGACGAGGTCTACGACATGATGCGCAAGGTGGCGACCGATCTGCGTGCCGATCCGGAGCTGGCCGCCAAGATTGTCGACGACCTGGAAATCGCCGGCGTCGACCAGTGGGCGGATTCGGCCGTGGTGATCCGCTGCCGCTTCAAGGTGATGCCGCTGGAGCAGTGGGGGGTGCGGCGCGAATTCCTGTACCGCCTGAAGAAGGCATTCGACGCCGCCGGCATCGAGATTCCCTTCCCGCATCTCACCGTGTACGCCGGACAGAACAAGGATGGCACCGCGCCGCCGTTGCATCTGCTGCCGCACAGCGCGACCAGCGCTGCGCGATGATTCTGCGATTCGCCCGCGAGCAGCCCGGGCTGCTTCCGTCTCGTGACTGCGTTCGTCAGCAATCTGGGGTAGGCTAGGTCATCAGCAGGGAACCCGTCGCGGTCGGATTTTCCGTATGCCCCCTGCGGGAGTCGAGCTTCCAGCACCATGCATGACCTTGCCGTCATCTGGCTTTCACTTGCTGCCTGCCTTGCCGTGATCGGCGTCGCGGGCGCCAGGCTCTCGCGCTATGGCGACATCATCGCCGAGAAGAGCGGGATGAGCCGCGGCTGGGTGGGGCTGATCCTGCTGGCCACCGTCACCTCGCTGCCTGAACTGGTTGCGGGCCTGTCCTCGGTGACAGTCGCCAGGGTGCCGGATATCGCGGTGGGCGACATCATGGGGAGCTGCGTGTTCAACCTGCTCATCATCGTGCTGCTGGATTTCATGTATCGCAAGGAATCCGTCTATACGCGCGCACGGCAAGGCCATGTGCTGTCCGCCGGCTACGGCATCGCGCTGATCGGCTTCGCCGGGTTCAATTTGCTGCTGTATCGCGCGGGGACGGCCCCTTCCATTGGCCACGTCGGCCTCTACACGCCGGTCATCCTGCTGCTGTACCTGCTGGCGATGCGTTCGCTCTATCGTTACGAGCAGGCGCAAGTCAGCGAGTATGTGGAAGATCGTGTCGGGCTGTATCCCGACATCAGCCTGGGGCAGGCGGTGCGAGGCTACGCCATCGCCGCGGTTGCGGTGGTGGCGGCCGGCATCGGGCTGCCGTTTGTCGCCAAGGACCTGGCCGTGGCCATGGACTGGCAACAAAGTTTCGTGGGCACGCTGTTTGTCGCTGCGATCACGTCCGCGCCTGAAGTCATGGTCACGGTGGCCGCCCTGCGCATGGGCGCGGTCGATCTCGCGATCGGCAACCTGTTCGGCAGCAACCTGTTCAACATCGCCATCCTCGCCATCGATGATCTCGCCTATCTGCCCGGCCCGCTGCTCGCCGATGTTTCCCTCACCCACGCGACCTCGGCGTTCTCCGCCATGATGATGAGCGGGCTTGCGGTGGTCGGGCTGGTGCTGCGTCCCGCGTCGCGCGTCTTCCGGACAGTCAGCTGGATCAGCCTGCTGCTGCTGGTCATCTATCTGTTGAACACCCTGTTCATCTACCTGCATGGCCACTGAATCCGACTTCCCCTCCGGGCACTGGCATCGCCTGGACAGCCAGGCCGCCGCCGCGCGGCTAGACAGCGATCTCGACACCGGGCTGACCGGCGAGGCCGCCGCCGCGCGGCTTGAGCAGCTTGGCCCCAACGTCCTGCACGAGGCCGGTCGGCGCCATCCGCTCGCCATGCTGGCGTCGCAGTTCACCGACTTCATGATCCTGGTGCTGGTCGCCGCCGCCGTGATCGCCGGGTTCGTCGGCGAGCCGCAGGACGCCATTGCCATCGTGGTCATCGTGTTCCTCAACGGCATCATCGGCTTTGTCCAGGAATATCGCGCCGAACGCGCGATGGCGGCGCTGAAGCAGATGGCCAGCCCGCAGGCCCGCGTGATCCGTGACGGGCGCGCGGGCCTCGTCGACGCGACGGCGCTGGTGCCGGGCGATCTGGTGGAGCTCGAAGCCGGCAACATCCTGCCGGCCGACCTGCGCCTGACCGAGCTGGCCGCGCTCAAGGTCGACGAGTCGGCGCTCACCGGCGAATCGCAGCCGGTCGACAAGCAGCTCGCCGTTATGCAGGAAGCCGACCTGCCGCTCGGCGACCGCCTCAACCTGGCGTACAAGGGCACCATCGTGACCTGCGGCCGCGCGCGCGGACTGGTGGTGGCGACCGGCATGCGGACCGAGCTGGGGAAAATCGCCGCGCTGCTGTCAGGCGAAGCCGGCAAGACGCCGTTGCAAAAACGCCTGGCGCGTTTCGGCCAGACCCTGGCGGCGGGGGTGCTGGCGATCTGCGCCATCATTTTCGTCGCCGGCTGGCTGCGCGGCGAACCGCCGCTGGTGATGCTGCTCACCGCCATCAGCCTGGCCGTCGCCGCCATTCCCGAAGCGCTGCCGGCGGTCGTCACCATCTCGCTCGCGCTGGGGGCGGCGCGCATGGTGAAGCAGAACGCGCTGATCCGCCGCCTGTCCGCGGTGGAGACGCTCGGCTCGGTCACCTACATCTGCTCCGACAAGACCGGCACGCTCACGCAGAACCGCATGCGGCTCGACTGCGTGCGGGCCGCCGGCGAAACCCGGCCCGCGCTGTCCGGTGCCGAAGCTTCGCCATGGCGCGAGCTGGGACTGGCGATGGTGCTGTGCAACGACGCCGTGGCCGATGCCGACGGCAAGCTCGCCGGCGACCCCACCGAGACTGCCTTGCTCGAAGCGGCGCGATCGACTGGGTTGGACCGGGAGACATTGCGCGGCACCTTGCCGCGCCTGGCCGAAATCCCTTTCGATTCCGGGCGCGCGCGCATGAGCACGCTGCATCGCGCCGGCGACGGCGTGCTGATGCTGGTGAAAGGGGCGCCCGAGGGCGTGCTGTCCCTGTGCGCCGACCAGCTTGCTGGCGGCAACACGATCGCGGTCGATCAGGGAGCGCTGCGGGACGAGGCCGGGCAGCTGGCCGCGCAGGGCCTGCGCGTGCTGGCCTTCGCGCTGAAGCGGTTGCCGCAGGTGCCGGACGCGCTCGATGCCGCTGAGCTGGAAAGCGGGCTCACCTTCATCGGGCTCGCCGGCCTGATCGACCCGCCGCGCCCCGAGGCGGCCGAGTCGGTGGCCGCCTGCAAGGCCGCCGGCATCGTCCCGGTCATGATCACCGGCGACCATCCCGCGACCGCGCGGGCCATCGCCAGCCGGCTGGGCATCATCGAAGACGGCGGCAAGGTGTTGACCGGTGGCGAGCTGGCGCGGCTGTCGCTGGAAGACTTCGAGCGCGAGGTGGAATCGGTTCGGGTGTACGCGCGCATCAATCCGGAGCAGAAGATCAGGATCGTGCGGGCACTGCAGGACAAGGGCGAATTCGTCGCCATGACCGGCGACGGCGTGAACGACGCGCCGGCGCTGAAGATGGCCGACATCGGCGTCGCCATGGGCAAGGGCGGCACCGACGTGGCGCGCGAGGCGGCCCACATGACGCTCCTGGACGACAACTTCGCCACCATCGTCCATGCGGTGCGCGAGGGGCGCCGCATCTTCGACAACATCCGCAAGTTCGTCAAATACACCATGACGAGCAACTCGGGCGAGATCTGGACCCTCTTCCTCGCGCCTTTCCTCGGCCTGCCGATTCCGCTGCTGCCGATCCACATCCTGTGGATCAACCTCGTCACCGACGGCCTGCCGGGGCTGGCGCTCGCCAATGAGCGCGCCGAGCGCAACGTCATGCGGCGCCCGCCGCGGCCGCCGAAGGAAAGCCTCTTCGCGCACGGCATGTGGCAGCACATCCTGTGGGTGGGTCTGCTGATGGGGGGCGTCTCCCTGCTGACGCAGGCGTGGGCGATCCACGTCGGCTCCGCGCACTGGCAGAGCATGGTGTTCACCGTGCTGACGCTGTCGCAGCTGGGCCACGTGCTGGCGATCCGCTCGGAGCGCGAATCGCTGTTCAGCCAGGGCGTGTGGTCCAACCGGGCGCTGATCGCGGCGCTGCTGTTTACCTTCGCTTTGCAGATGGCCGTGCTCTATGTGCCCTGGCTCAACCCCGTCTTCAAGACCGCGCCCCTGAGCCTGGGCGAACTGGCCGCGTGCCTGGCGCTGTCGTCGGTGGTGTTTGCCGGCGTGGAGATCGAGAAGGCGCTGGTGCGGCGCGGCTGGCTGTACGCCGGCCCGTAGTCGTCGGGGTCAGAGTTCCGACAGCGGTTTTTGCGCGTCCTGGCTGTTGACCTCGCCCATGTGCGCGATCAGCGTCGCCAGATCCTGATTGAGGCGGGACAAGGCGTCGTCCGTCAACTGGCCCAGTGCGTGCGTCAGGATGCCGGTCAGCGGCTGTGGCGCTTTCCCCAGTGCCTTTTCCCCGGCATCGGTGAGATACAGGCGTACCACGCGCTGGTCCGTGCTGTTGCGCTCGCGCCGGATCAGTCCGGCTTTTTCGATCTTGTCGAGCAGGTTGCTGGCGGTCGAGGCATGGATCGACAAGGCCTGCGCCAGTTCGGAGACCTTCATGCCCGGCGTCTGGTGCAGCGCGGCCATGGCCCAGATCTGCGCGCCGCTGACGCCGCAGGCTTTTTCCACCGCCTGGAAATGCTGGCGTACGGCGCCGAAAATCACGCGAAACTGGCGCAGGGCTTCCGCGGCTGCGAGGGGGTCTGGGCTCAAGGTGCACTCTCCGGCAAAACGCTAATCATGGCAGGAATTTCAGACCGCGGCGCCCATGACATGCATCCACAGCGTCCTGACGGCCTCTCGCGCACCTTCAAGGTCGGACGGCGGGACGCGGGCGCATTCCGCGCCGCTGAGCTTGATCGCGTGCTGCTGGCGGCGCAGTTCGCGGTAGGCGTCCGCGGCTGTCCGGGCGAGTTCGGCGGGAATCAGGCCGGCCGCGCCGGCACGGATCAGCAGCGCGATGTTGCCGACGTTGTCGGCCAGTTCGGGGTGTGCATGACAATCCCGCAGCACCAGGTACTGCACGCAGAATTCGACGTCGACGATGCCGCCGCGGTCGTGCTTCAGGTCGAACAGGCCGGTGTCGTTGACGTGGCCGGCGTGCATCTTCTCGCGCATGGACAGCACGTCTTCGCGCAGTTTTGCCGGGTCGCGCGGGGTGCCCAGCACCTCGCGGCGCAGCGCTTCGAAAACTGCGCCGATCGCCGTGTCGCCGCACACGAAACGCGCACGCGTCAGCGCCTGGTGCTCCCATACCCAGGCGTGATGCAGCTGGTAGTCGCGGAAAGCCTCGGCCGAGCTCACCAGCAGGCCGGACGCGCCGTCGGGGCGCAGGCGCAGGTCGGTCTCGTAGAGAATGCCGGCCGGGGTCAGGGTGCCGAGCCAGGTGTTGATGCGCTGGGCGAGGCGTGCGTAGATTTCCTGCGCGCGCTCGTCGGCGTCGTCGTAGAGGAACACCAGGTCGAGGTCGGAGGCGTAGCCGAGTTCCTTGCCGCCGAGCTTGCCGTAGCCGATGACGGCGAAGCGCGGTTCGTCGCGGTGGCGGGTTTTCAGCCCGGCCCAGCAGCGCACCAGGGTCTCGTTCAGCAGGGTGTCGGCCAGATAGGACAGGTGATCCGACAGCGCCTCCAGCGTCAGCCGGCCCGCCACGTCCTGCGCCAGCAGGCGCAGCGTCTGCACCTGCTTGAAGCGGCGCAGCGCGTCCATCTGGGCCTCGGTATCGCCGGGATGGGCGTCGAGTTCCTCGCGCAATTGAGTCGCGAGCTGCGCCCAGTCGGGCACGCTCATCAGGTGCTGCGGCGCGATCAGTTCGTCCAGCAGTTGCGGCTGCCGCGTGATCATCCGCGCCGCCCACGGGCTCGCCGCCAGCAGGCGCACCAGTTGCCGCAGTGCCGCCGGGTACTCGGCGAGCAGCGCGAGATAGGTGGACCGGCGCGCGATGGCCTGCACCAGCGCGGCGAAGCGTTCCAGCGTGACCGCCGGGCCGGGCTGGCTGCCGATGACCTCGAGCGCGGGGGGCAGCAGCGAATTGAGCCGCAGTTGCGTCGATTCGGGCAGCCGCGCGGCGCTCTGGCGCAGCGCGTCGAGCGCCGCCAGCACGCGCGGCGGGTCGTCGTAGCCGGCGTTTTCCAGCAGCGCGCGGGCGGTGCCGGCATCGGCCGTGCCGCAGCACACGGCGGTGAGCGGGTGGCTGTTCTGGTCGGTCTGCGGCGCGGCGAACACCTGTTCGAAATGGCGCGTGACCTTGTTCCGATGGCGGTCGAGCACAGCGAGCAGCGCGGCGTAGTCGGGGAAACCCGTCGCCTCGGCGAGCATCGCCTGCGATTCGGCGTCGTCCGGCAGCAGCTGGGTCTGCGCATCGTCCAGATACTGGATGCGGTGTTCCAGCCGGCGCAGGAAATCGTAGGCGGCGGCGAGTTCCTGCTGGGCGTCGGCCGTCATCAGGCCGGTCTTCACCAGGGCGTCCAGCACCACCAGCGTCGGTTGCTGCTGCAACGCGGCGATCTGGCCGCCGCGGATCAGCTGGAACACCTGCGCGGTGAATTCGATCTCGCGGATGCCGCCCGGCCCCAGCTTGACGTTGTGCGCCATCTCGCGGCGCGCGACCTCGCGGCGGATCTGCACGTGCAGATCGCGGATCGCGGCGAAGGCGCCGAAGTCGAGGTATTTGCGGAACACGAAGGGCCGCACGATCTGCATCAGTTCGTCGTGGCGTCCGCCGGTGAGCGGGCGCGCCTTGATCCAGGCGTAGCGCTCCCACGGCCGTCCCTGCGCGACCAGATAGTCCTCCAGCATCGCGTAGCCCATCGCGAACGGGCCGGATTCGCCCCATGGGCGCAGCCGCAGGTCGACGCGGAACACGTAGCCGTCGGCGGTGTTCTCCCCCAGCGCGGCGGCGAGCTTGCGCCCGAGACGGATGAAGAACTCGTGGTTGCTGATCGTTCTGACCGATGCAGCCGGATCGTCGGCCGCGGTGTCGCCTTCCTCGGGGTAGAGGTAGATGAGGTCGATGTCGGACGACACGTTGAGCTCAAAGCCGCCGAGCTTGCCCATGCCGACCACGACCATCCGCTGCGGCCGCCCCGCCTCGTCGCGCGGCTCGCCGTGGCGCGCGGCAAGCAGCGCGTGGTGGAAGTCGAGCGCGGCGGCAATGCAGACCTCGGCCAGCATGCTCCAGGTGGCCATCACCTCGGCCAGATCGGCCGTGCCCGCGAGATCGCGCGCGGTGGCGACCAGCCATACGCGCTGGCGCAGCTGCCTGAGCCGCCGGTGCAGCGCGGCTTCGTCGGTGCACGGCGGTTCGGCGAGAAAAGCCTGCATCGCCGCGCGGCCGACGGGCTGGTCGAGCGCGGCCGCCAGGGTTTCGGCGAGCTGCGGCTGCGCCGCCAGCAGGCGGCGGCCGTAGCGGGAACAGCGGGCAACGCGCTCAAGTGCGGGATGGCTCATGGCTTGCATTAGAATGACGGGTTATCGCAACACTCTATCAGCGGAGAGACTGTATGGCAGCCATCGAGTCGATTCTGACCGAAACCCGTGTATTCCCGCCTGCGGACGCCTTCGTCAGGCAGGCCAACGTGTCCGGCATGGACGCGTATCAGGCGCTGTGCCGCCAGGCCGAGACCGACTACGAAGGCTTCTGGGCCGACCTGGCACGCCAGCACATCGGCTGGAAGAAGCCATTCATCCGCACGCTCGACGAATCGAACGCGCCGTTCTACACGTGGTTCGACGACGGCCAGCTCAACGTGTCCTACAATTGCCTCGACCGCCATCTGGCCACGCGCGGCGACAAGACCGCGCTGATCTTCGAGGCCGACGACGGCGGCGTGACGAAAGTCACCTACAAGGACCTGCACGCCCGCGTGTGCCAGTTCGCCAACGGCCTGAAGTCGCTTGGCGTGGAGCAGGGCGACCGCGTCATCGTCTACATGCCGATGAGCATCGAGGCGGTGGTGGCGATGCAGGCCTGCGCGCGCATCGGCGCCATCCATTCGGTGGTGTTCGGCGGCTTTTCCGCCAAGAGCCTGTTCGAGCGCATCGAGGACGCCCGCGCCAAAGTGATCGTCACCGCCGACGAATCGCTGCGCGGCGGCAAGGCCGTGCCGCTGAAGCGCGCGGTCGACGAGGCGCTGGCGATGGGCGACACCTCCTGCGTCGAGCGCGTGGTGGTGTATCGCCGCTCCGGCGGCGAAGTGAACTGGTCGTCGCGCGACCTGTGGTGGCATGAACTCGTGCAGACCCAGGCCGAGACCTGCGAGCCGGTGTGGGTCTCCGCCGAGCATCCGCTGTTCATCCTCTATACCTCGGGTTCGACCGGCAAGCCCAAGGGCGTGCAGCATTCCACCGGCGGCTATCTGCTCGGCGCCATCCTCTCCATGCTGTGGGTGTTCGACGCCAAGCCCGACACCGACGTCTACTGGTGCACCGCCGACGTCGGCTGGATCACCGGCCACACCTACGTCGCCTACGGCCCGCTGGCGCTGGGCATGACCGAGGTCATCTTCGAGGGCATCCCCACCTATCCGCACGCCGGCCGCTTCTGGGAAACCGTCGCCAAGCACCAGGTCACCACCTTCTACACCGCGCCGACCGCGATCCGCAGCCTGATCAAGCTCGGCCACGAACTGCCGGCGCAGTATGATCTCTCCTCGCTGCGCCTGCTGGGCACGGTGGGTGAGCCGATCAACCCCGAAGCCTGGATGTGGTACCACCAGGTCATCGGCGGTGGCCGCTGCCCCATCGTCGACACCTGGTGGCAGACTGAAACCGGCTGCAACATGATCTCGCCGCTGCCCGGCGCGGTGCCGACCAAGCCCGGGTCCTGCACGCTGCCGCTGCCCGGCATCATGGCCGCGATCACCGACGAGCACGGCCATCCCGTCGAAAAGGGGCAGGGCGGCTATCTGGTGATCCAGCGTCCCTTCCCGTCGCAGCTGCGCACGCTGTGGGGCGACCCCGACCGCTTCAAGAAGACCTATTTCCCCGAAGAGCTCGGCGGCAAGACCTATCTCGCCGGCGATTCGGCGCACCGCGACGCCGATGGCTACTTCTGGATCATGGGCCGCATCGACGACGTCCTGAACGTGTCCGGCCACCGCCTGGGCACCATGGAGATCGAGTCCGCGCTGGTGTCCAACCTGCGCGTCGCCGAGGCCGCGGTGGTGGGACGGCCGCACGAGATCAAGGGCGAGGCGGTGGTGGCCTACGTGGTGCTGAAAGGCGCGCGGCCCGTCGGCGAGGAGGCGAAGAGGATCGCCGCCGAGTTGCGCGACTGGGTCGGCAAGGAGATCGGCCCGATCGCCAAGCCCGACGAGATCCGCTTCGGCGACAACCTGCCGAAGACCCGCTCCGGCAAGATCATGCGCCGCCTGCTGCGCGCGATCGCCAAGGGCGAGGAAATCACCCAGGACGTCTCCACCCTGGAGAATCCGGCGATCCTGGATCAGCTGAAGGAAGCCGTGAAGTAATGCCGGCCTGGGCGTGCCCAGGCATGGCCGGACTCACGGCATTCATGATTTCTTACCCGAAAGGAAGGCCATGCCGCATTACCACGCAGTCGTCTGGCTCGATCACAATGAAGCCCGAGTCATGCACGTCAGCCCGGACGATGTCGAGAAATCGGTCGTCCATCCGGCCAATCCCCCGCGCCATCTGCAGCGCAAGCGCGGCTCGGTCAGCGGCAGCCGCCAGCCCGAAGACCAGCAGTACTACCACGAAATCGTGGAGGCCTTGAGTGGTGCCGCGGAAATCCTGATCGTCGGCCCCGGCCATGCCAAGCTCGAACTGATCAAGCACATCCATGCGCACGATCACGATGTCGTGAACAAGGTGGTCGGCGTCGAAACCGTCGATCATCCCGGCGACGGCCAGCTGGCCGCCTACGCCCGCAAGTACTTCGTGGCGAAGGACAGGATGCTCACGCAGTAGGCGCCCGGTCTCCGGTGGATGCGGTCCGCCGAACGGAACGACAAGGCCCCCGCATGGGGGCCTTGTCGCGTGTGGCGACCATGAGATCCCCGGCCGGGCTTCGAGTCGTTGATAAAGCGACGAAGATTTTCAATGTTTGTTTGACGGCAGGCCTAAAGTGTGCCGAAATGTCGTCGTTACTGTTGACGAATCGCCATGAAAAATCCGCCGCAAGGCGGGACCGGCGAGGAAGCCGGGTTCCGGGATGCGTCGTTTCCCTGACCCGGACCGAAGTTTTGAACCAGGAGGCGCCATGTCGCATCAATGCCCTTTCCCTGTTCGCTCGACCAACAATCGCTGCTGTTACCGAGCAGGGAGCGTACCGGGATTTGCCTTGTGCCTGGCCGTGGTGGCCGCCCTGTCGTGCTATGCCGGTTTCAGCCAGGCGGCGCAGTTCGCGCCCGCTCGGGCGCCGGTGGTTTCCGCCGCGGGTCCGGCCATCGATGCCCGGGCCGGGCCTGTCGTCCAGGACTGACAGCCGCGTATGGCCCGGCGTCGGTGATGACCGGCCGGTCGTCCCGCGATCTGCGGAAACAGCGCCTTTCGGGGCGCTTTTTCATGCCTGTCCTGCAGGGCGCGCGAGTGCCGTGGTCGTGCTCACCAGGTCCCGCACCAGCGCGTGCAGGCGCGCCGGCGACTTCAGCGCGCCGGTTTCGGCGTCGAACGCGGCGTCGGCATGGGCCAGCGAAAACTGGCCGGGGAGCACCACGACCCCCAGCGTGTTCAGGATCTGCCGCAGGTGCGGCAGCATGCGCATGCCGCCGAAGGTGCCCGGCGAGGCGGCCAGGATGGCCGCAACCTTGTTCTGGTAGGGCGCCAGACCCGATTCGCCCTGCCATTCGCGCGATACCCAGTCGATCGTGTTTTTCAGCAGCGGCGGGATCGAACTGTTGTACTCGGGGCTGGCGATCAGCAGGGCATCGTGTTCCTTGAACAGGGCCTTGAGCCGCAGCGCGTTGTCGGGCAGGCCGCCCTGCTCTTCCAGATCGCCGTTGTAGAGCGGCAGCGGGTAATCCGCCAGGTCGATCAGGGTGACGTCGCCGCCCGCCGCGCGGGCCGCGTCCACGGCAACCTGAATGAGCTTGCGGTTCCAGGAATCGCGGCGGATGCTGCCGGAAAAAGCGAGAATCTTGGGCATGGACTGTCCTTGCATGAAAAAGTGCGTGATTGTATCGGCGCCGAAGCTCAGGCGCGTTCAGGGAAGGTCGAAGCTGACCAGTTCGCTGGGTTCCAGCACTTCGATGTCGAGCGCGGATTCGAAACGGATCGCCACCGCATCGCCGGCTTCCAGCGGGTAGCCCCGGACCTTGACCCGGCCGGTCGCCACATGCAGCCAGGCGCGCCGTCCCGGCGCCACGGTCAGAGCGACACGATCGCCCGTCGCCAGCCGGCCGGCGTGGATGGCGGCGTCCTGGTGGATCGTCACCGAACCGTCGCGGCCGTCGTTCGACGCGATCAGCCGCAGCCGGCCTTGCAGGGCCTCGGAGGCAAAGGCGATCTGTTCGTAGCCCGGTTCCAGTCCATACGTATCCGGCTCGATCCATATCTGCAGGAAGTGCACCGGCTCGCTGGACGACGCGTTGTATTCGCTGTGGACGATGCCGTGCCCGGCGCGCATGCGCTGGACCTCGCCGGGGCGGATCACGCCACCGTTGCCGAGCGAATCCTTGTGTTCGAGCGCGCCCGCGAGCACCCAGGTGACGATTTCCATGTCCTGGTGGCTGTGAGTCGGGAAGCCCGCGCCCGGCGCGACGCGATCCTCGTTGATCACGCGCAGCGGGCCGTAGCCCATCCACTCGGGATCGCGGTAACCGGAAAACGAGAAGGTGTGATAACTGTCGAGCCAGCCATGGTTGGCGTGGCCGCGTTCGGACGATTTGCGCACGGTCAGCATGATGCACTCCGGGTTGATTGGCTTGACGTTCAAGCGGTGGGATGACTATAGGCATGGTTTGCCGCGAGTAAAACCGGCACAATTCGATCAACTCATTCGAATTGTTCGAACATGCCGCTGACCCTGGAGGCGCTCGCCATTCTCGATGCCATCGACCGCAAGGGCTCGTTTGCCCGCGCCGCCGAGGAACTGGGGCGGGCGCCGTCCTCGCTGACCTACGCCGTGCAGCAGATCGAGGCCGAGCTCGACGCGCTGCTGTTCGACCGCTCCGGCCACCGCGCGCGCTTCACGCCGGCGGGACGTGTGTTGCTGGACGAGGGGCGGGGGCTGCTGGGCGCCGCGCAGGCGCTGGCGGACAAGACGCGGCAGGTGGCGGGCGGCTGGGAGCCGCAACTCACGCTGGCGGTGGAAGGCATCCTGCCCGTGGCCCCGCTGCTGCCAGTGCTCGATGCGTTCTATCGCCTGGGACGGGCGACCGAGATCAGGCTGCGTCACGACGTGCTGGCGGGCAGCTGGGATGCGCTCGCGTCCGGTTGCGCCGACCTGGCGATTGCCGGCGGCGAAGCGCCGGCCGGCGCCGGCCTCCGTACCCGCGTGCTCGGCAGCGTCGAGTTCGTGTTCTGCGTGGCGCCGCAGCACCCGCTGGCGCGCCTCAACCAACCGCTTGGCCAGGCCGACCTCGCGGCGCATCGCGCGGTGGTGATCGCCGACACCGCGCGCAACCTGCCGCTGCGCAGCGCGGGCTGGCTGAAGCAGCAGGCCCGCCTGACGGTGGCCGATCTGCCGAGCAAGCTGGCCGCCCAGCAGGCCGGGCTGGGCGTGGGGTCGCTGCCGCGCTGGCTGGCCGAGCGCGAGGTGGCCGCCGGTCGTCTGGTGCGCTGCGAATGGACCGGCGGCAACCCGCGCGAAACCCTGCATCTCGCCTGGCGCAACGGCGAAGCGGGCCGGGCGCTCGAGTGGTTCAGGCGGGCGCTGGCGAAGCCCGGCGTGTTCGCGGAGGCGATCGATGCCGGCTGACAACATGCCGCCCGGCGCAATGCGGCTCGACAAATGGCTGTGGGCCGCGCGGTTCTTCAAGACGCGCAGCCTGGCCATCCAGGCGATCGACAATGGCCGGGTGAAGCTCAACGGCGAGCGCGTCAAGCCCGCACGCGGCGTGAAGCCCGGCGACCGGCTGGACCTGCGCATCGGCGAGGTCGACTGGACGCTCACGGTGCGGGCCCTCGCGATGCAGCGCGGCCCCGCGCCGGTGGCGCAGGCGCTGTACGCGGAGGATCCCCCCAGCCAGGCGCGTCGCCAGCAGCAGGCGGCCGAGCGCAAGCTGGCCGTCAACCCGTCCGCCACGATCAGGGGGCGGCCCACCAAGCGGGACCGGCGCCACATCCATCGCTTCACGGGCGAATGAAGTCCGGAAATTACCGACGATTTGCCGCCGCAAAGCGCGGGTAAACGCATAGAATCAGCGGTTCAGAGAGCCGTAATTTATGACCGTTTCCCCCGCTTTGTCCTTGTCCCTGCGCCGCGCCTCGCGCTGGCTCGCAGCGCTGCTGGCACTCGCCGCCGCGGGATTTGCGGCGGCAGCGGCAGCCATGTTCTTCTGGGTGCTGCCGAATATTTCCGCACACCGCGATACGGTCGCCGGCCTCATGTCGCGCGCGCTCGGGCAGCGGGTGACGCTGGAGGCGGTGTCGGGGGCGTGGCAACAGGCACGTCCCGAGTTTCGCCTGCGCGGCGTGCGGCTGTACGACCGGCAGGGCCACCCCGCGCTCTACCTGCCCGAACTCGAGGCCACCTTTGCCTGGCGGTCGCTGCTGTTTCTGGAACCGCGCTTCAATCGCATCGAGCTGCAAGGGCTGACCCTTGGCGTGCGGCGCGCGCGCGACGGCCATTTCTACGTCGGCGGCATTCCGGTCAATCCGGCCGCGCCGGATAGCGGGTTTTCCAGCTGGCTGCTGCGGCAAGGGCAGGTGCACGCCGGCAGCGCCACGCTGATCTGGCTCGACGAGGTGCGGGGTGCCCCGCCGCTGACCCTGACGGCAGTCGATTTCACGCTGACCAACGCGCGGCGGGCGCACCGCCTGCAACTGCGGGCCATCCCGCCTGCCGCGGTGGCGCGGCCGTTGAAGATCGAGGCGAAACTGCGCGCGCGCCGGGTGGACGATCTCGGGACCTGGAACGGCACCATCGATGCGGCCGTGGCGGGCGTCTCGTTTCCGCGCCTCGCCGCCTGGCTGGCGCTGCCGTATCAACCGCGGCAGGGCTGGGGGGCGCTAAATATGCAGTTCGAGGTGGCGCGCGGCGCGCTGGCCGGGGTGACGGCCGGACTCGAATTGCACGACATCGAGGCGGTGCTGGGCGACGGGCTGCCTGCGCTGCGGTTGGCGCAGGTGCGCGGCCAGGCCATGTGGCAGCGCGGCCCCGACGGTCAGCGCGTGGCGTTCGACAAGCTGCGCGTGGCGCGCCCGGGCGCGGCCCTGGGCGCACCGTTCAATGCGGGCCTGACGTGGGGGGGCGCGTCACACGAAATCACCGCCCAGGGTTTCAGCCTGGGGGGCTGGCAATCGCTCCTGCCGAGCTTGCCGATGGATGAAGCGTTGCGCACGCGCCTGCAAGTCCTGCAGCCCCAGGGGCGCTTCGACCTGTTGCGATTCAGCTGGAGCGGCGCGCAGCCCGGGCTGGACAATTTCAGCATCGCTGCCCGCTTCAGCGGCCTGGGCATGACGGCGGTCGACAGCCAGCCGGGCTTGACCAACCTGAGCGGGCGCCTCGAGGGAGACGCGCGCGCAGGCGTGTTCGAGATCGATTCGCGGCAGATGAGACTGAGTCTGCCCGACCTGTTCCGCGAGCCCGAACTCGCGATCGACAGCCTGCATGCGCGCGGCAAGTGGAAGAAAACGCCGCGCGGCCACCGCCTGACCCTGGACGAGATGGCCTTCGCCAATCCCGACATGGCCGGTACCGCAAAGGGCTACTACGAGCTGATCCCCGGCCAGCGCGGCGTCATCGACCTGGCGGCGCACCTGAGCCGTGCCGATGGCACGGCGGTGTATCGCTACCTGCCGAAAGAAGTCGGGGACCTCACGGTCAACTGGGTGAAGCAGGCGGTGGTGGCCGGACATTCCGACAACGTCCAGCTGAACCTGAAAGGCGACCTGGCGCAATTCCCGTTCGACCAGGGCAACGGCGTGTTCCGCGTCGACGCGCAGGTGAAGGATGGCGTGATCGACTACGTGCCGAACTGGCCGCGCATCGAGGGCATCCAGGCGCGCCTGCTGTTCCAGGGCAGGACGATGGAGGTGACCTCTGACCGGGCGCGGATTTACGGCACGTCACTGTCGCAGGTGAAGGCCGTGATCCCGGACCTGCTGCATCACGACGAACAGTTGCGCATCGACGGCGAGGCCAACGGGCCGATCCAGGACTTCATCCGCTTTGCCAACACCAGTCCGGTCGGCGCGCGACTGCGCGGGTTCACCGATACGCTGGACGGCAGCGGGCCAATGAAGCTCGCCCTCAGCCTGCGGGTTCCGCTGCGCCGCAGCCATGACACCACGCTGGCCGGACGGCTGTCGTTCCGGGGCGATGTCCTGCAACCGCCGGGTCTGCCGCGGCTCGACCAGGTGCGCGGCGACATCGATTTCACCGGCAACAGCCTGAGCGCGAAAAATCTTGCCGCACAGCTGCTTGGCGGCCCGCTGCGTGTCGACGTGCAGACCCGTTCCGGCCAGGTGCGGATTCTGGCGCAGGGGCGCGCGACCGCAGCGGGCCTGACGTCCTGGCTTGGCGAAGCGTGGAAGGATCGGCTGTCGGGGCAGGCTGCCTGGCGCGGTCAGATCGATCTGGCACCCGTGGGCGAGCGCATCCGCGTCGAATCCGATCTGGTCGGGCTGGGCAGCAGCCTGCCGGCGCCGCTGGAAAAGCCGGCTGCGCAGCCGCTGCCGCTGGTGGTGACCAGCCAGCCCCACGCCGAAGGCCGGTTGCATGAAGTGCAGCTGGGCAAGATCGTGGGCGCCGTCTGGCGCAGCACCGCGGACGGGCACTTCGGCCGGGGCGAAATCCGTTTCGGCGGGCGGGCCGCGATGCCGGGCGAACCGGGACTGCGGCTGGCCGGCAGCGGCCACGGCCTGGACATCTCGGGCTGGATGGACCTGCTGCCTGGCGGCAAAGGGGGCGCGCCGCTGCCGCTGTCGACGATCGACCTGAGTTTCGACGCGTTCGACCTGATGGGGCGGCGCTACGAGGATGTGCGCCTGCAGGGCCGCAATCGCGGCGGACTGTTGCGAACCCAGGTGAGCGGCCGCGGTTTGAATGGCATCCTGACCTATCGCCCCGCGGGGGACCAGCCCGCGCGGGTGTCGGCGCAGTTCAGGCAGCTGACGGTGCCGGCCAGACTGCCTTCGTCCGGCCCGCAAGCGGGCGTCAACATGAGGGCATCGGACTTCCCGATGCTGGATGTGACGGTGGACGATTTCAGGCTGCCGGAGCACGCGCTGGGGCGGCTTGAAGCCGTGGCGCACGGCGCGCCGCAAGGACTGGTGATCGACAGCCTGCAACTGACGCATCCCGACAGCGTCTTGCGCATGACCGGCCTCTGGCGCGACAGCGGCGGTACGGGCGAAACCCGTGCGGACCTGAGCCTGAATGTGCTCGACGCCGGCAAGTTCCTGGCCCGCTTCGGCTACCCCGATACCCTCAAGCGCGGGACCGCGGACATCCAGGGCAACGCCACGTGGGAAGGCTCGCCGGCCGATTTCGCGCTCGCCACCCTGGCGGGGCAGCTCGATTTCAAGGCCAGGGGAGGCCAGTTCCTCAAGATCAATCCCGGCGCCGGCAAGCTGCTCGGCGTGTTGAGCCTGCAATCGCTGCCGCGCCGGTTGAACTTCGATTTCCGTGATATCTTCAATGAAGGCTATGCCTTCGACGACATCGGCGCCACGCTGCGCATTGCGCGGGGCGTGGTCTACAGCGACGATTTCAGGATGCGCGGGCCGGCGGCCAAGGTCAACATGTCCGGGCTGGCCGACCTCAATCAGGAAACCGTGCAGCTGCGGGTGAAGGTGATCCCGAAACTGTCCGAAGGCGTGGCCGTGGCCGGCGCCCTGCTCGGCGGGCCGCTGGCCGGGGTGGGCGCGCTGGCCGCGCAGAAGCTGCTGCGCGACCCGATCGAGGAGGCCATCAGCCAGGAATACATGGTGACGGGCGCGTGGCAGAGCCCCGATGTGCAACGACTGTCCAAGGCGAAGGCCAAACCTGAAGATCAAATCTCCGAACCCTGATTGTGGAACCCATCCATGACGACAAAAAAAACCGCTAAAACAACCGTTGCGCGCTCCAAGGGTGCGCAAGTCAAGAAGCCGGCCCCGCAGGCGGGAACCGTGCGCGTCGCCGCCATCCAGATGGCATCCGGCCCGAATGTGTCCGCGAACCTGGCCGAGACCGAACGGCTGATCGAACTGGCGGTCGAGGGCGGCGCACGCCTCGTCGTGCTGCCGGAGTTCTTCTGCATCATGGGGATGAAGGACGCCGACGTGGTGAAGGCGCGCGAGGCCGAAGGCCACGGCCCGATCCAGGCGTTTCTCGCGCGCATGGCGAAGAAGCACAAGATCTGGCTGGTCGGCGGCTCGGTGCCGCTCGAGGCTGGCGCGGCGAACAAGGTGCGCAACAGCTGCCTGGTGTTCGACGAGCGCGGCAAGCAGGTCGCGCGCTACGACAAGATCCACCTGTTCGGCCTCGACCTCGGCAACGAGCGCTATCAGGAAGCCAAGCTGATCGAGCCGGGCGACACGGTCGTCGTCGTCAACAGCCCGTTCGGCCGCATCGGCCTGTCGATCTGCTATGACCTGCGCTTTCCCGAACTGTACCGCGCCATGCCCGACGTCGACATCATCGTCGTGCCCGCGGCGTTCACCGCCACCACCGGGCGCGCGCATTTCGAGACGCTGATCCGCGCGCGCGCGATCGAGAATCTCGCCTACGTGATTGCCCCGGCGCAGGGCGGCTACCACCTGTCGGGCCGCGAGACCCACGGCGACAGCATGATCGTCGACCCCTGGGGCGTGGTGCTCGACCGCCTGCCGCGCGGCTCCGGCGTCGTCATCGCCAACATCAACCCGGCCTACCAGGCCAGCCTCAGGAAGAGCCTGCCTGCGCTGCAGCACCGCTTCATCCAGTGCCGGCAGATCCAGGTCGACGTGATCGAGCGCCGCGTGCCTGCCAAGCGCTTGTCCCCGACCGGGGGCGAGCCTGCTTCCAAGTAAAGTCATTCAGGACAAGTCATGAACCCCACCGACGCCTTCGTTCCCATCCAGACCGCCGAGCAGTTGTTCCGCTCCGCCGAGGCCACGCTCTTGACGCCGAACGGCCTCGACGCCGACAAGCTCGCGCCGGTGTTCGGCCGCCTGCTGACGCACGACGTCGACTACGCCGACCTCTATTTCCAGTACAGCCGCTCCGAAGGCTGGAGCCTGGAAGAGGGCCAGGTCAAGTCCGGCAGCTTCAACATCGACCAGGGCGTCGGCGTGCGCGCGATCTCGGGCGAGAAGACCGCCTTCGCCTACTCCGACGACATCAGCCTCGACGCGCTCGGCGCCGCCGCCGACGCCACCCGCGCGATCGCGCGCGCCGGCCAGCACCGCAGCTTCGGCATGATTCAGCGCGGCGAAGGCCGCCTGCTGTACAACGCGGTCGATCCGCTGGCCTCGCTGGCCGACGCCGACAAGGTCGCGCTGCTGGAACGGCTGGAGAAGAAGGCGCGCGCGATGGACCCGCGCGTCATCCAGGTGATGGCGAGCCTCGCCTCCGAATACGAAGTCATCTTCATCGCCCGCTCAGACGGCCATCTCGCGGCCGACGTGCGTCCGCTGGTGCGCCTGTCGCTGCAGGTCATCGCCGAGCAGAATGGCCGCCGCGAGCAAGGCTCCGGCGGCGGCGGCGGGCGCTTCGACTACAGCTATTTCACCGACGACATCCTGGACAAATATGCGCGCCAGGCCGTGCACCAGGCCAGCGTCAACCTCGACGCGCGTCCCGCGCCGGCCGGCAGCATGACCGTCGTCCTCGGCGCCGGCTGGCCCGGCATCCTCTTGCACGAAGCCATCGGCCACGGCCTCGAAGGCGACTTCAACCGCAAGGGCAGCTCGGCCTTCTCCGGCCGCATCGGCGAACGCGTCGCCGCGCCCGGCGTCACCGTGGTCGACGACGGCACCATCCCGCTCAGACGCGGTTCATTGAACGTCGACGACGAAGGCAACCCCACCCAGCGCACCGTGCTGATCGAAGACGGCATCCTCACCGGCTACATGCAGGACATGATGAACGCGCGCCTCATGGGCATGCCCATCACCGGCAACGCACGCCGCGAATCCTTCGCGCATCTGACCATGCCGCGCATGACCAACACCCTCATGCTCGGCGGCGACAAGGACCCCCACGAAATCATCGCCTCCGTAAAGAACGGCCTCTACGCCGTCAACTTCGGCGGCGGCCAGGTCGACATCACCAGCGGCAAATTCGTCTTCTCCGCCGCCGAGGCCTACATGAT
>JAJZRE010000012.1:0-48041 GCA_021802945.1 Pseudomonadota bacterium
TGAATTTTCCTTATCTTGCAGCAGTGCTTGCAGAGAGAGATGAGGAACATAAAAGGCAGATTTGGTCATTGAGTGTAGCTATTACCGCTCTAACTCTTTCCGTGGCATCAATCATTGCGCAGATTGTTCTCGCGAAATGAAACTCGCTAACGCTGGCCTATTCAGACAACAAGCGCTCATCAATGGCAAATGGCAAGACGCCGCCGACGGCGCGCGCTTCACCATTCACAACCCAGCCAATGGGGAAACCGTCGGCCATGCGCCGCGCTGCACCACGGCCGACACCGAGCGCGCCATCGAAGCCGCGCATGCCGCCTTCCCCGCTTGGCGTGACCAGACCGCCAAGGCCCGCGCACAACTGCTGCGCCGCTGGTTCGACCTGATCCTCGCCCACCGCGACGATCTCGCCGCCATCATGGTCTCCGAGCAGGGCAAGCCGCTCGCCGAGGCGCTTGGCGAGATCGAGTACGCGGCGAGCTTCGTCGAGTGGTTCGCCGAGGAGGCGCGGCGCGTCTACGGCGACGTGGTGCCGTCGCCGTGGGCGGACCGGCGCATGTTCACCTTGAAGCAGCCGGTCGGCGTGGCGGCGCTGATCACGCCGTGGAATTTTCCCGCCGCGATGCTCACGCGCAAGGCCGGCGCGGCGCTCGCCGCCGGCTGCACGGTGGTGGCGAAGCCGGCGTCGCAGACGCCGTTCACCGCGCTGGCGCTGGCCGAACTGGCGCGGCGCGCGGGGCTGCCGCCGGGGGTGCTGAACGTGGTCACCGGCGACGCGGAAACCATCGGCGGCGTGCTGACCTCGCATCCGCGGGTGCGCAAGGTCTCGTTCACCGGCTCGACGTCGGTGGGCAAGCAGCTCCTCGCGCAGAGCGCGGGCACGCTGAAGCACGTGTCGCTCGAACTCGGCGGCAACGCGCCCTTCATCGTGTTCGACGACGCCGACCTCGACGCCGCGGTGGCGGGCGCGCTCGCGAGCAAGTACCGCAACAGCGGACAGACCTGCGTGTGCGCCAACCGGGTGTTCGTGCAGGACGCGATCTTCGACGCCTTCGCCGGAAAATTCGCTGCGGCCGTCGCGCAGCTGAAGGTGGGCGAGGGCTTCACGCCGGGCGTGGAAACCGGACCGCTGATCAATCCCGCCGCGCTGGAGAAGGTCGAGGCGCACATCGCCGACGCGCTCGCCCACGGCGCGACGCTGCTCACCGGCGGCCACCGCCACGCGCTCGGCAGGCAGTTCTTCCAGCCGACGGTGCTGAGCCGCTGCACCCCCGACATGCAGGTCTGCCGCGACGAGACCTTCGGCCCGGTGGCGCCGCTGATCCGCTTCGCCGACGAGGCCGAGGTGATCCGCATGGCCAACGACACCGACTATGGTCTCGCCGCCTACGCCTGGACGCGCGACCTCGGCCGTGCCTGGCGGCTCGCGGAGCGGCTCGACTACGGCATGGTCGGCATCAACGCCGGCGTGATCTCCACCGCCGAGGCGGCGTTCGGCGGCGTCAAGCAGTCGGGGCTGGGGCGCGAGGGCGGGCGCGGCGGCATCGACGAATATCTGGAAAGCAGATACGTGAACCTGGGCGGGCTGACGTGAGCCTGCATCAGCCCGCCGCCCGGGGTACGCGCGTCTCCCAGAACGAACTCAGGCGCGCGCAGGAACGGCCAGGCGATCACGCTGATCGCGCCGCCTGCCCTGCATGCGGCCTGCCGATCCGGAGTCGGCATGGACCGTCACCTTCAGCTTAAGCGCCGCAATGCTTCGACATCGTTGAGCACGATAGTGTCGTCGTGCACGTCGATCAGGTGTTCGCCGCGCAGCCTGGCCAGGACGCGGGACAGGGTCTCCGGCTGGATACCCAGGCGCGAGGCGATGACATGTTTGGGAACCAGAAGCCGCACGCTGGGCGGTGCGACGTCGTCCGGCAACTGCTCCAGCAAATAGCCAATCACCCGCTGCGCGCCGCTGTGCAGGGTCAGGTGGTCGATCTCGTTGATCATGCCGTGCATGCGGCGGCTCATGGTCGACATCATCCGCAGACACAGATCGCTGTTACCGCGCAGCAGCTCAAGAAAACGCTGGTTATCCAGCGCGACCACTCGGGCCGCCTCCAGCGCTCGCGCATGGACCGGGTAATGTCCGCCCATGAACATCACCGCCTCGGCGAAATAATATCCCTGTCGAACCAGATCCATCACCTTCTCTTCGCCGCTGGGCGCCACCCGGCACAGCTTGATGATCCCCGACAGGACAAAGAAGAAATGCGTGCAGGGATCCCCCTGATCGAATAGGCGCTCGCCCTGCGCCAGGGCGCGAACAGTCGAGCGTTCCAGTACCGCATCGAATTCCGGCTCTCCCAGCGCGGCCAGGAGATAGCCGCTTTTGAGTTGTTGTTTGTCCAGAAGACTTATATTCATGGGCGGAGTATAAATACAAAGAGGCGCTTGATATAAATCAAGGTGCGCCATCCCAGGCCGCCGCAGAATTGGCGCATATCCATCCGGCCATGAAGCCGACACGCACCACGCCTTCGCGCTCCGCCTGCCAGCAGGCCCAGGGAAGCCGGGGTCGGGAAGCGGCCGGGTGAAGCATTCCGCGAGCAGGCCCGCCATGGATGCGGGTGAGGGGCTGAAGGGCGAGGGCATACAAGGCGAAGGAAAACCGCACGCATCATCGGATGCCTTCACTTTTCCGCGCTGGCCGTCGTTGTGTTTTCACCACCCTGGTCTACCCTTGTTGCAAGAAGCGCGGCAGCTGATAGTTGATTGGAATACTTGGGTTATTGATGCTGCATACGTTGAGTGGATATGCGGCGCCGCGACTTCAAACAACCATAACCAGGACAGTGGAGATCCCCATTAGACAGCGTCACGCGTGTCCCGCCTGGGCGACGTTTCTCTATCTGCTGTTCCTGTTCGCCGCCATGCCAAGGGCCCACGCGGATTTCGCCGCCGACTACCCGCAGGCGCTCGCCCTGTTCCCTGCCGCCGACCGGTTCGGCGAACCCGAAGGGAATCCGCCTGCCGCGCCGGTCTATCAAAACGATCAACTGATCGGCTATGCGTTTCTCACCGCGGATATGGTGCGCATACCCGCCTACTCCGGCCGACCGATCAATGTGCTGGTGGGCATCGATACCAAGGGGCGCATCGCAGGCGCGCGCATCGTCCAGCACGAGGAACCCATCCTCGCCGCCGGAGTGAGTGAAGCGCGGCTGGCGCGCTATGTTGACCAGTACCGCGGCAAACCGGCGAGCCGCCGCATCATTGTCGGCGCTCGGCGCGAAGGCTACGCCACCGTCGACGCCATCTCCGGCGCCACCATTACCGTCATGGTGATCAATGCCACCATCACCGGCGCGGTCAAGATGGTGGCGGAGTCGCGGGGCATTCAGCCCGCCGAGACGGAAGCCCAACCCATCTCGGCACCGGCCGCCCCCCCGCCCACGGCGGCACCCGCGCGGCCGACCGCCAAGGTGGGGACGACGCCGGCGCGAATGGCCAGGAAAGCCTCTCCGCCGCCGCACGCCGCGCCTCCCGCCATGCCCGCGCCAGATGCCGCGATACGCACCCCTGCGCCCCCAACGTTCGCAATCGATACGGATGACGAAGAGCCCATTTGGCTCACCGTGTGGGCACAGCGCAAGCTGCAGATCACCCTGCTCTTGCTGGGCCTGACCCTGCTCACCGGGATTCTGCTGTTCCAGGACTATCTGGCACGGCGTCCACATCTGCTGGCCCGGGTTCGTCTGGGCTTTCTCCTCTACACCCTGTTTTTCATCGGCTGGTATTCCCTCGGCCAATTATCGATTATCAACGTGCTGACCTTCATGAGCGCCGTCACGCATCAATTCAGCTGGGATACCTTTCTCATTGATCCCATGCTGTTCCTGCTCTGGTCCTTTGTCGCCATTACGCTCCTGTTGTGGGGTCGGGGTGTCTACTGCGGATGGCTGTGTCCATTCGGGGCCTTGCAGGAACTCGCCTACAAGCTCGCTCGCAAACTCAGGCTGCCGTTTTTCGTGATACCCCATATGGTGCATGAGCGCCTGCAGGCACTGAAAATCATCATCCTGCTCGTGCTGTTCGGCCTGTCCCTGCAATCCATGAGCGGGGCTATACGGGCGGTCGAAATCGAGCCGTTCAAGACCGCCATCACGCTACGCTTTCAGCGTGAGTGGGGCTATGTGGCCTTTGCTTTGGGCGTGATCGCCCTCTCTGCCTTCAACCGCAAGTTCTACTGCAAATATATCTGCCCGCTCGGCGCCGCACTCATCATTCCTGGCCGTTTCCACATGTTCGAGTGGCTGCGCAGGCGCAAGGAGTGCGGCAAACCCTGCCAGGTGTGCGCGGTCGAATGCGAGATCCAGGCTATCCGCCCCACAGGCGAGATCGTCATCAACGAATGTCACCATTGCCTTGATTGTCAGGTCACCTATTATGACAGTCGCAAATGTGTCCCTCTGGTAGATAAACGCAAGCGCCGTGAGCAGCTAGGGAAGGGGCGCCATCTGGCCAAGAACCAGGAGGAACCTGTCAGTGTCTCGCGACCGGGAGACATCCCGGCCTCAGCGGCATCGGCGGACAAGACGGGAAAAGAATAAAGACGCGCCATAGCAACGGAACGTGTGATTGACCTAAATCAAGGACAACCACAGGCGGGATTGCTAACTTCACAAAAGGAGAGGTTTTACATTAACCCAGAGGAGGATCCACCCGTGAATACCAAACTGACCGTTTTGGCCGCAAGCATCTTGGTGATGGGCGCGACGCAGCTTGCAGTCGCCGCCGACGCCCCACCCTCAGGCCACCCCGGAACGTCCGAACCCGAGTTGCGCTACAAGGGCGCGCCCGTTCCGATGGGCCAGGAGACAGGGCCGGATACCGCCTCCCCGAAGGCGCCTCCTCTTACCGCGGCGGAATTCAACCGCGCCAAGCAGATCTACTTCGAGCGCTGCGCCGGCTGCCATGGCGTGCTGCGCAAAGGCGCCACCGGCAAGCCGCTCACCCCCGACATCACCCTCCAGCGCGGCACCGACTACCTGAAGGTTTTCATCAATTACGGTTCGCCGGCCGGCATGCCCAACTGGGGCACCTCGGGCCAGTTGACCGAGCAGGAAGTCGACATGATGGCGCGCTTCCTCCAGCACGAGCCGCCCACCCCGCCTGAATTCGGCATGAAGGACATGAAGGCCAGCTGGAAAGTCATCGTCCCGCCCGAGAAGCGTCCGAAGAAGAAGGAAAACGACCTCAACCTCGACAACCTGTTCTCGGTGACCTTGCGCGACGCCGGCCAGATTGCCCTGATCGACGGCGACAGCAAGAAGATCGTCGAGGTGATCGACACCGGCTACGCCGTGCACATTTCGCGCATGTCGGCTTCCGGCCGCTACCTGTATGTCATCGGCCGCGACGCGCAGATCAACCTGATCGACCTGTGGATGAAGCATCCGGCCAACGTCGCCGTGATCAAGGTCGGCCTCGAGGCGCGTTCGGTGGATACCTCCAAGTACAAGGGCTATGAGGATACGTACGCCATCGCCGGCTCCTACTGGCCGCCCCAGTACACGATCATGAAGGGCGACACGCTCGAGCCGCTCAAGATCGTCTCGACCCGCGGCTTCACCGTCGACACCCAGGAATATCACCCGGAACCGCGCGTGGCCTCGATCGTGGCCTCCCACTTCCACCCCGAATTCGCGGTGAACGTGAAGGAAACCGGGCATACGTTGATGGTCAACTACTCGAACCTCAACAACCTCAAGGTGACCGACATCGGCACTGCGCGCTTCCTGCATGACGGCGGCTGGGACTCCACGCGCCGCTACTTCATGGTCGCCGCGAACCAGTCGAACAAGATCGCGGTGGTGGACGCCAAGGAAGACAAGCTGGTGAAGCTGGTGGACGTGGGCAAGATTCCGCATCCGGGCCGCGGCGCGAACTTCGTCGACCCGAAATACGGACCGGTGTGGGCGACCGGCGATCTCGGCGACGATCAGATCGCGCTGATCGGCACCGACCCCGTGAAGCATCCGAAAAACGCCTGGAAGGTGGTGCGCATGCTGAAAGGCCAGGGCGGCGGATCGCTCTTCATCAAGACCCATCCCAAGTCGAAGAACCTCTGGGTCGATACGGCGCTCAATCCCGACCCCGCCATCAGCCAATCGATTGCCGTCTATGACATCGCCCATATCGACAAGGCGCCGCAGGTCATCAAGATCGCGGAACTGGCCAACCTGGGCGACGGACCGAAGCGCGTCGTGCAGCCGGAGTACAACAAGGCGGGCGATGAAGTCTGGTTCTCCGTGTGGAACGGCAAGACCCAGGAGTCGGCCATCGTGGTGCTCGACGACAAGACGCGCAAGCTGAAGACCGTGATCAAGGACAAGCGCCTGATCACGCCGACCGGCAAGTTCAACGTCTACAACACGCAGCACGACGTGTACTAAGCGGAACGGGCGGAGCAGAGACTGCTCCGCCACGATCGCAAACAGGCAACAAAAAAACAAATGCGCCCTTCATGGACCCTGGGAGTGGCTCTGGAAATGATGCTCTCCACCGCCGCGACCGCCGCCTTGGCCGAATCGCCCCATCCCGGCCGCGAACGGGAGACCCAGCTCATTCGCCTCGTGCGCCAGGACTGCGGTTCCTGTCACGGCATGCGCCTTACCGGCGGCCTCGGCCCCGCGCTCACGCCGGCGGCGCTGCAGGACAAACCCGCCGACGCCCTGGTACAGGCCATCCTTCAGGGGCGGCCCGGCACGCCCATGCCGCCGTGGAAGAATTTCATCTCCGGGCCGGAAGCGGTCTGGATCGTGGATGGGCTCAAGAAAGGGTTTCCCGATGTCCGTTAGACTCGCAGGCCTGTTTCTCGCGCTCGCCATCCTGTCTGGCTGCGCCACCCCCACACTGCGCGGCACCGGCGACCTCGGCGTCGTCATCGAACGCGCCACCGGCAGCGTCCGGATCGTCGACACCACCCATCACGCCAGCCTGGCGCGCGTGGGCGGCCTGGGCGATTTGTCGCATGCCTCCATCTGCTACTCGCGCGACGAGCGCTACGCTTACGTGTTCGGCCGCGACGGGGGCCTGACCAAGGTCGACCTGCTGCGCCGGCGCATCGACCGCCGCATCGTCCAGGCGGGCAACAGCATCGGCGGCGCCATCTCGCCCGACGGCAAGCTGGTCGCCGTTGCCAACTACGAACCCGGCGGCGTGAAGGTGTTCGATGCGAACGACCTCTCGCCCGTGGCCGACATTCCCGCCGCGGGTGCCGACGGCAAGCGTTCGAAGGTGGTCGGCCTGGTGGACGCGCCGGGGCACAAGTTCGTATTCAGCCTCTACGACGCCGGCGAGATCTGGGTCGCCGACATGCACGATCCCCGGCATCCGGTGCTGCACAAATTCGCCGGCATCGGCAAGGAGCCCTACGACGGCATGATCACATCCGATGGCCGCTTCTACGCCGCCGGCCTGTTCGGCGAGGATGGCGTGGCCCTGCTGGACCTGTGGAATCCCGACGCCGGCGTAAAGCGGGCGCTGGTCGAGTTCGGCCGTCATGGCGAGAAGTTCCCCGTCTACAAAATGCCGCACCTCGAGGGCTGGGCCGCCACCGGCGACCGGGTTGTGCTGCCCGCCGCCGGCAAACACGAGGTCATCATCGCGGACCAGCAAACCTGGAAGGAGATCGCGCGCGTGCCGGTCGCCGGCCAGGCCGTGTTCGCCATCGCCCGGCCGGACGGCCGGCAGGTATGGATCAACTTCGCCTTCCCCGACAACGATACGGTGCAGGTGCTCGATCTGCCCACCCGCCGCATCGTGCAGACCCTGAAACCGGGCAAGGGCGTCTTGCATCTGGAATTCGCGCCCCGCGGCGAAGAGGTCTGGCTGTCGCTGCGCGACGAGAATCGCATCGACATCTATGACCCGGATACGTTCGCCCGTACCGGCAGCCTGCCTGCCGAAAGTCCCAGCGGCATCTTCTTCACCGTGCGCGCGCACCGGATCGGACTATGAGCGACGTCCACCTCAGCCTGCTCAATGATTTCCAGCGCGGCTTTCCGCTGATCCCGGCGCCGTTCGACGTCATTTCCGACCGCCTCGGCATGGGCGTGGAGGAACTGCTCGACACCCTGCGCCGCCTGGTTCGCGAAGGCGTCGTCAGCCGCGTCGGCGCCGTGTTCCGTCCGAATCGCATCGGGGTCAGCACCCTCGCTGCCATGGCCGTGCCCGCGGCACGCCTGGCCGACGTTGCGCAGCGGGTAAATCGCCATCCGGAGATCAACCACAACTACGAACGCGAACATCGGTTCAATCTCTGGCTCGTCGCCACCGCTGCCAACGCGGCCCATCTGGATCGCGTGCTGCATGACATCGAGCAGGAGGCTGGATTGCGCATCATGCGTCTGCCCATGGTGCAGGACTATCACATCGACCTCGGCTTCGATCTGCGCGCCACGGTGGCCCTTGCCGATCTCCGGAGCATGAAGGGGCCGGCCGCGAATACCGGGCAGAGCCTCGACGCCCAGGACTATGCCCTGATCGCGGCGATCCAGGATGGTCTGCCCCTCGTTACGCGCCCCTATGCCGCAATCGGCACCATCGCCGGACTTTCGGAAGCAGAGGTACTGCTTCGCCTGGAACACCTGCTGAACCAGGACATCATCAAACGCTTCGGCATCGTGGTGCGCCACCACGAACTGGGCTTTCGTGCCAATGCCATGGTGGTGTGGAACATTCCGGATGAGCGCATCGACGAACTCGGCCGCTGCACCGGCGCTTCCGGCCTGGTCAACCTCTGCTACCAGCGTCCGCGCCACCTGCCCGACTGGCCCTACAACCTGTTCGCCATGATTCACGGCAAGGACCGTGCCGCCGTGATGGAAAGGCTGGTTCTGCTGCGCGAGCAGTGCGGCCTGAAGGATTTCGAGCACGAGGTGCTGTTCAGCAAACAGCGCTTCAAGCAGACCGGTGCGCACTATGTCGAAGCCCAATGCGAGAAGGCGGCGTGATGGACGAGCTGGATCGCGCGCTCATCAATACGCTGCAAGGCGGCTTTCCGATTTGCGAACAGCCCTATGCGGAGGTGGCGGCGCGCGTCGGCAGCGATGAGGCGGCCGTCATCGCGCACATCGACAGCCTGCTGCAGCGTGGGCTGCTGTCGCGCTTCGGCCCCATGTACCACGCGGAACAGATGGGCGGCGCCCTGAGCCTGGCGGCGATGCAGATCCCGCCCGACGACTACGAGCGCGTCGCCACGGTGGTCAACCGCCAGCCGGAGGTCGCCCACAACTACGAACGCAACCACCGCCTCAACATGTGGTTCGTGCTGGCGACCGAAACGCCGGAGGGCCAGCGCGAGGCCATCGCGCGCATCGAGGCCGAGGCGGGCCACCCGGTCTACAACATGCCCAAGATCCGGGAATATTTCGTGGAACTGAAGCTGCAGGTATGAACGCGCCCAAGGAACTGAAGCTGCTGGACGAGACCGACCGTCGCATCATTCAAGCGACCCAGGCCGGCCTGCCCCTCACTGCCCGCCCCTACCACACCATCGCCGCGCAGCTGGGCGTAGAGGCGGCGGAAGTGATGCATCGCATGCAGCGCATGCTCGACCTTGGCATCATCCGCCGCATCGGCGCGGTGCCCAACCACTACGCGCTGGGTTACCGCGCCAACGGCATGACGGTGTGGGACGTGGCGGACGACCAAATCGACGAACTCGGCGCGCGCGTCGGCCGGCTGGACTTCGTCACCCATTGCTACCAGCGTCCGCGCCACCTGCCGGACTGGCCCTACAACCTGTTCGCCATGGTGCACGGCCGGACGCGCGAGGAAGTCGAAGAGAAGGCGCGCGTCATCGCCGTCCTGCTGGGCGCGGCGAGTCGAGGGGACGACATTCTGTACAGCACGCGCATCCTGAAGAAAACCGGGCTGCGCATCGGCGCCTAGGACACGACATGTTCCGCATCTCCCAATACTTGCAGGAACTGGCCCACCCCACCGCGACGGGCCCCAAGCGCAACCCGCCCGGCCCGGTGGTGATCTGGAATCTGGTGCGCCGCTGCAACCTCACCTGCAAACACTGCTACTCGATTTCCGCCGACAAGGATTTCCCGGGCGAACTGTCGACGCAGGAGGTGTTCACGGTGATGGACGACCTCAAGCGCTTCCGCGTGCCGGTGCTCATCCTCTCCGGCGGCGAGCCCCTGCTGCGGCCGGACATCTACGACATCGCCCGGCGCGCCAAGGACATGGGCTTCTATGTCGGCCTGTCCTCCAACGGCACCCTGATCGACGAGAGCAACATCGACCGCATCGCGGCCATCGGCTTCGATTACGTCGGCGTCTCGCTCGACGGCATCGAGGAAACCCACGACCGCTTCCGGCGCATGGCCGGCGCCTACGACGCCTCGCTGCACGGCATCCGCCTGTGCCGCGACAGGGGCATCAAGGTCGGCATCCGCTTCACCCTGACCCAGGACAACGCCCGGGACCTGCCGGGTTTATTGCAGCTGATGGACGACGAGCGGCTGGACAAGTTCTACCTGTCGCATCTGAACTACGCGGGAAGGGGAAACAGGAACCGCAAGGACGACGTGGTGCATCAAGCCACCCGCCAGGCCATGGACCTGCTGTTCGACACCTGCTGGCGCGGTCAGCAGGAAGGAAAACACAAGGAATTCGTGACCGGCAACAACGACGCCGACGGCGTGTACCTGCTGCTCTGGGTGCGCAAGCACTTCCCGGAAATGGAAGCGCACATGCGGGCCAAGCTCGCGCAGTGGGGCGGCAACTCCAGCGGCGTCAACATCGCCAACATCGACAACCTGGGCAACGTGCACCCGGACACCTTCTGGTGGAACTACACGCTCGGGAACGTGAAGGCGCGCCCCTTCTCCGACATCTGGCCGGACACCTCCGATCCCCTGATGGCCGGCCTCAAGGCAAGCCCGCGCCAGGTCAGGGGCCGCTGTGGCGAGTGCGCCTATTTCGACATCTGCGGCGGCAATACCCGGGTGCGCGCCTATCAGCTCACCGGCGACCCCTGGCAGGAAGACCCGGCCTGCTACCTGGCCGACGACGAAATCGGCGTGACCGCATCGCACGAACGGCTGACGGTCACGCCCTATGTTCCACTCCGCGGGGTGGGGCGCCAATGACCTTCCTGCCCCTCCACCAAAACCACAAAGGCCCGCACAGGAAGCCCCGATTGGGTCGAATTTCTTCGCGGTTCTTCGTGTCCTTCGTGGTCGCCGCTTTTCAGCTTTCCACCCCGGCTTACGCCGCCGATCCCACTGCGCTCTATACCCGGCACTGCCTCGCCTGCCACGGCGCCGATCGCCTCGGCGGCATCGGCCCCGCCCTGCTGCCCGAAAACCTCGAACGCCTGCGCAAACCCGAGGCGCTGAAGGTCATCGCCAGCGGCCGGGTCGCCACGCAGATGCCGGCCTTCGGCGACAAACTCGGCAAGGAAGAGATTCAATCCCTGGCCGACTTCATCTACACCGCGCCGGCCGTCGAGCCCAAATGGGGACTGGATGAAATCAATGCGTCGCGCCTCGTGCACTACGAGGCCGGCAGTTTGCCGGACAAGCCGGCGTTCAAGGCCGACCTGCTGAATCTGTTCGTGGTCGTGGAAACCGGCGACCACCACGCCACCCTCCTCGACGGCGATACCTTCCAGCCCATCCACCGCTTCAAGACCCGCTTCGCCCTGCACGGCGGGCCGAAATTCACGCCCGACGGGCGCTACGTCTACTTCGCCTCGCGCGACGGCTGGATTTCCAAGTTCGACATCTGGAACCTCAAGACCACCCACGAGATCCGCGCCGGGATCAACACGCGCAATCTGGCCGTCTCGGGCGACGGGCGGTACGTGATGGTCGGCAACTATCTGCCGCACACGGTCGTGATCCTCGATGCCGTCGATCTCAAGCCGATCAAGCTGATCGACGTCAAGGACGATACCGGCAGGAGCTCCCGCGTGTCGGCCGTGTACGACGCGGCGCCGCGCAAGAGCTTCATCGTCGCCTTGAAAGACGTCAAGGAAGCCTGGGAGATTCCCTACGGCGACGGCCACGCACCGGTCTATCCGGGCCTGGTGCACGACTACCGCATGGGCGAGGCGCTGATGGACAAGGGCCGCTTCCCCATCCGCCGCATTCCGCTGGAGGACTACCTGGACGATTTCTATTTCGACCAGTCCTACACCCACCTGATGGGGGCCTCCCGCGACGGCGGCAAGGGCCAGGTCGTCAACCTCGACATCCGGCGCAAGGTGGCCGACCTGGATCTGCCCGGCATGCCCCACCTCGGCTCCGGCATCACCTGGGCGTACCAGGGCCGGCCGGTGATGGCGACGCCTAACCTCAAGTCCGGCATGATCAGCGTCATCGACATGAAAACCTGGCAGGTGATCAAGCGCATCCCCACCCTCGGCCCGGGCTTCTTCATGCGCAGCCACGAGAATACGCCCTATGCCTGGACCGACAATTTCATGAGCCCGGCGCGGGACACGCTCACCATCATCGACAAGCGCACGCTGGAAGTGGCGCGCAACATCACGCCCGCCCCCGGCAAGACCGCCGCCCACGTGGAATTCACGCGCGACGGCAAATACGCCCTGGTCAGCATCTGGGACATGGACGGCGCCCTGGTCGTGTACGACGCGGCGACGTTCAAGGAAATCAGGCGCATCCCGATGAGCAAGCCGTCGGGCAAGTACAACGTCTACAACAAGACCACGCGGTCCGCCGGCACCAGCCACTGAAGCGGCCGGTGCCGAACACGGACAGCCCTTGATTCAGGTCAAGGTGCAGGCAGCCAGACCCGACTAAATTAGTCGGCACGCAGCAAACGGTTCGCATCCAACACCGAGGAGGGAAAAATGAGCGAGTCATTCACCAAGTCAACGGCCAGGAACATCTTTTGGGGGGCGGCGGTGTTCTCCTTCCTGCTTTTCCTCGGCCTCACCTTCGACACCAGCGCAAAGCTGCCCAAGCGCGATCACCGGGAAAACATCACGCCCGAGGTGGTGCGCGGCAAACAGCTCTGGGAGATGAACGACTGCATCGGTTGCCACACCCTGCTGGGTGAAGGCGCCTATTTCGCGCCGGAGTTGGGCAACGTCTACAAGCGCCGTGGCGGCGATTTCATCAAGGCGTGGATCAAGGGGCAGCCCACCGGTGCGCCGGGCCGCCGCCAGATGCCGCATTTCAACTTCTCCGACCAGGACCTCACCGATCTGGTGGCCTTCCTGAAATGGACGTCCGAGGTGAACACCGAAAACTGGCCGCCCAACATCGAAGGGTGATCCGCAGGCAATCCACGCATCGAATCGAATCAAGGAGGGGAAATCATGCAATATCAATCCCAGGCGGTGGCCAAGCCATACTTCATCGCGGCGATCGGCCTGTTCGTCGGGCAGATCCTGTTCGGCCTGATCATGGGCCTGCAATACGTGATCGGCGACTTTCTGTTCCCGGCCATTCCGTTCAACGTGGCGCGCATGGTGCACACCAACCTGCTCATCGTCTGGCTGCTGTTCGGCTTCATGGGCGCGGCCTATTACATGGTGCCGGAGGAATCCGAAACCGAGCTGCACAGCCCGAAGCTGGCGTGGCTCATGTTCTGGGTCTTTCTGGTGGCCGGGGCGCTGACCATCGTTGGCTATTTGCTGGTGCCCTACGCCAGGCTCGCCGAAATGACCGGCAACAGCATCCTGCCGACCATGGGACGCGAGTTTCTGGAACAGCCGACCATTACCAAGGCCGGCATCGTGGTCGTCGCGCTGGCCTTCCTCTACAACGTCACGCTGACCGTGCTCAAGGGCCGCAAGACCTCGATCACCATGGTGCTGCTGCTCGGGCTATGGGGGCTGGCGATCTTCTTCCTGTTCTCCTTCTACAACCCGTCCAACCTGGTCCTCGACAAGTTCTACTGGTGGTGGGTGGTGCATCTGTGGGTGGAAGGCGTGTGGGAACTGATCCTCGGCGCGCTGCTCGCCTTCGTGCTGATCAAGGTCACCGGCGTCGACCGCGAGGTGATCGAGAAGTGGCTGTACGTGATCATCGCCATGACGCTCATCACCGGCGTCATCGGCACCGGCCACCATTACTTCTGGATCGGCACGCCGGGTTACTGGAAGTGGTGGGGCTCGATCTTCTCCGCCATGGAACCCATCCCCTTCTTCATGATGACCGTGTTCGCCTTCAACATGGTGAACCGCCGCCGGCGTGACCATCCGAACAGGGCGGCCACCCTGTGGGCCCTGGGCACCGGCGTGATGGCCTTCCTCGGCGCGGGCGTGTGGGGTTTCCTGCACACCCTGGCGCCGGTGAACTACTACACCCACGGCACGCAGATCACCGCGGCGCACGGACACATGGCGTTCTACGGCGCCTACGCGATGGTCGTGCTCACGATCATCTCCTATGCCATGCCCTTGCTGCGCGGCCGTCAGGCCAACAGCAACAAGGCGCAGGTGGCCGAGATGTGGGGCTTCTGGTTGATGACGGTGTCCATGGTGTTCATCACCCTGTTCCTCACCGCTGCCGGCATCCTGCAAGTCTGGCTGCAGCGCGTGAGCGCCACGCCGATGCCGTTCATGCAAGTGCAGGACCAGTTGAGTATTTTCTACTGGGCGCGTGAACTGACAGGCGTGGTATTTTTCACCGGCCTCGCCGTCTACATCGCCAGCTTCTTCGTGAAGGGCGAGACGAAGGCCGTAACCTGAGCTCCCCTGCCAGGCAACCCACACAGCCGGGGCCGCGTGCCCCGGTCTGTGCTGAAAGGAGACCGCCATGACGCCGCCCCCCGCAAGCAAATCCCTGCCGCTGCATGCGGTAGACGATCTCCCCTTCTACCGGCCCCACGGCCATGAAGTCGAGCTGTTCGAGCATGCCTACCGCAACCAGTTGCCCTTGCTGATCAAGGGCCCCACCGGCTGCGGCAAGACGCGTTTCATCGCGCACATGGCGGCGCGCCTGAACCGCCCGCTCTTCACCGTGGCCTGCCACGACGACCTGACCGCCGCCGACCTGGTGGGACGGCACCTGATCGGCGAATCCGGCACCTACTGGCAGGATGGCCCGCTCACCCGCGCGGTGCGCGAAGGCGGCATCTGCTATCTGGACGAAGTGGTGGAAGCGCGCAAGGACACCACCGTGGTCCTGCACCCGCTCACCGACGACCGCCGTATCCTGCCGCTGGAACGCACCGGCGAAACCCTGCACGCGCCCGCCAGTTTCATGCTGGTCGTGTCCTACAACCCGGGTTACCAGAACATCCTCAAGGGCATGAAGCCGAGCACCCGCCAGCGCTTCGTCTCGCTGCATTTCGATTTCCCCGCGCCCGGGGTGGAGCAGGAAATCGTCATGGCGGAAACCGGTATCGATGCCCTGCTGGCGCGACGCCTGGTCAACCTGGCCGGCACCCTGCGCGCGCTCAGGGAACACGACCTGGAAGAGGCCGCCAGCACGCGGCTGGTGGTGTACGCGGCATCGCTGATCAAGAGTGGATTTGCACCGGTGGAGGCCTGCCGCGCCGCCATGGTGGAAACCCTGACCGACGACGACGAAACGGCCGCCGCGCTGATGGAGATCGTCCTTGTCGCCTTTGGACAATGATTCCCCAGACAGTGATGCCGGGGGGAGTACGCCCGGGCAGTCGCTGGCAGTCACGGCCGAGGTGCTCTACCTCGCCAATCTGCTGCTGTTGCCCGGGCTGGCGTTTTTCATCCTGCTTGCCGCGTGGCACAAGCGCCGCAACAGCGCACCCGCGCTCGCCCGCTGCCACCTGCGTCAAACCCTCGCTGCCAGCCTCTGGGCCGGCGCGCTGCTGGTAATCGCCAACGCCGCCATTATTCTGCTGGGCGGCTACCATCAGCCCAGCACCTGGGTCATTGCCATCCTCTACTTCACGATGTTCCACTCGACCTTCGTGCTGCTCGGCGTGCTGGGCCTGGCCAAGGCCATGGCGGGCAGGGAATTTGTCTATCCGCTGATCGGACGGCGTTGCGATGATTAGCGTGCGGCACACCCGGTTCGCCCTGCGCACGGCGTTCTTCGTGCTGTTCCTGATTGCGCCGCCGCTCGATCTGTTCCGCTTCGACCTCACCCTGGGCCACGCCATCCTGTTCGGCCAGCCCTGGGGTATCGGCCTCGACCGGTTTGCCGCTGGCGAGATTGGCGCCAGCCATCTCGCGTTCAACGTGCTGATGCGGGTGCTGTTGCCCATTCTGGCAGTCGGCGCGCTCATCATCGGCGTCGCCTACAAATGGGGTCGCCTCTATTGCGGCTGGCTGTGCCCGCACTTCTCGGTGGTGGAAATGATCAACGGCCTGATGCAGCGCACCCTCGGCAAGCACAGCATCTGGGACCGCCAGCGCCTGCCGGCCCAGCGCCCGGATGGCTCGCTGCTGATTCCACGCAAGATCTGGTGGCCCGTGACCGCAGGCGCCGCGCTGGGCTTCGCCTTCCTGTGGGCGGTGGCGATGCTGACCTACCTGCTGCCGCCCGCGGAGATTTATGCCAATCTCTGGCATGGCACGCTCACTGCCAATCAGGCGCGCTTCATCGGCGTCGCGACGCTCCTGCTCTTCATCGAATTCACCTTTGCGCGCCACCTGTTCTGCCGCTTCGGTTGCGCGGTCGGGCTGTTCCAGAGCCTGGCCTGGATGGGCAACAAGCAGGCCATGGTGATCGGCTTCGACCATGCGCGCGGGCGCACCTGCGCCAGCTGCAACAGCGCGTGCGACAACGCCTGCCCGATGCGCCTGCATCCGCGCACGCTCAAGCGCAGCATGTTCACCTGCACCCAGTGCGGCCAGTGCCTCCAGGCCTGCGAGCAGGTGCAGCAGGCCAACCCGCACGGCACCCTGCTGCAATGGGTCGACGGCGCCTGTGCGCTGGACAAGTCGGAGCGCGGGCTGGGGCATCGCCCGCACATCCCGAAGCACTGTTTCAGGCACGACGCCAAAGTCGTCACCCCTGACGCGTAAGCGCAATGGAAGAAATCGCCGGCAAACTCTGGGACCGCTTCATGACCCGCGTGACGGACGCCCGTCACGCGCAGGCGGCGGTCACGCTGCCGGAAATCTCGCGCACGGCGGGCATCCTGTTCCGTGCGCTGGGGGGCGATGCCGGCCTGGGCGTGAAAGCGGCCCAGGCCACCGAGCACGGTGCGCGCCGCGCCTGGCTGCAGCGGCTGGCCGGAACGGGCAACAAGACCGAACTCGCCTGGCGCGACCCTGAGGCGCTGTATCTGCCGGACGAAATCGCGCTGTTTCCCGAGCGCGCGCTCAATCGCGACCTCTACCTGTGGCTGATCGCCCTCGCCGCCGAAATCCGGGACGGCGACTGGTTTGTCGAGAGTCAGCGCGCAACGCTGCGTGTGTTCGACCGCTATCCCGGTTTCGCGCCGCGTTACCGGCAACTGGCGGACGCGGCGCTGCGCCTGCGGCCGGATCCCGATGCCTTGCCGGCGAAGGAAGCCGCGTGCGAGCACGCCCTGCAGGCGGCACTGCGCGAACCCGGCAGCGTGGCCCGGCTGCCGGCCGCGCAAAAGCCCTGGCAGCCGGTGCCGCTGTGGCTGCATCCGCATCCACCCGTCACGGATCATCCTGCCGCGAGTCCATCCGGCGACCCGGGTGGCGCCGGCGGTGGCAAGCGCGACCGCATCCGGAACGACACCCGCCGCCGCAGTGCCGAGCGCGTCGACATGCCCGACGGCAAGGATGGCTTCATGCTGTTCTTCCGCGCGGAAAGCATCCTGAGCTGGGCCGACTATATTCGCGTCAACCGCCCCAACGAAGACGACGAAGACAGCGATCCCGGCGAGGCCGCCAACGACTTCAAGCGCCTGAGCGTGGCGCGCGACGGCAAGACCAGCGCGGCGCGGGTGCGCTTCGACCTCGATCTGCCGCCGGCGCATGCCGACGACACGCCGCTCGGCCCCGGCATCCTGCTGCCGGAATGGCATCACAAGACACATCGGCTGCAGCCGAATACCTGCCGGGTGCAACCGATGCTGGCGACCCGCGCGCCAGCCTGCGGCCTGCCTGCCCACCTCGCCGTCACCGCGCGCCGCATCCGCCGCCAGTTCGAGGCCCTGACGCCGGGCCGCGTCTGGCTCAAGCACCGGCCCGACGGCAACGAACTCGATCTGGATGCCTGCATCGAACACCAGACCGACCGGCATCTCAAACGCCCCGCGCCGGAGCGCGGCCTGTACAGGGACATCCGCGCCCAGCAGCGCGATCTCGCCTGCCTGCTGCTGGCCGATCTGTCCCTCTCAACCGATGCCTACGTCAGCAACGAGGCGCGGGTGATCGATGTGATCCGCGACACGCTGTTCCTGTTTTCCGAGGCGCTGTCGATCACCGGCGACCGCTTCGGGCTGTACGGCTTCTCCTCGCTGCGCCGCGACAACGTGCGCTTTCACGTGCTGAAGGACTTCTCCGAGCGCTACGACAATACCGCGCGCGGCCGCATCGCGGCATTGAAGCCGGGCTACTACACGCGCTTGGGCGCCGCGATCCGCCACGCCACGAGCATCCTCGGCGAGCAGCGCGCCCAGCAGCGCCTCATGCTCATCCTCACCGACGGCAAGCCCAACGACCTCGACCACTACGAAGGCCGCTACGGCATCGAGGACACCCGCCACGCCGTCCTCGAAGCCCGCGAACAGGGCTTGCAACCCTTCTGCGTGACAGTGGACGAAAAGGGCTCGGACTATCTCTCCCATCTGTTCGGCCTGGGGCGCTACGTCGTCATCCGCGAGCCCGCTGACCTGCCGAAACAATTGCCCTTGCTTTACGCCCAGCTGACCGGGTAGGCGGGCTGGGCAGCCGCTGCACCTGCTAGGCTGACAGCATGAAACCCGCCACTTCCCTGCGCAACATCATCGTCATCGGCGCCGCCAGCGGCGCCGGCGCGCCCGATCCGGCCACCGCCGAGGGGCCGGACGCGCTGCGCCATTACCGGGTGTTTCACGACACGCCGCTGCAGCATGTGGAGTGGGACGCGATCCTGCGCGTGCCGCGCGCGGAGCAGGACACCCCGCTGCATGCCGTGGCGGCGCTCGGCGAACGGCTGGCCGCCGAAGTGGAGGCGGTGCTGCGGGCGGGGAACTTTCCGCTGGTGGTGGGCGGCGACCATTCCTGCGCCATCGGGACCTGGAGCGGGGTGCATCGCGTGCTGGCCGACCAGGGGCCGCTCGGCCTGATCTGGATCGACGCCCACATGGACAGCCACACCTTCGCCACCACGCCGAGCGGACAGATCCACGGCATGCCGCTGGCCGCCCTGCTCGGCCACGGCGAGGCGGCGCTCACCTCGATCGACGGGGCGGAAGCCAAGCTGCGGCCCGGGCATGTGTGCCTGATCGGCGTGCGCAGCTACGAGGCAGGCGAGGCCGCACTGCTGCAGCGCCTGGGCGTGCGGGTGTTCGAGATGGACGAAGTGCGCCGGCGCGGGCTGGCTACGGTATTCGACGAGGCGCTCGCCCTCGTGCGGCAGGGCACCGCCGGTTTCGGCGTGAGCGTGGATCTCGACGCGCTCGATCCCGACGAGGAGCCGGGCGTCGGCACGCCGGTGCCCGGCGGCCTCACCCGCGCCGAACTCGCCGCCGCGCTGTCGCATCTGCGCGGCGACCCGGGCTTCGTGGCGATGGAGATCGTCGAGTACAACCCGCGCCGCGACCGCGGGCATGCCACGGCCGACGCCGCCGGCGCGCTGGTCGGCGCCATCACTCCGCTTTGAAGCAGGTCTGGTCTGCGCCCATCCCCACGAACGGGTTCTCGCGCCGCTCGTGCCCGAACGTCGACATCGCGCCGTGCCCCGGCACGAAGCGCACGTCGTCGCCGAGCGGGAACAGCTTGTCGCGGATGACCTGGACCAGGGCCGCGTGGCTGCCGCGCGGAAAGTCGGTGCGGCCGATCGAGCCCTTGAACAGCACGTCGCCGACGAAGGCGAGTCGCGCCTCCGGCTGATAAAACACCACGTGGCCCGGCGTGTGGCCGGGGCAATGCAGCACGTCGAAACGCACGCTGCCGACTTCCACCCGGTCGCCGTCCTCCAGCCACTGGTCGGGGGTGAAGGCCACCGCGGGCGGAAACCCGAACAGCTCGGCCTGCTGCGGCAGCAGGTCGAGCCAGAACTGCTCCTCGCGCTGCGGCCCGATGAGGGGGATGCCGAGCGCATCGCGCAGTTCCACCGCCGCGCCGACGTGGTCGAGATGGCCGTGGGTGAGCAGGACCTTTTCCAGCGTCAGGTCGCGCTGCGCCACTTCCGCCAGCAGGCGTTCGGCCTCGCCGCCGGGATCGATCAGCGCCGCGCGGCCGTCGGCGTCCCACACCAGCGAGCAGTTTTGTTGATACGGCGTGACGGGGAGGATGGTAAATTCCATGGACGCCATTATCCCGCTTCGCCGCCATGCCCGCACCCGACGCCCTGCTGCTGATTTCCACCCACTGCCCGCACTGCCCGGCGATGCTGGCCGCGCTCGCCGACCTGGTGAAGCAGGGCGCGATCGGCCGCCTCGAAGCCGTGAACCTCGAGCAGCATCCCGAGGCGGGGCAGGCGCTCGGCGTGCGCTCGGTGCCGTGGCTGCGGATCGGCCGCATCGAACTTGCCGGCGCGCACAGCCAGGCCGAGCTCGCCGAGTGGGCGGCCAAGGCCGACAGCGAGGCCGGCATGGCCGACTGGTTCCACCTGCTGCTGAAGGAAGGCCAGCTGCCGCGCGCGCAGGAAATGATCGAAGCCGATCCCGCCCTGCTGGCGGCGGTGCTGCCCATCGTCGGCAACGTCGAAGCCAGCCTCAACGTGCGGCTTGGCGCCGGCGTGCTGCTGGAAAACTTCGCCGGCACCGAGGCTTTGCGCGCGCTGCTGCCGCGCCTCGCCGAGCTGTCGCAGCACGAAGACGCGCGGGTGCGCGCGGATGCCTGCCATTACCTGGGGCTGACAGGCGATGCCGCAGCCAGGCCGTGGCTGGAGGCGCGTACGACGGACGAGGATGCCGACGTGCGCGAGATCGCGGCGGAAAGTTTGCAGGCTATTTCCAGTTGGGCGCCATAACAGAACAACCATGAATATCCGCATCGCCAGTACCAATTCAGAGATTGCAGCCTGTTATCCCGTGATGCGGGAGCTCCGGCCGTACATAACGGAAGATCAATTCATTTCCAGGGTTCGAAGTCAGGAAAACGCAGGCTATCGGCTAGCATTTGTCCAGCAGCCGGATGGTGTGGTAGCTGTTGCGGGGTTCCGGTTAAGTGAAAATCTGGCATGGGGGCGTTTCCTGTATGTTGACGACCTTGTAACGTTACCTGCTCATCGCTCAAAGGGCTTCGGAACAAGCTTGCTTTCGTGGCTCAGAGAGTTCGCTGCAAAAGAAGGCTGCCTGCAAATGCACCTCGATTCAGGTGCACAAAGAAAAGATGCGCACCGCTTTTATGAACGTGAAGGCATGTCAGTGGCAGGTTTTCACTTCGTCGAAAACATAGCGCCAAACAGGGCGTTTCAGCCGACGTCGCCGCGGACGCGGCGCCGCGTCTGAGCTTGATCATTAGATGCTCAGGGAGTGTTGCATGCGGGGTAAATGTCTTTGCGGAGAAGTTGAGTTCGCGGTGTCTGGCGCGCTGCCAAACATCTATCAGTGTCACTGTTCCTTATGCCGCAAGGCGACGGGCTCCAGCGCAAACGCGGCGCTCATTGTCCAGAGTGAGAATTTTCAATGGGTATGCGGGCAGGATCGCATTGCCTCCTATGTAAGTGACACCGGCTACCGCTCGGATTTCTGCTCAAAATGCGGCAGCCCGCTGCCTAATCCTCTTAGGGGTAGCGCTGAATATTGGATACCCGTCGGCTTGCTCGAAGGCAATACAAACCTGGAAATAGCCGCACATTTGCATGTTGGGTCAAAGGCTTCCTGGGATGCTGTCGACTCAAGTGGCGTCCAGTATCAAGAAGCGCCTGACCTGGAAAGTCTGTTAAAGGTGCTACGGAAAACATAGACACTTAAGCCTTGCTGCTCCTGGAGAGCAACGACTTCCTAGCGAGCCCCGACATGAAAATCAAACAGTACCAGGTAGACGCCTTCGCCACCCGTGCATTCGAAGGCAACCCCGCCGCCGTGTGCCCGCTGGAAACCTGGCCGGACGATGGCCTGATGCAAGCCATCGCGGAGGAAAACAATCTTTCCGAGACGGCTTTCTTTGTGCCCTCGGAAAAAGGCTTCAAGCTGCGCTGGTTCACGCCGGTCAAGGAGGTCGACCTGTGCGGCCACGCCACCCTGGCCTCGGCCCACGTCATCTTTGAGGCGCTGGGTTACGGCGAACCGGTCATCACCTTTGAAACGCGTAGCGGCGGCCTGTTCGTGAAAAGGAAAGGGCAACAGCTGGAAATGGATTTCCCGGCCTGCCCGCCCATCCCCTGTGCGCTTCCCGACCTGCTGGCCGAGGGCTTAGGCCAGCGCCCGCTTGAAGTTCTGGCCGCCGACGATTACCTCGCGGTCTTCGACAGCGAGGCGACCGTTCGCGCCATCACGCCCAATCAGGCCCTGCTGGGCCTACTGGACTTGCGCTGCGTCGTCATCACCGCGCCCGGCACTGAGATGGATTTCGTCAGCCGCGTCTTCGGTCCCAAGTTCGGCATTCCCGAAGACCCCGTCACCGGTTCGGCGCACTGCGCGCTCGCGCCCTACTGGGCCAAGCGACTCGGCAAAAACGTGCTGACTGCCCGGCAGGTTTCCAGGCGCGGCGGCAACATCGGCTGCGAGCTGAAAACCGACCGCGTGATTCTGTCGGGTTCTGCGGTCACGGTCATGACGTCGGAAATTACCTTCTGAGTAGACAAGCCGACTGACCGTCGCGCCATTCCCCGAGCTTTCACTCCCATGTCCGTCCCCGCCGCCTATCTCGGTGTCATCCTCATCTGGTCGACCACGCCGCTCGCCATCCAGTGGAGCGCGCAGGGCGCCAGCTTCAGCTTCGCGGTGATGGCGCGCATGCTGATCGGCCTTACGGTCTGCCTCGTGCTGCTCGCCGCGACCCGCACCGCCTTCCCCTTCACCCCGGCGGCGCGACGGCTGTACGCGGTCAGCGGGCTGTCGCTGTTCGCGTCGATGCTGCTCACCTACTGGGGCGCGCTGCACATTCCGTCGGGGCTGATCTCGGTGATCTTCGGGCTGTCGCCGCTGGTCACCGGCGTGTTCGCCGCGCTGTGGCTCGCCGAGCGCACGCTCACGCCGGTCCGCATCGCCGGGCTGGGGCTGGCGCTGGCCGGGCTGTGGCTGATCTTCGGCCAGCCGTGGCCGGGCGACAGCCGCGCCGCCCTCGGCACGCTGGCGACGGTGGCCGGCATGGCGCTGCAGGCGCTGGGCCTGGTATGGATCAAGCGGCTGAACGTGCGCGTGTCCTCGCTCGCCATCACCACCGGCTCGCTCGGCGTGGCCGTGCCCTGCTTCGTTCTGGCCTGGCTCATCGCCGATGCCGCGCAGCTGCCGCCCGACACCACGCTGCGCGCCGGCGCGGCGATCGTCTACCTCGGCATCCTCGGCTCGGTGGTGGGCTTCACGCTGTATTACTACATGATCAAGCATCTCGACGCCGGGCGCATCGCGCTGATCACGCTGGTCACCCCGGTGTCGGCGCTGCTGCTGGGGCAGACGCTGAACCATGAGCGCATCCCGGCGATCGGCTGGGCCGGCATCGCGCTGATCGGCGCGGGCCTGCTGCTGTACGAATGGCAGGCGCTGCGGCAGCTGCGGCGGCCCGCTATTTCCTGAACAGGTCGTCGAGCAGATTGGGCTTCGCCGGCCTGGCGGGTTCGTCTTCAGCGGGCGGGTTCGAGAACAGCGCATCCAGCGCGCTGCGGCCCGGCTGCGCCATCACCGCGCCGCCGCCCCGATAGGCTTCGGGCCGCGGCACGAACCAGCCGCAGTCGTTGGCGCGCGTCTTGTCGGCGACGCGGTCGGCCGCCAGCTCGCGGCACTGCCCGGCGCGGTGCGCGTCGTAGTGCCGGCACAGCTTGCATACATGCAGGTCGGCGCGGCAGCTGGGGCAGGGGTCGCGGCGCGACAAGGGCAGCAGCATGCCGGCCAGGCTGGTGCCGCATTTCCAGCAGACGAGGCTCATGATTCGCGGAAACCCCGGACCGGGTTGTCGGGCACGCGCAGGGCGTGGTACTGCAGATCGGCCAGCGCGACCTGCTGCAGCGCCCGCGCGTGGGTGGCGTCGAGCACCACCGGCGGCGCCACGCCGTCCTCGGCCGCCTCGAGCCAGCGCGCGGCGCACACGCACCAGCGGTCGCCCGCCTTCAGGCCGGGAAAGCCGTATTCCGGCACCGGGGTGACAAGGTCGTTGCCGCGGCTTTGCGAGTACTGCAGGAACGCGTCGGTCATCTGCGCGCAGACGGTATGGCTGCCGATGTCCTGCGGTCCCGTGTGGCAGACGCCGTCGCGCACGAAGCCGGTCATCGGCGATACGCTGCACACCTGCAGCAGGCCGCCCAGTACGTTGCGCGCGTCGCTCACCCCCGCCTCCTCAATCGAAAACAGAACAGGCAAAAAATAACACAGCAGCCCGCCTCAGGGCGCCTCGTCCGGACCGGCAAAGGTGGGAGCGGGCGCCAGGACCAGCTTGCCGGCCGCCGCCGCGTCGGCATGCGACTGCTGGACGCGCGCCAGCAGGCTCGGCCCGGCATAGCCGTCGACCGGCAGCTGGTGCAGCGCCTGGTAGAGGCGGATCGCGGTCTGGGTGCGCGGGCCGGGGAAGCCATCCGGCTTGCCGGCGTCGATGCCCAGCTCGTCGAGCGCCTGCTGCAGCGCCTTGAAGCCGGCGACGCTGAGCGCGCCCGCCTCGCCTTCGCCCGCGAACACGGCATGGCCGCCGGCCAGCTGGTTCGACAGCTGCGCCACCGCCAGCGCGTAATTCTGGGAACGGTTCCACTTCATCACCACGTCGAAATTGTCGAACACCATGAAGGCCGGCCCCTGCCAGCCCTGCGGCAGCACGATGGCCGCCCGCCCGGCGTCCTCCGGCAAGGCGGCGCCGTCCGCCGCCTGCACGCCCATCGCCGTCCAGCCCGCCACCGGCAGGCGATGGAAAAGGCGCGCCTGCCGCCAGTCGAAGTTCTCCGGCAACCGCACCTCGACCGCCACCGGCCCGTTGGCGCGCCAGCCGGCCTGCTGCAGATAGTGGGCCGCCGAGTGCATGGCGTCGGGCAGCGACTGCCACACGTCGATGCGGCCATCGCCGTCGCCATCCACCGCATAGGCGCGGAAGGTCGACGGCATGAACTGCATGTGGCCCATCGCGCCGGCCCAGGAACCGTTCATGTCGGCCGCACTGACGTGGCCGGCATCGATGATGCGCAACGCGTCGAGCAGCTGGCCGCGGAAGAATCCGCTGCGCCGCCCGTCCCAGGCCAGCGTGGCAAGGCTCGCCGGCACGTTGAGCCCGCCCTGCACGGCGCCGTAGCGGGTTTCCAGTCCCCAGAACGCCACCAGCACCGTCTTCGGCACGCCGTATTTCCGCTCGACCGCATCCAGCAGCGCCGCGTGCTCGGCCAGCAGCGCCTGGCCCTGCGCCACGGCGGATTCGGTGACGCGCCGCCGCAGATAGTCGCCAAAGGTCTGCAGGAATTCGGGCTGACGGCGGTCGAGCGCGATCACGCGCTCGTCGGGTACGACCCCGGTAAGCGCGGCATCGAGGGTGGCGTCCGAAATGCCCTGCGTTTGCGCGTCCTGGCGGAAGCCGGCGAGCCAGCCGGCGAAATCGCCCTGGGCGTGAACCGGGCCGGCCGCCAGCACGGCCAGCAGGACCAGCAGCCTACGCATGCTTCTGCAGCCAGTATTCGAGCAGCGCCAGATGCCACAGCTTGCTGCCCTGGATGCGGGTGTGATGCCGCTCCGGCGCGTCCAGCAGCCTGTCCACATAGTCGCGCTGATACAGCCCGCGTTCGCGGCAGGCCTGCGAATTCAATATGTCCTGCATGAAATGCAGGAAATCCCCGCGAACGAATTTGAGCGCCGGCATGGGAAAGTAGCCCTTCTTGCGATCGATCACCGCATCCGGGATCAATCCGCGCGCGACGCCCTTCAGCACGTGCTTGCCCCCGGATGCCAATTTCAGTTCGGCCGGCATCGACGCGGCGAGTTCCACCAGCTGGTGATCGAGAAAGGGCACGCGCGCCTCCAGCCCCCACGCCATGGTCATGTTGTCGACGCGCTTCACCGGATCGTCGGTGATGAGCATGGTCGTGTCCATGCGCAAGACCTGGTCGATGAAGCCGTCGGCGAACGGCTCCGCCAGATGCGCGGCGATGGTCTGCGCCGTGTAGTCGGGGCCGTGGTACGCCGGCGTGGCCAGTTCGAGGAATTCGGCGTGGTCGCGATCGAAATAATGGCGGCGGAAGCGCTCGAGCGGTGTCCCTTCCGTCTCCGCCGCCATGCGCGGATACCAGAAATAGCCGCCGAACACCTCGTCCGCGCCCTGTCCGCTCTGCACCACCTTGACCGTCTTGCTGACCTGCTCGGACAGCAGGTAGAACGCCACCGCGTCCTGCGCGAACATCGGCTCGGACATCTGGTCCACCGCTTCCGGCAGGCGGCGCAGCACCTCCGAATTGGGGATCAGGTACTTGTGGTGGCGCGTGCCGTACATGGCCGCCACCGGGTCGGAGTATTCGAACTCGTTGCCGCGCTCTTCCGGCTGGTCCTCGAAGCCGACCGAGAACGTCATCAGGTCGGGCACCCCCTGCTCGGCGAGCAGCGCCACCAGGAGGCTCGAATCAAGGCCGCCGGACAGCAGCACGCCGACCTTGACGTCGGCGATCTCGATGCGCTTCTTCACCGCCTGCCGCAGGCTTTCGTGGATCGCCTCGGTCCACTCGGCCTCGCCCCATTCCGATTGGGCAGCCGGCTGCGCCGGCCGCTGCGCCTTCAGCGACCAGTATTTGCGGTGGCCGAGTTCGCCGCGCGCGTTGACCGTCAGCGTGGTGCCGGGGGCGAGCTTGCGGATGCCGTTGAGGATCGTGCGCGGCGCTGGCACCACCGCGTGCAGCGTGAACAGGTGGTGCAGCGCCACCGCGTCGATGCCGGTGTCGACACCGCCCGCGGCGATCAGCGCCTGCGGCGTCGAGGCGAAGCGGAAGCGGCCGAGGTTCTCGCTGTAGTAGAGCGGCTTGATGCCGAGGCGGTCGCGCGCCAGAAACAGCGTCTCGCGGTTCCAGATGGCGAAGGCGAACATGCCGTGCAGGCGCTCGACGCAGGCCTCGCCCCATTCGAGATACGCACGCAGGATGACTTCGGTGTCGCCGTCGGAATGGAAGACGTGGCCGTGGCCGATCAGCTCCGCGCGCAGTTCCGGATAGTTGTAGATCGTGCCGTTGAACACCAGCGCGGTGCCGGTCGCGGCGTCGACCATCGGCTGGCGCGAGCGCGGCGACAGGTCGATGATCGCCAGCCGCCGGTGGCCCAGCCGCACCGGGCCATCGGTGTGCTGGCCCTCGGCGTCGGGCCCGCGCCGCGCCAGCTTCGCCAGCATGCGGCCCATCGCCGCCGCGTCGGGTGCCGTGTTGTCGAAGCGAAATTCACCTGCTATGCCGCACATGGTTCAAACCCTTGTTATCCACGAAAAACGCGAGGAAAACCTGATTCCCAGCGTAGTCGAATGGATTTCCTCTTCGCGTTTCTTCGCGTCCTTCGCGGACAAACAATTGCATTTCACGCCACCAGCGGCGGCTCGTCCATCAGCGCGATCTGCTCGCGCAGCTCGAGGATGCGCGCCTGCCAGTACAGCTGCGTATTGAACCACGGAAACGCTGCGGGAAAAGCCGGGTCGTCCCAGCGGCGCGCGAGCCAGGCCGCGTAGTGGATCAGCCTCAAGGTTCTGAGCGCCTCGACCAGATGGAGTTCGCGCGGATCGAATTCCATGAAGTCCGCGTAGCCTTCCAGAATCTCGTTGATCTGCGCCTGCCGCTCGTCGCGCTCGCCGGACAGAAGCATCCACAGGTCCTGCACTGCGGGACCCATGCGGCTGTCGTCGAAGTCGACGAAGTGCGGCCCGCTGTCGGTCCACAGCACGTTGCCGGCGTGGCAGTCGCCGTGCAGGCGGATGGCGCGCACCCGGCCGGCGCGTTCGTAGCAGTGCGCGACGCTGGCGAGGGCATGCTCGACCACGCTGTCCCATGCCGCGGCCAGGTCGGCCGGCAGCCAGTGGCCCGCGCGCAGGAAATCGCGCGACGCGGTGCCGAAGGTCTCGAGGTCGAGCGTGGGCCGGTGCGCGAAGGACGCCGTTGCGCCGACCGCATGGATGCGCCCGAGAAAGCGGCCCATCCATTGCAGGGCATCGGCGCGGTCGAACTCGGGCATGCGCCCGCCTTGCCTGGGATAGACGGCGAAGCGGAAGCCGGCGTGTGTGTGAAGCGTGGCGCCGTGCAAGACCAGCGGCGCCACCACCGGTATCTCGCGGCCGGCCAGCTCGGCGGTGAAGACGTGTTCCTCCAGAATGGCGTCATCGCGCCAGCGGTCGGGGCGATAGAACTTGACCACGACCGGCAGCCCATCCTCGATGCCCATCTGATAGACGCGGTTCTCATAGCTGTTCAGCGCCAGCAGGCGGCCGTCGGCCCTGAGGCCGGTGCTGTCGAGCGCGCCGAGCGCGCAGTCGGGGGTCAGTGCGGAATAGGGATGAAGCGAATGCATCATGAAAAACCGGAAGGGCCGCAAAGCGGCTATAAAGCAGATGATGCCTCAAAATCCCCGTCCGCCCGGTACACCATGACACCCCCCGATCCCCTCACCATGGAAATTTCCCGCCATGTCTGGGCGACCAAATACCGGGCCGAAGGCGAGGCCGGGGTTGCCGACACCTGGCGCCGGGTGGCGCAGGCGATGGCGGCAGCGGAACGTGGCGACGCCGCGCCATGGGCCGAGCGCTTCTTCCGCCTGCAGGCGGATTTCCGCTTCCTGCCCGGCGGCCGCATCCTCGCCGGCGCAGGCACCGGGCACCGGGTGACGCTGTTCAACTGCTTCGTCATGGGCGAGATCGCCGACGACCTCGAGCACATCTTCGAGGCGCTCAAGGAAGGCGCGCTCACCATGCAGCACGGCGGCGGCGTGGGCTACGATTTTTCCACCCTGCGCCCGGCCGGCACGGTGGCGGCCGCCACCGGCACGATCGCCTCCGGACCGGTGTCGTTCATGCACATCTGGGACGCCATGTGCGCGACCCTGCTGTCGACCGGCGCGCGGCGCGGCGCGATGATGGCGACGCTGCGCTGCGACCACCCCGACATCGAGACCTTCGTCGACGCCAAGCGCGATCCCGCGGCGCTGCGGCATTTCAACCTGTCGGTGCTGGTGAGCGACGCCTTCATGGACGCGGTGGCCAGCGACCGCGACTGGCCGCTGGCGTTTCCCGGCCTCGCCGCGCGCACGGTGAGCGCGCGCGGCCTGTGGCAGCGTATCCTGCGCGCGGCCTACGACACCGCCGAGCCCGGCGTGCTGTTCGTCGACACCATCAACCGCGACAACACGCTGGGCAACCTGGAAACCCTGAGCGCGACCAACCCCTGCGGCGAGATTCCGCTGCCGCCCTACGGCGCCTGCGACCTCGGGTCGCTCAACCTCACCGCCTTCGTGACGGCGCCGTTTGCCGCCGAAGCCCGCCTCGACCTCGCCGCACTGGCCGACGCGGCCAGTCTGGCGGTGCGCTTTCTCGACAACGTCATCGACGTCTCGCGCTACCCGCTGCCGGCACAGGCCGACGAAGCGAAGCGCAAGCGGCGCATCGGTCTCGGCATCACCGGGCTGGCCGATGCGCTGGTGCTGCTGGGCCTGCGCTACGACAGCGAGGCCGCGCGGCAATGGGCGGCGCAGGCGATGCAAACGGTGCGCGATGCCGCCTACCGCGCGTCGGTCGGACTCGCGCGCGAGAAAGGGGCCTTCCCCGCCTTCGAGCGCGACGCGTTCCTGGCGAGCGGCTTCGCCAGCCGGCTGCCGGACCACATTCGCGACGCCATCGCCACGCACGGCATCCGCAATAGTCATCTATTGGCGATCGCCCCGGCCGGCACCATCAGCCTGCTGGCCAACAATCTTTCCAGCGGCATCGAGCCGATCTTTTCCGCCGAAGCGGCGCGCCGCGTACTGGAAACGGACGGCCGTTACCACACGCATCGCGTGGTCGATTACGCCTGCCAGCGATGGCTGCAGCGAGATGCCGGTTTGCCGCCCGCATTCGTCGACGCAAGGCAGATCGATCCGCTCGCCCACCTGCACATGCAGGCGGCCCTCCAGCCGTTTGTCGACAACGCCATTTCGAAGACCATCAACGTCGCCGCCGACATCCCGTTCGGGCGTTTCGAGGACCTCTACCGGCAGGCGCACGCGCTCGGCCTCAAGGGCTGCACCGTGTTCCGCCCCAACCCGGTCACCGGCGCCATCCTGAGCGAGCCGGCCGGCGATCGGGTGCAGTGCTGCGGCATCGAGCGTGAAGCCGATTAGACTGGGCGCATGAATCCGTCACCTTCGCACAACGCTCCGGCCGCCGCCCTCCGCATCGGGCTCGCCCTCGGCGGCGGCTCGGCGCGCGGCTGGGCGCATATCGGCGTCATTCGCGCGCTGGCCGACGCCGGCATCGAGCCCGATATCGTCTGCGGCACCTCGATCGGCGCACTGGTGGGCGCCGCCTATGTCGACGGCGATCTCGACCAGCTGGAAACCTGGGTGCGCGGCCTGCGCCTGCAGACGGTGGTGAGCTTCCTGGATTTTTCGCTCGGCAGCGGGTTGATCAAGGGCGACAGGCTGATCGAGTTCTTCCGCAGCCATTTTGTCGACCGCGACATCCGCGAACTGGAGCGGCCGTTCGGCGCCGTCGCCACCGATCTGCAGCGCGGTCGCGAAGTATGGCTGCGCGAGGGCCGGGTGACGGATGCGGTGCGCGCCTCGATCGCGCTGCCCGGCCTGTTCACGCCGGTGCGGCGGGATGGCAGCTGGCTGGTCGACGGCGGCCTGGTCAACCCGGTGCCGGTATCGCTGTGCCGGGCGATGGGAGCGGACCTCGTGATTGCGGTCGACCTGAACGCCGACCTGCTCGGACGTCACCTCAGGCCCAGGCCGGCCAAAGCCGCAAGCGCGCGCGATTCGGACAGGTCCGAGACCCTGACCGATGCGGTGATGGCACGCATCCAGACCGGCATGGCGCAACTCGGCATCAATCACGACGACGGGCCCAGGCCGCCCGCCATGCTCGATGTGCTGGCGAGCAGCATCAACATCATGCAGGTGCTGATCACGCGCAGCCGCCTGGCGGGCGAGCCGGCGGACGTGATGATCACCCCCCTGCTGGCGGATTTCGATTTGATGGATTTTCACCAGGGCAGCATCGCCATCGAGGCCGGGCGCCGGGCCGTCGAGTTCGCCCTGCCGCAGTTGCAGGCACGTCTGAATGGCGTTTGATCGCGAAAAGCCGGGTCAGGGGGTGGGTGCGCACAGCGCCAGCTTGCGCGCGCGATCCAGCCGCTTGATCGCCGCCTCGCGCCGCGCCGCCTCGGCGCGGTTGGCCGCGGCTTCGGCATAGACCAGTTCCACGGGACGCCGGCTCCGGGTATAGCGCGCACCCAGCCCGCTCTCGCCGTTGTGTTCGGCGACGCGGCGGTCAAGGTCGGTCGTGATGCCGGTGTAGAGCGTGCCGTCGGCGCAGCGCAGCATGTAGACCCACCACGCGGCGCCCGGAGCAGTCGGCATGCTCAGGTCATGCGTCGGCGGACAGCCGTTGCGCCCACAAGAGCGCATCCATGTGCACGCCGTTGATGTCGGCGACGTCGCGTCCGATCTGCCCGGCCAGGGCTTCGATGCTGCTCTGGTCGTCCTGCTCGCAGGCGATGGCCAGCGCCAGATAGGGCGCATAGGGGCCGCGCCGGGAGACGATGGCCTCGGTGATCTCGGCCGGCAGGCTGATCTGCTTCAGCACCTGCTCCATCGGCATGCGCATCACCACGTCGAGCAGCGAAAACAGCCCGGCGACGAAAATCTCGTCGCGCGCCTTGGCGAACAGCGCACGCCCGGCCAGTTGTTCGGCCACGCGGCCGCGCACCAGCGCATTTTCCAGCACGGCCTGGTCGAGTTCCTGAGCCTGGCCGCCGGTAAACAGGATCAGCGTCAGCCAGCGGTAGAGCTTGTCCTGCCCCATCACCATCAGCGCCTGCTCGATGCCGCCGATCTTGTTCATCAGGCCCATGCCGGGGGAGTTGACGTAACGCAGCAGGCGCACCGACAGCACCGGGTCGTGACGGAACTGGGCCGCCAGTTCAGGCTGCTCGGCGCCGGTACGCACGCGGTTCATCAGATCCAGCACCTTGGCGCGCGACGGTCCCATGGCCGGGCTGTCGAGGGTTTCACGGCGAGTGATGAAGGGCCCCATGAACAGCGAGAACTGCAGCTTGTGGCACATGTGGAACGCTTCCAGCGTCTGCACGTCGGTGGCGACGAACCGCTTGCCCGCAGCCACCTTGGATACCGCCGCCATTTGCGCGGTAATGGCGGGAATATCCTCGCTGTTCGCATCCATCACGACATAGTCGGCATGCCGCAGCATCGCATGCCGTTCGGGACGCACGACGGCATCGGCATCGAGCGCAAAATTGCATCCGCGTGACTTCAGTTCGCCCATGCGGGCAAGCAGGGCTTCGTCGATCAACGTCTGGCTGTCGATATCGAGAACCCAGACCGTGCCGGCAGCGGGCCAGCCGTCGATCAGCGGATGATCCAGGGTGGCGGGCGCAATCGGCACGAAGGCCATCCGTTGCTCCAGCAGGCGCACGATATCCATGCGCTGAAGATTGGCAAGCAGGGTCTCGTCGTAAAGGCGCCGCACCCCGGGCATGCCGGGAGCGACCTGTGCGCCGGCGGCGCGGCGCAACATGAACGTGTAGCCGGCCACTTTCTGGTCGCGCCCCAGCAAGGCTTCGCGACGCATGACCGAAGGCGCTTTGGCTGCGGGTTTGGGTGCCGGCTCCCGCTCGGCCGGCACGGCACGCGGCGGCGCGGCGGCGCCGGCCTTACCCGACCACATTCCAACAAGACGATTCAGCACGCTTCATTCCTCCCCGACAAACCTGGGCGCATCACGTGATTAATCGGCAGCGCCGCCCGGGACTGAAGCCTCGTTGCACACTATATTTAGTGGCGGCCGGCGCAGGTACTGGCATCGTCCAGGCCGGCAGGAAACCGCCCCGGCAGGATGGAGACCTCACCTGCAGCGCGCCCGCCAGGTGACGCCTGAACGGATTCGCGCGTACCCGCTATGATGCGCATGAAGCAGGACGAAAGATTGGGCTGTCGACACCCGGATCCGACCTAGATGAAGCGCATTTCTCAGTATTTTTTCCGCGGATTGCTCGCTGCATTGCCGCTCGGCCTGACGGTCTACCTGCTGTACCTATTCCTGCGCTGGAGCGAGACCCTGGTTCTCCATCTGATACGGCCCCTGATCGGCGAATACTACGTGCCGGGGATGGGTCTGGCACTCGGCGTGGCCAGCATCGTTCTGCTCGGCGTGCTCATTTCGCAGCCCGGCGCGGGCAGGCTGCTGTCGCTGGTGGAGTTGCCCTTCACCAATCTGCCGGTCGTGAAGAGCATTTATTCGTCGCTCAAGGATTTTGCCGATTATTTTTCGCCCCGGCGGGATGCGGCCGCCCAGCAGACGGTCGTGGTGCTGAAGCTGCCGGGCCACGAGCTCGAAGTCGTGGGCCTGATCACCCGCCAGAATGTCGACGACCTGCCCCCGGCTTCCTGCAGGGCGATCGCGTGGCCGTCTATCTGCCGATGGGCTACATGATCGGGGGCTACACCGTGTTCGTGCCACGCGCCTGGGTGCAGCCGGTCGACATGCCGGTCGAGGAAGCCATGCGCGCGTCGCTGTTTGCCTGGATGCGCACCGCAAACGCGGGCACGCCAACAATGCATCCGCCATCGTCCTGAACCGATATCCGAGGAGCGTTTCCGCCCATGCAGATCGAATGCTACGCCCAGCGCCTGCTCAACCCGTTTCGCGGGGCGGTGCACACGATTCGATACCAGTCGGCCGAGGCGGTGACGACCGACGGCATCGAGTGGGACATCTACGTCGCCAACGACGCGCTGCTCGACGGCCTGGGGCGCGCCGGGCGGCGGGCCCAGATTTCCGACATCCGCTACGGCCACTGGTCGGCGGAAAAGGGCCTCAAACGCGGCCCGCTCTTTCCGTCGGACGACTTCAGGCGGCTGGAGGACATGGGCGCGGTGGTCTACGAACACCTGCTCAAGATGCACCGCGAAGTCCCCTTCGCCTTTCGCGACCCGTTCGAACTGTGGCTGCTCGACCGGCACGAGCAGCCGCTCGCGCTGCTGCACAGCGTGCGCACCGACATCGAGACCGACACCAGGCCCCCGCTCGACTGGCGCGCCGGCATGGCGGCGCAGGCGCGCTTCGAGAGCGCCGCTGTGCCCGGTCTCGACGAACCCGCCGGCGTCTATCTGACACGCCATGTGAACAGCCTCGCCAGCGGCGTGGTGCAATGGTTCCGCCGCTCGGACGATGGCGCGGGGCTGGGGCTGCACACGCTCAAGGGCGGCGACCTCCTGCGCGGGCGCGTGCTCGATGCCGACGCCTTTCCCCAGCTGTTCATCTCCACCGCGGGAATGGACGAGGCGCACACTCGCCTGGTGCACGACTACCACGCCTGGCAGGCGCCGTGGATGCTGCTGCTGCCGCACCTCGACGTCGCCGCGCGCAGCCGGCTCGAGGCCTGCGCGTTCCAGCAGGCCGAACTGATCGAGAAGCACTGCCGGCTTTATCCCGTGGTGATCGATCGCCCGGCGCTGCATGCCGCGCGCGTCGAGGCGGCGCTGGTGCGCAGCCAGCCGCGCAAGAAACCGGAGAACGAAGTCCTGCCGATGTATTACATCGAGCTCGGCGTCAGCGCGGACGAATGATCAGGCCGCGACGCCGAGAATGGCGGCAGGCAATCCCGCCGGGGCGCCCAGATGCGGCGTCGGCCGCACCGCCACCGCGGGATGTGCCGCCGTGAATTCGGCGATGGCGCCGGGAATGTCCTGCGCCACATGGGTGCCGGCGGCCAGGAAGCAGGGAAACGCGCCAATCTCGCTGGCGCCTTTCGCCGCCAGTGCGGCGAGGCCGCCTGGAATGCTGGGCTCGGCGAGTTCCAGGAACGCGGTCTCGACGTGATCGTACGTCGCGCCGGCGTGCGCACGCACGGCATCGGCCAGGGCGCGTACTTCGTCGTTGGAGGCGGCGCGGCGGCTGCCGTGGGCGATGATGAGCAAACTGGGCATGTCGACGATCCCGGGCGGAGGGAGAACCGCAGTGAGCGGCCCGCACGGCGCAAAGTTCCGTTGGCTACATCCTGACCGGCTCGAAGGTCGCGTCGAGATTCTGGTCGTCGCAGTAATCGAGGAAATCGCCGCGCAGGGTGGCGATGTGGGCGTCGGCGGGGATGCCGAGCGTCATGTGGACCGCAAACATCGGCGCGCCGGTATGCGGGGCCGGATAGGTTTCGGTGTCGAGGGCCTCGATGTTGATGTGCAGGCGCGCGAAGAAGTTGGCGAGGCTGTTGACGATGCCGGGCTGGTCGAGCGCGGCGACTTCGACCGTGTAGGGAATCAGCGGCTTGTCGGCGCGGGTCGGACGGGTGCGCTGCTGGGTGAGCGACAGCCCGAGTTCCTCGGCCACGGCGGGCAGACGGGCCTCCAGCTTGGCCAGCGCATCCCAGTTTCCCGAGACGCGCATCAGCAGGGCAAAGCGCCCGCCGAGCGCGGCCATGCGGGACTCCTCGATATTGCAGCCGGACTCGTTGATACGGCGGGTAAAGCCCTCCACCAGGCCGATTTTGTCTTCTCCGCTTGCGGTGATGACGAGTGATTCAGTGTCGTTGGCCATTAAATAAGCTCCCGGTCGGACAGTTCTTTTTTGATATAGGCGTAAATGATCGGCGCGGCGATGACGCCCTGCACGCCGAATGCGGCTTCCATCACCAGCATGGCGATCAGCAGCTCCCACGCGCGCGCCTGGATCCGCTCGCCGATGATACGGGCATTCACGAAATATTCGAGCTTGTGAATGAAGATCAGGAACGCCAGGGACGCGGCAGCCACATGCAGCGAATGCGACAGCGAGATGACCACGATGATGGTGTTCGAGACGAGATTCCCCAGCACCGGCAACAGGCCGACGATGAACGTGACGAGGATCATGGTCTTGGTGAAGGGCAGGTGCACGCCGAACGACGGTAGCACCAGCAGCAGATAGATTCCGGTCAGCAGCGCATTCAGCGCCGAAATGCGTATCTGCGCAAACACCACCCGGCGGAACGCGTCGCCCAGGCGGGTCACCCGTTCGCACATGGTCTGCGTCAGCGGCGCCAGCGTCTGGTCGGGGCGCGCTTCGCGCAGGGCGACAAAGCTGCCGATGACGAGGCCGATGATGAAATGCAGCAGGCCGTGGCCGGCGGCGCCGCTGAACTTGCGGATGTCCTGCGCGTGGGTGCGCAGCCATTCGACCAGCCCGGCGCGGATGACCGATCCGTCTCCCTGCGGCAGCCACGCTGCCGCCCACAAGGGCAGCAGCTGGCGGGAGTTCTCGATGATTTCGGCCATCTTGGTCAGCAGCCCGGCCAGCCCGCCTTCGGTCCGCAAATAGACGATCACCGCCGCGGTAAAGCCGCCCAGCGCGCCCAGCACGATCAGGGTGATGATGGACACGACCAGCACCTTGGCCCAGGCGTGGTCGAGGCGTCCGATGACGAATCGCGGCGCCAGCATGTGCACCAGTTGCACCACCAGCAGCCCCGCCAGCAAGGCGGGGAGCAGGTGCAACACCAGGGTAAACAGCAATCCGGCCGCCATCATCAGCCAGGCGGCGATCTGGTAGCGGGTTGTCGCTGCAAAAGCGGGGGTGTCGGTCATGGCCGCACAGTGCCAAGAAACGGGTTAACGGGCAAGTGTTACCTCATGCCAGCATGTCGCCGGGATCGTGCCGGGCCGGGAACTTTCCACCAAACATATTGTTCAGAAAACAGTCTGCATTGTATCGGGCACGGAAGCATTCAGGCAGGACAAATCTGAAGCAATGCGTCGATAACGATAAACCGGAGTCAGGAATTTGATTTTTTTGCTGTCATTCTCCCGCCTGCGTGCGCCTGCATTTCCCCGAACCGTCGCCATTTACAAGCGGGCCATGGGATTCGCGTGTGTCGCTGGCGCCCTGCTTGGCCTCCTCTCCCCGTCTGCCTCGGCATTCGATTTTCAGGATGTCGCGCAACGTGCCCGTCGCCTGGCGGACGAGCCGTACAAAAAACCCGATGGGGTCCTGCCGCCGGAATTGCGCGGCCTTAACTATGAAAACTATCACCAGATCCGCTACAAGCCGGAGCGGATGCCGTGGCGCAACGCCAAGCTCCCTTTCGAACTGGATTTCTTCCCCCCGGGCTGGCACTTCGACCAGCCGGTCAAGATCAACGAAGTCACGGCTCAAGGCGTACGCGAGGTCCGCCCCGATCAGGACGCCTTCGACTATGGGGCCACCAAGGTCGACCCCGGCAAACTGCGCGGCCTGGATTTCGCCGGGTTCCGGGTGCGCTACGCGGTCAATTCGGCCACACACAAGGATGAGGTCCTGACGTTTCTCGGTGCCAGCTACTTTCGCGCGCTCGGCAAAGGGCAACGCTATGGCCTGTCGGCGCGCGGATTGGCGATCGACACCGCACTGGCCACAGGCGAAGAGTTTCCGCGCTTCGTGGAATTCTGGGTGTTGCGGCCGCAGGCTTCGGATAAACAGCTGGTCATCTACGGCCTGCTCGATTCGCCGCGCGCTGCCGGCGCCTATCGCTTCGTGCTGACGCCTGGCGTCGACACGGTAATGGACGTCACGGCGCGCCTGTATCTGCGCGGCACTGTGGGCAAGCTGGGGCTCGCACCGCTGACCAGCATGTTTTATTTTGGCCGGGGCCAACATCCGGTCGAAGACGATTTCCGGCCGGCGGTGCACGACTCCGACGGACTGTCGATCCATATGGGCAGCGACGAATGGATCTGGCGCCCTTTGAGCGACCCCAAGCGCCTGCTGGTCACCTCGTTTTCCACCACCAATCCGATCGGCTTCGGCCTGATGCAGCGCCAGCGCGACTTTTCCAATTATGAAGATCCGGTTTTGCGTTATGAGCTGCGGCCCAGCGCGTGGGTCGAGCCCAAAGCCCAGTGGGGCGCCGGGCGGGTCGAACTGGTGCAGATTCCATCACCCGACGAGACCAACGACAACATCGTTGCGTACTGGGTGCCCGACCGGCTGCCGGCGCCCAAGGCCGCCTATGACTACGCCTACCGCGTATGGTGGCAGAAGGACAAGGATACGCAGCCGCCCGGACTGCGCGTGACCCAGACGCTGTATGGGCGGGGCTACACGCACACGCCCGACGGCAGCATCGCGCTGGCGGTCGACTTCGAGGGGCCGCCCGACATGGAATCGCCCGCGCTCAAGCCCGAGGCGCAGGTATCGGTCGATGCGAACGCCAAGCTCCTCGAACAGAAACTGATCCACAACGACGCGACGGGCGGCTGGCGACTCTCGCTGCGCCTGCAACGGCTAGACGCAGGCAAGCCGGTGGAAATGCGCGCATCCTTGCGCAGCGGAAACAAGGGGATATCCGAGACATGGAGCTACATCTTGCCACCCGATTGAATGGCGGCTTTCCCGGACGGGACAGGTGCGAAGACTATCTCGACCGCCTGCCTTTGGCGCAGGAACAGCGCGATGCCATATTGGTCCGGCTGGCCGAACTGGATGTATCCAGCACGCGCGAAGCGATGGCGGCGTTGCATATTGCGCTCGCCGGCCACGGAAACGATGCCGACCCGGATAATCCAGCCGTCGCGTCCATTTACAGCCGGCTCGCTACAGGCAAAAGCGAACTGCCCCTGGCAGCCGGAACCGGGCACGAGGCGGTGGCGCAATCGCCCCTACCCACCTCGCCGGCCATCAATCGCAGCACCATGGCCCCGCTGCGCTGGCCTCCCGGGCCCAGCTTTCGTCTGTTCAAGTCGCGCCGGCCCCGTCATGGCCCCGGTTGTTCCCTGCCCGGCAAGGATCCGGCGGATTCCCGTGTCTCCCCCGGCGGCTGGCAGACTGCCGCCAATCTGCGCCGCATGGCATTGCTGGCATTGACCGTTGCCCAGGTCTACTTTCTCACCAGCGCCATGGCTGCGGTGTTGCCTTATCACGGCCACCGGGTGCTTGAGATTGCCATTCTGATCCTGTTCGCAATTTTGACCGCATGGGTCTCGCTCGGCTTCTGGACCGCGATAATGGGTTTTGTGGTGAAAGTCGCCGGCGGCGACCGCTTTGCAATTTCGGCCAGCGCGGCCGCCGATGCGCCCATCGACGAGCATGCGCGCACCGCGGTGATCATGCCGATCTGCAATGAAAACGTCGCGCGCGTGTTCGCCGGGCTGCGCGCCACGCATGAATCGCTGGCGCGCAGCGGCGAATTGCGGCACTTCGACTTCTTCATACTCAGCGACAGCAGCGACGCCGACAATCGCGTCGCCGAGATCGATGCCTGGCTCGCGCTGTGCCGTGCCGTGCAGGGTTTCGGACATGTGTTCTACCGCTGGCGCCAACACCGGCTCAAGCGCAAGAGCGGCAACGTCGCCGATTTCTGCCGGCGCTGGGGTGCCAACTACCGTTACATGATCGTGCTCGATGCCGACAGCGTGATGAGCGGCGCGTGTCTCGCCAGCCTCGTGCGCCTGATGGAAGCCAACCCCGGCGCCGGCATCATCCAGTCCGCGCCGCTGGTCGCGGGACGCGACACCCTCTATGCCCGCATGCAGCAATTCGCCAGCCGCGTATACGGGCCGCTCTTCGTCGCCGGGCTGCATTTCTGGCAGCTGGGCGAGTCCCATTACTGGGGACACAACGCCATTCTCCGCGTGGCGCCTTTCATGCGCCACTGCGCGCTAGGCCAGCTGTCCGGCGGCGGGCCATTGTCGGGAGAGATCCTCTCGCACGACTTCGTGGAGGCCGCGCTGATGCGCCGGGCGGGGTGGACGGTCTGGATCGCGTACGACCTTCCGGGAAGCTACGAGGAGGTGCCGCCCAATCTGGTCGACGAATTGAAGCGCGACCGGCGCTGGTGCCAGGGCAACCTGATGAACATTCGCCTGCTCCTGGCAAACGGCGTGCATCCGGCGCATCGGGCGGTGTTCCTGACGGGGGTGGCCGCGTATGCCTCCGCTCCCCTCTGGTTCCTGTTCCTGCTCCTGTCCACGGCCCAGCTGGCAGAACACGCACTCGCGACGCCGCAATACTTCGTCCAGCCGTTTCAGCTGTTTCCGGTGTGGCCGGAATGGAATCCGCAACGCGCCATTGCGCTCTTCTCGTTCACGGCGGCACTGTTGTTTATGCCCAAGATACTGAGCGTCGTGCTGGTCTGGGTCCAGGGCGCGCAAGACTTCGGGGGAAGACTGCGCCTCGTTCTGAGCATGTTGGTGGAGTCGCTGTTTTCGGCCTTGCTGGCGCCGATCCGCATGCTGTTCCATACGACGTTCGTGCTGGCGCCGCTGCTGGGCCAGGGCATCCAATGGAAGTCGCCGCCGCGGGAAGACGTCGAAACCGGCTGGGGCGAGGCGCTGCGCCGCCATGGTTGGCATACGCTGCTGGGCCTGGCGTGGGCTGCCGGCGTCTATTGGCTCAAGCCCGCCTACCTGCTGTGGCTCATGCCTGTCGTGGGCGCGCTCATTCTGTCGATTCCGATCTCGGTGCTCTCCAGCCGCATTTCCCTGGGCCAGCGGCTCCGCAGGCTCCGTTTTTTCCTGATCCCGGAGGAATTGAACCCGCCCGAGGAACTGCGCCGGACCCACGAGCACGCCGCGCGTGCCGCCGCGCCGCCGGACTTCATCGAAGCCGTGACCGATCCGGTGACCAATGCCCTGATCTGTGCTACCGGGGTGCTCCGCTTCCGGCAATCCCGTGTCGCTGAACATCGCGCAAAACGGGTGGACAAGGCGCTCCGCGAGGGGCCCGATGCGCTCGGCACCGGCCACAAGATGCATCTGCTCAACGACCCCGTCGCATTGTCGCGTCTGCACTTCGAGGTATGGGCCTCGGCCGAGGCCCATCCTGCATGGCGCAAGACGCTTCCACACCTCACGGGCCGCCTGCCATGCATCGCCGCAATTTCCTGAAAGCCGGCATCGCCGCCGGGTTTGCCGCATTCCCGATTTTGGGCCGCGGCGCCGCGACGCCCGCGCTGCCGAAGACCGCGGACAACGCCAGCCGTTTCGACTATGCCACGCTCAAGGGGCAAGCCCGGGCGCTGGCGGCCCGCGCCTATCAGCCCCCGGGCGGGGCGCTTCCCGAAAGCGTGCAGAAGCTCGACTGGGATCAGTTCCAGGCGATTCGCTACCGCCCCGACCATGCCCTGTGGGCAAACGAGCGGCTGCGCTTCGAAGCGCGGTTTTTCCATCTGGGCCTGTTTTTCAAGACGCCGGTTCGCATGTACGAAATACAGGACGGCCAGGCGCAGGAGATCGCCTACGACCCCGCCATGTTCGATTACGGAAAAAGCGGTTTGCGGGGGTCGCATCTGCCCCCGGATCTCGGTTTCGCCGGCTTCCAGCTCTTCTATCACACCGACCGCCAGCGCGACATCGCCGCCTTCCTCGGCGCAAGCTATTTCCGCGCGGTCGGGGGGGAAATGCAGTACGGGCTGTCGACGCGCGGCCTCGCAATCGACAGCGGCATGTCGCGCAGCGAGGAATTCCCGCGGTTCACCGCCTTCTGGTTCGAGCGGCCCGCGCCCGAATCGGACATGCTCACGGTCTACGCGCTGATGGATTCTCCCAGCATCGCCGGCGCCTATCGTTTCATCATCCATCCGGCGGCGCGGCTGGTCATGGACGTCGATGCCGCGCTTTACCCGCGCAAGCCGATCGAGCGGCTCGGCGTTGCCCCGCTGACCAGCATGTTCCTCTTCGGCGAGAACGAAAATCGCATCAACCACGACTGGCGGCCGGAGATCCACGATTCGGACGGTCTGGCGATCTGGCGCGGAAATGGCGAATGGATCTGGCGACCGCTGGCCAATCCGGCGAACCTGCGTTTCAACGCCTACGCCGACGACAGCCCGCGCGGCTTCGGCCTGCTCCAGCGCGACCGCAATTTCGACCACTACCAGGATGACGGCGCCTTCTACGAGCGCCGGCCCAGCCTCTGGGTCGAGCCCCGGTCGGATTGGGGCAGAGGGTCGGTCCAGCTGGTCGAATTGCCGGCGTCCGACGAGACCTCCGACAACATCGTCGCATTCTGGAACCCCGCCGAAAAACCCCGGCCCGGCCAGGAATTGTTGTTCGCCTACCGTCTCTACTGGGGAAAGCAGCCGCCGGTCGCCCCGCCGCTCGCGCGGGTGGTCGCCACCCGTACCGGCCTGGGCGGGATCGTGGGGCAGAGACGCAAATACTTCTCCTGGCGTTTCGCGGTCGATTTTGCTGGGGGCGACCTCGGCATGCTCGGCAAGGATGCGGTCGTCGAACCGGTGATCGCCGCTTCGCGCGGCAAGGTCGAGATCACGTCCGTGCGGCCCCTGGCGTCGATACAGGGATTGCGTGCCATGTTCGACCTGAAGCCGGCCGATACGCGCCCGGACCCGATCAATCTCCGCATGTATTTGCGCGTGGACGGCCAGCCGCTGACGGAAACCTGGCTGTACCAGTGGACGCCGCCTCGGGTGCGACCGCCCTTGTAATGTCCCGCCGTCGTGCGGGCGCGGTCGCGAGTCTCCGGCGGGCGACGCAGCCGGGTCGATCCGGCCCGTGTCAGGGCTCGGCCCGATAGCCGAGTGCTGCGCCGGTCTGCGCAGCCGCTTTCTGCAGCGCCGCGGCCCAGCCCGGCTTGTGGCGGTCGGCCGGCGCCGAGATCGACAGGCCGGCGACCAGCTTGCCTTCGGCGTCGCGCACCGGCGCGCCGATGCAGGCCACCCCCAGTTCGGCTTCCTCGCGGTCGCGGGCCAGCTGTTCGCGGCGTATGGTGTCCAGTTCGGCCGACAGGCGTTCCAGCGTGGTCAGGGTGTTCGGCGTGTAGGCCGGCAGCCCGGTGCGCTCGGCGTAGCCCATCACCCCGCTGGCACTGTCCTCGGCCAGGAAGATCTTGCCGACCGCGGTGACGTGCAGCGGCGCATGCGCCCCGACCACCTGCACCACCTGGATCAGCGTCTGGCCGCCCGACACGCGCTCGACGTAGACCGCCTCGTCGCCGCGCCGCACGATCAGGTTGACCGTCTCGCCGGTCAGCTCGGCCAGCTGCTGCATATATGGCATGGCCACCTGACGGATGTTGAGCCGCGCACGCAAGCGATTGCCCACTTCCAGCCAGCGCACGCCCAGATCGTATTCTCCGGCGCCGGTCTTCTCGACCAGGCCGTGCGCCATCAGCGCGCCGAGGATGCGATGCGCGCTGGCGGTATGCAGGTCGGCCTGCGCGGCGAGCCGGGTGAGGCTCATGGGACCCGGCGCGCGCGAGAGGACGCCGACCAGGGCCATGGCGCGGTCGAGCACCTGGATGGAGGAGTTGATGTTTTTCATGAAGTGAAAATTTATCACGCAATATGAAAAATAATGCGCAATGCTGCTTCAATACGCTCATCGTTTCACATCATGTGAAACATTTTCATATTGTGAAAGGAAGTGCCGTGAGTGCCCAGATGCAATCCGCCCCCCAGACCCTCCCCGCTTTCTGCGAGGGCATCCAGTATTTCGCCGACCGCTTACCGGAAATCGACCGCCTGGGTGCCGTGCCGCTGCTGGGCCCGGACCAGCCCGCGCTGCCCGACGCGACCAGCGAAGCGGCCATCTACCAGACCCTGCTCGCCGCCGACGCGCTGCGCTACCTGACGCTGCAGGTCACCGGCAGCAAGTCCTCCGGCCACCCCGGCGGCTTCGCCTCCAGCGCCGACGCGGTCGCCGCACTGCATCTGCTCGGCCACCGCAACCTGGTGACCGAGGTCGGCCACCACGCGCCCGGCTTCTATTCGGCGATGTTCCTCGACACTTCGCTGGAGGACATGGGCATCCGAACCGTGGCCGAGATGCGCGCGCGCTTCCGAGAACGCCACGGCCTGCTGGGTCATTTATCAGGAGCCATTCCCGGTCTCCTGGCCCCCGCCGGCCCCTTGGGCCAGGGTCAGCACTTTGCGCTGGCAGGCGCTTACTTGCACCGTGACAAGCTGTTTCCCGTCACCATCGGCGACGGCGGCCTCGGCGAGCCCTACATCATGAGCGCGTTCCAGCACTTCGCCACCGCCTATCCGGACGTCACCAACTACCTGCCGGTGCTGGTGTGGAACGGCTACTCGCAGGAGCACCACAGCATGGTGTCGCTGTGGGACAACGGCCGCATGACCGGCTACTGGCGCGCCCACGGCTTCGACGAGGTGCATCTGGTCGACGCGCGCGACTTCGCCGACACGCCCGACGCTCCGGTGTACGCGGACAGCACGACCTTCGGCTTCGCCGCGCGCATGGCCTTCACCGGCGCCATCCTGCAGGCGGCCAACGCCGCTGCGAAAAGCGCGCTCTCGGGCCGCCGCGCCTGCCTCATCGTCAAGCAGCTGAAGGGCGCGGGCGTGCACGCCACGGGCGCCAAGTCGCACAACCTCTACGCCCACCACACGCTCGATTCCGACGACGTGAAGGGCGGGTTGCAGCGCCGCGCGCTGCCGGTCCAGGCCTGGAAGGTGACCCGCGAGAACTTCCGCCATGCCGGCGGCGGCCCGGCCGCGCGCGTGGCGGTGACCGAAAGCGTGCGTGATCTGCCAAGCCTCGACGGCCTGCCGCTGACCGAATTCGCCGTCGGCGAGAACCACATCCCCACCACCGCCTTCGGCCACGTGGTCGGCGAAGTGGGCAAGCGCGACCCGATGTTCGTCGTCACCAATGCCGACGGCAACGAGGCCTCGGGCATGGCCAACATCAACAAGGCGCTGACGATCCGTCACCCGACCGCCGACGGCCTCTATTTCCAGGGGCCTGCCGGCCAGGTCTACGAGCCGCTCAACGAGGACGCCTGCGCCGGCCTCGCGGTGGGCGTGTCGCTGTTCGGCGGCCGCAGCCTGTGGTGCAGCTACGAGTCCTTCGCCATCAACGGCCTGCCGATCTGGCAGACGGTGACCCAGGCGATGGCCGAGCTGCGCCGCAAGACGCCCGCGACGGTGTGCCTGTTCACCGCCGGCGCGCTGGAGCAGGGCCGCAACGGCTGGACCCACCAGCGCCCCGAAATCGAGAGCTACTTCGCCGCGATGATGCGGAACGGCAACGTCTACCCGCTGTTCCCGGTCGACGCCAACATGATCCAGGCGAGCTACGACTGGGCGCTCAGGCAATCGAACAAGGGCATCGTCATCACCGCCTCGAAGTCGCCGCTGCCGATCCACGCCACGATGGCGCAGAGCTACCGGGCGATCGACGACGGCGCGATGGTGCTGCAGACGCGTCCGGGCTCGCACACCGTGGTGTTCGCGGTGACCGGCGACATGGTGCTGCAGCCGGTGTTCGCCGCCGCCGAAAAGCTGGCGGAAGCCGGCATCGGTTCGCGCATCGTCGCCGTGGTCAACCCGCGCCGGCTGTACCGCCCGGGCGACGTGCTGTGGGACAGCGTGTCGGAACCCGACGGCCGCTTCATGGACGACGCCGCCTTCCGCGCGATGTTCCACGGCGACGTGCTGATCGGCGTCACCGGCGGCCCATCGGCGCCGCTGGAACCGGTGCTGCTGCGCAGCGCGGCCGCGCAGCGCGACGTGTTCTGCTGGAAGCGCGGCGAGACCACCGCCAGCCCGCAGCAGCTGTTCGACTTCAACGGCATGAACGCGCAGGCGATGCATGATCGCGCGCTGGCGATGCTGGAGCGCGTTTCAGCTTAAAAACTTTATCCGCGAAGGACGCGGAGAAACGCGAAGGAAAATCAAAGAAATAATCTTGGATCAAGACTTCGACACTATTTGGTTTTCTTCGCGCCCCTCCGCGCCCTTCGCGGACAAAAAAGGTTTAAATCATGAACCCGAAAATCATCGTTCTCGACGACGACCCCACCGGCTCGCAGACGGTGCATTCCTGCCTGCTCCTGACGCGCTGGGATGTCGCCACGCTGAAAACGGCGCTGGCGGACGCGGCGCCGCTGTTCTTCATCCTCACCAATACGCGGGGGATGGACGCGGAACGCGCCGCCGCCGTCACGCGCGAGGCGTGCGTCAACCTCAAGGCGGCGCTCGCCGACCACACAGGGCCGGTGCTGTTCGTGTCGCGCTCGGATTCGACGCTGCGCGGCCACTATCCGGTGGAAACCGACACGATGAACGACGTGCTCGGGCCGTTCGACGCGACGCTGCTGACCCCGGCGTTTTTCGAGGGCGGGCGCATCACGCGCGACAGCACGCATTACCTGATGGTCGACGGCAAGCCGGTGCCGACGCATGAGACCGAATTCGCGCACGACTCGGTGTTCGGCTACACGACCGCCAGTCTGCCCGACTACGTTGCCGAGAAAACCGCCGGCCGCGTCGCCGCCGAAGCCGTGGCGCGCCTGACGCTGGCCGACCTGCGCGCCGGCAAGGCGGGTTCGTGGCTCGCCGCGCTGCACGACAACCGGGTAGGCGTGGTCGACGGCGAGTCAGCCGACGATTACCGCAAGTTTGCCGATGCCGTGCTGGCCGCCGCCGCAGCCGGCAAGCGATTGCTGTTCCGCAGCGCCGCTTCGCTGCTCACCGCGCTGGCGAAGCTGCCGCCGCAGCCGGTCGCCGCCGAGTCCTTCGCCACGCTGGTGCGCGACCGGCAACCCGGCGCAATCGTCGTCGGCTCGCACGTCGCCAGGACCACCGCCCAGCTCACCGCGCTGCTGAAGGAACGCGGCGTGGTCGGGCTGCCGCTCGACGTCGCCCGCCTGCCCGGTGCGCGCGCCGCGCGGGTCGACGAACTGACGGCGAGCATCGCCCACGCCCATGCGCAGGGCCTCACCCCAGTCGTGTTCACCAGCCGCGCGGAACTGAAATTCGCCAGCGCGGCGGAGCGGCTGGCCTTCGGCGAGGCCGTGTCGGGCACGCTGATGGACGTGGTGAAAAGGCTGCCGACGACGCTCGGCTTCCTCATCAGCAAGGGCGGCATCACCTCCAACGACGTGCTGTCGACCGGGCTGGCGCTGACCGCCTCGCGCGTGCTGGGCCAGATCCTGCCCGGCGTCACCGTGGTGCAGACGCCGCCCTGGCACCGCCTGCCGCGGCTGCCTGTCGTCATCTTCCCCGGCAACGTCGGCGGCGACGGCGCGCTGGCGGAAGCCTACCGGCGCCTCGCGCCCTCGCACGCGCAGCGAAGCCCGGCTAAACTCGCAGCCTGAAATTACTCACTGCACCCTGCATGCTCAGCCCCGCCTTCCTGTCCAAACTGCGCAGCCTGCTGCCGTCGCACTGCGTGCTCAACGCGCGCGAGGACCGCGTGCCGTTCGAGTCCGACGGCCTGGCGGCGTACCGCAACACGCCCGACGTGGTGGTGCTGCCGGAGAACGAGGCGCAGGTGGCGGCGGTCCTGCAGCTGTGCCACAAGGAGAGGGTGGCGGTGGTGGCGCGCGGCGCCGGCACCGGACTGTCGGCGGGCGCCCTGCCCGTCGACGGCGCCGTGCTCCTGGTGCTGGCGAAGCTCAACCGGATCAAGGCGATCGACCCGCTGGCGCGCACCGCCGTGGTCGAGCCCGGCGTGCGCAACCTGGCGATTTCCGAAGCGGTCGCCGAACACGGCCTCTATTACGCGCCCGACCCGTCGTCGCAGATCGCCTGCTCGATCGGCGGCAACGTGGCGGAAAACTCCGGCGGCGTGCACTGCCTGAAATACGGGCTGACCGTGCACAACATCCTGAAGCTGCGCGCGTGGACGATCGATGGGCAACTGCTCGAAATCGGCAACGAATCGCTCGACGCCCCCGGCTACGACCTGCTGGCGCTCCTGACCGG
>JAJZRE010000012.1:48141-50795 GCA_021802945.1 Pseudomonadota bacterium
TTCTGATGCTGGACACCTATATCGAGCGCATTCGCGCCGCGCATGACAGCCACACCCCGCTCATCATTGAAGGCGGCGGCAGCAAGACCTTCTATGGCAACGCCGATGAAGGCGAGGTTCTCGCCACCCGCACGCTGAACGGTATCGTCGACTACGAGCCGAAGGAGCTGGTGCTGACCGCGCGCGCCGGCACCCCGCTGGCCGACATCGAGGCCCTGCTCGCCGAACAGAACCAGATGCTGGCATTCGAGCCGCCGCATTTCGGCGAATGCCCTCACCCCAACCCTCTCCCCGGGGGAGAGGGGGCGAACGTCACGCCCGAAACGATCCATGCCACGCTGGGCGGCTGCATCGCCGCCGGCCTGTCCGGTCCCCGCCGCCCCTACGCCGGCGCGGCGCGCGACTTCGTTCTCGGCGTGCGCATGATCGACGGCACCGGCCAGCCGCTGCGCTTCGGCGGCCAGGTGATCAAGAACGTCGCCGGCTACGACGTGTCGCGCCTGATGGTCGGCGCGCTCGGCACGCTCGGCCTCCTCACCGAGGTTTCGCTCAAGGTGCTGCCGAAGCCGGCAGCGGAAACCACGCTGCAGTTCGAGCTCGGCGAAGCCGACGCGATTCACAAGATGAACCAGTGGGCGGGGCAGCCGCTGCCGCTGTCGGCCACCTCATGGCACGCCGGCCTCCTGACGGTGCGGCTGTCGGGCGCGGCGTCCGCGGTGCACGCCGCGCAAACCAAACTCGGCGGCGAAGCGCTGAAGGACGACGCCGCGTTCTGGCAGCGCCTGCGCGACCAGGCGACGCCCTTTTTCGGCAAGCGCCCTTTGTGGCGACTGGCGGTCAAGCCGACCGCGCCGCCCCTGAACCTGGGCGACGCGCAATGGATCGAGTGGGGCGGCGCGGTGCGCTGGATGGCCTCCGACCGACCCGCCGCGACGCTGCGCGAAATGGCCAAAACCGCAGGCGGCCACGCCACCCTGTTCCGCGGCGACACGCCCGCCGACGGCGCCTTCGCGCCGCTCGCGCCCGCGCTGCTGACGCTGCACCGCAACCTCAAGCAGCGCTTCGACCCCAATGGAATCTTCAACCATGGGCGCCTGTATCCGGAATTCTGAATGAACATTGACGCCATCGATCACGTGGTGCTGACCGTACGCGACATTCCCGCCAGCGTGGCCTTCTACACACGCGTACTGGGCATGCGCGAAGTAATCTTCGGTGATGACCGCCGCGCGCTTGCGTTCGGCAGTTGCAAGCTCAACCTGCATCAGGCCGGCAACGAGTTCGAGCCGAAAGCCGCACACCCCACCCCGGGCGCCGTCGATCTCTGCCTGCTCGCGCGCACACCTGTTGCCGAGATCGAGCGGCACCTTGCTACGCTAGGCGTCGCCATTGAGTCCGGCCCCATTGAACGCACTGGTGCACTTGGCCCCATCCTGTCGATCTATGTACGCGACCCCGATGGCAACCTGATCGAATTGTCCAACCCACTCTGACATGCAGACGAACATCGCCGACACCTTCCGCAACACCGCCGACGGCGAGATTGCCGAGCGCATTCTCCGCAATTGCGTGCATTGCGGTTTCTGTCTGGCCACCTGCCCCACCTATCAGATACTTGGCAACGAGCTCGACTCGCCGCGCGGCCGCATCTACCTGATGAAGCAGGTGCTCGAAGGCGCGACGCCGACGGCGAAGACCCAGCTCCACCTCGACCGCTGCCTGACCTGCCGCAACTGCGAGACCACCTGCCCGTCGGGCGTGGAATACGGCAAGCTGCTCGACATCGGCCGCCACATCGTCGAGGAAAAAGTCGGGCGCAGCGCGACAGAAACCGCCACCCGCGCGGCGCTGAAAACCGGCCTCGGCACGCCGCTGCTGTTCAACAGCGCCTTGAAGCTCGGCCAGAGCGTGCGCGGCCTGATGCCCGGCTTTCTGAAATCCCGCATCCCGGCCGCCGAAGCGGCAGGCACTTGGCCCGCAGCGCACCACGCCCGCCGCATGCTGGTCCTGCAGGGCTGCGTGCAGCCCGGCCTCAAGCCCAACATCAACACCGCCACCGCGCGCGTGCTCGATCGCGTCGGCATCTCATTGATGACGGCCGAGAAAGCCGGCTGCTGCGGCGCGCTGGCGCATCACCTCAACGACACAGACGCAGGTCTTGCCGCTGCGCGCCGCAACATCGACGCATGGATCCCGCATCTCGACGCCGGAGTGGAGGCCATCGTGATGACCGCCTCCGGCTGCGGCGTGATGGTGAAGGACTACGGCTGGCTGCTCAGGAACGATGCCGCCTATGCGGAAAAAGCCGCGCGCGTCTCCGCCGCGACGCAGGACATTTCGGAAATTCTCGTCGCCGAGCGCGGTGCGCTCAAGCGTCTCTCCGCTCTCCGTCCCCCGCTCTCCGCCAAAAAAATCGCCTACCACCCCCCCTGCACCCTGCAGCACGGGCAGAAGCTCACGGGCGGGGTCGAGGCGCTGCTGACCGACGCCGGATTCGAACTCACGCCGGTGGCGGAAAAACACCTGTGCTGCGGCTCGGCCGGCACCTACTCGATCCTGCAGCCCGAGATCGCCAGTCAGCTGAAGGCGCGCAAGCTCGGCCATCTGCAGGCCGGCGCACCGGAGCTGATCGCCACCGCCAACATCGGCTGCCT
>JAJZRE010000063.1 GCA_021802945.1 Pseudomonadota bacterium
AGCTGGACCGCCTGAATGCTGACGCAACGCGGCCGGCGAGCGCGCTTCTGGCGGAGCGTCTCAAGGCGGCCAGGGAACAGGTCGCACAACGCGAGGCCCTGCTGGCCTCGATGGGCGGCATCATTGAGAGCACGTCGGCGGGCTTCTCCCCCCGTTTGCGCGCGCTTGCCCTAAGCAGCATGGAAGGCGTCTGGTTGAACGGTTTCACCCTCTCGCCGGGATTCGTGGCGCTCAAGGGGTCGGCGCTGAACGCCGGCCTGCTGACGACCTACATGGATCGGCTCGGCAAACAGCCCGCTTTTGCGGGCATGAAGTTTTCCGGAATGGACGCCGCGCAGGCGCAGAGCGCTGCCACTGATCAGGCCGTTGCCGCGGGGCAGCAGGACCATATCGATTTTGCGCTGTACTCGGGCAGCGAGGCCAGCCCGGCAGACCAGGGGAAATCCGGTGGCAAGTGAAAAAATGCGTCGGCTCAGCGACCGGATAGGCATGATGAGCCTGCGGGAACGCCTGCTTGTTTTTGCCGCGGTGGTCGTCGTGGCTTTCGCGCTGGTGCAAACCCTGCTGATCGACGCCGGGCAACGGCGTATCCGGAATGCCGATGACCGTCTGCAAAGCGCCCATGCGGCGCTCGCGAAGATCGGACAGCAGCGCAAACTGCTTGTCGGCCAGGCGGGGGGCGATCCGGACCGGACGGCGCGGGAGGCCCTGGCCGCGCAGGAAGTCCGGCTGGCCCGGGTGAACGCCGAGCTTGAAGCGCGCGGGCGTTCGCTGGTTCCGCCCGAGCGCATGGTCCAGGTGCTGAAGGACGTGGTGAAGGCGCAGGAGGACGTTCGGATCGTCGGCTTCAAGACGCTCAGCCCGCAGCCAGTCTCCCTGCCGGGGGCGGCCGAGGGCGCGCCGCCAGGATTTTACCGGCACGGTTTCGAGATTGTCGTGGGCGGGTCGTATTCCGGACTGGTCGCCTATCTCGAACGACTGGAAGCGCTGCCATGGCACCTGAACTGGGTAGAGGCCACGCTTGATGCCGCCGGCCGCCCGGATCTGCGACTCACACTGACCGTTCATACCCTGAGCCTGGAGGAAGCATGGCTGCGCGTATGATGCTGCTTGCGCTGGCCGCCCTTCTGGCGCCGCCTGCCGCCGCCGATTTCCTGCCTGATCCCACGACGCCGCCTGTCGCACCGGCCGCGGCGGAGGGCGGCGGCAGCCCTGGCGTTTCGCTGACGGCGATCAAGCGCAGCGGCGGACATCGAATCGCCATCATCGGCGGCCGGGAGATCGCCGTCGGCGGACGTTATCAGGACGCACGCGTGATGCGCATCAGCGAAAGCGAAGTCGTGCTGCGCCGGGGCAGGGAGACCACGGTGCTAAAGCTCTATCCGCAAGTCGAGAAGCGGCTCAGCGGAAAATAAGAAACGGGAGATATTGCGGATGATGAAGCACCTCACCATGATTGTTGCCGCACCACTGGTGCTGGCAGGCTGCGCCGCGACACTGACGCCGCGCGAGACGGACCAGGCGATCCGGCAGGAAATTTCCCAGGCTGCGCGGGCGCAGCCCGTCCCGCAACCGATGACCGAGGAACAGGCCCGGGAAGCGCTGATGCCCCCGCTCAAGCTGGAGTTGCCAAAAGGCACGGCGGCGCCCGTCGAGCCGCGGTTCGACCTGGTGGTCAATGGCGCACCGGCGCAGGACGTGTTCATGGCGATCGTGTCCGGCACGCGCTACAGCATGCTGGTGCATCCCGAAGTGGCAGGGACGATTTCCGCCAATCTCAAGAACGTCACCGTGCCCGAAGCGATGTCCGCCATTCGCGAACTTTACGGCTACGACTACACGCTTGACGGCCACCGCATCATCGTGCGGCCGCTCACACCGCAAACCCGGATCTTCAAGGTCAATTACCTGGCGGGAATCCGCACCGGTTCGTCGGATATGCGCGTGATTTCAGGCTCCGTCAGTTCCGCGTCGGGCACCGGTGGCGCAAGCGGCTCAACCGGCGGTGGCGTCACGCAACAATCGCTGGAAACCAGCAAGATCAGCACGACGCTGAGCTCGGACTTCTGGGGCGAACTGCGCGCGGCGCTGGACGCCATCGTCGGCGACTCCGGCAAGGTGATCCTGAGTCCGCAGTCGGGGGTCGTGGTGGTGAAGACCACGCCGCGCACGATGCGGGAAGTCGAGCATTTCCTGAAGGCCACCGCCTCGGCGGTCGAACGCCAGGTCATGCTGGAAGCGAAGATCCTCGAGGTCCAGCTGAATGACGGTTTCCAGACCGGCATCAACTGGTCGGTGCTGCACAACGGCCAGCACAAATATTCCGCGGGCGCCAATGCCCGCAACTTCGATCTGCTGACAGGGGCCGCCAGCGGCTCGCTGGCGGACGTGCTCGGGAACGGGTTGCCGGCGGCGGCCGGCACCTCGTCCGGCATCTTCGGTCTCGCGTTCCAGACCAAGAGTTTCGCGGCGCTGATCAATTTCCTGGAGACCCAGGGGTCGGTGCACGTGCTGTCCAGCCCGCGCATCGCGGCGCTGAACAACCAGCAGGCCGTGCTCAAGGTCGGCACCGACGATTTCTTCGTCACCAATGTGTCGACCACCAGCAATACCGGCGGCGCGGGCACCACGACCACACCCAGCGTGACGCTGCAGCCGTTTTTCTCGGGCATCGCGCTGGACGTCACGCCGCAGATCGACGAGAAAGGCCGCATCACGCTGCATATCCGGCCCTCGGTGAGCGTGGTGACGGAAAAAATCAAGAACATCGATGCGGGCCAAGCCGGCAAGCTGACTCTGCCGCTGGCTTCCAGCGCAGTGTCTGAAACGGACAGCGTCGTGCAGGTGGAAGACGGCCGCATCGTCGCCATCGGCGGAATGATGAAGCAGTCCTTTGACGACAGTGCCAACCGGGTACCGGGGCTGGGGCGCGTGCCCCTGTTGGGTTATTTCTTCGGCAATACCAACCGCAACGCGAACAAGAGCGAGTTGGTGATTCTGATCAAGCCGACCGTCATTGACAGCAATGAAGACTGGCAGGCGGATGCGGAAGCGACCCGCGCGCGGATCGAGAAGCTCGAAAGGCAAACCGCGACGCCATGAGTGTCATGGCGATCTCCCGTGCCGGACACGCGCGCAACACCCTTGACGATCGTCCGGAAGGCGGGAAGCGGAATCCAGCGGCGGTCGATCGCCGCGCGCTGTCCTATCTTGCGCATTTCGGGCTCACCGAAGCCCCCTTCGGGCTGACGCCCGACACCGACTTCTTCTTTGCTTCGCCGCCGCATCAGGAAGCCCTCAACACCCTCCTGTACGCGCTGGAAAACGGTGAGGGATTCATCAAGATTGTCGGCGCGGTCGGCACCGGGAAAACCCTGCTGTGCCGCATCCTGCTGGCCTCGCTTCCGAGGCGCTATCGCGCCGCCTATCTGCCCAATCCGGCGCTCGACCCGGTCGGCATCCTGTTCGCGGTTGCCGAAGAACTTGGCCTCAAGCTGACCGGCAGCGAAACCCCTTACCGTGTCCACAAGGCCATTCAGTCGCGGCTCATCGCGCTGGCCAGGCGCGGTACGCGCGTGGCGCTGATCGTCGACGAGGCCCAGGCGATTTCTCCGGAAAGCCTTGAAACCGTCCGTTTGCTGTCCAACCTTGAAACCGAGAAGCGGAAGTTGCTGACGATCGTCTTGCTGGGGCAGCCGGAACTGGACGCCAGGCTGGATGCCATCCCCCAGCTCAAGACCCGAATCAGTTTCCACGACTGCCTGCGCCCGCTCAAACGCGAGGAACTGGCGGACTATCTTGCCCATCGCATGCAGCGTGCAGGCCTTGAATCAGCTGACGCGCTGCCGTTCAGCCCGCATGCGCTCGGACGCTTGTACGAGGCCAGCGCGGGGATCCCGCGCGTCGCCAATGTCATCGCCCACAAGGCGCTCATGCTGGCCTACGGCAAGGGCAAGCACAGCGTCGGCAGCCGCGAAATGCAACTCGCTGCGCGGGATACCCTGGCGGCACGGCCAACTCATCGCGCAAGGCGCTGGGTGCTGGCGGGTGCAGTCCTGCTGGCGGCCGCGGCAGCCGCGGCCGGGCTTTATCTGAACGCGTAAAGATCCTTTATGTCGCCCCCCGATTCCGTATGAGCATCATCAACCAAACGCTGCGCGAACTCGATGCGCGCGCGCCTGACGCCGCTTTCCCCGGGGCCTCCCTGCGTCCGGTCGTGGCAATTCCGAACCGCGAGCGGGGTCTGTGGGCGGCTGCAGGCGTGCTGCTGGCGCTCGTCGGAGTGGGGGTGTGGGCGATGTGGAAACCGGCCGCACCTGAATCGAAGATCCCGACGGGTCCCATGCAGCGGGTGGCGGTTTCGCCCGCCGCCCGCCCGGTCGCGTCGGGTGCGCCGCCGGCTGCGGCACCCGCACCCGTGCCGGCCCCTCCCGTCACCGCTGCTGCGGCAAAGCAGCCTGTGGCCGTCGCTGCCCCGCCAGCGGCCGGGCAACCGGTGACGGATGCGCCGGCGAACGCACGGACCAGGCCCATCCAGCCTGCGGCGCCTTCAGGCGCGGCCCCGACGATGAAATTATCGCCTTTCCCCGATGAGCCGGCTCCGGTCATCCGCAAGAAGGTGGATCAGCCTACCGCCGAGGAAATCGCCGACGAGCGCTACCGGAAGGCGATGACCCTGGTACGGAACGGCATGGAAAGTGAGGCGCGCCCGCTGCTTGAATCGGCCATTGAGCTCAATCCGGGACATGCTGCCGCGCGCGAGGCGCTGGCGGCGCTGCTGAGCGAGGCGGGCCAGAACGGGGAGGCGGAAGCCGTGCTGCGTGACGGGCGCGCGGTCGCCCCGGACAATGCAAGGTTCGCGCTCAGCCTGGCGAGCCTCCAGGCGGCACGCGGCGATATGGAAGGCGCTGCCGCAACCCTGCGGAGCGGAATCGGCGGGCGCGGGGTTGATGCCGGCTACCATGCCACGCTGGCCGCTGTGCTCGTGCGTCTCAAGCGCTATCCTGAAGCGGCGCGGCAATACGAACTCGCACTCAAGCAGCAACCGGGTCAGGGAACCTGGTGGATGGGGCTGGGGATGTCGAGGGAAGCCCAGGGAAAGGCCGACGACGCGCGCGCTGCCTATCGCCGCGCGCTGGCGGCTGGCGACCTGCCCGACGCGCTCGTGAACTTTGTACGCGCCAAGCTTGTCGAATGACCACTCGGCCCGAGCCGGATCCCGGACAATTTCGCTGCGCGGCGCCGTCGTCGGCGTTTGCCTTGTGGTAATTACGCAACGCAAATTTTGCGCGATCGAAGAAAATCAATAGATTGTGGTTTTCTTTTGCCGATTTGCTAGAATCCGCGCGTCGGCTGGATCTCAAGTCCCGGACCGATCTCTGGTGTGGGTTTTTATATTTGTAAGAAAAGGGAAATCAAATGAAATATTCCGTTCTCCTGGCTGCTCTGCTGGCTGTTTCCATGACCGCTTGCGGCAAAAAAGAAGAAGCTGCTGCTCCTGCTGAAGCGCCCGCTGCTGCTGCTCCCGCTCCGGAAGCTGCCGCGCCTGCTCCCGCTCCGGAAGCTGCCGCGCCTGCCGCGCCTGCTGACGCTGCTGCTCCGGCCGCGCCTGCTGACGCTGCCGCGCCTGCTGACGCTGCTGCTCCTGCTGCCAAGTAATTCCAGGTTCAGGAACGTAAAACCGGCCCTCGGGCCGGTTTTTTTATGCCGGCAAGAACCGATCGAGCCGTGCCAGGGCTTCTGCCAGCCGCGGCAGGGGCTGGGTATACGCAAAGCGGACATGACGCTCGGCGTGATGGCGGCCGAAATCGATTCCTGGCGTGACCGCGACCCCGGCCTGATCGAGCAGCTGGCTGGCGAAGACCTGGCTATCCCGGGTGAAGCGGCTGCAGTCGGCATACAGGTAGAACGCGCCCTGCGGGGTCACCGGAATGGCGAAGCCGCGCTCGCGCAGGGCAGGCAAGAGAAAATCGCGGCGGGCCCGGAGTTCGGCCTTGCGGGATTCGAGTTGCATCAGCGTGGCGGGCGAGAATGCCGCCAGCGCAGCATGCTGGGCCGGCGTGGGCGCTGCCAGAAACAGATTCTGCGCCAGACGTTCCAGTGCCGGCATGGCCCAGGCAGGAGCGGCCAGCCAGCCGAGCCGCCAGCCGGTCATCAGGAAATACTTGGAGAAGCTGTTGACGACGAACACGTCGTCCCAGCGCGCGGCCGTGTGCCCGTCGCCATCGTAGGTCAGCGCCAGATAGATCTCGTCGACGATCAGGGCCACCCCCTGCGCCTGGCACCAGTCGTGGATGCGCGCCAGCTCGTCGGCAGGCATGCCGGTGCCGGTGGGGTTGGACGGGCTGGCGATCAACACGGCGCGGGTGGCCGGGGTGGCGTGGCGCTCGATGGCCTCGCGGGTGAGCTGGAAACCGGTTTCGAAATCGACCGGAATGCCGACTGCACGCGCGTTGCAAAAACCCGCGAAATGACGGTTGCAGGGATAGCCCGGATCGGCCATCAGCACCTCGTCGCCGGGCCCGGCCAGCAGCCCCAGCGCCAGCAGCAGGGCGCCGGATGCGCCGGGGGTCACCACAATTCGGGCCGGATCGACCGCAGCCTGCCAGCGCGTGGCATGAAACCCGACAATGGCTTCGCGCAGGACAGGGAGGCCGAGCGCGCCGGTGTAGTGCGTGTGGCCGGCGCGCAGCGCGGCGATGCCGGCTTCGACGATGGGCGCGGGCGTGGCGAAGTCGGGCTCGCCGATTTCGAGGTGGATGATGTCGCGCCCGGCGGCCTCGAGTGCCTGCGCCTGCGCCAGGATGGCCATGACATGGAAGGGCGCGATGCCGCCCATGCGTGCTGCGGTGCGGGGTTCAGGCGTGTTCATGGGGCTCCATCCGTGCGAGCGGGTGCTGGCGGTAGAACTGCCGCAACTGCCGGTAAACCGCAGGGTATTGCGAATCGAGAAGATGCGGCGTCTCGAAGAATATCTCGGTCGAAACGGCAAAGAACTCGGCCGGGTCGTAGCTGGCATAGGGATCGATGAGCGTGTCTTCGCCCGCATCGACGCGCCTGCAGAAGTCGTCATAGGCACTGCCGAAGTCATGCGCCCAGGCGGCGGCGTCCATGCCGCGATGCAGCGGCGGGTAGCCGTTGGCGTCGCCGTTCAGCATGTCGAGCTTGTGGGCGAACTCGTGCAGCACCACGTTGACGCCATCGGCCTGGCCGCTGGAGGCTACATCGGCCAGCGACAGCACGAGCGGGCCGCCGTGCCAGGACTCGCCCGCCAGGATGTCGCGCGTGTGGTGCACCACCCCGGCCTCGTCGATTTCCTCGCGCGGCCGCAGAAATTCATCGGGGTAGAGGATGATTTCGCTCCAGCCGCGGTAGCTGTCCTCGCCGAGGTTGAGGATCAGGAGGCAGGCCTGCAGCGCGATGGCGAGCTGCATGGCGCCGTCGACTTCGGCGCCGCCGGCCGCCGAGAAAGTCTTGTCGTGGATGAGCAGGCTGGCCATTTCACGCAGCCGCGCCAGTTCGTCGGGCGTCAGGCCGTGCAGGATCGGCAGGCGCCCGACGGCGGTGTCGAAGGCGTCAGCCGGAATGAGGTGGCGCCGAAGAACGCGGTCGCGGCGCCAACGAGAAAACCAGGTCATTCGTCGCTGTCGAGCAGCGGGATCGCGGGATCGTGCTGCGGGTGCTCGAGCTCGACCCGCTCGATCTGCTGGAAGCGGCGGCTGATCTTGTCGCTGGAGATGCGCACCTCGCCCACATCCTTGCTGGCCTGCTCGATGTGGCTGGCGAGCTTCTTCATGCGCTCGTCGAAGCGGGCGAAGTCCTTCGCCAGCTTGCCCAGCTCGTCCTTGATGACGTGGGCCATGCGCCGCGTTTCCGAATCGCGGATCACCGCGCGCGCGGTGTTGAGCACGGCCATCAGCGTGGTGGGCGACGTGAGCCAGACGCGTTTCTTCTGCGCGTGCTCGACCAGATCCGGATGGTAGGCGTGGATCTCGGCGAACACCGCTTCGGCCGGCAGGAACATCACCGCGCCGTCGGAAGTCTCGCCCGCGACGATGTATCTGGCGGCGATGTCGTCGACGTGCTTCCTGACGTCGGCCTTGAACTGCCGCTTGGCCGCATCGCGCTCGGCCGGCGGCAGGCCGTCGTCGAACATGCGGCTGTAGTTTTCCAGCGGGAACTTGGAATCGACGCACACGGTGCCGGTCGGCTCCGGCAGGATCAGGACGCAGTCGGCGCGCGCGCCGCTTTTCAGCGTGTGCTGGAAGGCGTAGGCGTCGGGCGGCAGGCTGTTCCTTACCAGCGCTTCCAGCTGCACCTCGCCGAACGCGCCGCGCGAGCGCTTGTCGCCCAGTATCTCCTGCAGCGACACGACGTTGGACGCGAGTCCCTCGATTTTCTTCTGTGCCTCGTCGATCACCGCCAGCCGCGACATCACCGAGGTAAACGTCTCGTTGGTCTTCTTGAATCCCTCGTCGAGCCGCTCGGCCACCTTGCCGGAGATTTCGTTGAGCCGCCCGTCGACCGTCTGCGACAGCTGCTGCACGCGCTCGTTGAAGTGCGCGGTCATGCCCTTGAGCGTGTCCTGCAGCAGGCTCTGCTCGGCGCGTCCCTGCTCGATCAGCTTTTCCAGCATCGCGGTCTGGAACTGGCCGAACTGGCCGGTGACGGTCTCGCGCGTTTCGGCCAGCCGTTCGGCCTGCGCCACCTGCAGGGACGCCAGCTGGGCTTGCATGCGGTCGGACTGCTGCGACAGCCCCGCGTGCAGGTCGGTCAGCACCGCGCGGTGGCGGGCCTCCATGTCCTGCGCCAGCAGCGCGGGCAGCCCGGCTTGTTCGCGCCGCAGCGCGCCGAGGCGCACGAGCAGGAAAAGCGTGACGAGAACGAGGGCGGCGAGGCTGACGAGAAGGCCGATTTCGACAGGTTGCATGCGCGGATTTTACCCGCGCCGCCATAAAAAAACCCGGCGCGAAGCCGGGTTTCCATTCAATGCGGCGCCGGGTCAGGATTACGCCGCTGCGCGGTTGGCGCGCTTGCGCTCGTGTTCCTGCAGATGGCGCTTGCGGATGCGGATCGACTTCGGCGTGATTTCCACCAGTTCGTCGTCGTCGATGAATTCCACCGCGGATTCCAGCGTGAGCTTGATCGGGGTGGTCAGGCGCACGGCTTCGTCGGTCCCCGAGGCGCGCACGTTGGTGAGCTGCTTGCCCTTGATCGGGTTGACCACCAGGTCGTTGTCGCGGCTGTGGATGCCGATGACCATGCCTTCGTACAGCTTGTCGCCGGGCGAGACGAACATGCGGCCGCGGTCTTCCAGCTTCCACAGCGCGTAGGCCACGGCCTCGCCGTTGTCCTGCGACACCAGCACGCCGTTGTGGCGGCCGGGCAGGTCGGCCTTCACCGGGCCGTAGTCGTCGAACACGTGGCTCATCAGGCCGGTGCCGCGCGTCATCGTCATGAAGTCGGACTGGAAGCCGATCAGGCCGCGCGCGGGAATGTGGTATTCGAGGCGGGTGCGGCCGTTGCCGTCGGATTCCATGTTGGTGAGCTCGCCGCGGCGGCGGCCGATTTCTTCCATCACCGCGCCCTGCGTGTCGTCTTCCAGGTCGATGCTGAGGTTTTCGTACGGCTCGCATTTCTCGCCGTTGATTTCCTTGTACACCACGCGCGGCTTGCCGACGGCCAGCTCGAAGCCTTCGCGGCGCATGTTTTCCAGCAGGATGGTGAGATGCAGCTCGCCGCGGCCGGAGACGCGGAACACGTCGGCGTCGCCGGTTTCATCGACCCGCAGCGCGACGTTGACCAGCAGTTCCTTGGCCAGCCGGTCCCGGATCTGGCGGCTGGTGACGAACTTGCCTTCGGTGCCGGCGAGCGGCGAGGTGTTCACCATGAAGTCCATGTTCAGCGTCGGTTCGTCCACCGGCAGGACCGGCAGGCCGACCGGATTGTCCTTGTCGCAGATGGTGACGCCGATGCCGATGTCGTCGAGGCCCGAGATGATGATGATGTCGCCGGCCTCGGCTTCGTTCACCGGGATGCGGTCCAGCCCCTGGAAGCCGAGCACCTGGTTGATGCGTCCGGTGGCGACCTGTTCCTCGTGATTCATCACCACCACCTGCATGCCGGGCTTGATGCGGCCATTGAGCACGCGGCCGACGCCGAGGCGGCCGGTGTAGGTCGAGTAGTCGAGCGCGGCGATCTGCAGTTGCAGCGGCGCGTCGGCCGAGCCGGGCGGAGTGGGCACGTGCGCGAGCACGGTGTCGAACAGCGGCTTCATGTCGGCCGCGCTTCCGCCGTTCGACGGCGCGTCTTTCAGGTCCATGCAGGCCCAGCCGTTGAGGCCGGACGCGTAGATGATCGGGAAGTCGAGCTGTTCGTCGGTTGCGTGGAGCTTGTCGAACAGGTCGAAGGTCTGGTCCACGACCCAGTTCGGACGTG
>JAJZRE010000064.1 GCA_021802945.1 Pseudomonadota bacterium
TGCCAGGCGGCTTCCTGCATTTCGCGGCCGTACTTGCTGCCCTTGGCCATGGCGCGCGCCTGGCGGCTGTTCTTGGTCTTGCGGTTTTCGGTGTAGTCGACGGCCTGGCGGAAGCTGCGCTTGTTGGCTTCCTTGTAGACCTTGGCGCAGCGGATGTCTTCGCCGCACACGACGACGAAGACCATGGCCTCCTTGCCGCTCATGAGCTGGCGCACGACGCCGTCGATCAGGCCGTCTTCGAGCAGGGGTTCGAGGCGTTTTGGGATTTTCATGTATGGGGTTGTCTGGGCTGCCCCATGGTTTTACGGGGTGCGACCAAGCCCTTCGACGGGCTCAGGGCGAACGGCAATTGGTTTCGGGGTATGCCGCGGTGCTCCAAAATCATTGGGAATTTCAACCGCGCACCTTGCGATACGCGTCCAGCAGGCGCTGGTGGATCGCGCTGCCCTCGAAATCTCTGCCGAGTGTGGTCAGCCCGAAGAAGCGTTCGTCCTGGTTGAACAGCGCGAACGCCTGTTCCAGCGTCTCGCGGCCGTACATCAGCGCGAGCGCGGGCTCGAACGGGCTGGGGTCGTCGAGCTGGACGAGGTCGGCGATGCAGCGGTAGACCTTGAGGCGCGCATCGCTGCGCTGGCCGTACTGGGCGATCCAGGTACAGCCTTCGAGGATGGCGTCATCGTCGCCGAGCGCAAGCGCGAGCAGCAGCTTCAATTCGCCGACGCGCAGGTCGGTCCAGGGCGAGTCGGTGTCGGGCGCGAGGCCGATCAGCACCGTGACCAGGCGGTCGTCGGCGAGTTCGAGGTCGACGATCCGGTCCAGCAGCTCGGCGCATTCGTCGTCGCTGAGATCGGGCAGGCGCGCGAGCGCCGGACGGATCAGGTTGCCGACGCTGTTGTTCTCGAACTCGAGTTCCTCGAACGGGTAGATCTCGGACACGCCGGGTACCAGGATGCGGCAGGCGTAGACGCCGAGGTGGGTGAAGTCGGCGATGTAGAGGTCGTGGCCTTCGGCGTGCAGCGCGTCGGTTGACCACGCGTAATCCTCTTCGGTGGTGGTGCCGAAATTCCAGTCGACGAAGTCGAAATCCGGCGTGTCGCGCAGGAACTGCCAGGAAATGACGCCGCTGGAATCGACGAAGTGGATTTCCAGGTTCTGCGGGTCGGCGATTTCGGCCGGGTCGAAGCCGGGCGCGGGGAAGCCCGCCAGCGAATCGAGCGCGCGGCCCTGCAGCAGCTCGGTCAGCGCGCGTTCCAGCGCGACCTCGAAGCGCGGGTGCGCGCCGAAGCTGGCGAAGCAGCCCTGGTCGTGGGGGTGCAGCAGGGTGACGTTCATCACCGGGTACTGGCCGCCGAGCGAGGCGTCCTTCACCAGGATGCCGAAGCCGGCTTCGCGCAGGCCGCGGATGCCGGCGGCGATGTGCGGGTAGCGCTCGATGACGGCTTCGGGCACGTCGGGCAGGCAGAGGCCTTCCTCGATGATGCGGAACTTGATGTGGCGCTCGAAGATTTCGGACAGCGCCTGGGTGCGCGCTTCCATCAGCGTGTTGCCGGCCGACATGCCGTTGCTGACGTAGAGGTTGCCGATCAGGTTGACCGGGAAATACACGGTCTGGCCGTCGGAGAGGCGCTGGTAGGGGATGGCGCAGATGCCGCGCTCGGCGTTGCCGGAGTTGAGGTCGATCAGCTGGTCGGCGCGCACGCCTTGATCCGGGTTGTACAGCGCATGCAGTTCGGACGTGAGCAGGGCCTCGGGCCATGCGTCGCCATCCGGTTCGAACCAGCGCTCCTCGGGATGGTGGACGTAGCCCCGCCTGGCGATCGTCTCGCCCAGATAGAAATGCGTCCAGAAATAATTGGTCGACAGCCGCTCGAAGAATTCGCCCAGCGCGCTCGCCCGCGCGGCCAGTTCCGTCGCGCCCTTGCCGTTGGTGAACAGCAGCGGGCAGTCGCGGTCGCGGATGTGCACCGACCACACGCCTTCCACCGGGTTGAGCCAGGAGCGTTCCTCGATGTGGAAGCCGATCACTTCCAGCTTGGATCGCAGGGTGGCGATCGACGCTTCGAGCGAGGCGTCCTTGCCGGGGATGAAATGTTCGGTGGCTTGCATGGGGAAGACTCTTTTCGGGACAGGCAACAGCATACGCGATGCGTCAAGGGACTGACGCTGTGCCGGGGGCGGGCGGCGTCAGCCCGGGGTCCGCTCGAATTCCGCCACCGCCTGGCGCAGCCGGCTGGCTTCCTGTTCCGGCCGCATCAGGCCGCGGCGCTGGCGCGCGTGGCTGGCCAGCGCGGCATGGAAATCGGGATCGCTCTCGGCCATCGTCAGCAGCCCGGCCAGCGCTTGCTCGTCGCCGACCGGGAAATAGCCGGGGTAGTCCTCGCCCAGCATGCCGACATTGCCCGGCATGCGCGAGGCCAGCACCGGCACGCCGGCCGCCAGTGCTTCGCAGATGACGTTGGCGCCGCCTTCCATCACCGAACTGATGACCAGCAGGTGGGCGCGCGCCAGGCGCTTCAGTACGGTCCGGTGCGGCACATCGCCGGCCCAGGTCCAGCGCGGCAGCTTGTTCTGCGCCATCTCCGCCGTTTCGGCCATTTCCTCGGAGAGGGCGCCGCCCAGATGGGTGACCCGGATGTGCGAATGGTCGGGCAGGTAGGCGGTGGCCAGGGCCGCCCGGAAAGGGTCCTTTTCCGGGCGCAGGTGGCCGATCACCAGCACCTCGAAGGTGTGCGGCGGCGCGGGCTGGCGGGCGATGTCGGGGGCCGACTGATAGATCACCCGTGTCTTGGCGGCCAGATGCGGCGCCAGTTCGTCGGGGCCGCGCTCCTGCAGCACGATGAGGCGGTGCGCGAGCTCCAGCGCCTGCTGGGCATCGGCGTCTTCATGGATGTCGCGGTACAGGTCGGTTCCGGTGAGGGTGACGATCAGCGGACGGCACGGGAAGCGCTCGGCAAACGCGCGGATCGAGGCGAAGCTGCGCCGCGCGTGCAGCGCCAGCATCAGATCGGCGCCGCGGCCGTCCCATTCCACCTGCGTGCGCACCGTGTGCCCGGCCCCGCGCAGGAAGCGCGCCCAGCGCGCGGCGGTGTGCCAGTTGCCGTTGCGATGCTCGCGGCCGTACGGGGTGATGAGGGCGATGCGCATGGCTGAAGTGTACGCCTGCGCAAACGAATCGCGGATAATCGGAAGATGACCGAATCCGCCATTTCCTCGCGCGACAATCCGCTCTTCAAGCGGCTGAAAAAGCTCGCCGAATCGGCGCGCGCAAGGCGCGAAGCCCGGATGACGCTGCTCGACGGCGAGCATCTTCTGGCCGCCTATCTCGATGCAGGCGGCCAGCCGCACACCCTGGTGCGGGCCGCCTCGTACGACGCCGGACGGCTGACCCCGTTTGCCGCACGCAGCCCGCATGCCAAATCCATTGTCCTGCCCGACGCGCTGTTCGCCGAGCTTGTGCCCGTCGCGACCCCCACCGGCGTGCTGGCCGAGGCGGCCTGGCTCACCCCGCCGGCGCCTGACGCCGCGCCGCTCGTCATCGTGCTGGAGGACATCCGGGATCCCGGCAACCTCGGCGCCATGCTGCGCACCGGCGCGGCGGCGGGCGCCACGCTGGCGGTACTGTCCAGGGGGTGCCATGACCCGTGGTCGCCGAAGGCGCTACGCGGCGGACAGGGCGCACAGTTCGTGCTGCCGATGCAGCAAGGCACCGATCTGGTGACGTGGCTGCATGGCTTTGCCGGGCGGAGCATTGCGCTCGCCCTGGCCGAGGACAGGGATTTCTACGCGCTCGACCTCGGCGGACCGCTCGCCCTCATCGCCGGCAACGAAGGGGCAGGGCTGTCGGAGGCAGTGTGTGGCGCGGCGACGCTGCGCGCGCATATCCCGATGGCGGGCAGGATCGAGTCGCTGAATGCGTCGGCGGCGCTGGCGGTGGCGGTGTTCGAGGCAGTGCGGCAGCGCCGGGGCTAACCAAGCTTCAGGTGGCCCTGGTTCGGGCCGAATTCCTGCAGCCAGTCGCGGCTCAGCAGCGTGATGACCTGTTCTGCGGGAACCGGCCGGCTGATGAAATAGCCCTGAACAATCTGGCAGCCGAGATTGCGCAGCACGTCGAGCTGCGCCCGGTTCTCCACGCCTTCGGCGACGGTGCCGAGATTCAGCCCCTGGCACAGGGCGAGGATCGAGCTGGTGAGCGCCTCGTTGACCGGCGAGTGCTGGATGTCCTTGACGAAATAACGGTCGATCTTGAGGACGTCGAGCGGGAAGCGCTTGAGGTGGGCCAGTGACGAATACCCGGTGCCGAAGTCGTCGATCGCCACGGCCACGCCCAGCGCCTTCAAGGCCAGGATCCGGGACACGGCGGCGTCGACGTCCTGCATGAAAATGCCTTCGGTCAGTTCGAGCTGCAGGGTTTGCGGCGGCAGGCCGGACTGTTGCAGGGCGTCATGGACATCGGCGACCAGGCTGTCGTGCCAGAACTCCTTGCTGGAGACGTTGACGGCCACATCCAGGTCGGTGAAGCCGGCGGCATGCCAGTGTGCCGTCTGGCGGCAGGCCACTCCGAGGAGCGTGCGGCCGACCCTGACGATGCCGCCATTCTCTTCCAGCAGCGCCAGGAACGCGGCCGGGCTGAGCAGCCCCCGGTCGGGATGATTCCAGCGGATCAGCGCTTCGACGCCCTGGATGCGTCCGGTTTCCAGGTTCAGCTTGGGCTGGTAATGGAATACGAATTCGTCCCGTTCCAGGGCGTAGTGCAGGTCGGTTTCCAGTTGCAGCCGTTCCTCCGCCATGGCATTCATGGCCGCGTCGTAGAGCTGGAAGCGGTTTCGGCCGCCATTTTTGGCGGTGAACGTCGCCGCGTCCGCGTTCTTCAGCAGGCTGTTGCCGTCGCCGCCGTCGTTCGGGTAGACGCTGACGCCGATGCTGCAACTGGAGAAGAGCTCGCGCCCGGCGATCCGGTAGGGTTCGCTCACGACGCCGAGGATTTTTTCAACCACCTGCAGGACGTGGCCGATCCTGGCGACATCGATGGCCACGCCGAATTCGTCGCCGCCCAGGCGCGCCACGATGTCCTCGGCGCGCGTGGCCGACCGCAGGCGCTGGGCGACTTCGCAAATGAGCGTGTCGCCATGGGCATGGCCCAGGGTGTCGTTGACGCGCTTGAACCGGTCCAGGTCGATGAAGAGTACGCCCACCAGCGTGTTGCGGCGTTGCGCGCGCACCAGCGATTGCCCCAGACGATCGAGGAACAGCATGCGGTTGGGCAGGCCGGTCAGGGCGTCGTGCGTGGCGAGGTGCTGGCGCTCGCGGCTGATCCGCCTGGTGTAATACATGACTGCCGCAGCGACGAAGCCGCCCAGCAGCAGGGCGATCCCCGACAGGAGATACATCCAGAAGCGCGCCACCTCGTGCGCCTGGTATGCCTTGCGGCTGGCCGCCAGCGCCAGTTTCTGGGTTTCGGCATCGAGCTGCGAGAGCGCGGCCAGCACATTGTTCTGGGCCGGGATGGCGCTGCTGAGAACCTGTTCTTCGGCTTTCCGGTTGAAATCGTTGCGCAGCGAATCGACCACTCGATTCTGGATCGGCGCGGCAATGCCGGTCATCCGTCCCTGCAGGGCGATGAGATCGCGTTCGCGCGGGCTCAGGGGCATGCCCAGCAGCGCCACCCGGGCCTGGGCAAACGCCGCCCCGTAATGGTTGAACTGCATGAACAGTTCGTCGCGTTCGAACGGATCGCGACTCATGGACAGCCTGAACATGCTGAGCGTGCGCTCGCGTGCCGAGGTCACCATGGTCTTGGTGAGGCTCAGCTTGCGCATGTGGATATCGACAACGGTCCTGAGATTGTCGGCGGTCATCCGAAGCTGCTGCAGGCCGATGGCGGTGACGAACAGGATCAGCAGCAATTGGACGACAAACCCCGACAGAAGCGCGCGCCGCCAGGTCGATGGGGGGACGTGAGGGCTCACCGCCCGTGCCGCGGCGTTGTCCGGGTCCAGGGCAAGGGTGCTCATGCTGCGCTAATTCCGGGGACGCAACGGGACCGTCCGCAATCCATGGACGGCTTCGGGTTTTCGGGCTGAACCAGGCGGCTGCGCATCATGTCGCTGCATGCGTCCCGTAGGAAGAAAGGAGCGGATGGCGCCAGCCTCCTTCCGACAGTTCAGGCAATTACGCCTGGCCGGCCGGCGCCATTGCGGCGCGCAAGAGGGTGCATGGACGGGGGCAAGGCATCGGGGGAACTCCTGGTATTGAACAATGGGCGGGGTCGGATTGCCGCTAAGCCGACGCCGGGTCACTTGTTCAATCGGGTGGATGGCTCAAAACTTGAGGGCAGCCCGTCAAGCCGGACGGCGGGCGTTCACGACTGCCGCAAGTGCGCGGCAATTTCCTCCACCGACATGCGGGTGGTGTCGACGACGGGCAGCGCGTGGCGTTTGAAGAAGGTCTCGGCGGCGCCGAGCTCCATGCGGCATTGCTCCAGGCTGGCATAGCGGCTGTCCGGGTAGCGCGCCTGGCGGAGGGCGGCCAGACGCTCGGCCGTCAGGGTGAGGCCGCGCAGGCGGGGCAGATGGGATTGCAGGCAGGCGGGCAGGTCGTCCCGCTCGAGATCGTCCGGCGTGAGCGGGTAGTTGGCCGCGCGCAGGCCATACTGCAGCGCCAGATAAAGCGCGGTGGGGGTTTTGCCGACGCGCGAGACGCCGACCAGGATCAGGTCGGCCTGGCCGAGTCGGTCGGGGTTGAGGCCGTCGTCCAGATTGAGCGCGAAGTTGACGGCATCCATGCGGGCCTCGTAGTCGGGCGCCATGCCGTGGGTGTGGCCGCCACTGGGGGTGGCGATCTGGCCGAGCGCCGATTCGACGGCCGGCGCGATCAGCTCGAAGACGTCGAACAGGCCGAGGCCGGCCTGGCGAAACGGCACGCGCAACGCAGGATCGGTCAGCGTGGAAAACGTCAGGGCGCGAGGGACCGCGGCGATGCGCGTGACGGTGGCCTGGGCTTTCTCCGCGTTGTCGACGAATGGCAGCGTAATCAGGCTAAACTCGAGGTGAGGAAACTGCGCCAGCACGCTTTTGGCGACGGACTCGACCGTCACCCCGGTGTGGTCGGATACGCAAAACACGCTGTAATCGTTCATGGAGTTCACCTATGTCTGCAGACTATATTGTGCCGCTGGATGCCCTGTCGATGGCGGATGTGCCCCTGGTGGGCGGCAAGAATGCGTCGCTCGGCGAGATGATCCGCCATCTGTCTGGCGCGGGCGTCAGGGTGCCGGGCGGCTTCGCCACCACCTCCCAGGCGTTCTGGGATTTCCTCGATCATAACGATCTGCGCGCGCGCATCGACGCGCGTCTGGCGCCGCTCGACGTCGCCGACGTGACGGCGCTGGCACAGGCCGGCGCGGAGATCCGCGCCTGGGTGGAGGCGGCCAGCCTGCCGCCCGCACTGGAGGCCGGCCTGCGCAGCGCCTATGCGGCGCTCGGCGACACCGTGTCGGTGGCGGTGCGCTCGTCGGCGACGGCCGAGGACCTGCCCGACGCCTCGTTCGCCGGCCAGCAGGAAACGTATCTGCACGTGCGCGGCGCGGACGACGTGCTCCTGTATGTGAAGAAGGTGTTCGCTTCGCTCTACAACGACCGCGCGATCGCCTACCGCGTGCACCACGGCTTTGCCCACGCCGGGGTGGCGCTGTCGGCCGGCATCCAGCGCATGGTGCGTTCCGACATCGCCTGTTCCGGCGTGCTGTTCACCCTGGATACCGAATCCGGCTTCCGCGACGTGGTGTTCATCACCGCGGCCTACGGCCTGGGCGAGACCGTGGTGCAGGGCTCGGTCAATCCGGACGAGTACTACGTGCACAAGCCGATGCTGGCACAGGGTTTCCCCGCTGTCGTCCGGCGCGAACTCGGCGGGAAGGCCATCCGCATGGTGTGGCGTGACGGCGCCACCGTGATCGAGGACACGCCGCCCGAGCTGCGGCGGCAGTTTGCCTTGACCGACGCCGAGGTGCTGGAACTGTCGCGCCAGGCGATGCAGATCGAGCGGCACTACGGCCGTCCGATGGACGTGGAATGGGCGAAGGACGGCGAAACCGGCGAACTGTTCGTCGTGCAGGCGCGTCCGGAAACCGTGAAGGCGCGCAGCGCCGGCAGCGTCGAACGCTATGTGCTGAAGGGCACCGGCGAGGTGCGCATCAGCGGCCGCGCCATCGGCCAGAAGATTGGCGCCGGCATTGTCCGGGTGATCGCCAGTCCGGCGGAAATGAACCATGTGCAGCCGGGCGACATCCTGGTCACCGACATGACCGACCCCGACTGGGAGCCGGTGATGAAGCGGGCGGCGGCGATCGTCACCAATCGCGGCGGCCGCACCTGCCATGCCGCCATCGTCGCGCGCGAACTGGGTATCCCCGCGGTCGTCGGCGCGGGCAATGCGACCACGGTGCTGAAGGATGGCGAGGCGGTGACCGTGTCGTGCGCCGAGGGCGACACCGGCCGGGTCTATGCCGGCAGGCTGCCGTTCGAGGTGGAGACGCTGGCAAGCGAGACGCTGCCGGAACCCCCGGTCAAGCTGATGATGAACGTCGGCAATCCCGAGCGCGCCTTCGAATTCGCGCAGATCCCCAATCACGGCATCGGTCTTGCGCGGCTCGAGTTCATCATCGCCCGCATGATCGGCGTGCACCCGCTGGCGCTGCTCGACCATGCAGGCCAGTCCCCCGAGGTGCGCGCCGAGATCGATGCGCGAACGGCGGGCTATGCCGATCCCGTGTCGTTCTACGTCGACAAGCTGGCCGAGGGCATCGCCACGCTGGCGGCGGCGTTCTGGCCGCAGCCGGTGATCGTGCGGCTGTCCGACTTCAAGTCCAACGAATACGCCAACCTCGTCGGCGGCGAGCGCTACGAGCCGAAGGAGGAAAACCCCATGCTGGGGCTGCGCGGCGCGGCGCGTTACGTGTCGACGCTGTTCCGCCCGGCGTTCGAGCTGGAATGCCGGGCGCTGAAGCAGGTGCGCGAGACGCTGGGCTTTGCCAACGTCGAGGTGATGATTCCCTTCGTGCGCACGGTGGAGGAATGCGCGGCGGTGGCCGGGCTGCTGGCCGCCAATGGCCTCAAGCGCGGCGACAACGGCCTGCGGCTCATCATGATGTGCGAGGTCCCCTCCAACGTGCTGCTGGCCGACGACTTCCTGCACTACGTCGACGGCTTCTCCATCGGCAGCAACGACCTCACCCAGCTCACCCTCGGCATCGACCGCGATTCCGGCCTGGTGGCCGGCGGCTTCGACGAGCGCAATCCGGCGGTGAAAAAGCTGCTGGCCGAGGCCATCGCCGCCTGCAAGCGGCAGGGCAAATACGTCGGCATCTGCGGCCAGGGGCCGAGCGACCACCCCGACCTGGCCGACTGGCTGGTCGAACAGGGAATCGGCTCGATTTCGCTCAATCCCGACACGGTGGCGGCAACCTGGCGGCGTCTGGCAAGCCGTTGAGCCGGCCTTGTCATTGAGCCATCATCGGCGATGGAGTAGAATCCGTCATCACCCGCCCCCGCTTATAAAATGACGAAGTATGTGTTTGTCACTGGTGGGGTGGTTTCTTCCCTAGGGAAAGGGATCGCCTCCGCTTCACTCGCTGCGCTGCTCGAATCGCGCGGTATCCGTGTCACCCTGTTGAAGCTCGATCCGTACATCAACGTCGATCCCGGCACCATGAGCCCGTTCCAGCACGGCGAGGTGTTCGTGACCGACGACGGCGCGGAAACCGACCTCGATCTGGGCCATTACGAGCGCTTTTCCAGCGCGCGCATGAGCAAGCGCAACAACTTCACCACCGGCCAGATCTACAAGTCGGTGATCGACAAGGAACGGCGCGGCGACTACCTCGGCGGCACGGTGCAGGTCATTCCGCACATCACCGACGAGATCAAGCGCGCCATCCGTGAAGGCGCCAGCGGCGCCGACGTGGCGCTGGTGGAAATCGGCGGCACCGTGGGCGACATCGAATCGCTGCCCTTCCTCGAAGCCATCCGCCAGATGGGTTTCGAGGACGGTCCCACGAACACCTGCTTCATCCATCTGACGCTGCTGCCCTACATCGCGACCGCCGGCGAACTGAAGACCAAGCCGACCCAGCATTCGGTGAAGGAGCTGCGCGAGATCGGCATCCAGCCCGACATCCTCTTGTGCCGCGCCGACCGCGAGATTCCGCTGGACGAGCGGCGCAAGATCGCGCTGTTCACCAATGTGCGGCCGGAAGCGGTGATTCAGATGCTGGATGCCGATTCGATCTACAAGATTCCGGCGATGCTGCACGAGCAGATGCTCGACGAGATCGTCTGCCACAAGCTCGACATCCTGGCGCGCGCGGCCGACCTTTCAGTGTGGAAAAACCTGGTGCATGCGCTGGAGCA
>JAJZRE010000013.1 GCA_021802945.1 Pseudomonadota bacterium
CCCTCAGCCGTCATTTTCCACCTGCAATTCGGGGACGTGGCTGAAGGCGATGCGCATCGGCGCGGCGCCGCGGCCGCTGTGGGCGCCGCCGAAGTACAGGGTGTTGGGGCCGTAGCGCTGGTTGATCCGGTCGAGCACGCTGTTGAGGGGGGCGTGCCGGTCGTCGGGGTCGAACAGGTCGCGTGTGACCTGGCTGTGCTCGACGAGGTCGGTCAGGGTGACGCCGACCTTGAGGAGGGGGCCGGGATCGGGCGGGCGGCGCTGCCACAGTTCGGCCAGCACGGGATTGAACTTGAGGGTGTCGGCGTGCGGCGAGAAGCGCGCCTGGTCGACCCAGTGGGCGCGACCGGCATTAGTCTTCAGGTAATGCAGGTGCAGGCTCAGGGTGCCGGCGCAGTAGCCGTAATGGCGCAGCCGCATCGCCGCCTTGTGCAGCAGGCGCTTGAGCACGGCGAGGGCGGAGGTTGGATCGCGCAGCTCGGGGGCGAGCACGTGCGAATGGCCGATGCTGGCCCGCTGGGTGGGGGCGGACGCCGTCACCTCGCCGCGCAGCCTGGCGTGGAAGCGTTCGCCTTCGATGCCGCCCCAGGCATGGCGCAGGGTCTCCTTGCTGGCGGTGCAGAGTTGCTCGACGGTGCGGATGCCGAGCTGGTTGAGGCGTTGCTCCATGGCGCGGCCGATGCCGGTCAGCGCGCCGAGCCTGAGGCCGTACAGCCGCCCGGGCAGTTCGTCCTGGCGGATCACGACGAGGCCGTCCGGCTTCTGCATGTTGGACGCGGTCTTGGCGAGGAAGCGGTTGGGCGCGATGCCGACCGAGCTGTGCAGCACCTCGCCGACCTGGTCGTAGATCGCCTGCTTGATCTGCTGGCCCAGCCGGACGGCGTTGGCTTCCTCGCGCTCGCTGCCCATCAGCTCGCAGGCCATCTCGTCGATGGAGAGCACGTCGCTGACCGGCGTGCAGGATTCCACCGCGGCAACGATGCGATGGTGGATTTCCACGTAGGTCGAAGGCCGCGCCTGCACGAACACGATGTCCCTGCAGAGCTTGCGGGCCTGCCACACCGCGGTGCCGGTCCTGATGCCGAAGCGCTTGGCGTCGATGCTGGCGGCGATGCAGCAGGTGGTGTCGGCCATCACCGGCAGCACGCCGACCGGCCGGCCGCGCAGTTCGGGACGCAGCTGCTGCTCGACCGAGGCGAAAAAGGAATTGAGATCGACGTAAAGCGAATGCAGGGACATGGCGGACTGCGATATCCGGCTTCCCCGGAGGAGGGGGCAAGGCTGGGCCGGGGTTGAGGTCGGAATAGTGTATATCCATACACCATTCCTGATCAATTCAGCCCGGGCTCGCCAGGTTCATCCGCTCCAGCCGCTGGCACAGGGTGTCGATGATGCGGCGCGACAGCGGGGCGGAATGGCGCATCAGTTCTTCCATGATGTGCGGCGGCAGCGCCAGCACGGTGATCTCGCCGTCGGCGACGACCGAGGCGGTGCGTTTCTCGTTCAGCAGGTAGGCCATTTCGCCGAACAGCTGGCCTTCGTAGAGTTCGCCGAGGGGGCGGCGCCCGCCGTCGGTGTTCTTGTAGACGCGCGCCCGGCCGGCGTAGAGGAAGTAGGCGGTGCGCGAGTCGTCGCCTTCCTCGATCAGGGTATGGCCGGCGGGGTGGATCTGGCCGTATTTTTCCAGCAGGCGGTGGGCGTCGCCGAAGACGTAGCCTTCGAGCTTGCTCGCGCCTTCGCCGCTGCCGCCGAGGAACAGCTTTTCCAGCGCGGTGATGTCGGCCTTGCCCCAGGCGTACAGCGCCTGCGCCCACAGGTACAGCAGCAGGAAGGCGAAATAGCCGCCGATCAGCACGAACACCACGCCGCCGAGGGCGCCGTACAGGCTGTGGTAGCTCTCCAGCTTGAAGAAGGCGCCGAACAGCGCGAGCAGCAGGCCCAGGCTCACCGTCGCGGCCAGTGCGAACACGGCGGCGTCGCGCGCGCGCGGATGCCGGCGCGGCAATCGCCAGTAGGCGGCGAACAGCAGCGCCCATACCATGGCGAAGCCGAACAGCGAGTTGAGCGCCTGCAGCACCAGCGCGTTGCCGGTGCCGATGAATTCGTTCTGCGCCAGGAAACTCAGCGTCACCTGGGCCAGCGCAGCCAGCCCCATCAGCAGGAACAGCACCGGCAGGATGATCAGCGGCAGCACCCACGACACGATCGCATTGCGCCTGGTCTGGTCGGGGAAAATGATGCCGAACGTGCCCTGCATCGTGTTCACCAGCCCGCGCGACGACAGCAGCAGGGTGACGAGGCCGACGCCGCCGGCGGCGAGCTGGGTCTGGCGCGGAATGAAGCCGAGCGCGGTGAGCTGTTCCAGCTGCAGCTGATTGTAGAGCGCGGCCATCAGGATGGTGGCGGGCACCGAGTTCTCGGCGATGTGGCCCAGCAGCCGCAGGGCGTAGCTCAGCAGCAGCAGCAGCGGGGTGGCCGACAGGAGGAAATAGAATGCGGTCGCCGCGGCGTGGTTCTGCAGGCCGTTCTGCTTGAACAGGCGCCAGGTGGTGTAGGCAAGCTGAAGCAGCCAGCCGAGCATGCCCTTCGGGACATAACGCCCAAGGGTGGGGGGCGGGGCGGGGGTGCGCATGGCGCTAGCCTACCCGCGCCCGGCGCGCTAGGCCAGCGCGGCGGCGATGCGCTTGATTGCCTTTTCCAGGTTGGCGTGCGAGGTGGCGAACGAGAGGCGGATGTAGCCCTCGGCGCCGAAGGCCGAGCCGGGAACGACGGCGACGTCGGCGGACTCCAGCAGATATTCGCAGAAGGCGATGTCGGTCGCTTCTTCGATGACGTCGCGCGCCAGCAGGGCCAGGATCGCCGGGCGCACGTAGGGGAAGGCGTAGAACGCGCCGCCGCTGTCGACGCAGCTGAATCCGGGAATGGCGTTCAGCGCGTCGACGACGAAGCGATGGCGTTCCCTGAAGGCGTCGAGCATCGGCGTGATGCAGCCCTGGTCGCCGTTGAGTGCGGCCTCGGCGGCCACCTGCGAGATCGAGGTGGGGTTGGAGGTGGACTGCGACTGCACGTTGGTCATCGCGCGCAGGATGGCTTCCGGGCCGGCCGCATAGCCGATGCGCCAGCCGGTCATCGAATAGGCCTTCGACACGCCGTTCAGCACCAGGGTGCGGTCGTAGAGGTCGGGACAGACGTTCAGGATGTTGACGAAGGGCGCGTCGTCCAGGCGGATGTGCTCGTACATGTCGTCGGAGGCGATCAGCACCTGCGGGTGCTTGCGCAGCACCTCGCCGAGCGCCGCGAGTTCGTCGCCGCTGTAGACCGCGCCGGTGGGGTTGGACGGACTGTTGATGACGACCAGCCGGGTCTTCGGCGTGATCGCCGCTTCCAGCTGCGCCGGGGTGATCTTGAAGCCCTGCTCGATGCCGGCCTCGACGATCACCGGCTTGCCGTCGGCGAGGATGACGATGTCGGGATACGACACCCAGTAGGGCGCCGGGATGATGACCTCGTCGCCGGGATTGATCACCGCCTGCACCAGGTTGAAGAAGCTCTGCTTGCCGCCGCACGACACCAGGATCTGCCTGGGGCCGTAGTCGAGGCCGTTGTCGCGGCGGAGCTTGTCGATGATCGCCGCCTTCAGGCTGGGCGTGCCGTCGACCGCCGTGTATTTGGTGAAGCCTGCGTTGATCGCCCTGATCGCCGCGTCCTTGATGTGCTGCGGCGTGTCGAAGTCGGGCTCGCCGGCGCCGAGGCCGATGATGTCGCGGCCGCTCGCCTTGAGCGCGGCGGCGCGGGCGGTGACGGCCAGGGTGGGCGAGGGCTTGATGGCCTGTACGCGGCGGGAGAGTTCCACTATGGTTCCTTCAGAGCATCCGCTGGAGCGGAAGTGCTACTATCGACAAGTTTTAGCCGCGCGATTTTAACCCGAATGTTTCATAAATTCGCGTGATGATCGCGCAGGATTTTGTTTTGTAGGGGAATTTTGTGAAGGAGTGGCGTAGTGATTCATACGCCCGACTGAGCATGGTTGTTGCCGATTCATTGGCTTTACAACCATGGCCTGCCCCTTGCGGGTGGAGCAAAGTTTCCATACGAAGCAAAAGCCCCCGCAAGGGGGACGCCGGATTCGTAAGCGCCAAGGCGCAACGACTCCGCTGACCAGCGAGCGGCGCGTCCTAATTTATGAAATATCCGGGTTCCGATGTTCGTCACCTTCCCCAATAGCCCGTTTCGTCTGTTCCAGCCATTCCAGCCGGCCGGCGACCAGCCGCAGGCGATCGCCAGGCTGATCGAGGGCATCGAGGACGGCCTGGCCTACCAGACCCTGCTGGGCGTGACCGGTTCGGGCAAGACCTTCACCATGGCCAACGTGATCGCGCGGACCGGCCGGCCGGCGCTGATCATGGCGCCCAACAAGACACTGGCGGCGCAGCTGTATTCGGAGATGCGCGAGTTCTTTCCGGAAAACGCGGTCGAGTATTTCGTCTCCTACTACGACTACTACCAGCCCGAAGCCTATGTGCCGGCGCGCGACCTGTTCATCGAGAAGGACTCCAGCATCAACGAGCACATCGAGCAGATGCGGCTGTCGGCGACCAAGTCGCTGCTGGAGCGGCGCGACACCGTGATCGTCTGCACCGTGTCGGCGATCTACGGCATCGGCGATCCATCCGACTACCACAGCATGATCCTGCTGCTGCGCGAGAACGAGAAGATGAGCCAGCGCGACGTCATCGCGCGGCTGACGCAGATGCAGTACGACCGCAACGACATCGAGTTCAAGCGCGGCGTGTTCCGCGTGCGCGGCGATGTGATCGACATCTTTCCGGCGGAACACGCGGAAACCGCGATCCGCGTCGAGCTGTTCGACGACGTGGTGGAGACGCTGCACCTGTTCGACCCGCTCACCGGGCAGATCCTGTCCAAGGTGTCGCGCTTCACCGTGTTCCCGTCGAGCCATTACGTCACGCCGCGCGAAACGACCTTGCGCGCCATCGAGCAGATCAAGGTCGAGCTGCGCGAGCGGCTGGAGTGGTACTACGCCAACAACAAGCTGGTCGAGGCGCAGCGGCTGGAGCAGCGCACCCGCTTCGATCTGGAAATGATGGTCGAGCTGGGCTTCTGCAAGGGCATCGAGAACTACTCGCGCCATCTCTCCGGGCGCAGGCCGGGCGAGCCGCCGCCGACGCTGATCGACTACCTGGCGAAGGACGCGCTGATGTTCATCGACGAGTCGCACGTCACCGTGACCCAGGTCGGCGGCATGTACAAGGGCGACCGCTCACGCAAGGAAAACCTGGTCGACTACGGCTTCCGCCTGCCGTCGGCGCTCGACAACCGGCCCTTGAAGTTCGAGGAATTCGAGGCGCTGATGCCGCAGACGATCTTCGTTTCGGCGACGCCGGCCAAATACGAGGCCGAGCACGCCGGGCAGGTGGTCGAGCAGGTGGTGCGGCCGACCGGCCTGGTCGACCCGCTGGTCGAGGTGCGGCCGGTGGGCACGCAGGTCGACGACCTGATGTCCGAAGCGGGCAAGCGCATCGCCGTCGGCGAGCGCGTGCTCGTCACCACGCTGACGAAACGAATGGCCGAGGACCTCACCGGCTACCTGGCCGAGCACGGCATCAAGGTGCGCTACCTGCATTCCGACATCGACACCGTCGAGCGCGTCGAGATCATCCGCGATCTGAGATTGGGCGAATTCGACGTGCTGGTCGGCATCAACCTGCTGCGCGAGGGCCTCGACATCCCCGAAGTGTCGCTGGTGGCGATTCTGGATGCCGACAAGGAAGGCTTCCTGCGTTCCGAGCGCTCGCTGATCCAGACCATCGGCCGCGCCGCGCGCCATCTGCACGGCACCGCGATCCTCTATGCCGACCGCATCACCGATTCGATGCGGCGCGCAATGGACGAGACCGAACGCCGCCGCAACAGGCAGATCGCCTTCAACCTGGAGAACGGCGTCACGCCGCGCGGCGTGGTCAAGCGGATCAAGGACATCATCGACGGCGTCTACGACGCCGACGCCACCCGTCAGGAACTCAAGGCGGCGCAGACGGTGGCCGCATACAAGGTACTGGACGAGAAAGCGCTGACCAGGAAGATCAAGAAGCTGGAAAAGGACATGCTGGACGCGGCGAAGAACCTGGAATTCGAAAAGGCCGCGGAACTCCGCGACCAGTTGAAGCAACTCAAGCTGGTGTTATTTGGTGTGGAAGAACATGACTAGAGTGTTGATGGTGTGCATGGGCAATATCTGTCGTTCGCCGATGGCGGAGGGCATGCTGCGCAAGGCGCTGCGGGAAGCCGGCCTCGAGCGGCACGTGGAAGTGGATTCCGCCGGCACCCACGCCTACCACGTCGGCTCGCCGCCCGACCCGCGCGCGCAGCAGGCGATCCGCCAGCGCGGCGTGGAGATCGGCCATCTGCGCGGGCGCAAGGTGGCGGACGCGGATTTCGAGCGCTTCGACTACATCCTGGTGATGGACGGCGACAATTACGACAGGCTGATCCAGCGTGCGCCGGCCAGGCACCACGGCAAGATCCGGCGGCTGCTGTCGTTCAGCCGCAAGTATCCCAATCTCGACGTGGTCGACCCGTATTACGGCGGCCCGCAGGGCTTCGAGGAAAACCTCGACATGATCGAGGATGCGGTGCAGGGCCTGATTCGCGACATCACCGGCGCGTCGCAGGTAAAGATGCGTTCGGGCAACTGAGCGTTTCGCAGGCCATGAAAAAGGGCCGCGTGACGCGGCCCTTTTTCGTTGCTGCGCGAGTGCCTATTCCCCTCGCGTTTCCACCTGCACCAGGGGTTCCTGGGGCGGGGCCACCTGCGGGCGCGCGCGCCGGCGGGTGGGGTGGGGGGCAGCCGGTGCGGGCGTTTCGGCGACGCTCGTCACGGGTGCCGTGGTTTCCACCTGCATCAGGCTGACCGGCTCGGCCTCGGTCCTGACCGCGGGACGACGACGGCGGCGCGGCCGGGACGGCTCGCCGCTTTCGGCCGCCGCGGCCGCGGCGGCAGCCTGGGTCTCCACCTGCAGCAGGTCGGCCTTGCTGGCAGCCAGATCCGCCAGGATGGCGGCGGGCGACGCGGTGACCGCGCCCGGCTGTGGCGCGGCAGTTGCCGGCGTGGCTTCCAGTTCCAGCGCCTGCTGGGCCGGTGCGGGGGCCGCAGCGGGGACCGCTTTGGCGGGACGCGCGATTTCGATGATCGCGCGGTAGCCGGCGGTCTCGATGACGGCGTGCGGCGCGGCCGCGCCACCGGCCGCTGCGCCTTCCGGGCGACCTTCGCCACGACCGCGGCGGTTGCCGCGTCCACGGCGGCTGCGCGGCTCGCGCTTTTCCTCGCCGGCGGCTTCACGCGGCGCTTCGGCGGCTTCCGGCACGCGCGGTGCGGCTTCGGCCTCGGGACGCGGTTGCTTCGGCTGCCGTGGCGGACGCGGCTGTTTGGGCTGCTCGCTGCCGCGGGCCTCACGCTCCTCGCGGCCTTCTTTCTGCCGCGGCTCCTGCTGGCGTGCTTCGCCGTTGCGTGGCTCGCCCCGTCCTTCGCCGCGTCCGCGGCGCTGGCCGGGCTTGCGCTCGCGTTCGCGGCGCTCGCTCGGACGTTCGCTGCGGGTGATGGCGGCAACCGGTTCGGCAGCGGGAACGGCTTCGGCCGCGGGCGCTTCTTCCCCGCGCTTCTTGAACCAGCCGAAGATGCGCTCGAACAAGCCCCCCTCGGCCTGCGGAGCGGCCGCCGGCACCACAGGGGGCGCGGCCGGAACACGCTGGGGCGGCGCGATCGACTTGACCGCCGCCTCCTGGCGCGCCGGCGCCGCGGCTGCCGCGGTCTGGTAGACGGATTCGGTTTCGGGCACGACCGCCATCTTGTAGCTGGGTTCGGCCGCCCCGGTCAGGTTCAGCTCGTCGTGGCGCAGGCGGGTGATGGTGTAGTGCGGGGTCTCCATGTGGATGTTGGGGATCAGCACCACATTGACCTTGAGACGCGATTCGATGGTGTGGATGTCGACGCGCTTCTCGTTGAGCAGGAAGGTGGCGACGTCGACCGGCAGCTGGACGTGCACGGCGCCGGTGTTTTCCTTCATCGCCTCTTCCTGCAGGATGCGCAGGATGTGCAGCGCCGACGATTCGGTGCCGCGGATGTGGCCGGTGCCGTGGCAGCGCGGGCAGGGCGTGTAGCTGGTCTCGCCGAGCGAGGGCTGCAGCCGCTGGCGCGACATTTCCAGCAGGCCGAAACGCGAGATCTTGCCGGTCTGCACGCGGGCGCGGTCGTGGTGCAGGGCATCGCGCAGGCGGTTCTCGACCTCGCGCTGATGCTTGGGGTTTTCCATGTCGATGAAGTCGATCACGATCAGGCCGCCCAGATCGCGCAGGCGCATCTGGCGGGCGACTTCGTCGGCCGCTTCGAGGTTGGTGTTGTAGGCGGTCTGCTCGACGTCGCTGCCCTTGGTGGCGCGCGCCGAGTTGACGTCGACCGACACCAGCGCCTCCGTGTGGTCGATCACGATCGCGCCGCCGGACGGCAGGTTGACCTGGCGCGAGAACGCCGACTCGATCTGGTGCTCGATCTGGAAGCGCGAGAACAGCGGCACGTCGTCGCGGTAGAGCTTGACCTTGTTGACGTTGGCCGGCATCACGTGCGCCATGAACTGCTGCGCCTGCTCGTAGATGTCCTCGGTGTCGATCAGGATCTCGCCGATGTCGGCCGAGAAATAGTCGCGGATGGCGCGGATGACGAGGCTGCCTTCCTGGTAGATCAGGAAGGCGCCTTTCTGCGAGGTGGAGGCGCCGTCGATGGCCTTCCACAGGCTCAGCAGGTAGTTCAGGTCCCACTGGAATTCCTCGGCGCTGCGGCCGATGCCGGCGGTGCGGGCGATCAGGCTCATGCCCTCGGGGATGTCGAGCTGCGCCAGGGTGTCGCGCAGTTCGTTGCGTTCCTCGCCCTCGATCCGGCGCGAGACGCCGCCGCCGCGCGGGTTGGTCGGCATCAGCACGACGTAGCGCCCGGCCAGCGAGACGTAGGTGGTCAGCGCCGCGCCCTTGTTGCCGCGTTCGTCCTTTTCCACCTGGACCAGCAGTTCCTGGCCTTCCTTCAGGTTTTCCGGGACGCGGCCGCCGCCGGGCAGGCAGGCTCGCGAAATTTCCTTGAACGGCAGGAAGCCGTGGCGTTCGCAGCCGTAGTCGACGAACGCGGCTTCCAGGCTGGGCTCGACGCGGGTGATGACACCCTTGTAGATGTTGCCCTTGCGTTGTTCCTTGCTGGCGGACTCGATGTCAAGGTCGACGAGCTTCTGTCCGTCGACGATGGCAACCCGGAGTTCTTCCGCCTGGGTTGCGTTGAAAAGCATGCGCTTCATTGTTTACTCCCGCGCGCGTGCATACGGGACAGGCCAGACTGCCGCCTTGTGTCGGCGGCTCATGCGATCACGGGTGGGGTTGGTGAATTGGCATGGAGGCAGGTGTCCTGTTCCTGGAGAGGGTCGCCGGCCAGGCCGGAGCGGTCTTTCCGATTCCCGCTGGCAGCGAGCCGAGCGTGAATGCTGATTTCGTATGCTTCTTGTCGCGTCATTGATAACATCGCTGCTTTGCCGACTGGCGGGGCGGGTGGTTTCGACTGTTCGCGCCAACTTGAATGTGAGCTGGGCGGCAGGAATCCAGGCGGGCCGGGCAGGCGGCGGCCGGTGAGCGTTTTAACCGGCAGGGTATCCAAATAGATCAGGCAAAAATCGGCCTGAACCGGCGGTAGTGTATATGAAAATGAAGGACTTAGAGAAAGATTCGGTCAGGCGGCTGAAGATCGACGACAGCGCGGACAGCCAGCGTCTCGACAACTTTCTGATGGCGCGGCTGAAAGGCGTGCCGAAAAGCCGCATCTACAAGCTGGTGCGGGGCGGCGAGGTGCGCATCAACGGCGGCCGCGTCGACGTCGGCTATCGCCTGAAGCTGGGCGACGAAGTGCGCATCCCGCCGGTGCGCGTGGCCACGCCGGTCATCACCCCCGCCACCCACCTGCCGCAGGGCGGCATCCGCCTGCTGCCGGGCATCCTGTATCGCGACGACGCCCTGATCGCGCTGAACAAGCCGGCCGGCATGGCGGTGCACGGCGGCAGCGGCATTTCGCGCGGGGTGATCGAGCAGATGCGGCTGGAACTGCCGGAATGCCGCTACATGGAACTGGTGCACCGGCTCGACCGCGAGACCTCGGGCGTCCTGCTGATCGCGCTGAAGCGGCGCGCGCTGGTCGGGCTGCACGCGGCGATGCGCGACGGCAGGATCGAGAAGCGCTATTTGACGCTGGTGGCGGGGCGCTGGCCGAATCCGGTGCAGCACGTCAAGCTGCCTTTGCACAAGCGCGTCACCGACGAGGGCGAGAAGCGCGTGACGGTGCGCGACGAGGGGCAGACCGCGCACACCATCTTCCGTCGTCTGCAGGTGTTCCCTGATTTCACTCTGCTGGAAGCGGAACTGAAGACCGGTCGCACCCATCAGATTCGCGTGCACACCTCGCATCTCGGCTTCCCGATCGCGGGCGACGACAAATACGGGGATTTCGAACTCAACAAGCGGCTGATGAAGCAGGGGCTGAAGCGCATGTTCCTGCACGCCGCCAAGCTGGTGTTCGAGCATCCCGTTACGGGCGAACGGCTGCTGATCGAGGCGCCGCTGCCCGGTGATTTGACCAAGTTTCTGGATAGTTTGAATGCCCAAGCAATTTGACCTGCTGATTTTCGACTGGGACGGCACCCTGATGGATTCCGCCGGGGTGATCGTCGATTCGATCCAGCGCGCCTGCAAGGATATCGGCCTGGCCGCGCCGAGCGCGCGCGCGTCGCGGCAGATCATCGGCCTCGGGCTGATCCAGGCGCTGCAGACGCTGCTGCCGGATCTGCCGGCCGACGACTATCCGCGCCTGGTCGAGCGCTACCGCCACCATTATCTCGGCCGCGACGCCGACCTGCCGTTGTTCGCCGGCGTGGCCAGCGGCATCCGCGACCTGCACGGGAGCGGCTTCCAGCTGGCCGTCGCCACCGGCAAGAGCCGCATCGGCCTCGAACGCGCGCTCGCAGCCAGCGGGCTGGGGCCGTGGTTCGCCGCCACCCGCTGCGCCGACCAGACGCACTCCAAGCCGCACCCGGCGATGGTGCTGGAACTGATCGCCGAACTCGACGCCGATCCGGCCCGCACCCTGGTGATCGGCGACACCAGCCACGATCTCCTGATGGCGGCCAACGCCGGCGTCGCCAGCCTGGGCGTGACCTACGGCGCGCACGAGGCGGGCGACCTGCATCCGCACGCGCCGCTTGCCCTGATGGACAGTTTTGTCGAGGTGTATGCATGGCTCGCCGCGAACGCCTGATCTGCGCCGCCAGCGATCTCGCGGATCTGGGACGCGGGGTGCGTTTCGAACTGATCCGTTTCGGCCAGCCGCGGCAGGCCTTCGTGGTGCGCTACGACGGCCAGCCGCGCGCCTTCCTCAACCAGTGCGGCCACGTGCCGGTGGAACTCGACTGGCAGGAGGGCGAATTCTTCGACCACTCGCGGCTATACTTGATCTGCTCCACCCACGGCGCGCTCTACCATCCCGCAAGCGGACACTGCGTCGGCGGACGCTGTGCCGGGCGCGGCCTGATCCCGGTCCCGGTCGTCGAACGCGACGGCCATGTTTATCTGATGGAAGAACAATGAGTGAACCCACCCCCAATTGGGAACGTGAAGTCCTGGAAAAACTGGCGCTGTCGGCGATCCAGGAGCAGCGCCGCAGCCGCCACTGGAGCATCCTGTTCAAGACGCTGGGCTTCCTGTATCTCTTCATCATTCTGTTCCTCGCGGCCGGCTGGTTCGGGTCGGACGGCGTGTCCATCAAGGCCCACACCGCGCTGGTCGATCTGCAGGGCGAGATCGCGGCCGACAAGGCCAGTGCAGATACGGTGATCGCCAGCCTGCAGAGCGCCTTCGACGACAAGAAGACCAAGGGCGTGGTCCTGCGCATCAACAGTCCCGGCGGCAGCCCGGTCCAGGCCGGCCAGATCCATGACGAGATCAAGCGCCTGCGTGCCCTGCATCCGGACATTCCGCTGTACGTCGTGGTGGACGACATCTGCGCCTCGGGCGGCTATTACGTCGCCGTCGCGGCCGACAGGATTTTCGTCGACAAGGCCAGCATCGTCGGCTCCATCGGCGTGCTGATGGACGGCTTCGGCTTCACCCAGACCATGCAGAAGCTCGGCGTCGAACGCCGCCTGCTCACCGCGGGCGTCAACAAGGGCTTCCTCGATCCCTTCTCGCCGCTCGATCCCAAGCAGGAAGCCTATGCCAGGCAGATGCTGGAAGAAATCCACGGCCAGTTCATCAACGTGGTGAAGGAAGGCCGCGGCAAGCGCCTGAAGGAAACCCCCGAGATGTTCAGCGGCCTGGTGTGGAGCGGCGAAAAGAGCATCGGGCTAGGCCTGGCCGACGGCTACGGCACCGTTGAATCGGTCGCGCGCGACGTCATCAAGGCCGAGGACATCGTCGACTTCACCCAGCACGAGGGCCTCGCCGAACGGCTCGCCGGGCGCCTGGGCGCATCGATGGCGGCGGTGCTGACGCCCTTCGAAAAAGCAGGCGTCACCCTGCGTTGAGCGATTACCGGCCGATCGCCTGCGCCGATCACGAGCGGCTGGAATTCGCTGCGCTCACGAAGCAGTGGCTCGATGTGACGGTGGACGGTGTCGCGCAACGCCTGCTGCCGCTGGATGTGTACACCCGCGACGGCGCCGAATGGCTGCAGGCGCAAACCGGAGCGGGCGACGTGGTCACGCTCAGGCTCGATGCGCTGACATTCTGACGGCCGTTGTTTAGACAGCGATCCCGAATACGACCAGCCGGTCCTTGAGCGCATCGGCCTGCCCGCGCCAGTTCCTGGCGCTACGGGTCTGGATCAGCTGGCTCGGCAGGCTGAGATCGGCGCCAACGCTGACGAGCGTATCGGGCGACAGGGCGGCGGCGAGGGCCTCCAGCAGGGCGGCGCTGCGGTAGGGCGTTTCGATGAAGAGCTGGGTGGCGCGGTCGCGGCGCGCGGTTTTTTCGAGTTCGCGGATGGCCTGGCTGCGCTCGGGTTCCTTGGCGGGCAGGTAGCCGTGGAAGGCGAAGCGCTGTCCGCCCAGGCCCGAGGCCATCAGCGCCAGCAGGATAGCCGAGGGGCCAATCAGCGGCACCACGCGAATAGCCGCGCGATGCGCGGCCAGGACCAGCGCCGCGCCGGGGTCGGCCACCGCCGGGCAGCCCGCTTCCGACAGCAGGCCGACGTCGTGGCCGGCCTTGAGCGGGGCCAGCAGCGGGGCGATTGCGGTGGCCGGCGTGTGTTCGTTCAACTCCTCGATCCGCAGCGCCTGGATCGGCTGCGGATGGCCCATCGCCTTCAGGTGCGCACGCGCGGTCTTGGCGCGTTCGACGACGAAGTGATCGAGCCGGCGCGCGACCGCGAGCGTGTCGGGCGGCAGGCAGGCTTCCGGGCTGACGGCCCCGAGCGGGACCGGGATGAGATAGAGGGTGCCTGCCGTCATGCAAGGACGTCCACGCCCTCGTTGGCGAGCATCTCGGTCAGCGCCATCAGCGGCAGGCCGATCAGCGCGGTGGGGTCGGGGCTGTCCATGCGTTTCATCAGGGCGATGCCGAGCGATTCGCTCTTCGCCGAGCCCGCGCAGTCGTAGGGCTGTTCCTTGTGCAGATAGGCGGCGATCTGCGCGTCGGTCAGCGGCCGGATGTGCACGACGGTCGGCACGTCGCGCGTCTGGGTATGGCCGGTGCGGCTGTTCAGCAGCGTCAGCGCGGTGTGGAATACCATGGCCTTGCCCTGCATCTTCTTCAGCTGCGCAAAGGCCTTGTCGAAGTTGCCGGGCTTGCCGAGTTGCTCGTCGTCGAGCATCAGCACCTGGTCGGAGCCGATGATCAACGCGTCGGGATACGCGGATGCCGCAGCCTGCGCCTTCAGCACCGACAGGCGCAGCGCGGTGGCCGAAGGCGTTTCATTCGGCAGCGGGGTTTCATCGACGTCGGGCGCCAGAGTGTCGAACGGGACATGCAGACGCGACAGCAACTCGCGCCGGTAGCGCGAGGTGGAGGCAAGGACCAGCTTCATTCGGGCTGAATTTCGACCAGCGCCATGTCGGGCGTCACCGCATCGCCCTTCTGCGCGAAGATGCTGATGACGATGCCGGCGATCGGCGCCTGCACCTCGTTCTCCATCTTCATCGCCTCGATCACCAGCACGCCGTCGCCGGCCTTGACCTTCTGGCCGATCTTCACCAGCACGTCGACGATGGTGCCGGGCATGGCGGCGGTGACGTGGCCGGGGTGGCTGGCGCGCGGCTTCTGGCCTGGCGCGGGCGCGGCGGCGGCCTTGCGCGGCGCGCTGTCGCTGCCGGCGGGCACCGCGACCTCGTTCAGCGGCTCGACCAGCACTTCTTCCGAGACGCCGTCGATCGACACGAAATAGGGGCGCTGGGTGGCGTCGGTGCGGCCGCTGCCCGACAGCTTGATGTGATAGGTCTCGCCGTGCAGCGTGATCCTGAATTCGTCGGCGGCGTAGCGCGGCGCGCTCTCTTCCCGCGACGCGCCCGGCGGCAGCAGCTGTTCAGGCTTGAGGCTGCCGGCCGCGCGTTCCTGCAGCCAGGTCTTGCCGATCTCGGGGAACATGGCGTACGTCAGCACGTCCTCGTCGGATTTGGCCACGCCCTCGATTTCGGCGCGCAGCTTGTCGAGTTCGTCGGCGATCAGGTCGGCCGGCCGGCAGGTGGTGACCTCGAGGTCGCCGATGGCGAGCTTGCGCACCTCCTCGTTGACGTGGCCCGGCGCCTTGCCATAGCGGCCCTGCAGGTAGAGCTTCACCTCGTTGGTGACCGATTTGTAGCGCTCGCCGGTGAGCACGTTCAGCGCGGCCTGGGTGCCGACGATCTGCGAGGTGGGCGTGACCAGCGGCGGGTAGCCGAGGTCCTGCCGCACCCGCGGAATTTCCTCGAGCACGGCATCCATGCGGTCGAGCGCGCCCTGTTCCTTCATCTGGTTGGCCAGGTTGGAAATCATCCCGCCCGGCACCTGGTTGATCAGCACGCGGGTGTCGGTGCCGGTGAAGGCCGATTCGAACTGCCAGTATTTCTTGCGCACCTCCTTGAAGTAGGCCGAGATTTCCTCGATCAGCGGCAGCGACAGCCCGGTGTCGTAGGCGGTGCCGGCGAGCGCGGCGACCAGACTCTGCGTGGTGGGGTGGCTGGCGCCCTCGGCAAACGCGCCGACGCTGGTGTCGATGAGGGTGGCGCCTGCTTCCACCGCCTTCAGATGCGTCATGTGCGCGAGGCCGGAGGTGGCGTGGCTGTGGGTGTGGATCGGCAGATGCGTGGCCTCGCGGATCGCGCACACCAGGTCGTACGCCGTATAGGGGGTGAGCAGGCCCGCCATGTCCTTGATCGCGATGGTGTCGCAGCCCATCTCGGTCAGTGCCTTGGCGAGCCCGACGAAATGCGGGATGTCATGCACCGGGCTGGTCGTATAGCAGACCGCGCCTTCGGCATGCTTGCCGGCGGCCTTCACCGCTTCGATCGAGACGCGCAGGTTGCGCATGTCGTTCATCGCATCGAACACGCGGAACACGTCGACGCCGTTGTCGGCCGACTTCTGCACGAAGGCCCGCACCACGTCGTCGGAATAATTGCGGTAGCCCAGGAGGTTCTGCCCGCGCAGCAGCATCTGGATGCGCGTGTTGGGCAGGGCCTTCCTGAGCTTGCGCAGGCGTTCCCACGGGTCCTCGCGCAGGAAACGCACGCAGGCATCGAAGGTGGCGCCGCCCCAGGCCTCGAGCGACCAGAAGCCGACCGAATCGAGCTTGCCGCAGATCGGCAGCATGTCTTCCGTGCGCATGCGGGTGGCGATGAGCGACTGGTGGCCGTCGCGCAGGACGAGATCGGTGATGTGTACTTGTGCCATGGATTACAACCCCTGATGCGCGGCAATGGCCGCAGCAATGGCTGCTGCGATCACTTCCGGCGGTTTCTTTTCGGTGTAGCGGGTGAGTTCGGGGTGCATTTCGACGAAGCTGGTGTTGAAACGCCCACTGCGGAACTCGGGATTTTTCAGGATTTCCTGGTAATAGGGAATGGTCGTCTTCACGCCGTACACCAGCATGTCGGCGAGCGCGCGGCGGCCGCGCTCGACCGCGGATTCCCAGGTGAGGTTCCATACCGTCAGCTTGGCGCACATCGAATCGAAGTAGGGCGGGATGACATAGTCGGTGTAGATCGCCGCATCCACCCGCACCCCGGGGCCGCCCGGCGAGTAATAGCGCGTGATGCGGCCGAGGCTGGGCAGGAACTCGTTCTTCGGGTCCTCGGCGTTGACGCGGAATTCGATGGCGTAGCCGCGATGCGCGATGTCTTCCTGCTTGTACTGCAGCGGCAGGCCGGAGGCGATGCGGATCTGCTCCTGCACGATGTCGACGCCGGTGATGGTCTCGGTGATCGGGTGCTCGACCTGCAGGCGGGTGTTCATCTCCATGAAATAGAACTGGTTGTCCTGGTCGAGCAGGAATTCCACCGTGCCGGCATTGACGTAACCCACCGCCTTGGCGGCGCGCACGGCGAGCTTGCCGATGTACTGGCGCTGCGCCTCGGTCAGCTGCGGGCTCGGCGCGATCTCGATGAGTTTCTGGTTGCGCCGCTGGATCGAACAGTCGCGCTCGAACAGGTGGATGATGTTGCCCTGCGTGTCGCCGAGGATCTGCACCTCGATGTGCTTGGGCTGGACCACGCATTTCTCGACGAAGACCTCGGGCTTGCCGAAGGCCTTGCTGGCTTCGGACACCACGCGGTCGTAGTTTTTCAGCAGCTCGTCCTCGCTGTCGCAGCGGCGGATGCCGCGCCCGCCGCCGCCGTTGGTCGCCTTGAGCATGACCGGATAGCCGATCCTGTCGGCCAGCGCACGCGCTTCCTCGACGTTCTCCAGGTTGTGGTCCGATCCCGGCACCACCGGGATGCCGGCGGCGATCATGGCGTTGCGCGCCTGGATCTTGTCGCCCATGCGGCGGATCACCTCGGGCGAGGGGCCGATGAAGCGGATGCCGCGGCGCGCGCAGATGGTGGCGAGGTCGGGGTTCTCGGAGAGGAAACCGTAGCCCGGATGCAGCGCATCGCAGCCCGACGCGGCCGCCAGGTTGACCAGGGTGTGCGCGTTCAGATAGCCGAGGATGGGGTCCTTGCCGATGTGGTAGGCCTCGTCGGCTTTCTTGACGTGAAGCGCGTAGCGGTCGGCGTCGGTATAGATGGCGACCGACTTGATGCCCAGTTCGGCACAGGCGCGCACGATGCGGACGGCGATCTCGCCCCGGTTGGCGACCAGTATTTTCTTAAGCATGGACTCGCCTGAAGTTGGGATGGATGGGGTTTCTTTGACAAAAAGAACGCGAAATCATATCATTGCGGGCTAATGTTGTTGGCCATATCAACCGGGGTGCTTCGCCATGCTTCAGGCTGTTGAAGTCGATCCGTGGCGTTTTTGCAGGGATGCACAGTCGTGGGAAATCCAGTCCGATGTGGCTGCGTTTCCGCGTCTTGCCCATGAATTTACGCAAGGCACGCTGTTCTGTCGAGTCGTTGGGCGAGTGGATCGGCGTGGCAGCCTGGCCCTGCATGTGTCGATCGGCGGCGAGGTGGGGCTGACCTGCCAGCGTTGTCTGAATGGCATGCCGTATACGGTCGAGCTTGAGCGCACGCTGTATCTGGCGCGCAATGAGGCCGAGCTGGAGCGACTGGATGCGTTGCCCGACAGTGATGCGATTCAGGCCGGCGAGCGACTGAGTCTGGTCGAACTGGTCGAGGATGAAGTGTTGTTGAGCCTGCCGCTTGCACCCAGGCACGCTGAAGGTGAATGCTCCCCGCGGGGGGCGCAGTGAGTTTTGGGCGCCGGATTCCGGCGCCGCGATTTTTAAGGAGTAAGAAATGGCAGTCCAGCAGAACAAGAAGTCCCCGTCCAAGCGTGGCATGCACCGCTCGCACGATTTCCTGACCAATCCGCCGCTGGCCGTCGAGCCGACCACGGGCGAACCCCATCTGCGCCACCATATCAGCCCCAACGGCTTTTATCGTGGCCGCAAGGTCGTCAAGGCAAAAGGCGAATAATTTTCTTGCGTGCGTGGCCTGATGTTCACGGCCAGGCGCGATCAACTCAGCCAACGATTCCGGCTGTATGAGAAACATCACAGTCGCCATTGATGTCATGGGGGGCGATCACGGTCCCCATGTCACGGTTCCGGCGGCGATCCGTTGCCTTGCGCGCAATCCTGATCTGAACGTGATTCTGGTCGGGCCGCAGGACGTCGTCGCGGCCGAACTCAAGGCGCGACGCGCCAGGATCGGTCCCCGTCTCATCGTGCGTCACGCCAGCCAGGTGGTGGCGATGGACGAGGCGCCCGCCCTGGCCCTGCGCGGCAAGAAGGATTCCTCGATGCGCGTGGCCATCGACCTCGTCAAGTCCGGCGAGGCCGATGCCTGCGTGTCGGCCGGCAACACCGGCGCCCTGATGGCGACCGCGCGTTTCGTCCTGAAGACCCTCCCGGGGATCGATCGCCCCGCGATCGCCGCGGTGATGCCGACGATCAAGGGCCACGCGCTGGTGCTCGACATGGGGGCCAACGTCGACTGCTCGGCCGAGCATCTGCTGCAGTTCGGGATCATGGGCGCGATGCTGGTGTCGGCGGTCGAGCACAAACCGACTCCCAGCGTGGGCCTGCTGAACATCGGCGAGGAAGACATCAAGGGCAATGAAATGGTGAAGCAGGCCGCCGAATTGCTGCGCGACAGCCACCTGAACTTCTACGGCAACGTCGAGGGCAACGACATCTTTCTTGGCACCACCGATGTCATCGTGTGCGACGGCTTTGTCGGCAACGTCACCCTGAAGGCGTCCGAAGGCCTCGCCAAGATGATTTCCACCACCCTCAGGGCCGAGTTCAAGCGCAATGTCCTGACCCGCATTGCCGGCCTGATCGCCTTGCCGGTGCTGAATGCCTTCAAGCGGCGCCTCGATCCGCGGCGCTACAACGGCGCGACGCTGCTGGGGCTCAAAGGCGTGGTGGTGAAGAGCCATGGCTCGGCCGACCGCTTTGCCTTCGAGCATGCGATCGAAACCGCCAGCGACGAAGTCCGCAACAACGTGCTGAAACGCATTACCGATCAGATCCAACTCCTGCAACGGGTAGCCGCTTGACCTATTCCCGCATTCTCGGCACCGGCAGTTACCTGCCGGCCCGCATCCTCACCAACGCCGATCTCGAAAAGCTGGTTGACACGAACGATCAATGGATCGTCGAGCGTACCGGCATCCGGGAGCGGCATATCGCGGCGGAGGGGGAACTCACCAGCGATCTCGCCACGCATGCCGCGCGCGCGGCGCTCGAGATCGCGGGCCTGGCGCCTGACGACATCGACCTGCTGCTGGTCGCCACCACCACGCCCGACCTGGTGTTTCCCAGCACCGCCTGCATCGTGCAGTCCAAGCTGGGCATGACAAGCGGCAAGCCGGCATTCGACCTGCAGGCGGTGTGCAGCGGTTTCGTCTACGCCATGAGCGTCGCCGACCAGTTCATCAAGACCGGCGCGGCCCGGCACGTGCTGGTGATCGGCGCCGAAACGCTGTCCCGCATCACCGACTGGAACGACCGCGGCAACTGCATCCTGTGGGGCGACGGCGCCGGCGCCGTGGTGCTGGGCGCGTCCAGCGAACCCGGCATCATCGCCACCCACATCCATGCCGACGGCCGCCACAAGGAATTGCTGCGCACCACCACCGGCGCTTCGACCGGCCTCCACGAACCGGCGCTGATGCGGATGGAAGGCAATGCCGTGTTCAAGATGGCGGTCAACACGCTCGATCGCATCGTCGATGAAACGCTCGAAGCCAACGGCCTGGAGAAATCCGACATCGACTGGCTGGTGCCGCACCAGGCGAATATCCGCATCATTTCCGCCACCGCGAAGAAGCTCGGCATGAGCATGGACAACGTCGTCACCACCGTCGCCGGGCACGGCAATACCTCGGCGGCCTCGGTGCCGCTGGCGTTCGACGTCGCGGTGCGCGACGGCCGCATCCGGCGCGGCCAGACCGTGCTGATGGAGGCCTTCGGCGGGGGGTTCACCTGGGGCTCGGCGCTCCTCAAGTACTAGGAAAGACTCGTGATGAAACTCGCATTCGTATTCCCCGGGCAGGGTTCGCAATCGGTCGGCATGATGCAGGGCTGGGGCGAGCGTCCGGAAGTGCGCGCGACCTTTGCCGAAGCCTCCGGCGCGCTCGGCCAGGACCTGTGGGCGCTGGTCACCGACGGCCCGGCCGACCTGCTCAACCAGACGGTGAATACCCAGCCCGCCATGCTGGCGGCCGATATCGCCGCCTGGCGCGTGTGGTTGGCAGCGGGCGGCGCCGCGCCCGCGCTGCTGGCCGGCCACAGCCTGGGCGAGTATGCGGCGCTGGTCGCGGCGGGTTCCCTGAACTTTGCCGACGCGATCAAGCTGGTGCGCTTCCGCGCCGAGGCGATGCAGGCGGCCGTACCCGAAGGCGTCGGTGCGATGGCGGCGATTCTGGGACTGGACGACGATGCCGTGCGCGCGGTCTGTGCCGACGCGGCAGCGGGCGAAGTGGTCGAGGCGGTGAATCTCAATTCCCCTGGCCAGGTGGTGATCGCGGGCGACAAGGCCGCGGTCGAGCGTGCCATGGCACTGGCGAAGGAGAAGGGCGCCAAACGCGCGCTGCCGCTGCCGGTCAGCGTGCCGTCGCATTCCTCGCTGATGCTGCCTGCCGCCGAAAGACTGCTGGCGCACCTGCAGGGCGTGACGATTTCGGCGCCGAATATCCCCGTGCTGCACAACACCGACGTGCAAAGCCATGCCGATGCGGATTCGATCCGCGCCGCGCTGGCGAAGCAGTTGCATACCCCGGTGCGCTGGGTCGAGACCGTGCAGGCGCTGAAGGCCGCCGGTGTCGAGCGCGTGATCGAATGCGGCCCCGGCAAGGTGCTGGCCGGCCTCAACAAGCGCATCGACGACAGCCTGCCCGCCGTGGCGCTGGTGGACGAAGCCAGCCTGCAGGCTGCATTGAACAACTGACAGGAGACAACATGCTGCAAGGACAAATTGCACTGGTCACCGGTGCCAGTCGCGGCATCGGCCAGGCGATCGCGCTGGCGCTCGGCAAGGCCGGTGCCACCGTCGTAGGGACCGCCACCAGCGACAAGGGCGCGCAGGCGATCAGCGATTACCTCGCCGCGGCCAGCATCAAGGGCGGCGGCATGAAGCTCAACGTCACCGACGCGGCCGAGGTCGACGCCGTCATCGCGGCGATCGAGAAGGATTTCGGCGCCATCGGCATCCTGGTCAACAACGCCGGCATCACCCGCGACAACCTGCTGATGCGGATGAAGGACGAGGAGTGGGACGACATCCTGGCGACCAACCTCACCTCCGTGTTCCGCCTGTCGCGCGCGGTGTTGCGCGCGATGATGAAGGCGCGCGCCGGCCGCATCATTTCCATCGCCTCGGTGGTGGGCGCGATGGGCAACGCCGGGCAAACCAATTACAGCGCGGCCAAGGCCGGCATCATGGGCTTCACCAAGTCGCTGGCGCGCGAGGTCGGCAGCCGCAACATCACGGTCAACTGCGTCGCGCCGGGCTTCATCGACACCGACATGACGCGTGCATTGCCGGATGCGCAGCGCCAGGCGCTGCTGGCCCATATCCCGCTGGGCCGGCTGGGTGCGGCGGAAGACATCGCGCAGGCCGTCGCCTTCCTGGCGTCGCCTGCCGCCGGCTACATTTCGGGCACCACCCTGCATGTCAACGGCGGCATGTACATGGCGTGACCGCCAGCGAAAGTTTGGTAAAATCGTCCGGCTTCAATTTTCATGGCTTCAATTCGGTTGAGGCCTTATTTCAAGAGAGGATCAGTAATGGATAACGTACAGCGTGTAATTAAAGTCGTCGCCGAGCAATTGGGCGTCAATGAGGCGGACATCAAGAACGAGTCCTCCTTCGTCGGCGACCTGGGCGCTGACTCGCTCGATACGGTTGAACTGGTGATGGCGCTGGAAGAAGAGTTCGGCTGCGAGATCCCCGACGAAGACGCAGAAAAGATCACCACCGTCCAGCAGGCGATCGACTACGTCAACAGCCACTCGAGCTGATCGTTCACGCGGCTATCGAGATTTCTCGATAGCGCGCAGGTCTCAATGTTCAATGGTCTGGCACGTGCGGCCTCGCATCGAAGCGGAAACGCAACCCGTCTTCCCGGCAAGTGCCAGCGTGCCTGATCAATAAGAAGGACTGACTTTTGTCCAAGCGTCGCGTAGTCGTGACCGGCCTGGGGATCATTTCCCCGGTCGGCAATACCATCCCCGAAGCGTGGGACAACCTGGTGGCCGGTCGCACCGGGATCGCCAGGATTTCGCGTTTCGATCCTTCGCCTTTCGCCTCCCGCATGGCCGGCGAGGTGAAGAATTTCGACGTCGAGCAATATCTCAATCCCAAGGAAGCGCGCCGCATGGATGTCTTCATCCAGTTCGGCATGGCCGCCGGCATCCAGGCGATACGCGATTCGGGCCTTGAAGTCACCGAAGCCAATGCCGAGCGCATCGGCATCAACATCGGCTCCGGGATCGGCGGTCTGCCGCTGATCGAGGAGACGCACGGCCTCCTGATGGAATCCGGCCCGCGGAAGATTTCCCCCTTCTTCATCCCGGGTTCCATCATCAACATGATTTCCGGCAACCTTTCGATCCTGTATGGAATGAAAGGCCCCAATCTGGCGGTCGTCACCGCCTGCACCACCGGCCTGCATGCCGTCGGCCTGTCCGCCCGCATGATCGAGCATGGCGACGCCGACGTGATGATCGCCGGCGGCGCCGAGTGCGCCACGTCGCCGCTGGGGGTGGGCGGCTTCTCCGCCGCGCGCGCGTTGTCCACCCGCAACGACGACCCGGCCACCGCCAGTCGTCCGTGGGACAAGGATCGCGACGGTTTCGTGCTGGGCGAGGGCGCCGGCGTGCTGGTGCTCGAGGAATACGAGCACGCCAGGGCGCGTGGCGCGAAGATCTACGCCGAGGTGGCGGGCTTCGGCATGAGCGGCGACGCCTACCACATGACGGCGCCGAGCACCGACGGCCCCCGGCGCGCGATGCTGAACGCGATGCGCGATGCCGGCGTGAATCCAGACCAGATCCACTACATCAACGCCCACGGCACCTCGACGCCGCTGGGCGACAAGAACGAAACCGATGCGATCAAGCTCGCCATGGGCGACGCCGCCTACAAGGCGGTGGTCAATTCGACCAAGTCGATGACCGGCCACCTGCTGGGCGGCGCCGGCGGCGTGGAATCGGTGTTCACGGTGCTGGCGGTTCATCACCAGATCTCGCCGCCGACCATCAACATCTTCTCGCAAGACCCGGAGTGCGATCTCGATTACTGCGCCAACACCGCGCGTGACCTGAAGATCGACTTTGCGCTCAAGAACAACTTCGGGTTTGGCGGCACCAACGGTTCGCTGGTTTTCAAGCGCGTTTGAGCTTCGCGGGGGATCGCCCCATCGCAACCGATCGACCCGGCGCGCCCGAAATCCGGGAGTGGCCGCAGCGGCCTGACCTGGTCGGGCTGCAGGCATCCAATCCGCGGCGCTATCCCGGCCTCTTCATCAGCAGTGGCGATAGCGGCTGGGACGTGCTGTTTGCATTTCCTCAGGACGTCTCGCGCATCACCCCTGCCGAGGGCTTGAGCGGTTTGCAGTCGCATCCTGCGATGCGCCTGCATCCAGTCCTGTCCCCGCAATCCGGCCATGATCTGCCGTTCACCGGCGGCTGGCTGTGCGCGTTTGCCTATGAGCTGGGCGGGCTGTTCGAGCCCAGCGCGGGGATGGCCGACGATCCCGATTTCCCGCTGGCCTGGCTGGCGCGCATCCCGGCCGCGATCCTGTACGAGCGAGACAGCGGGCGCTGCGTCCTGGTGGCGGAACCCGGCCAGTCTGCGCTGATCGGGTCCATGGCGCGCGACCTTGCGCAGACACCGCCGGCCATCCCGATCCTGCCGCCGCCGGTCGCCCTGCATGAAGACGATCCCGCTGCGTTTCTGTCTGGCGTTGAGCGCATCCAGGACTACATTCGCGCGGGCGACGTCTTCCAGGTCAACCTGTCGCGCGGCTGGCAGGCCGAGTTCGCGGCGGCGGTCGCGCCGGCATCCCTGCTGGCGCAACTGATACAGAAAAACCCCGCCCCTTTTTCCGCGTTGCTGCAGATGGACGACTGGGCCATCGTCAGTTCGTCGCCCGAACGTCTGGTGCGCCTGCACCGCGACGGGCTTCTGGAAACCCGGCCGATCGCCGGCACGCACCCGCGCAGCGAAGACGCGGAGGAAGACGCCGCGCTGCGCGCGCGCCTGCAGGCGCACCCCAAGGAACGTGCCGAACATGTCATGCTCGTCGACCTGGAACGCAACGATCTGGGCCGCGTGTGCAAGCCCGGCAGCGTGAAGGTGGCGGCCCTGATGGAGATCGCCAGCTATCGCCACGTGCACCACATCGAATCGACCGTGTGCGGACGGCTGCGCCAGGACATGAGCGTGTTCGACGCCTTGCGCGCCGTGTTTCCCGGCGGCACCATCACCGGCTGTCCCAAGGTGCGCACCATGCAGATCATCCATGAACTCGAGCGGACGCCACGCCGCAGCTATACCGGCAGCGTCGGCTACATCAACCGCGACGGCAGCTTCGACTTCAACATTCTGATCCGCAGTTTCCTGCTGCGCGGGCAGACAGCGAGCTTCCGTGCCGGTGCGGGCATCGTGGCCGACTCGGTCGCTGCGCGCGAACTCGCCGAAACCCGGGCCAAGGCGCGCGGCCTGTTGCGCGCGCTGGATTTCGCATGATCCTCGTCAACGGCCACCCGACAGACATGGTGGACGCGCTCGATCGCGGTCTGGCCTATGGGGATGGCGTGTTCCGCACCCTGCGCACGCAGGCCGGACAACCGCTGTGGTGGCGCGATCATTACGCAAAACTGGCGGCCGACTGCGCGGCGCTGATGCTGGCGTGCCCCGGCGAAGCCGTGCTGCATGCTGAAATCTGCCGGGCCGCCGAAGCGGGGCAGGGCGTCGTGAAAATCATGTTGACGCGCGGCACCGGCGCACGCGGCTATGCGCCGCCGCCGGCTGAGTCGGTCACCCGGGTGGTGCTTTCCGCGCCCTTGCCGGCGCATGCGCAGCCTGGTGCGCCGCGCGATATCAACGCGCGCTGGTGCGACCTGCGCCTGGCGCGGCAGCCCCGGCTGGCCGGAATCAAGCACCTGAACCGGCTGGAGAACGTGCTCGCGCGGGCAGAGTGGAACGACCCGGCGATATTCGAAGGGCTGCTGTGCGACGATCTCGGCGCCGTGATCGGCGGGGTGATGAGCAATCTGCTGATCATGAAGAACGGCGAACTGTTCACCCCGGATCTGGCCGAATGCGGCGTGGCGGGCGTGGCCAGGGCGCGCCTGTTGCGCGCCGCGCCGCGTCTGGGCATCCCGACCCATATCGGCCGCCTGCCGCCGGCGGCTATACTCGCTGCCGACGAAGTGATGATCTGCAACAGTGTCATCGGCGTGCGCCGCGTGGCCAGGCTGGATGACGTGACCTGGCCGCCCGCGGGCTGGACGACATCTTTGAATAACGCCTTGTATGAAGACCTGGATTAAACGATTGATCACGCTTGCCGGCCTGGTTGCGCTGGTGGGCGCTGGCGGGCTGGCCTGGTACGGCAACCAGCCTCTGCGGATCCAGCCGCTGCCGAAAACCTTCGACGTGGTGCCCGGCACGAACCTGCGGAGCCTGAGCGCGCTGCTCGAACGCGAAGGCGTGATCGGCAATGCGCAGGTGTTCTGGCTGCTCGGGCGCGTGCTGGGCAAGGCCGGGACGCTCAAGGTGGGCGTGTATGTCCTCGACAGGCCGCTCACGCCGCTGGAACTGTACGCCAAGATCCAGCGCGGCGACGTCTCGCAGGCGATCGTGCAGTTCATCGAAGGCTGGAACTGGCGCGAGGTGCAGGCCGAGCTTGCCGCGCAGCCGATGCTGAAGAACGACAGCGGCGCCATGAATGAGGCCGAAATCCTGCAGGCCATCGGCGCGGAGGAAAGCCACATCGAGGGCCTGCTGTTCCCCGATACCTATTTCTATGCCCCGCAGTCCTCCGACCTCACGGTGCTGCGCCGCGCCTACCGCCGGCAGCACGAAAAACTCATGGCGGCCTGGGCGGCCCGCGCCCCCGGGCTCCCCTACCGCACGCCGTATGAAGCGCTGATCATGGCGTCGATCGTGGAAAAGGAGACCGGTTCGGCATTCGAGCGTCCGAAGATCGCCGCCGTGTTCCTGAACCGGCTCAGGCTGGGCATGCGCCTGCAAACCGACCCGACCGTGATCTATGGCCTGGGCGAGCGCTTCGACGGCAACCTGCGCAAGGCCGACCTGCTGCACGACACGCCGTACAACACCTATACCCGTGCCGGGCTGCCGCCTACGCCGATCGCCATGCCGAGCGAGGCGGCCATCGAGGCTGCGCTGCATCCGGCCATAACGGATGCCCTGTATTTCGTGGCACGCGGCGACGGCACCCATGTTTTTTCCAGCAACCTCGAGGCGCACAATCGCGCGGTGAAGCGGTACCAGAAATGAGCATGCAGGGAAAATTCATCACGCTCGAAGGCGTCGACGGCGCCGGCAAGAGCACCCATCTGGGATTTGTCGCCGACTGGCTGCGCCGGCAGGGCCACGAGGTCATCGTCACCCGCGAACCCGGCGGCACGCCGCTGGGCGAAACCCTGCGCGAACTGCTGCTGCACCGCGACATGGATGCCGACACCGAATTGCTGCTGATGTTTGCCGCCCGGCAGGCCCACCTGGCCGAACTGATCCTGCCTGCGCTCGCGCGCGGCGCGTGGGTGGTGTCCGACCGCTTCACCGATGCCAGCTACGCCTACCAGTGCGGCGGGCGCGGCATTCCGGTGGCGCGCATCGCCGCGCTCGAAGCCTGGGTGCAGCGCGGCTTTGCGCCCGACCTCACCCTGCTGTTCGACGTGCCGCCCGAGGTGGCGGAAGCGCGCCGCTCGGCCGCGCGCACCGCCGACCGCTTCGAGCGCGAGGCGGACAGCTTCTTCAGCCGCGTGCGCAATGCCTATCTCGATCGGGCGCGCGCCGAACCCGCGCGCATCCGGGTGCTGGATGCGCGCCACAGCATCGCCGAACTGCAGTCCGAGATCGGCGTGTTGCTGAAGGGGCTGGATTGAGCGCGCCGTATCCCTGGCTGGCCGCTCCCTGGCAGCGCCTGCTGGCGACCCGGACGCGACCCGCGCAGGCCCTGCTGCTGGCGGGCCCGCGCGGGGTGGGCAAGGGCGCGCTGGCGCGGGCGTGGTCACAGGCGCTGCTGTGCGAGGCGCCGCAGCCGGACGGCGCCCCCTGTGGCCAGTGCCCGGCCTGCCACTGGTTCGAAACGGACACGCATCCGGATTTCCGGCTGCTGACGCTGCAGGAGAAGACCGGCAAGGAAGGCGAAACCCGCATGGCCACCGCGATCGAGGTCGAGCAGGCGCGCGATGCGGTCGATTTCGTCCAGTTGTCCACCTACCGGGCGGGGTTCCGGGTGGTGCTGGTCGATCCGGCGGACAGCCTCAATCTGGCGGCCGCCAACGCGCTGTTAAAGGTGCTGGAGGAACCGCCGTTAAATACGGTGTTCGTGCTGGTTTCGGATCAGCCGCGCCGCCTGCTGCCGACCATACGCAGCCGTTGCACGCGGCTCGATATCGGCCTGCCGCCTGCCGATCAGGCGGCGCAATGGCTGGCCGGGCAGGGCGTGGACGATGCGGCGACCCTGCTGGCGCTTTCCGGCGGCACACCACTCGACGCGCAGCGCTGGGCTGAGGGCAGCGAACTGGACGAACGCCGCGGCGTGCTGGAAAGCCTGGCGCAGCCCGGCCAACTCGACCCGGTGGCCCTGGGCGAACGCTGGAAAGCGATCAGCCCGCAGACCTGGCACAACGTGGCGTACAAGTGGCTGGGCGATTTGCTGGCGGTCAGATTGCAGGGCAGCGTGCAGTTCAACCGCGACTTTGCCGACGCATTGGCGCGGCTGGGCCGCAAGGCCGATCTGGCGAAGCTGCTCGCGCTCGCCAAAGTGCAGGCGAACGAAGGCCGGACGCTGGCCCACCCGCTTAACCGGGCCTTGCAACTGGAAGCCTGGCTGATCCAGTACCGGCACGTGTTTGATTGAGAGAAACGACCATGAATGCAGCAGTCAACGATATTGCGGGACAAGTGCGGCCCGGCGTGCTTTCCCTGTCGATCAAGGAAAAGTCCGCGCTGTTTGCGGCCTACATGCCCTTCATCAAGGGCGGCGGACTGTTCATCCCCACCAACAAGCAGTACAAGATGGGCGAGGAAGTGTTCATGCTGCTCACGCTGATGGACGACCCCGCCAAGCTGCCTGTATCCGGCAAGGTGGTATGGGTGACGCCCCCGGGCGCTCACGGCGGCCGAACGCAGGGCGTGGGCGTGCAGTTCGCTTTCAACGAAAGCGGCAAGGCGGCGCAAAACAAGATTGAAGGTTTGCTCGGCGGTTCGTTAAAATCGGTGCGCCCAACCCACACCATGTAGCGCCGCCCCGCGGTGCGCCGACACCGCATGTACATCGACTCCCACTGCCACATCAATTTTCCCGATCTCGCCGGCAAGCTGCCCGAGGTGTTCGACCTCATGGCGCAGAACCAGGTGAGCCACGCGCTGTGCATCAGCGTGGAACTGGAAAAGTTCCCGGAAATCCGCGCGCTGGCCGAAGCGCATCCGAATGTCTACGCGTCCGTCGGCGTGCATCCGGATCATGAAGACTGCACCGAACCGACGGTGGCCGAACTGGTCGCACTGGCCGATCATCCCAGGGTGGTGGCGATCGGCGAGACCGGGCTGGATTACTTCCGCCTGACCGGCGATCTCGAATGGCAGCGCGAGCGTTTCCGCACCCACATCCGCGCCGCGCGTGCCTGCCGCAAGCCGCTGGTGATCCATACCCGCTCCGCGGCCGACGACACCCTGCGCATCATGCGCGAGGAACACGCGGGCGAGGCCGGCGGCGTGATGCACTGCTTCACCGAAAGCCTGGCGGTGGCCGAGGCGGCGATCGAGCAGGGGTTCTACATCTCGTTTTCAGGAATCGTCACCTTCAAGAACGCCGCCGTCCTGCGCGAGGTGGCGGCGGCCATTCCGCTGGAACGCATGCTGATCGAGACCGACGCGCCGTATCTGGCACCGGTGCCGCACCGCGGGCAGACCAACCAGCCGGGCTTCGTGATGCATGTGGCGGAAGCAATCGCGCGGGTGCGCGGCATGACGGCCGAAGCGGTGGGTGACGCCACGACGCAGAATTTCTTCCGGCTGTTTGCCGCTGCCCGGCCGAACTGAAGCAACCAGCAGGCCTCATCCGCAGGCCTGCCGCTTTGACGCGACTTATTGCCCGAAGAAGGACTTCACCTTGTCCATGAACGACTGCGCGCGCGGGTTGTTGTTGCGTCCCGGGCTCAGGGCCTCGAACTCGCGCAGCAGTTCGCGCTGCCGTTCGGACAGGTTCACCGGCGTTTCCACCAGCATGTGGCACATCAGGTCGCCCGGCGCGTGGCTGCGCACGCCCTTGATGCCCTTGCCGCGCAGGCGGAACACCTTGCCCGACTGGGTCTCGGCCGGAATCCTGATCTTGGCGTGGCCGTCCAGCGTGGGGATCTCGACCTCCCCGCCGAGGGCGGCGGTGGCGAAGCTGATCGGCATTTCGCAATGCAGGTCGTCGCCGTCGCGCTTGAACACCGGGTGTTCCTTGAGGTGGATCACCACATAGAGGTCGCCGGGCGGGCCGCCGTTGACGCCGGCCTCGCCCTCGCCGGCAAGGCGGATGCGGTCGCCGTTGTCGACGCCGGCGGGAATCTTCACTGACAGGGTCTTGTGCTTCTTGACGCGGCCCTCGCCATGGCAGCCGGGGCAGGGGTCGGCCACCATCTTGCCGGTGCCGCCGCAGCGCGGGCAGGTCTGCTGCACGGAGAAGAAGCCCTGCTGGATGCGGACCTGGCCGTGGCCGCCGCAGGTGGTGCAGGTGGAAGGCGTGGTGCCGGGCCTGGCGCCGCTGCCGTGGCAGGTGCCGCATTCTTCCAGGGTGGGAATGCGGATCTTGGTCTCGGTGCCGCGCGCGCCTTCTTCGAGTCCGATTTCCAGGTTGTAGCGCAGGTCGGCGCCGCGATACACGCGGTCGCGGCGATTGCCGCCGCCGCCGAAAATGTCGCCGAAGATGTCCGAGAAGGCATCGGAAAACCCGCCGCCGCCGAAGCCGCCGCCCATGCCGGCCTGCTGGTCGACGCCGGCGTGGCCGAACTGGTCGTAGGCGGCGCGCTTGTCCGAGTCCGACAGGATTTCGTAGGCCTGCTTGGCTTCCTTGAATTTCTCCTCCGCACTCTTGTCGCCAGGATTGCGGTCGGGGTGGTGCTTCATGGCCAGCTTGCGGTAGGCCTTCTTGATTTCTTCGTCCGAAGCGTTCTTGGTGACGCCGAGGACTTCGTAGTAGTCGCGTTTGGACATAGGAAAAGCCACGTGTGGAATATCGATGGGCAGGTCTCGCCCGCGCCGGCGGGCGCACCGTGCGAACCTCGGTCGAATGTGGGGCCGGCCGGGTCGAAATCAAGGGGCATGCCGCTTCAGTTGTTGCCGCGGGCGCGGCCGAAGCGCCCGCGGCCGTCAAGGCCGGGCGCAAGTGTAGCGGATATCGGGCCGGGCGTCGCGCCTCAGCCTCAGCGCACCGATCCGAAGGATGGATCCGCGTCGTGCGGCGCCTCGGGCAGGCCGGCAAGCCGCATGCCGACGCGCACCGGACCGCCCGGGAACAGCGTGTACAGCCACTGGCCGCCGCCCTCGGCTGCGAAATGCGCTTCGAGCTTCAGCAGGATACCGCGGGCATCCTGCCGGCTGCCGCCATGGTCGATGATGTGCTCCCGCAGCCAGTCCAGCACCCGGAAGTGGTCCCCGGTGAGGTCGATGCCTTCCGCGCGGGCCAGGTCGCGCGCGATTTCATGCGACCAGTCGTCGAGTTCGACCCAGTCGCCGTAATAGTTCTGTACGAGTTGCCGGCCCTCTGCGGCGGCCAGAATGGGATGCGTCATGGCGGCCACCTTTCACTCGATCTTGATGCTGACCGACCGGGGCCTGCCGACGTGCTGCTTGGGCAGCTCCACCTTGAGCACACCGTTGCGGTAGCTGGCTACCGCTTCCTCGGCCTTGACCGCTACCGGCAGCGGCACCGCGCGGCGGAAGGCGCCGTAGGCGCATTGCATCACCCGCCAGCGCCCCTCGGTGTTTTCACTCTGGAAGCGTTTCTCTCCGGACACTATCAGGGCGTCGTCCAGCACCTGAATGTCCAGCGCCTCTTTTTCCAGTCCCGGCACTTCCAGCCTGACCACCAGGCGCTGGTCGTCCTCGAACACGTCGCCGCCCAGCATCGACCAGCCGCGGGTGGGCAGCCAGGATACGTCGTCTACGTTGCCGGTGTCCGGCAGGTCGGTTTTTTCACTGGGCCTGAACCGGGTCAGCGCGCCGCCGGCCGACTGCAGCAGGTGCCGCCAGCCTTCGGCGAGACTGTCCCAGAATGCGCCCACGTTTTCCTTCAGGTTTTCCAGTTTCATGATGATCTCCCGGTGCAAAATCAGCCGGCCGGATCGTCGGCCGGCACGCTTCAGGCTGCCTGGATGGCGATCTTGCGCGCCTGCGCGTGCGCCGCCTTGGGAATGCGCAGCTTCAGCACGCCATCGCGGAACTCGGCACTCACTTTCTCGCTGTCCAGTTCCTTCGACAGGGTGAATGCCCGGCGGTAGCGGGGCAGGCCGACCTCAGCATGGCTCGCCTTCAGGTCTTCTGGCGTGTTCAGCAGCATATCGCCCTCGATGGTGAGGGTATCGGCTTCTATCTGCAGGCTGAGCTTGTCCTTCGGCACGCCGGGCAGGTCGGCGTAGAGGGTGATGCCGTTGGCATCCTCGATCACATCCACGGGCGGCAGCAGGGCCGCATTCTCGTGCTGGGTTTCAGCAACCTGGGTCTTGTCGGTCATGGCTGGGCTCCTTCATTGAATGGTGATACGCCGGGGCCGGGAGGCCTCCCTGCGGCCCACGCTGATGGTCAGCACGCCGTCGCCGTATCGGGCGGAAGCACTGTTGGCGTCCACGTCGTCAGGCAGGGACACGACCCGGCGGAAGCGGCCGGCGAAGCGCTCGTCGGTATGCACGGCGGCCTGCTCCGGCACGTCCTCCGCCTTGCGTTCGCCGCTGATGGTGAGCACGCCTTTCTCGATCTGCACGTCGAGGCTATCGGGCTCGATGCCTGGAACAAAGGCATAGACTTCCACCGAGCGCGGCGTGCTGCCTACGTTCATGGCCGGGAAACCGTGGGTCATGCCGCGGATGCTGGGGGACAGATCGAGCGCCTGATGCCGCAGCGCGCGTTGCAGGCGATCCATTTCCGCGAACAGGTCGCGGGGAAACAGGGTGCGATACAACATGTTCGAACCTCCTTTACGGTATTTGCGCGAGCGGCCCATGCCGCTCCTGCCATATAAATTGGGGGGACTGGGATGATTTCAATAGCTTGAAACGCGCATCGCCGTTTCCCATATTGCAATGGCTAACCCAGGCTCGATTGTTTGGGTTGAAGCCGGAAGAAAGCGGGTTCCCGCATAGCGGGCGTGCGGCCGGGGCGCGGCGTTCTGCGGATATGCACCGATGCGCGCCCATCAGGGAGAACAGCGACACTGACGGTTTCCACGAGGCGCCACGAAGGGAGACATTACATGGCCAATCAACGCAAACGATCCGACCTGCAACGGCTCTACAAGGAATGGAGCGTGATGACTTTCTACGAACGCTTCGAGCAGGTCGTCGCACTCATTCTGTCCGCAACGATCGCCGTCATCGTAGTGGTATCCCTCGTCCAGCTCGTCCGCACGGTATTCACCCTGCTGTTCCTGGAAGCCTTCAATCCGCTCGATCACCAGGTTTTCCAGACCGTGTTCGGCATGATCATGACCCTGCTTATCGCCATGGAATTCAAGCACTCCATCATCAAGGTCGCCTTGCGCCGCGACAGCATCATCCAGGTGAAGACGGTGGTGCTCATCGCGCTCATCGCGCTCGCCCGCAAGTTCGTCATTCTCGATCCGGACAGCGGGCCGGCCAAGGTCGCCGCACTGGCGGGCGCCAGCCTGGCGCTGGGCGTGGTCTACTGGTTGCTGCTGCGGGCGCAGGACGATCACGAAGCGACAGCCAGCCGTTCCGAACCGGAGACCGCCGCAAATACCGGCAAAACTGTCTGACGGGTGTTTCACCGGGAAAGCGTCCTCTGCCGGGAACGGGCGCATTGGCCTGGCGGTCGTCACGGGCGCAAAAAAGCCGGCCCGGAGGCCGGCTGCATGACAGAAGCGGAACGGCACGACACGCCGGCCGGTTTTGTATGCTTGCAGGACCTGGCTCGGTCCTGAATACTCAGCTCGCTGCCATCCTTACTTGTCCTTCACTTCTTCAAACTCGGCATCGACCACGTTGTCGTCCGCGGCATGGTGGCTGCCAGCGCCAGCTTCCGCGCCCGGCTGCGCGCCGCCCTTGGCCTGCTCGGCCTGGTACATGTGCTCGGCAAGCTTGTGGCTGGCGGTGGCGAGCGCGTTGGTCTTGGCCTCGATGGTGTCCTTGTCGCCTTCGCGCACGGCGTCCTCGCATTCCTTCAGCGCGGCCTCGATCGCGGCCTTCTCGTCGGCCGACACCTTGTCGCCATAGTCGGCGAGCGACTTCTTCACCGAGTGGATCATGCCGTCGGCGGCGTTGCGCGCGGTCGCGAGTTCCACCGCCTTGTGGTCCTCGGCGGCGTTGGCCTCGGCATCCTTCACCATGCGCTGGATTTCCTCCTCGCTCAGACCGGAACTGGCCTGGATGCGGATGGTGTTTTCCTTGCCGGTGGCCTTGTCCTTGGCCGACACGTGCAGGATGCCGTTGGCGTCGATGTCGAAGGTGACCTCGATCTGCGGCATGCCGCGCGGCGCGGGCGGGATGTCGGTGAGGTTGAACTGGCCGAGGCTCTTGTTGCCCGAGGCGACTTCGCGCTCGCCCTGCAGCACGTGCACGGTCACCGCGCTCTGGTTGTCGTCGGCGGTGGAGAACACCTGCGAGGCCTTGGTCGGGATCGTGGTGTTCTTCGGGATCAGCTTGGTCATCACGCCGCCCAGGGTCTCGATGCCCAGGGAGAGCGGCGTCACGTCGAGCAGCAGCACGTCCTTCACTTCGCCCTGCAGCACGCCGCCCTGGATCGCGGCGCCCACGGCCACGGCTTCGTCAGGGTTGACGTCGCGGCGCGGATCCTTGCCGAAGAAATCCTTCACCGCGTCCATCACCTTGGGCATGCGGGTCTGGCCGCCGACCAGGATGACGTCGTCGATCTGCGAGGTGGTCAGGCCGGCATCCTTCAGCGCCATCTTGCACGGATCGATGGTGCGCTTGATCAGGTCTTCCACCAGCGCCTCGAACTTGGCGCGGGTGATCTTCACCGCCAGGTGCTTGGGACCGGAGGCATCCGCCGTGATGTAGGGCAGGTTGACTTCGGTCTGCTGCGCCGAGGACAGCTCGATCTTGGCCTTCTCGGCGGCTTCCTTCAGGCGCTGCAGCGCGAGCACGTCCTTCTTCAGGTCGACGCCCTGTTCCTTCTTGAACTCTTCCGCGATGTAGTCGATCAGGCGCTGGTCGAAGTCCTCGCCGCCGAGGAAGGTGTCGCCGTTGGTCGACAGCACTTCGAACTGGTGCTCTCCGTCCATCTCGGCGATCTCGATGATGGAAATGTCGAAGGTGCCGCCGCCGAGGTCGTACACGGCAATCTTGCGGTCGCCTTCCTTCTTGTCCATGCCGAAGGCGAGCGCGGCCGCGGTCGGCTCGTTGATGATGCGCTTGACGTCCAGGCCGGCGATGCGGCCGGCGTCCTTGGTGGCCTGGCGCTGGCTGTCGTTGAAGTAGGCCGGCACCGTGATGACGGCTTCGGTCACTTCCTCGCCGAGGTAGTCCTCGGCGGTCTTCTTCATCTTGCGCAGGATCTCGGCCGACACCTGCTGCGCGGCCATTTTCTTGTCGCGCACTTCCACCCAGGCGTCGCCGTTGTCGGCCTTGACGATCTTGTAGGGCATCAGGCCGATGTCCTTCTGCACTTCCTTCTCTTCGAAGCGGCGGCCGATCAGGCGCTTGACCGCGAACAGGGTGTTCTTCGGGTTGGTGACCGCCTGCCGCTTGGCCGGCGCGCCGACCAGGATCTCGCCGTCATCGGTATAGGCCACGATGGACGGCGTGGTGCGCGCGCCCTCGGCATTCTCGATCACCTTCGGCGTGCCGTTTTCCATCACCGCCACGCAGGAGTTGGTGGTGCCCAGGTCAATGCCAATGATTCGTCCCATGATGCGTTCCTTCTAAGAGAGATTGAATTGATTCGAATGTGGGGGAGGTCAGACTTAATTCAAGACGTTGTGCTCAAGCATCCTTGCCCTTGGCCACCATCACCAGCGCCGGCCGCAGCGTGCGCTCGTTCAGGCGGTAGCCCTTTTGCAGCACCGTCACCACGGTGTTGGCCGGCTGGTCGGACTCGACCATCTGGATCGCCTGGTGCTGATGCGGATCGAATTTCTCGCCCAGCGGGTCGATGTCGATGAGGTTGAACTTGCCGAACGCGGCCACCAGCTGCTTCAGGGTCAGCTCGACGCCGTCCTTCATGTTTTCAACGCTCGGCGACTCGACCGCCAGCGCGGCCTCCAGGCTGTCCTTCACCGCCAGCAGTTCGCCGGCGAAGTTCTCCACCGCAAACTTGCGCGCCTTGTCCACGTCTTCCGCCGCGCGGCGCCGCATGTTCTCGGTTTCAGCCTTGGCACGCAACCACGCATCGTGGTGCTCGGCGGCCTGGAGTTCGGCTGCTTTCAGCAATTCCTCCAGGCTGGGCATGCTTTCCTTTTCCGGTCGGGTGGCTGAAGTCGTGTCGGTGTTCAGTTCGTCCTGCATGTGGGCTCCCAATTGGTACTGGCGGGAGAACTGGGGACGAACGAGCGGGATTCAAGGGGCAAACGTCATTTTTTCTGTTCCCGCGCCGCCGGGAAGCGCGTTACCCACTCCAATTTGCCGCGCGCGGGGCCTTCCGGTATGATGCGCCGCTCTCGGAGAGGTGGATGAGTGGTTTAAGTCGCACGCCTGGAAAGCGTGTTCAGGATAATATCCTGACGGGGGTTCGAATCCCCCCCTCTCCGCCACACACCTATCAACTGCCACGCTGAACACGATGCCGAAACATGCCTACCACGGCAGGCTTTCCGTGGTTGTACCCGTCAAGAACGAGCAGGACAACGTCGAGCCCCTGGTGCGCGAAATCGCGGCGGCGCTGTCCGGCAACACCACGTTCGAAATCCTCTACATCGACGACGGCAGCACCGATGCGACCCAGGCACGCCTGCAGGCGCTCAAGGCCGAGTTTCCGATGCTGCGGGTGATCCGCCACCGCGCCTCGTGCGGGCAGAGCCGGGCCGTGACCACGGGCGTGAACGCGGCGCGCCACGAGTGGATCGCCACCCTCGACGGCGATGGACAGAACGATCCGGCCGACATTCCAGCGCTGCTCGCCCAATTGACCAATCCTTCGCAGCCCGCCAATCTGGAGTTGCTGGCGGGCTGGCGCGCCAAGCGCAACGACACCTTCCTGCGCCGCGTCTCTTCAAGAATCGCCAACGGCGTGCGCTCGCGCATGCTGAGGGACAACACGCCGGACACCGGCTGCGGCCTCAAGGTCTTTGCCCGCGAGACGTTTCTGCAACTTCCCAATTTCGATCACATGCACCGTTTCCTGCCGGCGCTGGTGATGCGCAACGGCGGCGCGGTGGTGTCGGTGCCGGTGCATCACCGCGCGCGCGAACGCGGCACCTCCAAGTACGGCGTGCACAACCGCCTGTGGGTGGGGATCGTCGACCTGTTCGGCGTGGCCTGGCTGCAGCGTCGGGTGCGCCTGCCGATCGTCGAGCCCGATTCAGACGTATAGATGAAGGCGCGCGTCATCGTCAAAGGCCTGGCGCTGATCATCAGTTTGGCGTTGCTGGGCTACCTGTTCAAATCCAGCGATCTGGGCAGCAGCGTCAACGAGGCCTGGATCGATGCGAGGGTGCGCGGGCACGGTGTCAACGGTGCGCTGCTGTTCCTGCTCATGGGCGGGATTTTTACCGCAATCGGCCTGCCGCGCCAGATCATCGCCTTTCTCGGCGGCTATGCCTTCAGCATCGGGCTGGGCACGCTGCTCGGCGCGCTCGCCGCGTTGCTGGGCTGCATGTTGAGTTTCGGCTATGCACGCCTGTTCGGCAAAGGCCTGCTGCGTGCGCGGCTGGGCGAGCGCGCCGGGCGCTTCGACCGCTTCATACACGACCATCCCTTTTCCATGACGGTGCTGGTTCGCCTGCTGCCCGTCGGCAACAACCTGCTGACCAATCTGGCGGCGGGCATCTCCAGCATCCGTCCGATGCGCTTCCTTGCCGGCACGTTCCTTGGTTATCTGCCGCAGACACTGGTGTTCGCGCTGGTTGGCAGCGGCGTCCAGATTGCGCCGGCCCTCAAACTCGCACTTGCCATCGGCCTGTTCCTGGTCTCGGGAATACTGGGCGCCTACCTTTACCGGCATTTCCGCCACGGCCAGAGCCTCGACGCGCAGATCGATGCGGCGCTGGATGAAACTGATAGCGAGAATCATGAACCCACAACGCACTCCTGACGCCTCCGGGCGCAACCTGCTGCTATTCAGCCTGCTGCTGCTGGCTGCGTTGACTCTGGTGGCGATCCTGACGCGCCCGCTGACCCCGATCGACGAGACGCGCTACGTCAGTGCCGCGTGGGAAATGTGGCTGCGTGGCGATTTCCTGGTGCCGTTCAAGAACGGCGCGCCCTACAGCGACAAGCCGCCTTTCCTGTTCTGGATGTTCCAGGCCGGCTGGGCGCTGTTCGGCGTCAACGACTGGTGGCCGCGCCTGGTGCTGCCGCTGTTTTCCGCCGGCGGGCTGCTGCTGACGTACGGCCTCGGCCGCCGCCTGTGGCCGCGGCATGCCGGGCTCGGCGGGCAGGCCGCACTGGTGCTGGCGAGCGCGCTGTTGTGGATCGTGTTTTCCACCTCGGTCATGTTCGACGTGTTGCTGACCTTCTGGGCGCTGCTCGGCCTGCATGGCCTGCTCGACGCCACCGACGGGAAGCGCAGCGGCTTTGCGCTGCTGGGCGTCGCGATCGGCCTTGGCGTGCTGACCAAGGGGCCGGTCATCCTGCTGCATCTGTTGCCAGTCGCCGCGCTGGCGCCATGGTGGAATCCGGGCTTGCGCTGGGGACGCTGGTTCGTCGGGATCCTGCTCGCGGTGCTGCTGGGCGCGGCGATCGCGCTGGCGTGGGCGCTGCCGGCCGGGATGGCGGGCGGAGAGGCCTATCGCAACGCGATTTTCTGGGGGCAGACCGCCAACCGCATGGTCGAGTCCTTCGCGCACCGGCGCCCGTTCTGGTGGTACGTGCCCTTGCTGCCGCTGCTGCTGTTTCCCTGGTTCGCCTGGCCGGCATGGTGGAAGGCGCTGGCACGTCACCGCCGCGCCGGCCTCGACCGCGGGTCGCGCTTTTGTCTGGCCTGGATGCTGCCGGTGTTCGTCGCCTTTTGTTTCATCAGCGGCAAGCAGCCGCATTATCTGGTGCCCTTGTTTCCCGCCTTTGCGCTGCTGACGTCACGCGTGCTGGCCGAGCGTGCCGACGCCCGTGTGGGGTTGCCGGCGCTGCTGGCGGCGGCGCTGGGCGGCGTGATGATCCTGGCCGCAAGCGGGCAGATCCAGGCGCTGCGCAGTCAGGTTGTGGCGCTGCCGCCCGTCTGGCCGGGTGCGGTCTTGATCGTGCTGGCCGGGGTCGTTTGGATGGCCGGCCGGCGCGGCGTGGCGCCGGTACCGAATCTGGCGCTGCTGGGCGCGGCCTTGATGGTCCTGGTGCAAGTGGACGCGATGCATTCGATCGAACCCAAATACGACGTCAAGCCGATGGCGCTCGCGATCAGGCAGGTGCAGGACGAAGGCCGGCCGGTTGCGAATATTGCGACCTACCACGCGCAATACCAGTTTCTCGGCAGGCTCGAAAGGCCGCTGGTGGAGGTGACGGGTGCGAGCGCGACGCAGTGGCTTGCAGCCCATCCGGAAGGCTATGCCGTGGTGTATCTGCACGGCAGCCGAAAAGTGGACGCGATTCCCGCACGCTACAAGCAGGCCTATCGCGGGGATAACGCAGTCCTGGTGGATGCGCGAACGGCGGCCAAGCTGCTGCTGGCCGCTTCTGCCGACGAATAGCGGAGCTTACGCCTCGGCGTCGCGCTGCGGCAGCACCACTTCGCGCGAGGGCGAAATGGTCGAGATGGCGTGCTTGAAGATCATCTGGGCAGCCTGATCCTGCCCCTTCAGCAGCACCACAAACTGATCGAACGATTCGATCCGTCCCATCAGCTTGATCCCGTTGACGAGAAACACCGACACCGGAATGCGCTCCTTGCGCAGGGTGTTGAGGAAAACGTCTTGCAGGTGGTTGTATTCTTTGGCCATGGTCGGCTCCCTATCAGGTGAAGGCGAGGCGGGAAGCCTCGCTTAATATTATTAGCGGATTACTCGATTTTTGCACCGGCACGCACGGCCGTGATGGCATCGCGGATGCGCTCCTGCTGAATTTGCTTGGCGATTTCGCCCCGCACGGCATCCAGCGGCGGCAGTTTCGGCGTGCGCGTGTCGTCAAGACGGATGATGTGGTAGCCGAACTGCGTCTTCACGGGGGTCCGGGTGGTTTCGCCTTTCTTCAGGCCGGCCAGCGCATTGGAGAACTCGGGCACGAAGGCGCGCCGGTCGGACCAGTCGAGCGCCCCGCCGTTCTTGGCCGAGCCGGGATCAATCGAATATTTCTTCGCCAGATCCTCGAACTTGGCTTTCTTGCCGAGTTCGGCGATCAGTTTCTTCGCCTCGGCCTCGGTTTTCACCAGAATATGGTGGGCGCGGTACTCGGGCTCCATCGGCTGGGCCTTGGCCTTGTCGTACGTCGCCTGAATTTCGGCGTCGGTGACCGGATGGGCCTTGACGTAGTCCTCCAGGTAGGCCTTGGCGAGCTGATCCTTGCGGCGGATATCGAGCGCGGCAGCCAGGTTCGGCTCCTTGTCGAGGCCCTTGTCGACGGCGGCGCGCGACAGCAGTTCCAGGTTGACCAGGGATTCGCGTACGCGGGCATCCAGTTGCGGGGAATCGGGCTGGCCCTGGGCCATTTCGCGCTTGACCAGGTCGCCATACAGGGCAGGGATGGGTTTGCCGTTGACCACGGCCAGCGGCTTGTTGGCGGCGGCTGCCGGGGCGGGCGCCGCGGGGGCCGGGGTTTGTGCCTGTGCCAGCGGAGCAAGTGCCAGCAGGATCAGGGCAGGGAGAAGGGCAACGCGCATTCGGATTCCTTTCAGAGTTCTTCCGGGGTTAAGGCGGTAATCGACAACGCATGGATTTCGCGCTGCATGAGTTCGCCCATGGCTTCATAGACCAGCCGGTGGCGGGCGAGGGTGGAGAGATCGCGGAATTTGGGGGACACCAGCGTGAGGCGGAAGTGCCCGCCCCCCGAGGCGGCGCCGGCGTGTCCCTTGTGCTGGGCACTTTCGTCTTCCAGCGTGTAGGTTTCGGGTTCCAGCGCGGCGAGGCGCTGGCGGATCAGCTCGGCCGTGCTCATGCGGGAAAGGTTTTCCGGAAGGGCTTGACGCTGACGCCGGCATAGACGCCGGCCGCGACATAGGGGTCGGCGTCGGCCCACGCCTGCGCGTCGGCGAGCGATTCGAATTCGGCGACGATCAGGCTGCCGGTATATCCCGCGGCGCCCGGCTCATTGCCGTCGACGGCGGGAAACGGGCCGGCCAGAAGGAGTCGTCCTGCCTGCTGCAGGGCGCGCAGACGTTCCACATGGGCGGGGCGCGTGGCTAGTCGCCGCTCGAGGCTGTCGGGCGCATCCTGCCCGACGATGGCATAGAACATTATTTGTTTTCTTCCTTGTCCAGATATTTGGTCAGCATCATGCTCTGACCGATTACAAACACCAGCATCAGCCCCAGGCTGCCGAACAGCTTGAAATCCACCCAGGCATCGGTCGAGAAGTTGAAGGCGACAAACAGATTTGCAACCCCCATGAAGGCGAAAAATCCGCCCCAGCTCGCATTCAACCGACCCCATGCGACGTCGGGAAGTTCCATTTGGGCGTTCATCAGGCTCCTGATGACGTTGCGGCCGAACGCGGCGGACCCGAAGATGATGGCCGCGAAAATCCAGTACAGCACGGTCGGCTTCCATTTGATGAAGCTTTCGTCGTGCAGCCACAGGGTGGCGCCGCCGAACAGCACGATGATGCCCAGGCTCACCCACATCATGGTGTCGGTCTTGTGGCCGCGCAGTTTGACCCAGGCGATCTGCCCGACGCTGGCGACGATGGCGACCAGGGTGGCGAGATAGATGCCGGGCTTCTCGCCCGCGTGAACCGGCTGCGGCAGGCCGAGGCCGGCCATGAAGGCGCGCGTGGCGTCGGCGTTGGCGTCGCCCAGCTTGTAGGCGATGAAAAAGACGATGATGGGGAAGAGATCGAACAGCAGTTTTTTCATTAGGGTCGGGCCATGCGGCCAGCCGTAATTCGGGTGATTGCTTATTTTGCTATGATTCCCCCTCCTGACCAAGCGCTTTTGGCGCTGGTCGCCAGACCCGATCATCGATGCTCAATATCGATCTGCATTGCCATTCCAGTGTGTCTGACGGTGTGTTGCCGCCCGCCGAAGTGGTCGCGCGCGCGGCCGCCAACGGCGTGCATGCGCTCGCGCTGACCGACCACGACGACGTGGCGGGGATCGCCGCTGCGCGGGCCGCGGCGGACGAAGCCGGGCTGACGCTGATCCCCGGCGTCGAAATCTCGGTGAGCTGGGGCGGCCACACCGTGCACATCGTCGGTCTGCGCATCGATCCTGCGCATCCCGTGCTGGCAGCGGGCCTGTACGATATCCGTCTCGGCCGCATCGAGCGCGCCCGCCGCATGGCGGACGACCTGGCGCAGTCCGGCATCGTCGGGGCCTACGAAGGCGCGTACGACTATGCCGCCAACAAGCAGATGGTGGGGCGCACGCATTTCGCCCGCTGGCTGGTGGCGCAGGGCCATGCACCCGACATGCGCAGCGCCTTCCGGAAGTTTCTGACGCGCGGCAATCCCGGCTACGTCGAACACGAATGGACCAGCCTGGAAAACGCCGTCGGCTGGATCCGTGCCAGCGGCGGCATGGCGGTGATCGCGCATCCGGGGCGCTACGCCTTCAATGCGCGCGAACTCCACCTGCTGCTGGATGCCTTTCGCGCGCTGGGCGGCGAGGGCATCGAGGTCATCACCGGCAGCCATCATCCTTCCGAATACGGCAAGTTTGCCGATCTGGCCCGTGCGTTCGGCCTCAAGGCATCGCGCGGGGCGGATTTTCACGCGCCGGGCGAGGGCATCGACATCGGCCGCCTGCCCGCGCTGCCGCATTACTGCCAGCCGGTCTGGCAGGACTGGCCGGAACTTGAAGCGCATTTCTCCCTTTCACCCACCTGACGATTTATGGCGCAATTCTTCAACATCCATGCCGACAACCCGCAGCCCCGCCTGATCCAGCAGGCGGTCGACATCCTCAAGCGCGGGGGCGTGATCGTCTATCCCACCGATTCCTGCTATGCGCTGGGTTGCCACATCGGCGACAAGGAAGCGGCGATGCGGCTGCTGTCGGTGCGCGGGCTCGATACCGGGCACGATCTCACGCTGATCTGCCGCGACCTGTCCGAACTCGGGCGCTACGCCCAGGTCGACAACACCCAGTTCCGTTTTCTGAAGGCGCACACGCCCGGCGCCTACACCTTCATCCTGCGCGGCACCCGCGAGGTGCCGAAGCGCCTGCTGCACAAGAAGCACGACACCATCGGATTGCGCGTGCCGGCGCATCCCATCGTGCAGGCGCTGCTGGCCGGACTCGGCGAGCCCATCCTGTCGTCCACGCTGCTGCTGTATGGAGAAGACGTGCCACTGACCGAACCCTGGGAAATCCGCGAACGCCTGGAGCACCTGGTCGATCTGGTCATCGATGGCGGCGCCTGCGGTCTCACGCCTACCACGGTTGTCGATCTCACGACCGACACGCCCTCCGTGCTGCGCTTCGGCAAGGGCGACACGGCGGATTTCGAGGCCTGATCGCGCATGGAGCTCACGCTGATCCAGAAAATTGCGGTGTTCGCCCTCCCGGTGATCTTTGCGATCACCCTGCACGAAGCCGCGCACGGCTACGTGGCGCGGTTCTTCGGCGACATGACCGCGGCGGCGGCGGGACGGATCACCGCCAATCCGCTCAAGCACATCGACCCGGTCGGAACCATCCTGGTGCCGCTGGTGATCCTGCTCACCAGCAAATTGCTGGGCGGCGGGATGATCCTGTTCGGCTGGGCCAAGCCGGTTCCGGTCAACTTCGGCCGCCTGCGCCGGCCCAAGCAGGACATGCTGTGGGTGGCGGCCGCCGGCCCCGGCATGAATTTCGTGATGGCGGTGTTCTGGGCGCTGACGATCCAGCTCGGCCATGCCATGGGCAGCGGTTTTGCCAGTGCGCCGCTGATGCTGATGGGCGCGGCGGGCGTGTTCATCAATGTCATCCTGATGGCGCTCAACCTCATCCCGCTGCCGCCGCTCGACGGCGGCCGCATCGCCGTCAGCCTGCTGCCGATGAAGCTGGCCATGCAGTTCGCCCGGCTGGAGCCGTACGGCCTGTTCATCCTGCTCGGCCTCATGTTCACCGGCATTCTCGGCATCATCCTGTGGCCGCTCATCAGCGTGTTCATCGGCCTGACCGCGCTGGTCACCGGCCTCGAATCCGCCCAGCTGATCGGCCTGATCCAGCTCGTGCTGTCCTGACCTCCATCGCTTACCCTTTACTGCTCGCCATTCAACAAACATGTATTCCGATCGCGTTCTCTCCGGCATGCGCCCCACCGGGCGCCTGCACCTCGGCCACTACCACGGCGTCCTGAAAAACTGGCTGCGTCTGCAGAACGAGTACCAGTGCCTGTTCTTCGTCGCCGACTGGCACGCGCTGACCACGCATTACGATACGCCGCAGGGGATCGACGAGAACGTGCGCGACATGGTGGTGGACTGGCTCGCCGCGGGTGTCGATCCTGCGCAGGCCACGCTGTTTATCCAGTCGCGCGTGATCGAGCATGCCGAGCTGCATCTGCTGCTGTCGATGATGACGCCGCTCGGCTGGCTGGAGCGCGTGCCGACCTACAAGGACCAGCAGGAAAAACTGGCCAGCAAGGACCTCTCGACCTACGGCTTCCTCGGCTATCCGCTGCTGATGAGCGCCGATATCCTGATCTACCGCGCCAACCGGGTGCCGGTCGGCGAAGACCAGATCCCGCACATCGAATTCACCCGTGAACTGGCGCGCCGCTTCAACCACATGTACGGGCGCGAACCGGGCTTCGAGGACAAGGCGCGCGCGGCGGTCAAGAAGCTCGGCTCGAAGAAGGCCCGGCTGTACGAGGAGTGCCGCACCGCCTATCAGGAGAAGGGCGACGACGAGGCGCTGGAATCGGCCAAGGCGCTGCTGAACGACGCGCAGAACCTGTCGATGAACGATCGCGAGCGCCTGTTCGGCTATCTCGAGGGCTCCGGCAAGATGATTCTCGTCGAACCCGAGGCCCTGCTGACCGAAGCCTCGAAAATGCCGGGGCTGGACGGGCAGAAGATGTCCAAGTCCTACGGCAACACCATCGCGTTGCGCGAAGATCCCGAGACGGTCACCAGGAAAATCCGCACCATGCCGACCGACCCCGCGCGCGTCCGCCGCACCGACCCGGGCAATCCGGCCAACTGCCCGGTATGGCAGTTCCATCTGGTGTATTCCGACGATGCGACCCGTCAGTGGGCCACGGCGGGGTGCACCAGCGCCGGGATCGGCTGCCTCGAATGCAAGCAGCCGGTGATCGACGCCGTGCTGGCCGAACTCGCGCCGATCAGGGAACGCGCTGCGTATTACGAAGACAACCCGGACCAGGTGCGCAACATCCTCGCCGACGGCTGCGAAAAGGCACAGGAACTGGCGCGCGACACCATGCGCGATGTGCGGGAGGCGATGGGGCTGACCTTCGGCTGACCGCAGGGCCATGCCGATCCGGCGCTTGCGTGGGGCGCCGGTTACCGGCTCACGACCACGATCCTTCTGGCCGAGACGGTGTACATCGCGGTGATGCCGGAAAATCCAGTGATCACCGTTCGTGCAGGGCCTGGCTCTGCGCCTTCACCGGTGACCCGCCTCACCCTTGTCGGCCTTGAGCTTTTCAATCTCCTCCACCATTTTTTCAATCAGGACCAGGGCCGCTTCCAGGACGTCTTCCGCCGCCAGGGCCTTCTTGAACACGCCCGCCTTTTTCATGACCTGATGTGCGGCGCGCAGCTTTGCGAGTTCGTCTCTCATGCTTCTCTCTATCCTATTTCACAAGACAAAAAGAGGGGTAGGGCGGGCAGGCCCTGACATCATGCTTATCCCTGCCGGCTGACGGGCGGGCGGCTGGCCAGCGGGTCAGGCCGCATACCCGAGCACCGCGAAGTAATGGCATGCCGTTCCCGTCATGACAAACAGGTGCCAGATCAGGTGGCCATACTTCAGGCGCGAATCGAGTGCGAAAAAAGCGACGCCAGCGGTGTAGGACACGCCGCCCGCAATCAACCAGAGCAGGCCCGTTGTGGGCACTCTGGCAACCAGGGGATCGAGCGCTATCACGACCAGCCACCCCATCATCAGATAGTTCACGGTAGAGAGGATGGGATGAGAGCCCTTGTTGAATACCTTGAGCGCCACGCCGACTGCGGCAAGGCCCCAGACCACGCCCAGAAGCGTCCAGCCCCATGCCCCACGCAGCACCCCCAGCGTAAACGGTGTGTAGGTACCCGCGATAAGCAGAAAGATCGCGGAATGCTCGATGATGCGAAACACACGCTTGGCCTTGCCGGTGGGTAGCGCGTGGTAGAGGGTCGACGACAGGTAAAGCAGGATCATGGTCGCCGCGAAAATGCTCGCGCCGACGACGAAACGGGCGTCGCCGTGCCGTTCTGCCTGCAGGATGAGGTAGGGCGTTCCGACGAGTGCGGCGACCAGCGCCAACCCGTGGCTGATGCTGTTTGCGATTTCTTCCCCTTGCGACTGCGGACGCCTGGGGGCTGCAGGCAATGCATGCACAAGCATTCCTTTCGGGACTAACGCCGCCTGTTGCGGGTCCTGCTCATAGCAGCCGCGCCCACAAACGCGCGCCGGCTTCCTTCAGACGCGACAGGAGGGAACGGTGTTCCCAATCGGCCCGGGTGATTTGCCGGGACGCCTGCAGGTCCTGATCGAACATGGCCTGCATGCGGCTGCCGAAGTCCTGTCCCAGAATCACGGCATCGATCTCCTGGTTGTTCAGGCGACTGCGCCAGTCCAGGTTGGTGGAGCCGACCGCGGACCACACGCCGTCTATCATCGCGGTCTTCGAATGCAGCAGGGCGTCCTGGCGTTCATAGATCCTGATTCCGCCATCCAGGAGTTCCTGGTAAAACGAACGCGAGGCATACAGCACCAGATCGGAATCCGATTTGCCGGGCAGCAGCAGCCGCACATCCGCGCCGCGCGCCGCGGCACCCTTGAGCGCGGCCAATAGCTGCGGGTCGGGAAGGAAGTAGGCATTGGTGAGGTAGACCTGGCTTTCCGCGCTGTTGATGGCGGAGATCAGGGTGGCATACATCAGGCTGTACGGGTCGTCGGGCGAGCTGCCGATGGCGCGCACGACTTCCGGGCCCTTGGTGGCGAGTTGCGGAAAATAGTTACGGCCGCGCAGCGTACCGCCTTTCTGCCGTTCCCAGGTGGTCATGAACAGCTTCTGGAAATCGGCGGCCACCGGCCCTTCGATGCGCAGATGGGTATCGCGCCAGGTCGGACCGTCCTGCGCGTACCGGGCCTTCTTGCTGCGTGAAAACGGGCTGGCGAACGAACCGGAGGAATACACGCTGCTGATGTTGATGCCGCCGACGTAGGCTATCTTGCCGTCCACCACCAGCAGCTTGCGGTGATCGCGTTCGTTGAGCGCCCAGTCCTTGCGTGCCTTGCGCGGGTCGACCGGGTTGTATTCCAGCACATGGGCACCGGCATCCACCAGCGGCTGGAAGAATTCCCTGGGCGTGGACAGCGACCCCACGCTGTCATAGATCAGATTGACCTGCACCCCCGTGATCTGCCTGACCAGCAACGCGTCGACGAGGCTCTGGCCGATCTCATCCGGCTCCAGGATGTAGGTTTCGAGATTGATGTTGTCCCTGGCCGCGTTGATCGCTGCAAACATCGAGGCATAGGTGGCCGGTCCATCCAGCAGCAGTTCAACCTTGTTGCCCACCACCAGCGGGCTGCCGCCCATTTCCTGCACCAGCGCCAGATGGCGTTCAAAGATATGCGTCTCATCGGCACCGAGCTTGAGCCGGGCCAGGATGGCCTTGCTCTGCTGACTGGGTAAAGGGCCGTATGCACCTTCCATCCGAACGGGGCGGGACGGATGCAGGGCGAGGTCGGGATTGATCCTCGGAAGCGAGCCACAGCCTCCCAGCAGAAGCGGCGTGATGGCAGCCAGGAGCAGGCCGCGCCGCATCAGCGCCCGCATGCGCTGACCGCAACCCTGCTGCAGTCCTGTCATACGGCATCCATCCAAGTCGTTCTCCGTTGTTCCGCGCCCGGCAATGATAGCCGGGGTCGTCTGTGCTGTTCAGTCAGCCGCCGGATCGGCCAAGGACGTGGAAAGGGTCGCCGTGGGGGATGTCCGCAAGCAGGCGGTCATATTCCTTTTTGACCACTGCATAGCATTCGCATACCGCCTTTTCCAGTCCCGGCCGGTCGAGCACCTCGATGCGGCCCCGGCTGTAGCGGATCAGTCCGGCGCGCTGCAATTTCCCGGCGGCCTCGGTCACCCCTTCGCGGCGCACGCCGAGCATGTTGGCGATCAGTTCCTGCGTCATGGTCAGCGAATCCGAGGACAGGCGGTCCAGGCTCAGCAACAGCCAGCGGCACAGTTGCTGTTCGATCGAATGGTGACGGTTGCATACCGCGGTCTGCGTCATCTGCGTGATCAGCGCCTGGGTGTAGCGCAGCAGCAGGCGCAGCACCGGCCCGGCGCGGTTGAATTCCTGTTTCAGCCGTTCCGCCTTCAGGCGATAGCCGTGGCCCGCGCTCTGCACCACGGCCCGACTGGGGGTGGTGTCGCCGCCCATGAACAGCGAAATGCCGAGTATTCCCTCATTGCCGACCACTGCGATTTCGGCCGATGCGCCGTCCTCCAGCACATACAGCAGGGACACGATGGCAGTGGTGGGGAAGTAGACGTGGTGCAGCTGGGCGCCGGACTCGTACAGGACTTCGCCGAGCGGCATCGGGATCGGTTCCAGATGGGGTGACAGGCGCTCGAACTCGGCAGCGGGCAAGGCGGCGAGAAGATGGTTTTGCGTTGGGCTGGGGGGCGTGGGCATCAGCGGGCTCCAGCGTTGCGGTCGCGGCTGCGGGATTGCACGGACGGTGCCGAATGGATCGTATGGCGTCAGCTTATCACGGCTCCGAGCCATCCTGTGCGGGCTCGGTACGCTGTCGCACACACCGGTCATGGCGTCCTGCCCGGGCGCCCTGGCGAATGAAGCGCGGGAGACACCGCGCCAGGCAACGGCGATCGCATCACCCGGCAAGCTTGTAGCACGCGCACGCCGCGGCTTCCAGGCCGGGGCCATTGATGATTTCGATGTTCCCGCGGCTGTAGTCGATCAGTTTGCGTTGCTTCAGCGCGTGCGCGGCATTGGTGACGCCGACCCGGCGCACGCCCAGCATGTGCCCGATGAATTCCTGGGTGAGACGGAAATGGTCCGAGCCGACCCGGTCGCGCGTCATCAGCAGCCAGCGCGCGAGGCGTGCCTCGACGACGTGGAATCGGTTGCACGCGGCGGTTTGCGCGACCTGAACCATCAGTTCATGGGTATAGCGATATACCTCCCGCTGCAGGGACAGGCTTTGCCGGAACTGCTTGCGAAAGGGGGCGGACTTCATTCGCATCGCCGTGCCGCCGCCCTGCACCAGGGCACGGACCGGGCTCAGGGCGATTCCCAGCGCGAACGAAACGCCGACCATGCCTTCGCGGCCGACCATTCCCACCTCGAGGGCGAGTTGACGATCAGCGAGGGTAATCAGGGAGACGAGCGAGTCGTTGGGGAAGTAGACGTGCCGTATCGCATCCCCCGGTTCGTACAGTATTTCGCCGAACGCCAGCGTGACCGGCTCGAGGCTCGCCAGCAGGCGTC
>JAJZRE010000065.1 GCA_021802945.1 Pseudomonadota bacterium
AGGCTCATCCACACCGAACCGGGTCGAAAGCCGTTCGGACCGGGGTGCCGCATGGGCGGCCCCATAGAAAAACGGGGCCGGGCCCCCGTTTCTCGTTGAAGCCGGGCGGAAGCCCTACACCTTCTTCACGAACTCCGACTTCAGCTGCATCGCCCCGATGCCATCGATCTTGCAGTCGATGTCGTGGTCGCCTTCGACGAGGCGGATGTTCTTCACCTTGGTCCCCACCTTGACGACCAGCGACGCGCCCTTGACCTTGAGGTCCTTGATCACCGTGACCGTGTCGCCGTCCGCCAGCACGTTGCCGTTGGAATCGCGCACGACGCGGGCCTCATCCGAGGCCGCCGGCGCATCCTTGGACCATTCGTGCGCGCATTCCGGGCATACGTACATGGCGCCGTCTTCGTAGGCGTATTCCGATCCGCACCGGGGGCACTTGGGCAAGCCGCTCATGCCATGCACCCTTGCGCGGCTTCGTTTCGGTCTTTCATATCCATCTCATTTTCCCTGAGTTTTCAATCGATCGGCTTTCAGGCGGTCTTACCCGCATCCGCAGCCTCATTCCATATGTCGTAAGGGCCTTTTGGCCGGGGGACGAGCGTCAGCAGCAAGGACAAGTCGGAGTAGACGTCTTCAGGAAATCCTTGGCGGCCACCCCGGCTGTCCACCAGCAAGCCTTGCAATTTTTCGAAGCAGGCAGGCGATCCCCAGAACGCCTGAATCTCGGTTACCAGGCGGGGAAAATGTTTTTCAAGCGGGCTCAGATCAGACATGGCTTCTCCCTTCTCGTTGACGCAACGCTCACCGCATGAGGCTCGGCGACATACGCGGGGGCGTTGGCCTCCGCCTATCCCCGCTCGTACACCACGAAATCAAACCCCAGCGCATCGCCCTTCCCGCCCCTGTGAGACTCGCGCGAGATTTCCCTGAACGCGCTGCGATCGTAGTCGGGGAACCAGGCGTCGCCCTCGGCTTCGATGTCCACTTCGGTCAGGTACAAACGGTCGGCCAGCGGGATAGCCTGGGCGTAGAGGTCGGCGCCGCCGATGAAGAAGACTTCGTCGGCGTCCTGGCACAGCGCGATGGCTGCGGGGATGGAGGCTGCGACCAGGCAGCCGTCCTTGCAGTAGTCGGGGTTGCGGGTGACGACGATGTTGGTGCGTCCGGGCAGCGGGCGGCCGAGCGATTCGAAGGTCTTGCGGCCCATCAGGATGGGGTGGCCGAGGGTGAGCGCCTTGAAGTGGGCGAGGTCTTCCGGCAGCCGCCACGGCAGGCGGTTCTCGATGCCGATGACGCGGTTTTTCGCGAGCGCGGCGATAACGCTGATCCTGGGCTTTATCCCTTCCCCCCTCACCCTTCCTCCTTCACCCGCACTCATACCGCCACCGGCGCCTTGATCGCCGGGTGCGGATCGTAGCCGCTCAAGGTGAAGTCCTCGAAGCGGAACGCGAAGATGTCCTTCACGTCCGGATTCAAGGCCATGCTCGGCAGCGGGCGCGGCTCGCGGGAGAGCTGCTCGCGCGCCTGGTCGAGGTGGTTCAGATACAGGTGGGCATCGCCCAGGGTATGGACGAAGTCGCCGGGCTCGAGGCCCGTCACCTGCGCCATCATCAGCGTCAGCAGCGCATAGGACGCGATGTTGAACGGCACGCCGAGGAAGATGTCGGCGCTGCGCTGGTAGAGCTGGCAACTCAATTTCCCATCCGCCACGTAGAACTGGAAGAAGGCGTGGCACGGCGCGAGCGCCATCTTGTCCAGATCCGCCACGTTCCATGCCGAGACGATGATGCGGCGCGAGTCGGGGTTGGTCCTGAGCGTCTTCACCGCTTCGCTGATTTGATCAATCGTCCCGCCGTCGGGCCTGGGCCAGCTGCGCCACTGGTGGCCGTAGACCGGGCCGAGGTTGCCGTTTTCGTCGGCCCATTCGTCCCAGATGCTGACGCCGTTCTCCTTCAGGTATTCGATGTTGGTGTCGCCCTGCAGGAACCACAGCAGTTCGTGGATGATCGAGCGCAGGTGGCATTTCTTGGTGGTGACGAGCGGGAAGCCTGCGGCGAGGTCGTAGCGCATCTGCCAGCCGAACACCGACAGGGTGCCGGTGCCGGTGCGGTCGTTTTTTTTCGTGCCGTGCTCGAGCACGTGGCGCATCAGGTCGAGATAGGGTTTCATCGTGAAGTGGATTCAGGGTTGTGCGGGTGCGGCCTGGATCGAGCCATTATCGTTTAATCCGGCATCGCCTGGCACGCCGTCGTAGAAACCGGCCAGCCGCGTGGCGGGCGACTGGCCGTAGATGTCCCAGAAGGCGATCTCGAAGTCGGTGTTGCCCTGCACCGCGAGGACCAGCTGGCGGAAGCGCGCTTCGTCCTGCGCCTTCAGCCAGCCGACCAGCAGCATGGACTCGCGGTAGAACTCGAAGATGTTGAGCCCGAACGCACGCGCGCGGTGGCGCTTGTCGGGGGTGTCGCGCGCAACGAGGTCGACCCTGCGTCCGGCGCGGATCGCGGCATACGCCTGCGCATCGGTCGCGTACTCTGCACCGCCCCCATCGGCGGTCAGCGAGGCCCAGCCTTCGTGGAACCACACCGGCAGGGTGCTGTTGTAGTGGCCGATGCGCTGGCCCAGATGCAGGTGCGCGAGTTCGTGCGTCAGCAGGCCGGGCAGGCGGCGGCTTTCGCGGCCGTCGAGATTGGGCGACAGGATCAGGCGGTTGTCCGGGATGACGGCGGCGGACAGCCGGGGCGTGTAGACATAGCGGTTGAAGCAGTCCTCGCTGCCGCAGACATACACGCGCGGCGGACGGAGAAACGGCAGGTAGTGCGCGGCCTCGACCTTCGCGATGGCGGCCGGCAGCGCTGCCGCCACGCGCGCGCCGTAGGCTTCGTAGCCCGGCTCGACCCACACGCGCTGATCGCCCGCCAGCTGGACAAAACCATCGATCGGCTGCAGGGCGCGCGGATTGCTCACGGTGAGCGCGCAGCCCTGCAGGGTCGCCAGCAGGACGGCGGCCGGGATGCGGGATTTCATGCGTCGAGAACCTGCCAGCGGCCGTCGACCAGCCCCTCCAGCGGCGGGTACTGCTTCTTGTAGGCCATCTTGCGGCTCTCGGCGATCCAGTAGCCCAGATAGAGATAGGGCCGCTCCAGCCGCTTCGCCAGTTCGATCTGCCACAGCACGCCGTAGACGCCGAGGCTCTGCTGCTCGCGCGCGGGATCGAAGAAGGTGTAGACGGCGGAAATGCCGTCGTCGACCTGGTCGATCACCGAGATCATCACCAGCTCGTCGCCGTCGCGGAATTCGACCATCACGCTGTCGACGTTGGACGACAGCAGGAACTGGGTGTACTGGTCAGGGCCGTCGCGGTCCATGCCGCCGCCGGCGTGGCGGCTGCCGAGATAGCGGCGGTACAACGCGTAATGCTCGTCCTTGAAGTCGAGCGGCAGAAAGCGCGCGGCCAGATCACGGTTGCGCTTGAGGCAGCGGCGCTGGGTGCGGTTGGGCACGAAGCCGGCGACGTCGACGCGCACCGGCACGCAGGCGTGGCAGGTTTCGCAGTGCGGGCGGTAGGTGAACTGGCCGCTGCGGCGAAAACCGGCGCGGATCAGCGCGCCGTAGGCGTGACCGTCGATCAGGTGAGTGGGCGTCGCAACCTGTGAGCGCGCGCGCTGCCCCGGCAGGTAACTGCATTCGTAGTGCGCGGTCAGGTAGAACTGGATGCGCTGGAAGGGAGGTTCAGTCGGATGCATTAACGTCAAACGTCCACGGCCCGGGTAGATGGGGCAAGTTTACCAACTCCGCCAGCCGGGCCGTAAATACGGCGCGCGGCATCGTGCGCGCACCGAGGCTGGCCAGGTGCGCCGTCTCCATCTGGCAGTCGATCAGGCCGAATTCCCAGCGCTGCAGCTGCCGCGCCAGCCGCGCCAAAGCGACCTTCGAGGCATCGGGCTCGCGGCTGAACATGGACTCGCCGTAGAACATGCGGCCGATCGCCACGCCGTAGAGGCCGCCGACCAGCCGGCCGTCGTGCCAGGTTTCCACCGAATGGGCATAGCCGGCATCGAACAGGCGGGTGTAGGCCGCGATCATCGCCGGCGAAATCCAGGTTCCGCCTGCGCCCTCGCGGGGTTCGGCACAGGCGCGCATGACCTCGGCGAAGGCGGTGTCGACACGCAGTTCGAAGCCGGCATTGCGGATGCGCCTGGCCAGCGAGCGGGTGACGCGCACTTCGCCCGGCACCAGCACCATGCGCGGGTCGGGGCTCCACCACAGGATGGGCTCGCCCGGATTGAACCAGGGAAAGATGCCGTGGCGATAGGCGTCCAGCAGGCGTTCCAGCGACAGGTCGCCGCCCATCGCCAGCAGGCCGTTGGGGTCTGCGAGCGCGGTCTCGACCGGCGGAAAGAAGGAGGAATTCTGTAGACGTCCGCTCATGCCGCCATGGTAGCGGATTCAAATTCCGCTTGCGCCTGCCATGAAGCTATATTATGATGCGTTTATCTTCAATATTGCTATGCTCGCCTCGACCTCCCCCGAGGCCCGCCGCGGAACCTTCCCTGTCCCACACCAGACCGAAGGATGCGCAAGGGAGTGGGGGCGCAAGCCCGTCCGCTCCTATAATGGCCAGCTTGCCGGTACAGACGTCGAAGAGACAGTTTTGGCGTTGGAGCCGGGCGGACATCGCAGTAAAGAAGAATGGCTATAGCAACCTGGACGTCAAAAGAATCTGGATCGACACCGAGGCCCCAAGCCGCGTCGTCGAAGACGACGAAACCGTCAGCAACCCGGTGGCCGTGTCTAACGGCAGCGGCGTTTTCTGGCAACAGGTTGGGCCAGACGCCAGCGGCCCGCCCGTCTCTCCCGGTCGTGCCGCTGAACCGCGTCCTCTTGGGGGGCGATTCGTGACCAACTCTCCTGGGCTCACGGACGCCCCGTCTTTTTCCGGCTGCTTTCACTGCGGCCTGCCGGTGCCGGACGGCGCCCGCTACCCCATCCGGTTCGAAGGCCAGACAAAAGAAGCCTGCTGCCGCGGCTGCCAGGCGGTGGCGCAGACCATCATCGACAGCGGCCAGGGCGCCTATTACACCCACCGTACCGCGCTGCCCGCCACGCCCCAGCAGGCCGAGGCCGAACTCGCGCAGCTCGGCCTCTACGACCTGCCGGAAATCCAGGAAAGCTTCGTGCGGACGGAAACGGAGCACATCCGCGAGGCCGCGCTGATCCTCGAGAACATCGTCTGCGCCGCGTGCATCTGGCTGAACGAGCGCCACATCGCCGGGCTGCCCGGCGTGCTGTCGGTGGAGATCAATTACGCCACCCGCCGCGCGCGGGTGCGCTGGGACAACACCCGCATCCGGCTGTCGGCGATCCTCAAGGCGGTGTCCGACATCGGCTACATCGCCCACCCGTTCGACCCGGGCCGTTCCGACGACATCCACAAGCGCGAGCGCAACACCGCGATCAAGCGCCTGGCGATCGCCGGGCTCGGCATGATGCAGGTGATGATGTACGCGCTGCCCTCCTACACCGCCACCGACATGACCCTCGACATCCGGCTGCTGATGCGCTGGGCGAGCCTGATCCTCACCATTCCGGTGGTGGGCTATTCGGCGTGGCCGTTCTTCCTCGGCGCCTGGCGCGACCTCAAGCGCCGCACGCTGGGCATGGACGTGCCGGTGGCGCTGGGCGTGGGCACAGCCTTCGTCGCCAGCGTCTACAGCACGTTCAGCGGGCACGGCGAGGTCTATTACGACTCGGTCACCATGTTCATCTTCCTGCTCCTGGCCGGGCGCTTCCTCGAGATGAACGCGCGCCGCCGCGCCGGCGCCGCGGTGGAAGAACTGGTGAAGCTCATTCCCGCCGCCACCACGCGGCTGCCGCACTGGCCGGCGCGCGACGAGGAGCAGGTGCCGGTGGCGCGCCTGACGGCGGGCGACCACGTGCTGGTGCGCCCCGGCGAAACGCTGCCCGCCGACGGCGTGGTGGTCGAGGGCGACAGCGCGGTGAGCGAAGCCATGCTGACCGGCGAATCGCTGCCGCTGTCCAAGAGCAAGGATGCGAAAGTGGTCGGCGGCAGCCTCAACCAGGCAAGCCCGCTGGTGGTGCGGGTGGAGAAGCTCGGCGCCGACACGCGACTGGCCTCCATCGTGCGCCTCCTGGACCGCGCGCAGAGCGAGAAGCCGCGCATCGGCCAGCTGGCCGACCGCGCCGCCGCCTGGTTCGTCGGCCTGCTGCTGCTGATTACCGTATTGGTGGGCGTGGCGTGGTACGTCATCGATCCGTCGAAAGCGCTGTGGATCGTGGTGTCGATCCTGGTCGTCACCTGCCCCTGCGCGCTGGGCCTCGCGACGCCGGCCGCGCTCACCACCGCCACCGGGCGGCTGACGCGCCTGGGCCTGCTGACCACGCGCGGCCACGCGCTGGAGACCCTGGCGCGCGCCACCGACCTGGTGTTCGACAAGACCGGCACGCTCACCCACGGCCGCTTGAGCGTGCGCCGCGTGGTGCCGCTGGGCGGGCACGGCGAAAGCGAAGTCGGCGCGTTGGCTGCCGCGCTCGAGGCCGGCTCGGAACATCCCATCGCAAAAGCCTTGCGCGAGGTGGCCGCACCGGCGCACACCGCCAGCCAGGTCCGCAACACCCCGGGGCGCGGCGTCGAAGGCACGATCGAAGGCCGGGTGTATCGGCTGGGCGCGCCGCGCTTCGCCGCGCGCACCGGAACGCCGCCGTCGCCGCCCGCATCCGACGGGGGGGAAAGCTGGGTGGCGCTGGCCGACGAATCCGGACTGATCGCGTGGTTCGCGCTGGCCGACACGCCGCGGGCGGATGCCCCGGCCGCGCTCGCGGCGCTGCGGAAGCTGGGCCTGCGACTGCACCTGCTGTCCGGCGACGCCGAGGCCGCCGTGATGCGCACCGCGCAGCAGCTCGCCATCGACGACTGGCACGCCGGCGCGCTGCCGGAAGACAAGCTCGCCTACGTGAAAAAACTGCAGGCCGAAGGCCGCATCGTCGCCATGGTCGGCGATGGCATCAACGACGCGCCGGTGCTGGCCGGCGCGCAAGTCTCGATCGCGATGGGCGACGGGGCCGACGTCGCGCAGGCGGCCGCCGACATGGTGATGCTCGGCAGCCGGCTGGCCACGCTGGCCGACGGCGTCGCGCTTGCGCGCAAGACGCAGCGCATCATCCGCGAGAACCTGGGCTGGGCGCTCGCCTACAACCTCGTGGCCATCCCCGCCGCCGCCCTGGGCCACGTCACGCCATGGCTTGCCGGCATCGGCATGTCGGCGAGTTCGCTGCTGGTGGTGCTGAACGCGCTGCGGCTCTCCGACTTCAAATACAAGGAATCAGGGGTCAGGATTCAGCGCTCAGGAAACGAGCTGCCAAAGGCCGCACATTCCGAGACGCCCCTGATCCCTGATCCCTGATCCCTGTACATGGACGTCCTCATCCTGCTCATTCCGCTCAGTCTCATCCTCGTCGGCGTCATCGCCTGGGTCCTGCTGTGGGCGGCCAGAAGCGGCCAGTTCGACGATCTCGAAGGTCCGGCTCACAGCGTGATCATGGACGACGACGCGCCGCCCAGACACGACGACGCGCCCAAGTCCGAGGGAAACGCTGACTGAACAAAGCCCTTCGAAGGACTCAGGGCGAACGATTCAGGGTTTCCCTGAGGATTCCAGAGCGATCGCCTATGCTGTGAGCTGTCCTTCCCCAGCAACCACCGCGACATGACTCCTCCCATCCTCTGGTATTTCGCCGATCCGATGTGTTCGTGGTGCTGGGGGTTTTCCCCGGTGATCGAAACGCTGCGCGACGAGTACCGCGAGCGCATGAAGATCGCGCTGGTGCCGGGCGGGCTGCGGCACGAGACTGCGCCGATGACGGCCGCGCAGCGCGAGGACATCCTGCATCACCGGCGCGCGGCTCAGGCGCGCACCGGCCAGCCGTTCCGCTTCGACGACGCGCTGCCGCCAGACTTCGTGTACGACACCGAACCGGCCTGCCGCGCGGTGGTGTCGGTCGGAGGCATCGATCCCGGCCGGACCTTTCCCCTGTTCAAGGCGATCCAGATCGCGTTTTATGCCGGGGGCCGCGACGTGACGCAGCCCGACGTACTGGCCGACGTGGCGGCCGGGCTCGGCGTGGATCGCGCCGCGTTTCTGCGCGCCTTCGACAGCGATGCGGCGCGTACCCGCACCCAGGCGCATTTCAGACAGGCACGCCAGGCCGGCGTGCGCGGCTTTCCCGCCCTGATCGTGCAGCGGGACGCACAGCCGCACCCGGTCTGCAACGGCTGCCAGCCGCTGGACACGGTGCGCGCAGCGATCGGGCGCTGCCTGCAGCCTGAATGACCGCAGTCCGTTCGCGCTGAGTCGTGAGCCTGTCGAACGATCGAAACGCCGTATGGCTCGCCAAGAGGCTTCGGCAAGCCTGTCCTGAGCGGGGTCGAAGGGCCCGGCCCGAACGGCCTTGTGAAAATGCTTGTGTTGGGCCTCGCGGCTCCCGCCCAGTAAAATCCCCCCACCCTTTGTCCGGAGCGTCCCGATGACCCGCCTTCCCCTGTTTTCCACCACCCTGTTTCTCGGCGCGATCCTGCTCGGCATCTCCGGATGCGGCGCCAGCGAGCCCGGCAAGCAGACCGTCTCCACGGCGCCGGCAGCCGGCCAGCCGGCCAATCCGCGCGTGCTGATCGAAACCAGCAGGGGCGACATCACGGTCGAGCTCTTTACCCGAAATGCGCCGCAGTCGGTGGGGAATTTCCTCAATTATGTAAAAACCGGGTTTTACGACGGCACCGTCTTCCATCGCGTGATCCCAGGCTTCATGATCCAGGGCGGCGGCATGACACCCGACATGGCGGAAAAACCCAAGAACGCGCCGATCCGGAACGAGGCCGACAACGGCCTGAAGAACCTGCGCGGCACGCTGGCGATGGCGCGCATGGCCGCGCCCGATTCGGCCAGCTCGCAGTTCTTCATCAACGTGGCGGACAACGCCTTCCTCGACCATCGCGGCACGAGCTACGACACCTGGGGCTACGCCGTGTTCGGCCGGGTCGTCGACGGCATGGACGTGGTCGACGCCATCGTCGCGGTGCCGCGCGGCGACCGCGGCCCCTACCAGGATGTCCCCGTCGAGCCGGTCGTGATGAAGCGCGTCACCGTGCTGCCCACCGCCGCTCCCACCGTTCGGCCTGAGCCCTTCGGCAAAGCTCAGGACAGGCCTGTCGAAGGCCTCGTCGAAAGCCAAAGACAATAAGGCCCGCTCTGACCACGACACGCAAACTGCTGCTGCTCGGACTGCTGGCCCTGGCGGCGATCGCGCTCGGCCTGTCGGCCGGCGCCCTGCCTGACGACCACGCGCTGGCGATGCAGATCCTCGACGAACTGCGCGGCCCGCGCGTGGCCGCGGCGTTCGCCTGCGGCGGCCTGCTGGCGCTGGCGGGGGCGCTGATGCAGACGCTGTTCCGCAACCCGCTGGCCGAACCCTATCTGCTCGGCGTCTCCGGCGGCGCGGGGCTCCTGGCGCTGCTCGGCATGGCCGCCGGGCTGGCGTGGCCCTGGATATCGGCGCTGGCGTTCGCCGGCAGCCTGCTGGCGCTGGCGCTCGCGGCCGCGCTCGGCGGCCGCCTGCTGGCGCGCGACCACACGCCGCTGCTGCTCGCCGGCGTGATGCTGGCGGCCGGCTTCGGTGCCCTGATCGCCCTGGTGCTGAGCGTGGCGCCGGCCGAACGCCTGCCGGGCATGCTGTTCTTCCTGATGGGCGACCTGGCCTGGACCGGCCAGCCCGGCCTGCTGTGGGCGGCGCTGGGACTGGCAGTGGCCGCCGCGCTGGGCTTGTCGAGGCGGCTCGACGTGCTGCAGCTGTCGCCGCTGAAAGCCGCCTCCCTCGGCGTCGCCGTCGCCCCCACGCGCTGGATGCTGTTTGCGCTGGCCGGCGCCTGCACCTCGCTCGTCGTCGCGCAGGCCGGCAGCATCGGCTTCGTCGGCCTGATGGTGCCGCATGCGCTAAGGAAACTGGGATTCTCAGGTCACCGCGTCCTGCTGCCCGCTGCCGCGCTGGCCGGCGGCAGCCTGCTGGTGCTGGCCGA
>JAJZRE010000014.1 GCA_021802945.1 Pseudomonadota bacterium
CCGGAGGTGCTGGTGCCGAGCAGCACACCCACCCGTCGCCGGCCGTGGCGCGCAATGGCTGATTCGACGGCAACACTGAAACCATCCTGCTGCAGGCCCAGCCAGGCAAGGCGGTTGTTGCGGCAGTCAAAGCCGGTCAGGCGCGCCGGAAGCTGCACGCCATCCACCCCCGCGACCTCACCCACGAAAGTGCTCAACTGGACCGTTTCGAACGCGCACGGCGCCAGCCCGCCGCGCTGCTGGCGCAGTGCGGCGTGAGTGGATTCAAGGCCGCGACCGATGGCACTGGTCACGGTAAAACGGGAAAGCCAGAGCGAATTCAACGGGTCAATCCATCCGAATGTAGTGCGTTCTTGACGAATTCCACAGGCCGGTTTCCTTCAAATCCGGCCAGGTGTGGGCGCTGCGTAGGCAGGGTGGCGCAATGACAGCCAGGCCGCCACCCCTCCTAGCACGAGGCCGCCCCACACATCGACCGCCACATGCTGGCGGGTGGCAAGCGTGGAATAAATGATACCGATACACCACATCCAGCTGAACAGCCGACACCACGGCGGCGCGCCGAATCCACGCAGCAGGCGCCCCAGCCAGATCCCCGAAAAGAAGGCCGTGGCGACATGCAGCGACGGGAAGGCATTGCCTGCGGCATCGACGTTTTTGAGGAAATCCACGCCAGGATACCGGGCCCAGTCAATATCGGCCGCAGGGACGGCGGTGGGCCAGAAGTAAAAAGCAATCAGGCCCGCCAGACAAGTTCCGGCCATCGCCATGCCATAGCGATAGAGTTCACGTCGCGTCGCGAGCAATGCGGGCGGCAGGGAAACATACACCCACAACGAGACGTACAGCGGCATCGCCCGCGGCTGAAAACTGATCATCCGGTCCAGCCAGGTAAAGGGCATCACCGTAGTCGGGTAGGCCGGGTTCTTGAGCACGTAGAAATACGCCCCGAAAAACAGGCCGATGAAAAGCGGCGTTCCTATCCCTTTCAGAGGGCCGTGTTGGGTGACGGCCGCTGCGATCTGTCGGTACCAGGGGGCTTGCGGACTGTTTTTCAAGGCCTTTGCCCCGGGGTGCGGCAGTGCCGGCTCATGCCTGGGATACCGTTCATGAAAGGGCCTCTCGCAAGCGGACGAAATGCAGTCCGGACGCGGCGGCCGACTCCAGCACGGCAGGCAGCGCGTCAAGGATAACCGGAGTGCCACCGGGTGACCGTGCAGCATTGCCATCGTGCAACAGCAAAATGGCGCCCGCCCGCAACCCGCGCAAGAGGGCATGCTTGACGCGCTCGGCGTCGCCGACCCGGGTGTCGAAACCCCGCGCCGACCAGCTGGCGAGCGTCAGGCCGAGTCGCGCGAGCATGGGATCGAGAAACGGGTTGCGCAAGCCGGCAGGGGCACGGAAAAACACGGGGCGCTGACCGGTAATCTGGCTGAGGGTGCTTTGTGCGGCCTGCAGTTCGCGCAGGTAACCCCGCGGACCCAGCAGGGCAAAATGATGGTAGTGGTGCTGGCTATGGTTTTCCACGGCATGGCCACGGCGCACGATTTCCCGGCATACATCCGGATAGCGTGCCGCTTTCTCGCCCACACAGAAAAAGGTGGCGCGTGCGGCATAGCGATCCAGGATATCCAGCACCTGCGGGGTGACATGGGGATCGGGGCCGTCGTCGATGGTCAGGGCGACTTCATGTCTGGCCGCGGCGGCGGCAGGCAGCCGTGTCCAGTTCGGTCCCAGCCAGCGGCTGCGCGGCCACAGGCCGACGGCGGTCAGCAACAGGTGATTGACGACCACGGCGCCCAGCACCCAGCGCCATTGCGTGGGCGCGGCGATCACGGCCACCAGCGCCAGACCATGCAGCGCGAACGATGCTCGGATCAACGGGGTGGGGTGCCAGGCCGGGTCACGCATGGCTGGATCCCGCATCGGGTTGCCGGGCAAAAATCGCCGAATAAATCAGCGCGAGAATGACGCCCGGTGCGACGGTCACGCCCATCGCCTGCAGGAGAGAGACGTCGGAAAACGCAAGCAGGCCAAAACCGGCGACGGTGGTGAGATTGGCGAACAGCATCGAGGCAAGCGTGCGCGGCAGGATGGGCGTGCGCGGATCCGGCCGGTCAAAGAACAGGGCGTAGTTGGAACCCACTGCGACCACCAGCAGCAAGCCCACCAAATGCAGAATGATCATTTGCTGGCCCGCCAAGCTCAATCCCGCCGTGACGGTCATGACCGCGGCGGCCAGCGGCGCGATGATGCGCAGCACGCGCACGGGCGAGCGGAAAACCGCGAACAGCAACCCGATGATGGCAACCAGCCCGCCGAGCGACAGCACGATGGCTTCATGCAGGTAGCCGGAATACAGGCGGTCCGACTCCGCCTTCATGTCCACGAACAGCACACCGGGAATTGCGCCCAATGCAGCGCGAATAGGATCCGCGTTGATGCTGACGCCTTCGGGCGCGGTCAGCGGCAACAAGGCACGCCACTGCCCCCGTTGCTGGACGAGCAAGGCATCGACCGCCATCGCCATGGAGGTCTGCTGCAGGTCGGCTGCCCGCAGCAAGGGCTGGCTGCGCGCGGCGGCGGCATCGGCCAGAAACGGCGTAAACAGGTGGCTACGCACCGGCAGGCCTTGAACGGCCCGCGCAAGGCGTGCCTCCAGCAGGGCGCGCGGGGGCAGGCTGGCCTGGCGTGCGCGTTGCGTTGCCGTGCTGGGAAGATAACGGCTGGGGCTTTCGAACCCGGCGAGTTCGCCTTGCTCGACGAGTGTCTGCAGCAGCGTGGAAACCCGCTCGGCGGTGCGCAATGCGGATTCCTGGTTGGCACCGGATACCACGACCATGTAACGCACATCCGGCGCGCCCATGTCGGCGCGCAAGCGGGTATCGAGTTCCACATCCGCTTGCGACACCGGGCTGAGTGACGCGATCGTGTCGTTCCACAAAGTGGCGCGGTGATCGACCACGATGGCGCAGGCCGTCAGCACCACCGCCACCGCAGGCCAGCGCAGTACCGCCGCGCGTCGTGCGACGCGAGACAGGGCGAAGCCGATGCCCGACAAATCATGGATGCGGAAATTTGCCGGCAGCAGGGAAGGCAGGACGAAGCGCGTCACCGATGCAGCGGCGATCAGCCCGGCGATGGCATACAGGCCGAGTTGTGCCAGGCCGGGAAAGCCGGACAGCAGCAGCGAAGCAAAGCCGAATATCGAAGTCAGCACACCGAGCCGAATGGTGGGCCAGAAGCGCTTGACCCAGTCTTGATGATCCGCACGGTTCTGTTCCGATTGCACGAACAGGTAGATCGAATAATCCACTGCTTCGCCGATCAGGGCGGTGCCGAATCCCAGGGTGATGCCGTGCACCGCGCCGAAGCCCAGGCTGACCGCCGCAATGCCCGCCAGCACGCCGCTGACAACGGGCAACAAGCCCAATGCCAGTGCGCTGAAGGAGCGGTAAACGAGCAAAAGCAGCGTGGCGATGAGCACAAGGCTGATGACGGACAGGCGGGTGACCTGGCGCTTGATGGTGTCGCGCGACGTCACCGAAAACACGCCGGGGCCGGTCATCACCAGCCGGACGGACGGGGTCGCGCCGGATGCCTGGTCGAACGCCTGCCGGATGGCGGCCATGGCGTGTTGCTGGGCATCGGTGTCGCTTCCGGCGGCACGCGTTTGCAGCAGCATCAGGGCGCGCGTGCCATCGCGCGAGGCCCATGCGCCCTCCACCAGCGCCGGATGGGCGCCGCTGTCGAACTGCTCGAGCAATTTCACCATTTCCCCGGTCGGGTCGCGCGGCAGCAGGGATTTGACCAGCAATCCGGCCGGCGAGGCCAGGAGATCGATGCTGTCGCTCAAGGCGGCATGCAGACCGTCCACGCTGAAGCGTTCAGGCGTGACTGCCGGGCTCAGCAGGTAACGATTGTTGAACAGGAAAAGGCGGTCACGTTCGGTGTTGACAGGCTCGCCATTGTTGACGCTGACAAACGCGCGGTCGGCGCGCAGACGCTGGGCGATTTGCCTGGAAATCCGGGCGCGGGTGGGGGCATCGGCACCTTCTATGCCCACCAGAATCAGGCGCGAGGCCAGGCCGTCGCGGAGTTGGTCCATGAGCAGCTGCTGCGCGGGCGTCGGCGCGCGCGGCAAGAATGCCGACAGGTCGGTGGTGAAGTGGGTGCGGCTGATGATGCCGGCACAGGCCAGCAAAAAGACCAGCCACAGCACGATGGCGGCGATGCCCCGGCGGCGTGGGCGGATCATTGCGGCGGCGCCCGCTTTTCAATGGTCATCAGGGAACTGTCGCCATCCGCCTGGGTAATCTCGACGCTGCGCACCCCGTCCCTGGCCCCCTCCATCCGGATGCGCGCGATGACGGCGCCGACCTTGGGATCGAGGGGCGTGAGCACCAGGGTCCAGCGTTCCTGGCTGCCCTCCAGAGCGAGGCGGTAGACCCGTTCCAGGGCCTTGCGGTCCCCGGCCAGGGTGGCGCGAATGCTCTCGATCATGCCGGCCACCTCGGGGTAGTCCTTGAGTTGGAGGACGTGTTTGCGCTGCCCGCGTTCGATGGTGAGGATATCGCCGTCGAGCACCATGGTCTCGGGCTTCGGCTTCAGGGTGCGCTTTTCCAGGCGGGCCGGCGCGATGAACAGCAGTTCGCCGGAAGACTCGACCGGCTGGTCGAGGATGGCAATGGTTTTCTTTTCGGTGAAGGTGGCCGCGCCTTGCGGATTCTTCGCCAGAGCGGCCATGAGCTGGGCGATGCTCAGCGGTGCGGCCTGCGCGAGAGGGCTGGCCAGCAGCGCCAGCCAGACCAGGGCCCACAGTCGGGAGCGGGTAAGTCGGGTCATGTTTTAGCCGGCATCCTTCGGACGCCATAAATCGAAGAAGTTGAACCAGTTGTAGGGTGCGGCGCGGCAATGGCGTTCAAGGCAGGCGACGTAGGCCGACACGGCGGACTGGATGGCGGCATCGCGTCCAGTCCGTTCGACGTTGCTGAAATCGGCCAGCCGCTCGAAGTGGATGGCATAGCGATTGCCGCCCAGGTAGAGCCCGCTCATGAACAGCACCGGACGCCTCAGCATGGCGGCCAGGCGCATGGGGCCGGCCGGAAACTCGGCGTCCGCGCCCAGGAACGGCACGCTCAGGGTCGGGTCGCCGCCGAGGCTGCGGTCGCCCAGCACGCCCAGGACCATGCCGTCGTCCAGACCGGCCTGCACCCGCAGCATGGAGTCGAGCTGGCCGAGGGGGATGATGTCCTGCACCGCCGCCGGATTGATGGCGGCCAGCGCGGCATTGAGTTTGCGGGCATTTTCCTCGTACATGACCATGGCCACCCGGAGGCCGGGCTGTCGGCGCCCGATGGCGCGCACGACCTCGAAGCTGCCCATGTGCGCCCCCATCAGGAAGGCGCCGCGCCCGGCGGCCAGCACGTCCTTCATCACGTCGGCACCGTGCACCTCCACCTGAAACAGATCGAAACGCCCATTGAGCAGGAAAATCCGGTCATGGATGGTGGAGGCAAAGCTGTGGAAATGCCGGTACAAGTCGGTCAATCGGGGCGCACGCCCCAGCGCCCGCCGCAGATAGGCGCGCGAGGCGGCCTTGGCGGCGGGCGCGAAGGCGAGGAAATAGAGGCTGATGCCCGCCAGCACCCAACGCGCGGGCGCACGCCCGAGGCGCAGGGATATCCAGGTCATCAGCCGCAACATGGCCATGTTGCTGCGCTCCGGGCGCCCTGCCCACTCGGCTTGCGGCGCAGCCCGCTGCGCAATCCCCGGGACCGGAGCGGTCATGTCGCGGGCTCCCGCGAAAACACGGCGGCCCCGCTCGCCACGCCGCGCTCGCCGCACCGAATCTCGAAGCGGAAGCCGCCGCCCGGAGAATCCGCGTAATGCAGGGTGAGGGCCTCGCCCGGACGGACCGCGCTGAGGAACTTCGCCGACTTGAGTTGCACCGGTCCGGCATGGACGCATTCCCGGGCCGCCAGGGCATGCAGCGCCGCGTCGAGCAGCACGACGCCGGGGAGGATGGGACGGCCGGGAAAGTGCCCGGCGTACGCCGGATGGTCCGCGGCGATGGTCAGGGGCAGGGTCAGGCCGCTCATGCCGGCTCCCGGGTCGCGCCCCGTGATTGCAGGGTGGCCAGCAGGTCCTGGGCGAGCTGGCTGGGGAGCTTGCCCGTGGCGTTGCGCGGCAGGGCATCGACGAACAACAGCGGGCGCGGCAGAAAGACGGGGTCGATGCGCTCGCGCAGAGCCCGGGTCAGGTCAGAGGGGGTCAGTCCGGGGGCGACCACCAGGGCGGTGAGGCGGCCGATGCTGCCGGGGCTGTCTTCGCGCGGCAGCAGGAAGACGCCATCCTGCACGCCGGGAATGGCGTTCAGCTGATGGTTGAGGTAGGCCAGCGAGGTGCGCTTGCCGGCGATGTTGACCAGGTCGGCGTGGCGGCCATGCAGCAGGAAGGTCGTTGACACCGGGCCGTCGCCGGTGAGTTCGATGACATCGGCGAGGCCGGTCGGGCTGTCGATGTGCCCGCCCTCGGCCCAGATCACCTCTCCTTCGCGGCGCAGATGAACCGCCGGCAGGGTTTGCCATTCGGCACCCGCGGTGGTGCGGCGGGTGGCGAGCTGACCTGTCTCGGTGCAGCCGTAGATCTCGTAAAGCGGCGCGCCGAAACGGGATTCGGCCTCACTGGCCAGGTCCTGCGACAGCGGGGCGGTGGCCGACAGAAGCTGGTCGACTGCCGGCAGCGTGGCCTGATCCGTCAGCACGGCGCGCAGGTGATAGGGCGTGGTGACCAGCATGCGCGGACGCGGCAGGTTTGACAGGGCAGTGCAGATGTCCGCCGGGTAGAAGGGGCGGCCGGCATGCAGCGCGGCGCCGCATTGCAGCGGCAGCAGAACGGTGGATTCCAGGCCGTACATGTGCTGCGGCGGGACGGTGCCGACGATGGCATGGAGCGCACCGATGCCCAGACGCTCCGCCTCCGCCTGCACGTTGCGCACCAGGCTGCCCCAGCGCTTGACGTGGGGCAGCGGCACGCCGGTGGAGCCGGAGGTGAAGACCCGGGCAACGACCTGCGCGCAATCGATCTCGGGAATAGCCGGATCCGCCGCCGGCGGCGGCGTCGATTCGGGATAGCGGAAGATGGGCAGGTCCACGCCAGCGCCCTGGTCGACGATGCAGAAGACATCCGGGGCGATTCTCTGCATCTGCCGGACCATCTCCGGGGTATGGGTGGAGGGCAGCAGACTGATCCGGCCGCTGACGATACAGGCCGCGAGGGCAACGGTGAAACGGTAGCGGTCGCCGCACAGGTTGAGCACATGCCGCCCCGGCGGCAACTGGCCGGCGACGTACCCGACCTCGCCCAGAAACTGCCTGACGCTGACCGGCGCGTTGCCGCGCCAGGCCATGACGGCATCAAGGCGGCGATGAGCGATGAGCGGCAGGGACGGCATGGATGGCAAGCAGACAGCCTAGCGGGCAGGCGGGGAAACGCCCGGGCGCGCGGCTGGCGTTTTCCAGTAGGCACGCACGCCGTCCATGATGCTGTGTTTTTTCTGATGCGGCAGCTTGCGCAGGCGAATCCCGTATTCGAGGACAAACATCAGCATGACCAGCGGAAAGGAGAGGAAGTTGGCGAAAATCGACCACACCTCGATGCCGGCCAGAAAGAACAGGGCGCCGGAAACGAGGCTGATCGCCAGAAGAAACAGCGTCCATGCCAGCGTGACCTGGCGCGAATAACGGGCTTCCTCAGGCGTGAGGCTGCCGTGTATCGCTTCGGCAAAGCGCGTGCACAAGGGCTGCCGTCCGCGTACCAGGGTCACGCCGAACACGGCAGCCAGCATGGCATAGGTGCCGGCGTGCTGCAGGAAGTAAACCCAGCTGAAATTTCGTTCCAGCGCCCCCCAGAACCCCCACAGCAACGCAGCCACGAGCGCGCACAGAAGCAGCATGGCCGGCTTCATGGACGAGCGCCAGGTGAGTCCGGCCAGGATGGCGAGGGACGGCGCGAGGGAAACGGCGACCCCCAGGGACGGGAACGTGGTGGCTGCGGACGTGGCTGCGCTGTAATGCGCCAGGGCGGAATACGCAACGCCTGCTGCGGCAATGCCGGTCCAGCGCGCAACGCGTCCCGGGGTCAGACTCATTTCGTCCTGTTCGCCGCGATATGCCGGGTCAGGTTGGCAAGAGAACTGAAAATGCGGACATTGTCCGCATTGTCGGCCCGCAACTGAAACCCGAAATGCTTGGACACCACCAGAGCCACTTCCAGGATGTCGATGGAATCGAGCCCCAGCCCTTCACCATAGAGGGGGGCATCGGCTTGAATCTCATCCGGTTTGATGTCGAGGTTGAGGGCGGAAACAACGAGTCCAGCGACTTCGTTCTGCAATTCCTGGTTGGCTTCAGACATGGACGGCTTCACAACGATAAATGACAGGGCACCGCGAGGGCATCGCGGGCGGCACCCATTATATTCGGTAAGCAGCCCATTGGACTGTCCGCCCGGTCAGGCTTGCTACATAATGGGTGCGTCGGCGGCCGGATCGCGGCGGCGACCTCCTTCCACCAGTCACCCCCCGTGGAATCGCCCGCCATTCTTTTCCGCCCCGGAATACGGCTTCACAAGCAGGTTGAGGCCGAAAAAATCCTTCTGGAAATATCCTCGAAGACTTGTTATTATTCTTGTTTTTCCCGTTAACAGAAAGCTTCCCAGGAAGCCCTCGTCACATGCCCCACGTCAAAGTCAAAGAAAACGAGCCGTTTGATGTTGCCCTGCGCCGCTTCAAGCGTTCCATCGAAAAAGTCGGCCTCCTGACCGAACTGCGCGCCCGCGAGTTCTACGAGAAGCCCACCGCCGAGCGCAAGCGCAAGCTCGCCGCCGCGGTCAAGCGCCAGAGCAAGCGCCTGCGCGGCCAGCAACTCCCCCCCAAGATGTATTGATTCTGCCCCAGGCAGCGTCACGCCCGGCCATGTCGCTCAAGGCACGCATTACGGACGACATGAAAACCGCCATGCGCGCCAGGGAAACGGCGCGCCTCGGTACGATTCGCCTGCTGCTGGCCGCGATCAGGCAGAAGGAAGTCGACGACCGCACCGAACTGGATGATGCAGCCGTCGGCAGCATCGTCGAAAAACTCATCAAGCAGCGCAAGGACTCGATCAGCCAGTTCCAGGCGGCCGGTCGGGACGACCTGGTGGCGGCGGAACAGGCCGAACTCGTGGTGCTGCAAGCCTATCTGCCCGAGCAGCTCTCCGCCGCCGAAATCGAAGCCGCGGTTGTCGCCGCCATTGCCGAATCCGGCGCATCCAGCGCGAAAGATATGGGCAGGGTCATGGGGCTGCTGAAACCCCGCCTCGCCGGCCGGGCCGACATGGGCCAGGTTTCCGCGCTGATCAAGGCCCGTCTCGCGGGCTGATTCCTCCCGGCGTCCGCCGGGGTTTATCATGCGGACACCATGATCCCGCGCGATTTCATCGACACCCTGCTGGCCCGCGTCGACATCGTCGACGTCATCGACCGGCGCGTGCCGCTGAAGAAAGCCGGGCAGAATTATCAGGCCTGCTGCCCCTTCCACAGCGAAAAAACCCCCTCCTTCACGGTCAGCCCGACCAAGCAGTTCTATCACTGCTTCGGCTGCGGCGCGCACGGCACCGCGCTCGGCTTCCTGATGGAATACGAGCACATGGGCTTTCCCGACGCGGTGGCCGCGCTGGCGCAGGACGCCGGCCTGCCGGTGCCCGAATCCGGCGAGCCCGACCGCCCCAGACCGCCGCCCGCGCTGTGGGACGCGCTCGAACAGGCCGCGCAGTTCTACAAAAAGCAGCTGAAGCAGACGCCGCGCGCCATCGAGTATCTGAAAAAACGCGGTCTGACCGGCGCCATCGCCGCCCGTTACGGCATCGGCTACGCCCCCGACGGCTCGCCGCTGAAACAGGTTTTCGCCGATTACGCGGCGGACGCCCTGGCCGCTTCGGGCCTGGTCATCGACGGTGACCGCGGCCGCTACGACCGCTTCCGCGACCGCATCATGTTCCCCATCAGGAACATCAAGGGCCAGATCGTCGGCTTCGGCGGACGCGTGCTCGACCAGGGCGAACCGAAATACCTCAATTCCCCGGAAACCCCGCTGTTCCACAAAGGCTCCGAGCTCTACGGCCTGTTCGAGGCGCGCGCCGCGATCAAGGCGGCCGGACGCGCCATCGTGGTCGAAGGCTACATGGACGTGGTCGCGCTGGCGCAGCACGGGGTGGAATTCGCCGTGGCCGCGCTGGGCACCGCCACCACGCCGATTCATGCGCGCACCCTGCTGCGCCACACCGATCGCCTGATCTTCGCCTTCGACGGCGACAATGCGGGCCGCAAGGCGGCCTGGCGCGCGCTGGAAAACTCGCTGGAGGCGCTGCAGGACGGCAAGGAAGCCAGCTTCCTGTTCCTGCCCGAAGGCGAGGATCCCGACAGCTACATCCGCAGCCACGGCCAGGCCGCCTTTTTAAAATTGCTGGATGCCGACACCGTGCCGCTCTCGGCGTTTCTGGTGCGCGAGCTGGCGCGCGGCCGCAAGCTCGACAGCCAGGAAGGCCGCGCCGCGCTGATCAAGGACGCCAAGCCGCTGCTGGAAAGAATCGCCGCGCCGCTGCTGGCCAGCCTGATCCGGCGACAGATCGCCGAGCTGGCGCATTTGCAGCCCGACGAACTGGGGCTCGTGGGCATGAAGGCCAATGCCTCCCGGCAAGCGCCTCCGCGCCCGCAACGGCGCCCCGCGCCGTCTCGCGTGCGCAGCCTGGCTCGCACGCTGCTGATGAACCCGCAGCGCGTCGATGACATCGACCCCTGCTGGCTGGATGCGGGCGATCCGCTGAGCAGCCGCATGGGCGAGTTGATGGCCTGGCTGCGCGAGGTGGGCCCGCTCAAGCCGCAGACCCTCAGCGAAACGGCCAAGGGCAGCGCCCTGCAGCCGCTGGTCGATGAACTGATGACCGATTTGCTCGACAAAGATGACAATTGGGACTGGAACGCGGAGTTCGATGGCGCCGTCAAACAATTGCGCGACGACTGGCAGCGCCGCCGCTGGCAGGAACTGGCGGCGCGGCCGCTGGCCAGTTTGAGCACCAGCGAACGCCAGGAATTGACCGAACTGGCACGCTCCTAGCTTGCCAAATACGGCAAGACAAAGCCCCGATTTGGGGTATAATTGCCGGTTTTTGAACGATTTTTTCTCCTCGCGCTTGCTGCGCGGGGTTGAACCTGAGCGGAGATAAGCCTGTGGCTGTACGTGGAAGAAAACCGGGTGGCGGCGCCAAGAAAACCGAAGCGCTGGTCCCCCTGAAGGAACTGACGCCGGTTGAGGCCGAGGCGCGCCGCACCCAGCTGAAAAATCTCATCATCCTGGGCAAGGAACGGGGGTTCCTGACCTACGCCGAGATCAACGACCACCTGCCCGACGAGGTGCTGGACGCCGACCAGATCGAAGGCGTGATCAGCATGATCAACGACATGGGCATCCAGGTCTATGACGAAGCGCCGGACGCCGAAACCTTGCTGATGCAGGAAGCCACGCCTGCCGTCGCCGACGAGGACGTGGTGGCGGAAGCCGAGCAGGCCCTGACCACGGTTGATTCGGAATTCGGACGCACCACCGACCCGGTGCGCATGTACATGCGCGAAATGGGCTCGGTCGACCTGCTGACCCGTGAAGGCGAAATCGAGATTGCCAAGCGCATCGAGGAAGGCCTGCGCCACATGGTGCAGGCGATCTCGTCGTGCCCGCTCACCATCCAGCAAATCCTGGACATGGCGGCGCAGGTCGAAAAAGACGAGATGCGCATCGACGAACTGATCGACGGCTTTGTCGAGATGGAAGCCGAAGCCGCGACCGACGAGGAAGAGACGTCCGCCGACGACGAGGAATCCGACGAGGACGATGATGAAGAGGCCAGCGCCAGGCTCGCGGCCGCCAACCTGGCGCAGCTCAAGGCCGAGGCGCTCGCGCAGTTCGACTTCATCCGGAAGGCCTACAAGAAGGCGCAGACCGCCCATGCCAAATACGGCCTCGGCAGCCCGCAGCACATGAAGGCGCAGTCCGAAGTCACCGAACTGCTGATGGCGATCCGCTTCTCGGTACGCCAGGTCGACAACCTGTGCGAACAGATCCGCAATGCGGTGGAAGAAGTGCGCTCGCACGAGCGCAAGATCATGGAGTTCTGCGTCACCCGGTCCGGCATGCCGCGGCCGCACTTCATCAAGGCTTTCCCCGGCAACGAAACCAACCTGGCGTGGCTGGACAAGGAAATCGCCGCCAAGAAAGCGTACTGCTCGACGCTGGCCAAAGTGCAGTATGAAGTGAAGGCGCATCAGGAAGCGCTGATCGCCATGCAGGATCGCGTCGGACTGCCGATCAAGAACCTGAAGGACATCAACAAGCAGATGTCCACCGGCGAAGCCAAGGCCCGCCGCGCCAAGCGCGAGATGATCGAGGCCAACCTGCGCCTGGTGATCTCGATCGCCAAGAAATACACCAACCGCGGCCTGCAGTTCCTCGACCTGATCCAGGAAGGCAACATCGGCCTGATGAAGGCGGTCGACAAGTTCGAATACCGCCGCGGCTACAAGTTCTCGACCTACGCCACGTGGTGGATCCGCCAGGCGATCACGCGCTCGATCGCCGACCAGGCGCGCACCATCCGCATCCCGGTGCACATGATCGAGACGATCAACAAGATGAACCGCATCAGCCGCCAGATCCTGCAGGAAACCGGCATCGAGCCCGATCCCGCGACGCTGGCGATCAAGATGGAAATGCCGGAAGACAAGATCCGCAAGATCATGAAGATCGCCAAGGAGCCGATTTCCATGGAGACGCCGATCGGCGACGACGAGGATTCGCACCTGGGCGACTTCATCGAGGATTCCAGCACGCTGTCGCCCGACGACTCCGCGGTCTACGCCAACCTGCGCGACGCCACCCGCGAAGTGCTGGACAGCCTGACCTCGCGCGAAGCCAAGGTGTTGCGCATGCGCTTCGGCATCGAGATGAACACCGACCACACGCTGGAAGAGGTCGGCAAGCAGTTCGACGTGACGCGCGAGCGGATCCGCCAGATCGAGGCGAAGGCCCTGCGCAAGCTGCGCCACCCGACCCGATCGGAGAAGCTGAAAAGCTTCACCGGCAGCGGCGAACTGTAAGCACCCTGCCCCGCCGAGCGCGGGGCAGCCATTCCATTTCCATCCTTCCACGGTCTCGAGGACAGGCCGCAATCACGGCGAGAATGTCGGCAAGACGCAATCGACAACGGGACGGTGATTCGGAAATGGGATCCGTTTTCGGGTCTGTAGCTCAGCTGGTTAGAGCAGGGGACTCATAATCCCTTGGTCCACGGTTCAAGTCCGTGCAGACCCACCAATTACCCAACATCAGCGATAATCACCTCCTAATAAGAAAACGGGGAGTGCCTGATGGAAGGGGAAGCCAGAAAACCCGGCGAGCGCCGCTTGCAGATCCTGCAAACGCTGGCCGCGATGCTGCAGGAGCCGCAACCGGAAAAGATCACCACGGCCGCCCTGGCGGCGCGGGTCGGCGTCTCGGAAGCCGCGCTGTACCGCCATTTTTCCAGCAAGGCGCAGATGTACGAAGGGCTGATCGAGTTCATCGAGCAGACCCTGTTCGGACTGATCGCGCGCATCACGGCCGACACGCCCTCGCCGGCCGCCCAGATCGAGGCCATTCTCAGCATGCTGTTGAATTTCGCTGCAAGGAATCCGGGGATGACCCGGGTGCTGATCGGCGACGCGCTGGTGCATGAAAACGAACGCCTGCAAAAACGCATCAACCAGCTGCACGATCGCATCGAGGCCCAGCTGCGGCAATGCCTGCGCTTTTGCGGCGACAAGCAGTCCGAACTGAGCGCGCCGCTGGCCAACCTGCTGCAGTGCGTGGTGGTGGGGCGCTGGCACCAGTTCGCCAAGAGCGGATTTACGCGCCCCCCCGGCGGCGATATCGATCTGCTGCTGTCACGCCTGCTCGACCTTCATCCCGCCTGACGCGCGGCCGCCGCACACCGGGCAGGCCGGGTCGCGCGGGACTTTCATCACGCGGGCCTCGGCATGCAGCCCATCCCATAGCAGCAGCCGGCCCACCAGCAATTCGCCCACCCGCGCGAGATATTTCAGTGCTTCCATCGCCTGCATCGCGCCGATGACGCCGACCAGCGGCGCGAATACCCCCGCCTCGGCGCAGCGCACTTCCGGCTCGTCGGCCTGATCCGGGAACAGGCAGTGGTAGCAGGGGCTGTCGTCGCGCCGCGAATCGAAAACCGCCAGCTGCCCCGAAAAGCCGATCGCCGCCCCCGATACCAGGGGCCTGCCCGCCTGCACGCAGGCACGATTGACCGCATGTCGCGTGGCGAAGTTGTCCGAGGCATCGACCACCAGTCCGGCTTCCGCCACCGCTTCATGCAGCGCGCGTCCGCCCAGTGCTTCGCGAATGGGCCGCACCTCGATTTCAGGATTGATGGCCCGCACGCTGCGCGCGAGCGAATCGGCCTTGTTCTCCCCGATGGCCGCGGTGGCATGGCCGATCTGGCGCTGCAGGTTGGTGAGGTCGACCGTATCGCCGTCCGCCAGCAGCAGCCGGCCGACACCGGCCGCGCCGAGGTAGAGGGCCACCGGGCAGCCGAGCCCGCCGGCGCCGACGATCAGAACCGAGGCGTCGATGATGCGTGCCTGTCCGGCCACGCCAACGTCGGGCAACAGGACATGGCGGCTGTAGCGCAACAGCAAATCGTCATTCAGATCCATGGATGCCGGCGCGGCTACTTATAGCCCCGCCATTCCTCCGGCGTCTCATCGCTGTCGCCATGCAGATGTCGCTCGTAGACTTTCATGAAGGCCTGCTGGGATTTGATGTCGGGCTCGTTGGCCGCGACGTTCCGCCGCTGCACACCTTCGCAGAAATAGGCCAGGGCGCGCTTGAGCTTGCTCAGCAGGCTGTTGTCGAGATGGAATCCCTGGCTGGCCAAGGCCGTTTCCAGGCCTTCCAGCGTGTACTCGCAGACGTGGTAGCTGACCAGCAGACGGTTGCCGTCCGGTGCGACGGTTACCGCCACGCCGTCCAGTCCTTCGAGCAGGACCCGTGCGCGTTGCACCTGGCCAGGCGGCAGGGGATGGAAGACGATTTCGCGGTTTTTTTCGAGGTCGCACGGACGCATGACGCCTCCACCAAGCTGGATCAATTCAGTATACCGCGCCGTGCGTGTCGTGGCTGAACCGGTCAGCCACAACACCTTGCGATTACCGTCCCCGCATGATCTGCAGCCCTTTCAGCAGATTGAGCGCCTGATTCACCTGGAAATCGTTCTTCGACACGATCTCGCCCGGCGCCAGCGGAGACGGCTTCTTCTCGACGCCGCCCGGCGCGGCGCGGTCGGCAGGCGGGGCCTTGATGACGTCGCTCGGCTTGCTCTCGGGCGACGAATCCCCGCCGTTGGGATTGCTCAGATGATTCTCGAGATCCGCCTCGCGTATCCCGAGGCCCTGATCGTCGGACGGCATGGTCGGGTCCTCCACCACGATATCAGGCTCGATGCCCTTGTTCTGGATCGAACGGCCGCCCGGCGTAAAGTAGCGTGCCGTGGTGAGCTTGATCGCGGTGCCGTTGCCGATCGGAAGAATGGTCTGCACCGAGCCCTTGCCGAAGGTGCGGGTGCCCATGATGACGGCGCGCTTGTCATCCTGCAGCGCACCCGCCACGATTTCGGAAGCCGAAGCGGAGCCACCGTTGACCAGCACCACCATCGGCACCTGCTTGACGCCCTCCGGCAGGTTCTTCAGGTAGTCGCTCTGCATCGGGCGCAGGTAATTGTCGCGACTTGCCGTCAGTCGCATCTTCGCGTCCTCGGTGCGGCCGTCGGTGTACACGACCAGGCTGTCCGGCTTGACAAAGGCCGCCGTCACCGCCACCGCGCCATTCAGCAGGCCGCCCGGATCGTTGCGCAGGTCCAGGATCAGGCCCTTGAGCGGGGCCTTGTTGTCCTTGTACAGCTTGTTCAATGCTTCGGCCAGCAGCTCGCCGGTATGCTCCTGGAACTGCGTCACGCGCACGTAGCCGTAGCCGTTTTCCAGCAGCTTGGACTTGACGCTGCGGATCTTGATGACCGCGCGGGTCAGGGTCAGCACGATGGGCTTGTCGACGCCCTTGCGGGCGATGGTGAGCTTGATGGTGGACCCCGGCTTGCCGCGCATGCGCTTCACCGCGTCGTTCAGCGTCATGCCTTTGACCGGCGCATCGTCGAGCTTGATGATCAGGTCGCCCGGCTTGACCCCGGCCTTGAAGGCCGGTGTATCCTCGATCGGCGAGACCACCTTGACGAAGCCGTCTTCCATCCCGACTTCGATGCCGAGGCCGCCGAACTCACCCTGGGTGCCGACCTGCAGATCCTTGAAGGCCTCGGCATCGAGATAGGCGGAATGCGGATCCAGCCCGCTCACCATGCCGTTGATCGCCGAGTCGATCAGTTTCTTGTCGTCGACCGGCTCGACATAGTCGCTCTTGATGCGGGCAAACACATCGGTGAAGGCACGCAGTTCCTCGACCGGCAGCGCCGTCTCCGCGTCCTTGTCCGCAATGGCGGACAGATTGAGCGTCAATGCGGCGCCCGCCAGGACGCCTGCCAGGCCGACAAGTACGAATTTTGCCTTTTGTGTCATCTCACTTCACCCAGTCGAGGGGGTTTACAGGACGGCTCTGGTGCCGCATCTCGAAATACAGGCCGGCGTCGGGCTGGCCGCCGCTGTTGCCGACCGCGGCGATCGCGTCGCCGGGCTGAACCCGGTCGCCCACCTGCTTATACAGACTTTCATTATTGCTGTACAGGCTCATGTAGCCGTCGCCATGGTCGACAATGATGAGGTTGCCGAAGCCGCGGAGCCACTCGGCAAACACCACCTGCCCGGCCGCGATCGCCTTCACCGCCGTACCCTGGGCGGCCCGGATGAACAGCCCTTTCCAGCTCAGCCCGCCGCCTTCTCTCGGAGCACCGAATCGGTTCATCAGTTCCCCGGCGACCGGCAAATGCAGCGAACCTTTCAGCCGCGAAAACGGCAGGCTCGAATGAAACGCCACCGGCGTGTCGGTATTGACCGCAACGGGACGGCGCGGCTGGCCTGGCGCGCTCCCCGTTTCCCGCTTCTGCGGCGCCTTCTTGGCGGCGCGCGCACGCGCGGCCTCACGCGCCGCCTGCTGCGCCATCAGCCGGTTGAGGCGCTCGACCAGCCGGGTCAGGCTGCGTTCGTTGCGCTTCAGGCTTGAAATCTCGCGCCGCTGCTGCTGGATTTTCACCGAGAGTTTCTGCAATACCTGCTGGCGGGCACGCTTGTCCGCCAGCAGTTTCTGCTGCTCGGCCTCGCGAGCGGCCTGGAGTTGCGCGAGTTCGGTCGTTTTTTGCGTGGCCTGGTGCTGCAGGGCGGACAGGTGCGCAAGGTCCGCGCGCAGCGCCGCGATCATGGATTGCTGCGCGCGCGACAGCTGCGCCAGATAGCGCAGATCGCGCGCGGTCTGGTTGGGGTCGGCCCCGTTCAGCATGAGCTTGAGCGCATCGCCCTGCCCCCGCAGGTAGGCGCCCTTGAGCGTCTGCGCCAGATGGGCCTGCTGTTCGCGAATGCGTGCGGAAGTGGCGTCGGCCTGCTGCGTCAGCGACTGCAAGTCGCTCTGGGTCCGCTGGCGTTCGCCGTCCAGCTGGCGGATCTGGCGCACGGCGCTGCTGATGGCGCGCTCGGATTGACGCAGTTCGTCGGCCGCCTCCTGCTGATGCGCCTGCGTGGCGCGAAAATCCTGCTGCAGCGACTGCAGCCGCTGTTTGAGCGCGTCGAGCTCGGACTGCTTGCGGTCGACCTGGCTGGCGCCGGCGCACAGCGGACCGCATAGCGCCAACAGAGCAAAGAAGCGTTTGAAGTTCACCCTGTCGAGCTTACCCGAAGCGGGCGGGCTTACTCAAACTGCACCAGGGCTTCGCCGGTCATTTCGGGCGGCTGCGGCAAGCCCATCATCTTCAGCAGGGTCGGGCTGATGTCTTCGAGCGCGCCGGTTTCCGCCAGGGTGGCGCGGCGGCGCCCGACATAGATCAGCGGCACCAGGTTCATGGTGTGCGCGGTATGCGGCTGGCCGGTTTCGGCGTCGCGCATCAACTCGGCGTTGCCGTGGTCGGCGGTCACCAGCACTTCGCCGCCACGCGACAGTTGGGCGTCCACCACCCGGCCGAGGCAGGTGTCGACGGTCTCGATCGCCTTGATCGCCGCCTGCAGGTCGCCGGTATGCCCCACCATGTCCGGGTTGGCGTAGTTGCAGACGATCAGGTCGTATTGCTTGCTCCCGATCGCCGCGACCAGCTTGTCGGTCACCTCGGCGGCGCTCATCTCGGGCTTGAGGTCATAGGTCGCCACGTCGGGCGACGGCACCAGCACGCGGTCCTCGCCCGGGAAGGAAATCTCCTCGCCGCCGTTGAAGAAGAAGGTGACGTGCGGATATTTCTCGGTTTCGGCGATGCGCAACTGGCGCAGCCCCAGGTTGGCCACGTATTCGCCCAGTCCGTTCTTGATGCGCTCCGGTGGAAACGCCACCGACACCTGGAAGTCGTCGCTGTAGCCGGTCAGCGTGCAGTACGTCGCCAGGCGCGGGGTCACCTCGCGCTCGAATTCGCTGAAATCGGCCTCGATGAACGGCCGCGACAGCTGGCGCGCGCGGTCGGAACGGAAGTTGAGAAAAATGACCGAATCGCCGTCCTCCATTTTCACCGGCTTGCCGTCGGCCGGCAGGATCGCCGTGGCCTTGACGAATTCGTCGGTCTCGCCCCGGGCATAGGCGGCCTCCAGTCCGGCCAGCGCATGTTCCGCCGTGAATTCGGCACGCCCCTGGGTGAGAAGGTCGTAGGCCGACTTGACCCGCTGCCAGCGCCGGTCACGGTCCATCGCGAAATAGCGGCCGATCATCGACGCGATGTGGCCGACGCCGATTTCCCCGATCTTCTCGTTGAGGCGGCGCAAATAGATCTCCGCGCTCTTGGGCGGCGTGTCGCGGCCATCCAGGAACACGTGCAGGCAGACCTTGTGCAGCCCCTCGCGCCGCGCCAGTTCGAGCAGCGCGTGGAAGTGCGATTCGTGACTGTGCACCCCGCCGTCCGACAGCAGGCCGAGCACGTGCAGGGTTTTCCGGTTGTCGCGCGCCAGGTGTACCGCGTTCAGCAGCGCGGGGTTGGTGTAGAAATAGCCGGATTCGATGGCGCGGTCGATGCGGGTGAACTCCTGGTACACCACCCGCCCGGCGCCGATGTTCAGGTGCCCCACCTCGGAGTTGCCCATTTGCCCCTTGGGCAGGCCCACCTCGGATTCCGACGCATGGATGAGTGTGTGGGGCTGCTGCTTCCACAGCCGGTCCCAATTGGGCTTGTCGGCCTGGGCGATCGCGTTGTCCGCGCGCTCCGCGCGACAACCGAAACCGTCGAGGATGATGAGGAGAACCGGCACGGTCTTCATGAAAAAGTTTATATAACCTGACTCGTTTTCGTGGAAATATTTTAATATATGCGTGATTGCTAATCTATACGCAATCCGCAAAGTTGGTTTAAAAGTAACGCGCGCGGCGACATTTTGACCCAAAAGCCGAGCGCACCGTTACGCCACCGGAAGGATCGAGGAACGAATATGGCAGTTGAATGGGACGAAGTGAATCTCATGGACAAGGACGAGCACATCGAGCAGGCCTCGCGTGCGATGAAGGCCATGTCGCACCCGCTGCGCCTGAAGATTCTCTGCGTGCTGGGCGACAAGGAAGTCAGCGTCCAGGACATCGTCGACCATGTCGGCACGTCGCAAAGCAATATCTCGCAGCACCTCGCCATCCTGCGCGACAAGGGCGTGTTGCGCACCCGCAAGGATGCCAACCGCGTGTATTACCGCGTGGGCGACACCCGCACGCTGAAGCTGCTCGGCATGATGCGCGACGTTTTCTGCGGCTTCACCAAGTAGGCGGTACCGCATTTCCCGGGCCCGGCCTCGCGCAAGCGTGGCCGGGCCTTATGTTTCGGATGTCCCGCTCAATCCTGTTCCGGCACCGAGCGGTCGCGCCTTTCCTGCCAAGCCCAATACAGGGCCGGAATAACGAAAAGCGGCAACCACGGCGCGGCGATCCGCTTCATCGCTTCGGAGCCGGCACCGTCGCTGAACCGGATTTCTCGACGATCTTGTCGATATGGCGCCGCATCGCGATACCGAACTCCGCCCGCACCCGCCAGCGCGATGCATGCGCGCCCTAAAAAAAGGACTTCGGCCGGGTCTTCATGGAACCCGAACGGCAAGCGCTCAACCCGGAATGCGCGAAGACTTGCACAATGTCCATCAGACAGCGCATGCCCAGGCGGATATAATCGAGGGCGATCGGAAAATCCAAGCACCACGCCTCATGGCATAACGAACACTGGAGGAGATGCCGTGCGGTTGACCAAATTCACGGACTATTCCTTGCGCGTCGTGATTTACCTGGCGCGCAATCCGGACGGTCTGGCAACGATTGCGGACATCGCGCGCGACTACGACATCCCCTCCACCCATCTGATGAAGGTGGTGCATCGGTTGGCGCAATGCGGCTACATCGTGACCGTGCGCGGGAAGGGCGGCGGGATGCGGCTCGCCAGATCGCCTGACATGATCAACATCGGCGATCTGGTGCGGGACACCGAAGACAACATGGACATCGCGGAATGCTTCAGCGCCGAGCACCAGAATTGCCCGATGCTGCCCGCATGCGCACTGAAATCGGTTCTCCTCGAGGCACGCAAGAGCTTTCTGGCCACGCTGGATTTCTATCGTCTGTCGGACATCATGGGGGGCGGCGTGCCGCCGCCCGTCGCTCCCATGCTCCCCGCGCGTGGCTCATCCGCCCCTGTCGCCCCACGCAAAAAAGGATGAGAACCCGAGCGTCGGAGGCACCCCTCCCCCAGACCTGACGAAGCGCCAATCGGTGCCGCGAGCCGGTTGCGTTTCGCCGACGGAAAATGCCGCGCGATGCCCGCTTCCCAGGCCAGGACGGGTTGCAGTGGCTATAAAATCCGCTTGGATCGACATTAATAATTAATATATAATTATTCTCTAATATATTGCACGCAACCTGGCGGGCTACGCGGCCCGCCCGACACGAGGTGACGAATGCAACTGACGAATACAACGCCCACCCGGCTGAAATTGCTGGACGTTCTGTGCCTGATGGCCTTCGCCACCGCCGCGCAGGCGGAAACGCTGGATTTCGCGCAGGCTGTACAGCGCGCGCTGGCGCAAAATCCGGACATCATCATCGCGGGTGCGCAGATCGGTCAGGCGCAAGCCGCGGTCAGGCAGAGCGAAGGGGCGCGCCTGCCCAAGCTGACGGCCTCGGTCAATGTCACGCGCACCAATGACGCCCTCAACGCCTTTGGCCTCAAGTTGTCGCAGCGCAACGCCACGTTCAACGACTTCGGCGCAGCCGAGTTCACCGGCCCCGCCGCACTCAATGTCGCCCCGCAAAACCTGAACCACCCCGACCCGGTCAACAATTTCAACGCCCGCCTGGAAGCGCAGCTGCCGCTCTATACCGGCGGCATGATCGAAGGTTACTCCGAGCAGGCCAGAGCGTATTTGCGGGCGGCGCGCCAGGGCGATGCGCTGGCGCGCCAGAAGGTGATTTTCGACGTGCTGCGCGCCTACGAGGGCGTGCATGCGGCGCGCGCGTACGAGGAGGTCGCCAGGCAGGGCCGCAGCGCCGCCGAATCCTATGTCAAGACCGTCGACAGCCTGTTCAAGGGAGGCGTGGTGGTGAAGAGCGACCTGTTGTCCGCCAGGGTGCACCTGGAGGATGTGAAGGTGCAGCAGGCGCAGGCGGAAAATGCCGTGCAGCAGGCCCTCGATCAACTCCACCTGCTGCTGGGCATGCCGCTGGCGGAGCCGCTGGACGTGGCCGGTGAGGTCGAGGTGCGGCCCCTGGCGGGCAAGCTGGCCGACTATCAGGCCGAAGCGCTCAAATCCAATCCCGGTCTGGCCGCCCTGCGCAACCAGCTGGACGCGGCACAGGCTGCGATCAAGGTGGCGCGCGCCGGAAAATACCCGCAGGCCGGGCTGCTGGCGCGTTTCGACACCAACGACGACAACGTCGGATTCGATGCCCATTCCTATACGCTGGGCGGCCAGGTGTCGTGGCAGTTGTTCGACGGCGGCGTCACCAGCGGCGCCATCCAGCGGGCCCGTGCCAGCCGCGACGAACTGGCGGCGAAGCTCGGCCAGGCCGAGAACGGCATCACCTACCAGGTGGCGGAAGCCTGGCGTCGTGCCGACGAAGCGCAGCGGCGCGTCGCGGCCCGGGAGCTCGCGGTGAGCCAGGCCGAGGAGGCCCAGCGCCTGGTGGAAAAACGCTATGCCAGCGGGGTGACGACCATCACCGAACTGCTGGGCGCCCAGGCCCAGCTGGACAAGACCCGGGCGGACCTGGTGGCAGCGCGCTATGAACTCAAGGTGCAACGCGCCAACGCCCGCCTGGCGGTCGGCCGCCTGCAACCGGACCAACTTTGAGCAATCCGACATGAATCCCATGGCTAAATCCCACTTTTTGCGTATGGCCTTGCTTGGCCTGGCCGTCAGTCTGGTCAACGCTTGCGGCAAACACGAGTCCCCCGAAGAATCGGCCGCCGCCGGCCGCACGGTGGCGGCCGCGGTGCAGACCGTGCAGCAGACCCCGTTGAGCGTGCGCGTGGAAGCACCAGGCGCCGTGGTTTCGGAAGACCAGGTCCAGGTGGCCTCGCGGCTGATGGGTTATATCCGCGAGATCAAGGTCGAGGAGGGACAAGCGGTCAAGGCCGGTCAATTGCTGTTCGTGGTCGATCCCGCCGATATCCAGGGGCAGATGAGCCAGGCGCGCGCCGGCCTGGCCCAGGCGGAGGCCGCGCTGGCGGACGCCAGGCTCGACTACGAGCGCTTCGGCGCGCTTTACAAGGACGAAGCCATTCCGAAGCTGCAGTGGGACAAGGTCCGTCTGCAATACCAGGTTGCCCAGCAACAGGTTGCCGCGGCCCGCGCCGGACTCGGCCTGGCGTCCGGCCAGATGCGCTATGCCTCGGTGGTCGCGCCGATCGATGGCGTCGTCACGCAGAAGCTGGCCAATGCCGGCGATCTTGCCGCCCCCGGCCGGCCCGTGCTGGTCATCGAAGGTCTGAAGAAACTCCAGGTGCGCACCCAGGTGAGCGGCGGCGTGTACGCCCGCATCAAGACCGGCGAGAAGGTCGCCATCACGCCCGATGGCGATGCAACGCAGGCGCCGATCGAAGGCGTGATCGCCCAGGTGGTGCCGGCGGCTGACCCGGTCAGCCACACCCACCTGGTGAAGATCGACCTGCCGGCAGGCAGCGGCCTCTCCAGCGGCAATTTCGTTCGCGTGGGGTTTGCCGCCGGCAGCCGCGAAGGCATCCGCGTGCCGGCCGCGGCCCTGGCCGAGCGCGCCGGCATCACCGGCGTGTTCGTGGTCGACGCCCAGGGCATCGCGCGTTATCGCATGGTGCGCACCGGCGCGGCCGGGCAGGACGGCGTGGAAATCGTGTCCGGCCTGAACCCCGGCGACAAGGTGGCCGTTTCCAACGTCAGCCAGCTGGAGAACGGCGACAAGGTGAGCGGGGCTGCCCATGACTGAGCGCGCCGCTCCGCTCAATATCGCCGGCAAGCTCGCCGGCGTTTTCATCGAATCCAAGATCACCGCCATGATCATGCTGGCGGTGGCGCTGGCCGGCATGATGGCGCTGTTCGTCACGCCGCGCGAATACAACCCGCAGATCGTGGTGCCGGCAGCCAATATCATCGTCGCCAAGCCGGGCGCCTCGCCGCAGGAAATCCAGAACCTGGTCGTCAAGCCGCTGGAAGCCATCATGAACGCCCAGTCCGGCGTCGACCACACCTTTGGCTACGCCGCCCCGGACTTCGGCCTGGTGACCGTGCAGTTCAAGGTGGGGGAAGACCAGGAAAGGAGTCTGGTCAAGCTCTACAACCAGTTGATGCAGAACCTCGACCGCATGCCGCCCGGCGCGATGCAGCCGGTGGTCAAGCCGGTCAACGTCGACGACGTGCCGATCATGACGCTGACCCTGTCGTCCAGCAAGCTCGACGGTCTGCAGATCCGCCAGGTGGCGAGCCGCGTTCTGGAGCAGCTGCGCAACGTGCCCGGGGTGTCGTTCACCCAGCTCATGGGCGGCGCCCCGCGCGCGGTCAATGTCTGGATCTCGCCTGCCAGGCTGGCGGCGGCCGGCATCGCGCTCGACCAGGTGGACCAGATGCTGCAGGGGCAGAACGTCGCCGTGCCGGCCGGCACCCTGGTGGACAACAACCGGGCCTCGCCCTTGCGGGTGCAGGGTTTCCTAGGCAGCGCCCGGGAAGTGGGCGACATCGTCATCGGCGCGCCCAACGGGCGGCCGGTGTTCCTGAAGGACGTCGCCACGATCGTGGACGGCCCCGAGGAAATCGACCAGAGCACGCGCTTTGCCTTTGGCCCCGCGGCCGGCAAGGACGCCGCGCGCGGCGAGGCGCCGGCCGTGACGCTGGCCATCGCCAAGAAGGCCGGCACCAATGCGGTGGTGGTGGCGAACGCCGTGCTGGCGAAACTCGACCAGCTGAAACGCCAGGCCATCCCCGCCGACATCACGGTTGCGGTGACCCGCGACGACGGCGCCCGCGCCAACGATGCGGTCAACACCCTGGTCGAGCACCTGGGCATCGCCATCGGTTCGGTCGTGGTGATCCTGGTGTTCTTCCTCGGCTGGCGCGAGGCCGGCATCGTCACCCTGACCGTGCCGCTGATCCTGTTCGTGGTGCTGACCATCGGCCTGTTCGCCGGCCAGACCATCAACCGCATCACCCTGTTCGCGCTGATCCTGTCGCTGGGCCTGCTGGTCGACGCCGCCATCGTGGTGGTGGAGAACATTCACCGCCATCTGCACCACGGCATCGGCGACCGCGATTTCAAGGACGTCGTCATCCAGGCCACCAATGAAATCGGCAACCCCACCAACATCGCCACCATCGCGGTGATCCTGGCCTTCATCCCGATGGCCTTCGTCACCGGCATGATGGGCCCCTTCATGCTGCCCATCCCGTTCAACGTGCCGGTGGCCATGATCGCCTCGCTGCTCATCGCCTACATCGTGGTGCCGTGGGCGACCAACCTGTGGCTCCGCAAGAAAGCCGCGCGGAGCGAGCTCGCCCGCAAGGAAAGCCTGGAGGAAACCGGCGCGCACAAGACCGACCGGTTGCACCGCGCCTATGTCAAGACCATCACGCCCTTCATCGAGTACAGCGGCCGCCGCAACCTGATGTTCCTCGCGGTGCTGGGCCTGCTGGTGGCGGCGATGCTGATGCCGGCGTGGCAGTTCATCCGTCCCTCGGGCATCAACGGGCCGCTGTCGGCGCTGGGGGTGGAACTGAAGATGCTGCCCAACGATAACACCAACACCTTCCTGGTGGAAATCGACACCCCGGCCGGCACCACGCTGGAAGAAACCGACCGCGCCGCGCGTGCGGTGGGCGGGGTGCTGGCGCACAACCGCTTCGTCACCGATTACCAGACCTTCCTCGGCATGACCGCGCCGATCGACTTCGCCGCCCTGGTGCGCGGCGACCCGATCAAGCGCGGCGACAATCTGGCGCAGATCCGCGTCAACCTGGTGGACAAGCATCGGCGTTCGACTTCGTCGCACCAGATCGTGCAGGCGCTCAACGACAGCCTCAAGCCGCTGCGCCAGGCGTTCCCGCAGGCCCGCGTCAAGCTCTACGAGACCCCGCCCGGCCCGCCGGTGCAGGCGCAGGTGCTGGCCGAGCTGTACGGGCCCGACTATGAGAAACTGCGCGGCGCCTCGCCCGAGGTGCGCCGCGCGTTCGAGTCGGTCTACGGCATGATCAACACCGACGATTCGGTGACCGCCACCACGCAGTCCTTCTCGGTGCAGGTGGACCGCGAGAAAGCCGCGCTGTCGGGCATCGTCGCCGGCCAGGTGGGCAAGCTCCTGCGCGACTACGTGTCGGGCCTGTCGATCGGCTCGGTGCACGTCGATTCCGCGCGCGACCCCGTCAACATCGTGGTGCGCCTGCCGCGCGCGGAACGCCAGTCGCCCGAGTCGCTGATGGCGATCCGCCTGACCAACATGATGGGCAAGCAGGTGCCGCTGGGGGCGATCGCCAGGGTGGAAACCGTCCCCTACGGCAAACCCGTCTACGACCGCGACCAGCATCCCATGGTCATGGTGGGCGGCGAAATGATCACCTCCAGCCCGGTCTATGCCGTACTGGCGCTGGACAAGATGCTGGACGGCACCCTGCTGCCCAATGGCGTGCGCTTCAAGACCGGCAATCTGGGCTTCACCCAGGCGACGCCGGACGACGTCACCGGCTACCACCTGCTGTGGGGCGGGGAAATGCGCCTGACCCTGGACGTGTTCCGCGACCTCGGATCGGCGTTCATCATCGCCCTGGTGTTCATCTACCTGCTGCTGGTGGGCTACTACAAGTCCTTCATCATGCCGATGATCGTGATGGGCGCCATTCCGCTCACGCTGATAGGCGTCTTCCCCGGCCACTGGGCGACCAGCCAGGCTTTCACCGCCACCTCGATGATCGGCGTCATCGCCCTGGCCGGCATCGTGGTGCGCAACTCGCTGCTGCTGATCGACTTCATCGTCGATTACCGCGCCCAGGGCTACGGCCTCAAGGAGGCCGTGATCGAGGCCGGCGCCGTGCGGCTGCGGCCGATCCTGCTGACCGCGTTGGCCATCATCCTGGGATCGGCCATCATGATCACCGACCCGGTGTTCGGCGGGCTGGCCGTTTCGCTGATTTTCGGCACCTTCGCCTCCACCGCGCTGACCCTGGTCGTCATCCCGCTGCTGTACTACATCTGGCAAAAGCGCAGCGAGCCCCGTGCTTGAAAAAAACATGGGCGGCCCTTATCTTTTCCATTGTTTCTCTGAGGAATACATCATGACCGTTGAACGTTTGGTCCGCATCATCGCCGGATTTTTCATCATGCTTTCGCTCGCGTTGGCGCATTTTTCCGGCACCGTCGACATGAGCCACGTGTCATGGCTGTGGTTCACCGCCTTCGTCGGCTTCAACCTGTTCCAGTCCGGCCTCACGCGCTTCTGCCCGATGGACATCATGCTGAAGAAGGCCGGGGTCAAAACCGGCTGCGGCCTGTAAGGGGAAAATGGATGGATGTTCAATTCCTGCAGCAGAACTGGATGCTGGCGGCGGTGGCGGCGGTATCCGGCGCCATGCTGGTGTGGTCCTTCATCGGCGGCAAGCTGTCCGGCATCGAGGAAGCCGATACGCTGAAAGCCACCCGCCTCTACAACGACGATGCCCTGGTGCTCGACGTGCGCGAGGACAAGGAATTTGCCGCGGGCCACATTCCCAAGGCCAAACACATCCCGCTCGGGCAGCTGGCCGGCCGCATGAAGGAGCTCGACAAGTTCAAGGACAAGCCGATCCTGGTCACCTGCCGCAGCGGCCAGCGCTCGGCGCGCGCCTGCGGCATGCTGAAAAAGGCCGGTTTCGAGACCGTGTACAACCAGGCGGGCGGCATCATCGCGTGGGAACGCGCCAACCTGCCCGTCGCCAAGTAACCCAGGAAACCCCCATGGCCAAAGTCGTGATGTACTGCACCGCCGTCTGTCCCTACTGCATCGCCGCGGAGCGCCTGCTCAAGAGCCGCGGCGTCGCCGAGATCGAAAAGATCCGCATCGACCTCGATCCGGCGAAGCAGGAGGAAATGATCGCCCGCTCCGGCGGCCGCCGCACCGTCCCGCAGGTCTTCATCGGCGACACCCATGTCGGCGGCTTCGACGACACCTCGGCGCTCGACGCCGCCGGCGAGCTGGCGCCGCTGCTCGCCCGCGCCTGAGCCCCCTTCGGCGTGCGCTTGAATTTTCAGCGTACGCCGCCACCTTGAAGCAGTCATCCACCGTTTCAAGGATCGCCCCATGGAACTCGCCTGCCCCCACTGCCTCGCCGTCAACCGCGTGCCGGACGACCGGCTGGCGAATGCCCCCAAGTGCGGCAAATGCGGCACGCCGCTGCTGCCCGGCAAGCCGGTGGATCTCACCGCCGACACGTTCGACCGCTTCATCGCCAGGGCCGGCCTGCCTGTGCTGGTCGATTTCTGGGCCGGCTGGTGCGGCCCCTGCAAGATGATGGCGCCGGTGTTCCAGCAGGCCGCCGCCGAGATGGGCACGCGCGTGCGCTTTGCCAAGGTCGACACCGAAGCGCATCCGCAAGTGTCGATGCGCCACCACATCAAGGGCATCCCCAGCCTGATCCTGTTCAGGAATGGCAGCGAAGCGGCGCGCATCTCGGGCGCGATGGAAGCCCATGCGCTGAAACGCTGGCTGGCGTCGCAGGGCATTCAATAAAGCCCGTGTAAAATAAGCCCGTTCCCGGAGCGCACGCTCCGGTTTCTTATTCAGGGAGACATCATGGCCGACGCGCAGCAACCCGTATTCAACATCGAAAAACTCTACGTCAAGGACCTGTCGGTGGAAGTGCCCAACGCACCCGGCATCTACCTGGAACGCGAGGCCCCGCAGATCGAAGTCAACATGTCGACCGAAAGCCGCGCACTGGGCGAGGATCTGTACCACTCCGGCATCACCGTCACCGTCACGGCCAAGACCGGTGACAAGACCATGTTCCTGGTCGAATGCACCCAGGCCGGCATCTTCCGCATCGAACACGTGCCGCAGGACCAGCTGCCCATGGTGCTGGGCATCGGCTGCCCCAACATCGTCTTCCCGTATCTGCGCGAAACCGTGTCCGACGTGGTGATCCGCGCTGGCTTCCCGCCGCTGCTGCTGAACCCGGTCAACTTCGAATCGCTGTTCCTGCAGCAACAGCAGGCGCAACAGCAACAGGCCGCCCCTGCGCAAACCCATTGATGAAACCGGCGTGCTGACCTTGCGACGGCCCCACACCGCCCTGCTCCTCGCCGGCGGCCTGCTGTTCGCGCTGGCGCAGCCCGCCGGCGCGCTGGAGTACCGCAGTACCGGACGCGCGGCCCTGCTGTACGACGCGCCGTCGACCGCGGCCGGCAAGCTGGCGGTCGCAGGCAGCGGCCTGCCGCTCGAAGTCGTCGTCGACACCGCGGCCTGGGTCAAGGTGCGCGACTACACCGGCCGCCTGGCGTGGATCGAGAAATCCGCCCTCGGCGGCCCCCGAAGCGTGATGGTCAAGGCCGAAACCAGCGCCATCCGGCAACAGCCCCGTGCCGATGCCGACATCGTGTTTCGTGCCGCGCGCGGCGTCCTGCTCGACGTTACCGGCAAACCCGACGCTGCCGGCTGGCTGCAGGTCAAACATGCCAACGGCCTCACTGGCTGGATCCCCGTGAACGAGGTGTGGGGCCAATGAAACTGTCGGTGCTCGGTGCCGGCGCCTGGGGCACCGCGCTGGCGGCCAGCTGGGCCCCCCATCACGCCGTCACCCTGTGGGCCCGCAACGCGGCCGAACTGGACGCCATGCGTGCCCGACACGTCAACGCCCGCTACCTGCCCGATTGCCCGCTCCCCGATACGCTGCAATTCGACGCGGACCTCGATGCCGTCGCCGACCACGCCGACCTCGTGATCGTCGCCGTGCCCAGCAGCGGCCTGCGCGCCACCCTGGCGGCGCTGGCGCCCCGCCCCGCGCTGCCGCCGCTACTCTGGGTGTGCAAAGGTTTCGAGCCCGGCAGCAGCAAGCTGCCGCACCAACTCGTCGCCGAACTGCTTCCCGAACATAACCGGACCGGTGTCCTCTCGGGCCCCAGCTTTGCCCAGGAAGTCGCGCAGGGCTATCCCACCGCGCTCACCCTCGCCTCGCACGACACCGTTCTGGCGCAGCATCTGGCCGAGGCCCTGTCCGGCCATCGCCTGCGTATCTATGCGCACGACGACGTCATCGGCGTGGAAGTGGGCGGCGCGCTGAAAAACGTCATGGCGATCGCCGCCGGCATCTGCGACGGCCTGCGGTTCGGCCACAATGCCCGTGCCGCGCTCATCACCCGCGGACTGGCCGAGATGACCCGGCTCGGCGTCAGGCTCGGCGGCCGCCTCGAAACCTTCATGGGGCTGTCAGGCCTCGGCGACCTCATCCTCACCACCACCGGCGACCTGTCGCGCAACCGCCAGGTCGGCCTGCGCCTGGCGCGCGGCCAGGCGCTCGATCGCATCCTCGCCGAACTCGGCCACGTCGCCGAGGGCGTTACCACTGCGCGCGAAGTCGCCGCGCTGGCAGACAAGCTCGGGGTCGACATGCCCATCACCCGCGCCGTCTGCCAGATCCTGTTCGAGAACCTGCCCGCCGCGCAGGCGGTGGATGCGCTGCTTAACCGGGAAATCAAGGCGGAGTTCTGAGTCTCGGGCATTTGCACGACCGCATCCGAGCGCCACAAGCCAGCCTTACCCCGCCTTGCCCGCGGACATTTCGGCGATTCGGCCGATCATCTCCTTGAATCCAGGGTCCTCGCCCTGCAGCAGCCCCGGCAGCGCCGCGCGAAAATCCTCGCGCTGGCACCACTCGGTCATGTAGTCCGCCCATGACTGCCACAGCCGCGCCTGCTGGCGGCTCATGTCGTCCTCAAACACCAGCACGTAGGCGCGCTCGAACAGGCTGACCAGGATGGCGAACAGGGCATGCTTGCGTTCGAGCTGGTCTTCGCTGAGTTCGCCTTTCGCGGCGGGCGACAGCAGGTGCAGGTCGGCGTTGTCGATCACCAGCCGCATGAAGTCGGCATATTCGTCGGACAGCCGCAGGAAGATTTCCTCCTCGTCATTCTGCTGGTCGCGACGGCGGTCGTAAATGAACACGCCGATGGCGAGCGGCAGGCCGACGATGGTGACGAGGTAGCTGGCAGCTTCCAGCCATTCAAGACCGCTCAATTTATCCGCCTCCGGCAAAACCGTTCTGCCGCCAGGCCTCGAACACGACCACGCTGACGGCGTTGGACAGGTTCATGCTGCGCGAACCGGGCAGCATCGGCAAGCGCAGGCGATGGTCGGCCTCGAACTGCGCCAGGATGTCGGGCGGCAGGCCGCGCGATTCGGGCCCGAACAGCAGTGCGTCGCCGGCCCGGAAATCCACCGTGGCGTAGTTGCGGCTGCCCTTGGTGGTAAATGCGAACCAGCGCCGGTCCGGCAGCGCCGCCTGCACCGCCCCCCAGTCCCGGTGCACGCTGACGCAGGCCATGTCGTGATAATCCAGCCCGGCGCGCGCCACCTGCTTGTCGGACAGATCGAACCCCAGCGGTTCGACCAGATGCAGGCAGCAGCCGGTATTGGCGGCGAGGCGGATCAGATTGCCGGTATTGGGCGGAATCTCGGGCTGATATAAAACGATGTCAAACATCCGGCTTGCCCTAAAATAAGCGAACTTGTCGAGTCCGCCTATTCTATGGTCCCTTACCTCACCACCGCACTCACCGGCCCGCTGCTGGAACTCGAGAAACGCCTGCTCGACGCCCAGCCGACCATCGAGCACTGGTTCCGCCAGCAATGGAAGGAGCAGGCGGCGCCGTTCTACACGTCCGTGGATATCCGCAACGCGGGCTTCAAGCTGGCGCCGGTCGACACCAATCTGTTTCCCGGCGGCTTCAACAATCTCAATCCCTCGTTCATGTCGCTGTCGATCCACGCGGCGATGGGCGCGGTGGAAAAAATCTGTCCCGACGCCCAACGCTTATTGCTCATCCCCGAGAGCCATACGCGCAACACCTTCTATCTGCAGAACGTCGCGGTGCTGGCGCACATCCTGCGCCAGACCGGCCTGATCGTTCGCATCGGCACGCTGATTCCCGAGATCACCCAGCCGACCACGCTGGAATTGCCCGCGGGCGGGCGTCTCACGCTGGAGCCGCTCATCCGCCGTGGTGATCGTATCGGGCTGGACGGCTTCGACCCCTGCGCGGTGCTGCTCAACAATGATCTGTCGGCCGGCGTGCCGGACATCCTCAAGGGGATCGAGCAGACCATCATGCCGCCGCTGCACGCGGGCTGGGCGACGCGCCGCAAGTCGCGCCACTTCGCCGCGTACCAGAACGTCGCCATCGAATTCGCCCGGCTGGTGGGAATCGATCCGTGGCTGATCGACCCCTACTTCAACCACTGCGGCAAGATCGACTTTCAGGCGCGCCAGGGCGAGGACTGCCTGGCCGAAAAGGTCGGTGACATGCTGGCCAAGATCCGCGTGAAATACGACGAGTACCGCATCGACCAGCCGCCCTTCGTCATCGTCAAGGCCGACGCCGGCACCTACGGCATGGGCATCATGACGGTGAAGTCGCCGGACGACGTGCGCGAACTCAACCGCCGCCAGCGCAACAAGATGGCGGTCGGCAAGGAAGGCATGGAGGTGAGCGAAGTGCTGATCCAGGAAGGGGTCTACACCTTCGAAAGCATCAACGAGGCGGTCGCCGAGCCGGTGGTCTACATGCTCGACCACTTCGTCGTCGGCGGCTTCTACCGCGTGCACACCGGGCGCGGATCGGACGAGAACCTCAACAGCCCCGGCATGCATTTCGTGCCGCTGGCGTTCGACGACACCTGCCTGACGCCCGACCGCGGCGCCAACCCCGACGCCGCCCCCAATCGTTTCTACGCGTACGGGGTGATCGCGCGTCTGGCGATGCTGGCCGCCAGCATCGAACTCGACGAAGCGCTCAACGAGACCGGGAACGCGGCCGCCGCATGAAGCTGCTGTTCGTGGTCGATCCGCTCGCGGGTCTCAAGCCCTGCAAGGACAGTTCGGTCGCCATGATGCGCGCGGCGGTGGCGCGCGGCCATGCGGTGTTCGCCGCCGAGTCGCGCCAGCTCAATGTGAAGGACGGCATCGCCCATGCCGCCTGCGCCGCGCTCGAGGTGCGCAGCGACGACGACTGGTATCGCGAGACGCAAACGGATGACTGTGCATTGAAGGATTTCGACGCCGTGGTGATGCGCACCGATCCGCCGGTGGACACCGACTATCTGCTCGCCACCCAGCTGCTCGGCATCGCCGAAGCCAACGGCGCACGGGTGCTGAATCGGCCGGCCGCCTTGCGCGACTTCAATGAGAAGCTGGCGATTCTCAACTTCCCGGCTTTCGTCGCACCCACCCTGGTTTCCGCCGACGCCGCGGACATCGGACGCTTCCTCGCCGAACACCGGGACATCATCGTCAAGCCGCTCACCGAAATGGGCGGCAGCGGCATCTTCCGCCTGACGCTTGCCGATCCCAACCGCAACGCCATCCTGGAAACGCTCACCCGGCGCGGCGGCCGCGCCATCATGGCGCAGCGCTATCTGCCTGAAATCAGCGACGGCGACAAACGGATCCTGCTGATCGACGGCGACGTGGTGCCGTGGGCGCTGGCGCGCATTCCCCTGGCGGGCGAGACGCGCGGCAACCTCGCCGCGGGCGGTACCGCGCGTGCGCAGCCTCTGAGCGCGCGCGACCGCGAGATCGCCGAAACCGTCGCGCCGTGGGCCAGGGCCCACGGCATCTTCCTCGCCGGCCTCGACGTGATCGGCGACTGCCTCACCGAGATCAACGTCACCAGCCCGACCGGCTTCCAGGAAATCACCGCGCAGACCGGGCACGACGTCGCGGCGCGGTTCATCGCTGCGATCGAGCGCGCATGAGGGTCGCGCGACACGGACTGTGGCTTCTGCTGCTGTGGGCGCTCGCCGCCTGCAGTCCGCCGCCGCTGGTTCAGCAGCAGTCCTACGTATTCGGCACCCTGGTCGAGGTCAGCGTCTACGGCGCGCCGGAAGCCCAGGCCCAGCAGGCGATCGCCGCTGTGCTGGCCCGCTTCGACGCGCTGCATCACCAGTTGCACGCCTGGCAGCCGAGCGAGTTGTCGCGGCTCAACGCCGCGCTCGCCAAAGGCGAACGCGCACCGGTCACCCCCGAGCTCGCAGCCATGCTGCGCGATGCGCAAGCGCTCTCGGGCCAGTCGAACGACCTGTTCAACCCGGCCATCGGCGGGCTGATCGCGTTGTGGGGCTTCCATGCCGACACGCCGCAGGGAAGAGTGCCGGGTTCCCAAGCCATCGCGCGCTGGGTGCGGGCGGCCCCCCGCATGCGCGACCTGCATATCGAGAACGGCACGGTCTGGAGCGACAGCCCGGCGGTGCAGCTTGACCTCGGCGGCTACGCCAAGGGCCGCGCGCTGGACGACGCCGTGGCCATTCTCAAAGCGCACGGCATCAGGAACGCGCTGGTGAACATCGGCGGCAACGTGATCGCGCTGGGGACGCACGGCGACCGCCCGTGGCGCGTCGGCATCCAGCATCCGCGCAAGCCGGGCACCCTGGCGACGCTCGACCTCCACGACGGCGAGGCGATCGGCACCTCGGGCGACTACCAGCGTTATTTCGAGGCGGGCGGACACCGCTACTGCCATCTGATCGATCCGCGCAGCGGCTGGCCCGCGTCCGGCATGCAGTCGGTGACGATCCTGGTGTCGGGCGCGCATGCCGGCACGCGCTCGGATGCGCTGTCGAAGCCCCTGTTCATCGATGGCGTCGCGCGGCTGCCATATCATGCCGCCCGCCTGGGCATCGCCGACTATCTGGCCGTGGACGCCGCGGGCCAGATCCATGCCTCCCCGGCGATGAAGGCCCGGCTTCGCTAGAATACGGCTTTTGGCCTGATGCACACCCCATGATAGGCATTCTCATCGTCGCCCATGGTTCGCTCGCCGACAGCCTGGTCGAGTGCGCCACCCACGTGCTGGGACAAAGCCCGCGTGGCCTCGCCACGCTGGATTTCATCGGCCATGCCGACCCCGACGAGCGGCAGAAGGCCTTGCAGTCCCGGCTGGCCGAACTGGACGAAGGCGACGGCATCCTGGTGCTGACCGACGTCTACGGCGCCACGCCCAGCAATACGCTGTGCCGCCTGCTCGAGCCCGCCCACATCGAGGGCGTCTCCGGCGTCAACCTGCCGATGCTGCTGAAGGCGCTGAACTACCGCGAGACGCTGGCGCTTCCCCAGCTTATCGAGCGCATCGTCGAAGGCGGGCGCAACAGCATCAACCATATTTCCGAGACCATGTGCCATGCAGCAACGGGACGTTGAAATCGTCAACAAGCTTGGGCTGCACGCGCGCCCGTCGGCCCGGCTGACGCAGCTGGCGTCCAGCTTCAAGAGCAATGTGCACATGTCGCGCAACGGCCGCCGCGTCAACGCCAAGAGCATCATGGGCGTGATGATGCTGGCCGCCGCAAAGGGCAGCACCGTCACGCTGGAAACCGAGGGGGACGACGAGGCGGAAGCCATCGATGCCCTGACCAGCCTGATTTCCAGCGGCTTCGGGGAGGAACTGTGAGCTTCTCGCTGCACGGCATCGGCGTCTCCGGCGGCATCGCCATCGGATATGCGCATCTCGCCTCGAGCGCGCGGGTCGAAGTGCCGCAGTACATGCTCGACCGCAAATACGTCAAGGACGAACTGGCGCGCTTCGACGAGGCCATACTCGCCACGCGCGCCGAGCTGGAGATCCTGCGCACCCACATCCCGCCCAACGCGCCGGCCGAACTGTCGGCCTTTCTCGACATGCACCTGATGTTCCTCGGCGACTCGATGATCGCCGAGGCGCCCAAGCGCCTGATCCGCGAAACCCAGTGCAACGCCGAATGGGCGCTGGCGCAGCAGATGGAAGCGCTGGTGGCGCGCTTCGAGGAAATCGACGACGCCTACCTGAGGAGCCGCCAGGAAGACGTGGTGCAGGTGGTGCAGCGCGTGCTGAAGGCCTTGATGGGCCACCCCAGCCACCTGCCGCTGGACGTCGATTTCGACAGCGAACGCATCCTGGTCGCGCACGAACTGTCGCCGGCCGACATGGTCATTTTCAAGAACGTGCATTTCGCCGCCTTCATCACCGATCTCGGCGGCACCACCTCGCACACCGCGATTCTCGCGCGCAGCATGGGCATGCCGTCGGTGATGGCGCTGCACAATGCGCGCGGCCTGATCCGCGACCACGACCTCCTGATCGTCGACGGCCGCGACGGCGTGGTGATCGTCAACCCGGACGAATCGGTGCTGGCCGAATACCGGCTGCGGCAGAACCAGTGGCGCATCGACACCGACAAGCTGAAGCGTCTCAAGACCAGCAAATCGGCCACCCTGGACGGCACCCCGATCGAGTTGATGGCGAACATCGAGCTGCTCTCCGACCTCGACGCGGTGAAGGCCGCGGGCGCGCATGGCATCGGCCTGTTCCGCAGCGAATTCCTGTTCCTCAACCGCAGCGACCTGCCGAGCGAGGAGGAGCAATACCACGCCTACAAGGCGGTCGCCGAGGCACTGGACGGCAAGCCGGTCACCATCCGCACGCTCGACCTGGGCGCCGACAAGCAGGCGCCGTGGGGCCACACGGTGGCCGACAATCCGGCGCTGGGCCTGCGCGCGATTCGCCTGTGCCTGGCCGAGCCGGGCCTGTTCCATGCCCAGCTGCGCGCCATCCTGCGGGCGTCGGCCCATGGCCAGGTGCGCATTCTCATCCCCATGCTGGCGAGTTTCCTGGAGCTGCGGCAAACCCTGCAGCGCATCGACGAGGCCAAGGCCTCGCTGCGCCGCGACGGGCTGAAGTTCGACGAAGGCATCCCGCTCGGCGGCATGATCGAAGTGCCCGCCGCCGCGTTGTCGGCCGGATTCTTCGCCGAGCAGCTGGATTTCCTCTCGATCGGCACCAACGACCTGATCCAGTACACGCTGGCGATCGATCGCGCCGACGACAGCGTGGCGCACCTGTACGACCCGCTGCATCCGGCCGTGCTCAACCTCATCCAGCAGACCATCCGGGCCGGCGACAAGGCCGGCAAGCCGGTCTCGGTATGCGGCGAGATGGCGGGCGATCCGCTGCTGACGCGGCTGCTGCTGGGGTTGGGATTGCGGACATTCTCGATGCAGCCGGCCAGCCTGCTGCAGGTCAAGCAGCAGGTGCTGAAATCCCATCTGGAGGAATTGACGGCCGCGACGCAGCGACTCGTGAAGAATACCGACCCGGACAAGACCCCGCTGCTGCTGAACCGCCTGAACGGTTAGCGAAGCGCGTCGTCAGGCAGCCAGCTGCGCAGCCATGCGGGCCAGTTCCGCCTTGTCGTGGCGCAGCTGGCCGATTTCAGCCTTGATCTGCGCCATGCGGCTTTGCAGCGTGCTCATGTTTTCGAGAACGCGTTGCAGGCTTTCCAGCCGGGTGTCGAGGTACTGCTTGTGCTCGCGGATGCGCGTCATGATGGGATCGAGCGCGATGCGCAGCCAGCGTTCCGCCTCCAGCCGCGCGAGCTTGAATGCCTTGCGCGCCTCCTCGGCCAGCCCGGCATAAAAGCGCCGGATCATGAAACGTTTTTCCAGCATCAGGTTGGCAGGGTCCTTGCAAAACGCATCGGTCTCGCGCGTCAGCGCTTGCAGGCGGTTGCGATAGGCGCCCAGGTCGAGGCGCGGCACCTGCATTTTCGGCAGGTGATGCTGACGGTGAAACCGGATATAGGCCTGGTCCAGCGCATCCAGCATGTTGTCGGCCAGTTTGGTCGCCTGCACGATGCGTTCGCCCATCCGCTCGCTCAGTTGGCGGATCCCGCTGGTCAGCCCGCGCGTGGTCAGGCTGCTCTCCATTGCCGTGCGGCCTGCCTGGCAGATGGTGGCCAGCGTGTCGTCGGACAGATAGGACAGCAGGTGCGCACCCTGCGCCTGAACCGCTTTGCGGGTCGCCCGGAACTGGTTGGCGGTCGCGTCGTAGCTGTCCTTTTCCTTCTGCAGGGTTGCGCGCGACTGCTCGATCAGTTCGCGGTTCTTGCCTGACAACTGGGTAAGCTGGATCAGCTCGTCGCTGCTGCGCTTGAGCCGTGCGGCCAGGTCCACCCGGCTCTCGTCGAGCAGGGCCACCACGTCGCGATTGACCGCATGGTAGAGCATGTCGCGCCGCGCCGGGATCACCTGATGCGCCAGCAGGTACTCCAGCGATTCGATGCCGGAGCGCACGCGCAGGGCCGCGTCGCCACGGATGGTGGCGGCCAGCGCCTTCTGCGCCGACACGGCAAACACCCTGCTGCGCGGCAGCTTGAGCACGCGCGCGGTTTCCTCGGCCTGGCGCTCGATGGTGGCCTGCACCTCGGCATCGCTCTTGAGCTCATCCCACAGCATGTCGATCTTGTTGAGCACCGCCACGTGGTAGTTGGAATGGCGGTGGACATGCTTTTGCCAGATTTCCAGGTCCGAGCGGGTCACGCCGGTATCGGTCGCCAACAGATACATCACGGCATGCGCGTTGGGGATGACCGAAAGCGTGAGCTCGGGCTCGGTCCCCAGCGCGTTGAGCCCGGGCGTATCCAGGATCGTCAGCCCGGCCTGCAGGAGCGGATGCGGATAATTGACCATGGCATAGCGCCATGCCGGCACCTCTACCGTGCCATCGTCACGCAGATGGTGGCGCTCGCTTTCATCCTCGCCATTCCACAGCCCCAGTTCGATGGCGTCCACCGCAGGCATCAGCCTGGTTTCGGTGAGTTTCCTCAGGCTGTCCTTCAATTGATCCGAATCGGTCGGATCGAGCGACACCCGGCACCATTCGATCGGCATGTGCTTCAGCCGCGCCAGCGATTCGTCGCGGCGGCGCGTCTCGATCGGCAACAGGCTGAGACTGGGCGCCTCGTCCGGGTTGGAGAACAGCTCGGTCGGGCACATCGTGGTGCGGCCGGCGTCCGAGGGCAGCAGTCGCTGCCCGTGATCGGCAAAAAACAGGGCGTTGATGAGTTCGGTCTTGCCGCGCGAGAACTCGGCGACGAAGGCCACCACCAGCTTGTCCTGGCGCAGGCCCGATGCGGTGTCGGCCAGCCGCAGGGTGCGTTCGGCATCGATGCCGTGCTGACGGTCGAGCCAGTCGGCATACTCGGTGATTGCGGTCGCCAGCCGCATGCGCCGTTCGCTGAAGTCGGCAACTTCCTGTTCCAGGTGGATGCTCATGTTTTGCTGTCGATCCCGATATCAAGCCAAGGGGTCTCCACCCCTGACACCGCCACGGTTTTCTGCCGCGACGCCTCCCCGCGTACCAGGCGCACCGCCGACCTGGGCACCCCCAGTTGCGCAGCCAGCCAGGTCAGCAGATGCACATTCGCTTTGTTATCGACCGGCGGCGCGGAAATCTTTAGTTTCAGGCGGCCGCCATGTTCCCCCACCACCGACGTGGATTTTGCGCCCGGCTGCACGTGCAACTCGAGCAGCCAGCCGGCGCCGTCGCGGCGCGCCCAGACAGGGGGCTCAGAGGGCCCCAAGCAGCGCCCGCTCCAGCGCCAGAACCGGCATCATCAGGATCAACTGGCACAGGATGAACAGCACCAGGGGCGTCAGATCGACCTGGCCGACCATCGGAACAATACGCCGCAAGGGACGCAGGAAGGGCTCCGTCAACTCGTAAACCACCGGCGTCAGCGGGGTATTCGTATTGACCCACGACAGCACCGCACGCGCCAGGGTCAGGCCGATGATCATGTAGACCGTCAGGCTGACCAGCCGCACCGCCGCCAGGCCGAGCATCACCGGCCACACCTTGCCGCCGGCCAGCGCGAACGGGAAGCCGTCCAGCCAGTACCCCGCCGTCACCACCACCACTTCGACCAGCCAGGCAATCAGCAGGCAGGCCCAGTCCAGGCCGAAAAATCCCGGCACAACACGGCGCAGGGGCTTGACCGCGAAGTCGGTGACGGCGACGATGAACTGCGCGAAGGGATTGCGAAACGGCACGCGGAACAGCTGCATCATGAAGCGCAGCAGCACGGCAATCACGAACAGGTGGCCCAGCGTCTGGATGAGGAAGTGCAGTGCGCCCGCGATCATGCGAGGCGCCCCAGTTCGTCGCCGAGTTCGGCGCTGCGCAGGCCGGCCGCCGCCACCGCCTTGGCAATACCCTGTTTGACCGCCGCCGCGTCCAGCGCCGCGAGGCCGCGTTCCGTGGTGCCGCCCTTGGAGGTGACGCGCTGGCGCAGCACCGCCGGTTCCTCGCCCGATTCCAGCGCCAGCTTGGCGGCGCCGAAGAAGGTCTGCAGCGCCAGCTGGCGAGCCGTGGCGGCCGGCAGGCCCTGCGCCACGGCCGCGGCCTCCAGCGACTCGATGAAATAGAACACGTAGGCCGGACCGCTGCCCGACACGGCGGTGACCGCATCCAGCCGGGTTTCCTCATCCACCCATACCACGCCGCCGACGGCCCGCAGCACGGCTTCGGCCTGCGAACGCGCATCCTGATCGACGTCGGGCGGCGCATACAAGCCGCTGATGCCGGCCCGCACCAGCGCGGGGGTATTGGGCATGGTACGCACGATCCGACGGTGCCCGCCCAGCCAGCGGGCAAGGTCGGCCACCCGCACGCCGGCGACGATCGATATCACCAGGTGGCCCGCGAGACGTGATGCCAGCGCCGCCGCCACCCCGGGCAGGGTTTGCGGTTTGACCGCCAGCACGACCAGAGGATGCAGTCGCGCCTGCGAGAGATCCGTGTGGGTCACGACGCCGAAACGCGCGGACAGCCGCGCCCGCGCGTCGGCGTTGATTTCGACCACCTCGATGTCGGTCGGCTGGGCGCCGCTGGCGATCAGGCCGCCGATGATGGCGGCAGCCATGTTACCGCCGCCGATGAAACTCACTTTATGCATGTTCACCTCGGGTGTTTCATGAATTCGCGCGATGATCGCGCAGAATTTTGTTTTGTAGGGGAATTTTGGGAAGGAGTGGCGTAGTGATTCATACGCCCGACTGAGCAAAGTTTCCCTACGAAACAAAAGACCAGTGAGGGCGCGTGCAATTTATGAATCATCCGAGGTATGTCCTCTCGCCAAAGAGGGCGGTCCCGATCCGAACGATGGTCGCGCCCTCCAGAATCGCCGCTTCCAGATCGCCCGACATGCCCATCGACAGGGTGTCGAGCGCATGGCCGCGCGCGCGCAGATCGTCAAACAGTTCGCGCATCTTCCGGAATGCGGCACGCTGCGCCTCCCCATCGGAGGTCGGCGCGGGAATCGCCATCAGGCCGCGCAATCGCAGGCCCGGCAACGCCGCGACCGCCGCCGCCAGCGCGGGCAGTTCGGCCGCGGCCACCCCGCCCTTGCTCGCCTCGCCGCTGACGTTGACCTCGATGCAGACCTGCAGCGGCGGCAAGCCGGCCGGGCGCTGGGCGGACAGGCGCTCGGCGATTTTCACCCGGTCGACGCCGTGCACCCAGCTGAAATGTTCGGCGATCGCCCGCGTCTTGTTGCTCTGGATCGGTCCGATGAAATGCCACATCAGCGGCAGATCGCGCAGGGCCGCCTGCTTGTCCAGCGCTTCCCGCAGGTAATTCTCGCCGAATTCGTGCTGGCCGCAAGCGGCCAGGTCGCGCACGGCCGCCGCCCCGAAGGTCTTGCTGACCGCCAGCAGGCACACCCCTGCCGGATCGCGCCCCGCCGCGATCGCGGCACGCGCGATCCGTGCCCGCACAACACGCAAACGCGCTTCTGCCGTGCTGTCGCGCGAAGGCATGCCAATCTCAAGTTTGTGCGCTTCAGGGCCGTTATCCATAGTGGTTATTATCTGACAAAACCCCATCCAACACTGAACGAGGCACGCGTGGATATTTCCGAACTGCTGGCTTTTTCCGTCAAGAACAAGGCGTCCGACCTGCACCTGTCGTCGAGCCTGCCGCCGATGATCCGGGTCAACGGCGACATTCGCCGGATCAACCTGCCGCCGATGGACCACAAGGACGTGCACCGCATGGTGTACGACATCATGAACGACAGCCAGCGCAAGGCATACGAGGAAACGCTGGAAATCGACTTCTCGTTCGAGATTCCCTCGCTGGCGCGTTTCCGCGTCAATGCCTTCAACCAGCAGTATGGCGCCGGCGCGGTGTTCCGGACGATTCCGTCCAAGGTGCTGACGCTGGAAGAGCTCAACGCACCGCCGATCTTCAAGGAAATCTCCGACCAGCCGCGCGGCATCGTGCTGGTGACCGGGCCGACCGGCTCGGGCAAGTCGACCACGCTCGCGGCGATGATGGACTACGTCAACGAAAACCAGTACGGGCACATCCTCACCGTCGAGGACCCGATCGAATTCGTGCACCAGAGCAAGAAGTGCCTGATCAACCAGCGCGAAGTCGGACCTCACACGCTGTCGTTCGCCAATGCGCTGCGTTCGGCGCTGCGGGAAGACCCGGACGTCATCCTGGTCGGCGAATTGCGCGACCTGGAAACGATCCGCCTCGCGCTGACCGCCGCCGAAACCGGCCACCTGGTATTCGGCACCCTGCATACCTCGTCGGCCGCCAAGACCATCGACCGCGTGGTCGACGTGTTTCCGGCGGCCGAGAAGGAGATGGTCCGTTCCATGCTGTCCGAATCCCTGCGCGCGGTGATCTCGCAGACGCTCCTGAAAACCAAGGACGGCGCCGGCCGCGTCGCCGCGCACGAAATCATGATCGGCACGCCGGCCATCCGCAACCTGATCCGCGAGAACAAGGTCGCGCAGATGTATTCGGCGATCCAGACCGGCGGCAACATCGGCATGCAGACGCTCGACCAGAACCTGCAGGAGCTGGTCCGGCGCAACGTCATCGCATCGAGCGTGGCACGCGCCGCCGCGCAGAACAAAGACGCATTCTTGGGTTGAGGATTGAACGATGAACGCTGAAAAAACCGTCCACGATTTGTTGCGTCTGATGCTGGCGAAAAATGCGTCCGACCTGTTTCTCACCGCCGGCTTCCCGCCCGCGATCAAGGTCGACGGCAAGATCACCCCGGTGTCGAACCAGAGCCTCACCCCCGCGCACACCAGCGAACTGGCGCGCTCGATCATGAACGAGCGGCAGTGGAAGGACTTCGAGGCCACCAACGAATCCAACTTCGCGATCAGCCCGCCCGAGATCGGCCGCTTCCGCGTCAACGTCTTCGTGCAGCAGGGGCGTGTCGGCGTCGTCATGCGGACGATCAACACCAGGATCCCGAAGATGGAAGACCTCAACCTGCCGCCGATCCTGCGCGACGTCGCGATGATCAAGCGCGGACTGGTGATCTTCGTCGGCGGCACCGGCACCGGCAAATCGACCTCGCTGGCGGCGATGGTGGGCTACCGCAACGAAAACGCCTGCGACCACATCATCACGGTCGAGGACCCGATCGAATACGTGCACGAGCACCGGAAATCGATCATCACCCAGCGCGAGGTCGGCATCGACACCGACACCTGGTTCTCCGCGCTGAAGAACACGCTGCGGCAGGCGCCCGACGTCATCCTGATCGGCGAAATCCGCGACCGCGACACCATGGAATACGCCATCGCGTTCGCCGAGACCGGCCACCTGTGCCTGTCGACGCTGCACGCCAACAGCGCCAACCAGGCGCTCGACCGCATCATCAACTTCTTCCCCGAGGAGAAGCGCGATCAGCTGCTGATGGACCTGTCGCTGAACCTGAAGTCCTTCATCTCGCAGCGCCTGATCCCGCGGAAAGGCACCAACGGCCGCATCGCCGCGGTCGAAATCCTGCTCAACTCGCCGCTGATCGCCGACCTGATCTTCAAGGGCCAGGTGCACGAGATCAAGGAAATCATGGCGAAATCGCGCGAACTGGGGATGCAGACCTTCGACCAGTCGCTGTTCGACCTCTACGAGGCGGGCATGATTTCCTACGAGGACGCGCTGAGGAACGCCGACAGCCTCAACGACCTGCGCCTGCAGATCAAGCTGCACGGCCAGGAGGCCAAGGGTCGCGACATGATGGCGGGGCTGGACCACCTCGATATCGTCTGATGCCTTCCAGCCGATGAAAACGGGGGGCCTGGCACCCCGTTTTCATCGGCATCGCTCAGACCGCGCTGTCGGACGCCTTTTTCGGCCGCATCGGCCCCGCGATCAGCTTGTACTGCATGAACCGCGTCTCGATCGGCCCGTTGAACAGCGGGATGCGGCGGCTCGCTTTCAGCCCGATCAGCTTCGGCAGCAGCGGGTCGCCGGAAATGATCCACGCCTCCCAGCCGGCGAAATTCTGCTTCAGCCAGTCGCCCAGCCGCGGATACCAGTCGGCCAGATCCTCGGCCTCGCCCAGCCGCTCGCCGTAGGGCGGGTTGGTGACGATGGTGCCGGCGGGCGTCGGCGCCTTCAGATCGAGCACGTCGGATACCTTCAGTTCGATGGCATCGGCATAGCCTGCGCCGGCGAGGTTGTTGCGCGCCTTGTCGAGCACCCAGCGGTCCTGGTCGGCGCCAAAGATCGGCAGGTGCGTCAGCGGCTTCTCCTGCGCCTGCGCCTCGACCTTGATGCGCTTCCACAGCGCCGCGTCGAAGTCGCGGTAGTGCTCGAAGGCGAAGTGCCGCCCGCGTCCCGGCGCGCGGTTCAATGCCATGTCGGCCGCTTCGAGCAGGAGGGTGCCGGCGCCGCACATCGGGTCGAGCAGCGGGGTGCCGGGTTCCCAGCCCGACAGCATGAGCAGCCCGGCGGCGAGGTTTTCCTTGATCGACGCCGCGCTCGCCTCGCGCTTGAAGCCGCGCTTGAAGAGCGGCTCGCCGCTGGTGTCGAGGTAGAAGGTCACCGCGTCCGGGGTGAAGAAGGCATACACCGGCACGTCGGGCGCAGAGGGGTCGACGCTGGGCCGTTCGCGGGTTTCCTCGCGGAAGCGGTCGCAGATGGCGTCCTTGATTTTCAGCGTGATGAAGTTGAGGCTCTTCAGCGGCGCGTTCTGCGCGCCGACCTTGACCGCGATGGTCTTCTTGACGTCGAACCACTCCGGCCACGGCAGGTCGAGCGCGGCGCGGTAGATGTGCTCCTCCTTGCGGTAGCGGGTGAATCCGACCTTGCGCAGGATACGGGTGGCGATGCGCGAGGTCAGGTTGGCGCGCATTTCTGCGGCGGCATCGGCCATGAACAGCACACCGGCGGGCACCTGGCGTACCACCTGCGCACCGGCCGCGGCGAGTTCGGTTTCAAGCAAGGCTTCCAGGCCGCGCGGGCAAGTGGCAAAGTGGCTGGCTGGCGGCAGCGCCTCACGCTCGGGACGAACGGAATGCGGCGTTTTGGTACGACGGGATTCGGGTTTCAAACGGGACTTTCTTAAAAAGGCTTCAGCACCACCAGCAATACCACGACCAGCAGCACGATCACCGGGATTTCATTGAACCAGCGGAACCAAACATGCGATTTGGTGTTCTGTCTGGCTGCGAATGCGCGCAGCAGCTTCTTGCAGACGTGGTGATATCCCACCAGCCCGGCCACCAGCGCGAGCTTGAGCCATAGCCAGCCCATGGTCGGCCGCCAGTACGCCAGCCACAGCCAGACGCCGGTAACCAGCGTCAGCCACATGATGGGCGTGACGAACCGATACAATTTGCGCGCCATCAGCAGCAGGCGGTCATAGGCGGCTTCGTTGGTTTCCATCGCCAGGTTGACGAAGATGCGCGGCAGATAGAACAGCCCGGCGAACCAGCTGACCACCATCACGATATGAAACGACTTCAGCCACAGCATGGATAGACGCGCCTTCGTAAAAAAATGGACACCGAGTCCGCTGACCCTGATTTTACTGGGTTTGATCGCCTGGCTGTGGTTTCGCCCGCCGGCCGAGGTCAGCGACGAGAATCGTGCCGTGCCGCCGTGGCAGGTCACGCTGACCGACGGCCGCACGCTGGGTGGCGACACGCTCAAGGGCAAGGTCGTGCTGGTGAACTTCTGGGCGACCTGGTGCCCGTATTGCCGCAAGGAGAAACCGGTAATCGACGCGTTCTGGCACGACTACCGCGACAAGGGGGTCGAGGTCGTATCGATCAGCGTCGACGACCCGCCGGACAAGATCGCCGCCTGGATGAAGGACAAGGGCTATGCCCTCCCGGCGGCACCGACCAACGCTTCGGTGGCCGCGGCGTTCGGCAGCGTCACCCGTGTGCCGACCTCGTTCATCCTCGACGCCGACGGCCACATCCGCCACAAGATCGCCGGGCAGGTGTATTACGGCCGGCTGGAGAAACTGGTCACGCCTCTTCTGAAAGCGCCCGCGCCATGATCGAATTACCCGACAGCCTTGCGGCTTGGACACAAGCCCGCCTGACCGAACTCGAGACCAAGCTCGCCTTCGCCGAGGACCTGCTCGAAACGCTGAACCAGACCGTGGTCCGCCAGCAGGCCCGGATCGATCTGTTGCAGGAGCAGCTTCGCCTGCTCCACCGGCAGCTGCAGGACGTGCGGCCGGACGAGTCGCGCACGCCCCGCGACGAGATCCCGCCGCACTACTGATCAGACCGCGATTTTCATCACCACCTTGCGGATCAAGCCTCCGCTCACCAGCGGCGCGTGCGCATCCTCGGGGAAAAACAGGCAGAACGACCCCGGCGGCGTGGCGATCCAGCTCGACGGTGCGTCGTTGAAAAACCGGATATCGCGTGCGGCATCGTAATCCGTCGCCGGATCCCCGCACGCAGCCACCGGCTTCCAGCCCATCTCGTCGACGCCTTCGAGCACCAGTTGGATGTCGATGTAACGGCGATGGCATTCCAGCTTCGCTTCTGCTCGGGTCCGTCCGGCGCACGCTTCGGCAATCACGAACAGCTGCTCATCCTGTATCACATGCTTGCCGGGCGCGAGCGCCTTCAGGTCGGTGTTGCGCAGGAATCCGAAGGCGCGCGGAAACAGCGAATGCAATCCGAGATAACGATCAGCCTGGCTCAGTGAATCGAGAATCATGGTCAGTTGATATCTGACGTCAGATCTTATTGTGCGGCACTGGCCGGTGGCCGTTGCGCCGAGCGTTTGTCGCGCACATAGACCCCCTTGTCCTTGGTCTGAATGTCGAACAGGCCGATCGCCTGGTACAGATCCTTGAGCTTGGCGTAGCCGTAGTTGCGAGAGTCGAACGAAGCCTGCTTTGATATATGTTGGCCAACGGCTCCCAAGCCGGCCCATCCTTCGTCATCCGCCCCGGCCTCGACAGCCTTGCGCAACAAATTAACCAGACGAGTGTCGCTCTTGAGCTCCTTGGCACTTAAGCGAACTGTGGTTGTCTTGGGTAGCGGAGAAACGACACTGTCAGTATCAGCCGCTGTCGCAACCTTAACGTCGGTCTCAACTGGCACCCCCAGGGTTTCCAGATAGAGAAACTTGGAACATGCACTGACAAATGGCGACGGCGTCTTTTTCTCGCCAAAACCAAATACCTTCAGGCCATTGGCACGGATGCGCATCACCAGAGGCGTGAAATCCGAATCGCTTGAGACAATTCCGAACCCATCCAGTTGCTTTGTGTAAAGCAGATCCATCGCGTCGATAATCATCGCGGAATCGGTAGCGTTCTTTCCCTTGGTATAAGCAAACTGCTGAATGGGCTGGATCGCGTATTCATGGAGCACTTCTTCCCACGCATTCAGATGCCTGCTTTTCCAATCCCCATAGGCGCGCCGTATGTTGATGACACCATAATTGGCCAGTTCGTCGAGTATTTCATCTATTTTGCTGGCTGGGCTATTGTCGGCATCAATTAACAGGGCAATCCGTGATTCGTGCGTCATAGTCGACCTCGGGGCGGGTTATCCATCATTGCTTGCAAAGGCTAACGGCTGATCGGCTTGTAGCGGATGCGCCTGGGCTTGGCGCCCTCCTCGCCCAGGCGCTTCTTCTTGTCGGCCTCGTATTCCTGGTAGTTGCCGGGGAAGAACACCACCTGCGAGTCGCCCTCGAAGGCGAGGATGTGGGTGGCGATGCGGTCGAGGAACCAGCGGTCGTGCGAGATCACCAGCACGCAGCCGGCGAATTCCAGCAGCGCGTCTTCCAGCGCGCGCAGCGTTTCCACGTCGAGGTCGTTCGACGGTTCGTCCAACAGCAGCACGTTGCCGCCGGAAATCAGGGTCTTCGCCAGATGCAGGCGCCCGCGTTCGCCACCGGAGAGATTGCCGACCCGTTTCTGCTGGTCACCGCCCTTGAAGTTGAAGCGCCCAATGTAGGCGCGCGACGGCGTTTCGTAGCGGCCGACGGTGAGGATGTCGCGGCCCTCGGCGATTTCGTCGAACACGGTCTTGTCGGCTGCCAGCGCGTCGCGGCTCTGGTCGACGTAGGCGAGCTTCACCGTCTGGCCGATTTCGACAACGCCTGCGTCCGGTTTTTCCAGGCCGGTGATCATCCTGAAGAAGGTCGACTTGCCGGCGCCGTTGGGGCCGATGATGCCGACAATGGCGCCGGGCGGCACGGAAAAGCTCAGGTTGTCGATCAGCAGGCGGTCGCCGAAGGACTTCGACACGTTGTGGAAGTCGATGACCTTGTCGCCCAGGCGCTCGCCGACCGGGATGAAGATTTCCTGCGTCTCGTTGCGCTTCTGGTATTCGGCCGAGTTCAATTCCTCGAAGCGCGCCAGGCGCGCCTTCGACTTGGCCTGGCGCGCCTTGGGATTCTGCCGCACCCATTCGAGCTCGTGCTTCATCGTCTTGATCCGCGCCGCTTCCTGCCTGGCCTCGGTCTCCAGCCGCGCCTCCTTCTGCTCCAGCCAGCTGGTGTAGTTGCCCTTCCACGGGATGCCGTGGCCGCGGTCGAGCTCGAGGATCCATTCGGCGGCGTTGTCGAGGAAGTAGCGGTCGTGCGTCACCGCCACCACGGTGCCGGGGTAGCGGACGAGAAATTGTTCCAGCCAGTCGACCGACTCGGCGTCGAGGTGGTTGGTCGGCTCGTCGAGCAGCAGCATGTCGGGATTGGACAAGAGCAGCTGGCACAGCGCGACGCGGCGCTTCTCGCCGCCCGACAG
>JAJZRE010000015.1 GCA_021802945.1 Pseudomonadota bacterium
CGCTGGAACCTAAATCCAGTGCGTCTACCAATTCCGCCACTCTCGCGGCTCGGCCGCAAAACCATCAACCGATAAGTGTAATATAATCAAAGCGATGCTGTCACCCAAGCCCGCCCGGCATCCCGCCTAAGTCATTATTCCCATTCCGTTTTTTATTGCCGGTGCCGGTCGATCATTACGAAAACTTCCCTGTTGCGTCCTGGCTGCTGCCCAAACGGCTGCGCCGCCCGGTGGAAGCCATCTACCGGTTTGCCCGCGGCGCGGACGATATTGCCGACGAAGGAGATGCGCCCCCGGAAGCGCGACTGAGCCAACTGGCGGCCTACAACGTTGAACTGGATCGCATCGCGCGCGGCGACACGCCGGCCGATCCGGTGTTCGGCCCGCTCGCTGCCGCGATTCGCGCGCACGCCATTCCGCTCGCACCGTTTCGCGACCTGCTCTCCGCTTTCGCGCAGGACGTGGAAAAAAAGCGTTACGCAAACTTCGGCGAAATCATGGACTACTGCCGCCGCTCGGCCAACCCCGTGGGACGCCTGATGCTGCATCTTTACGGCGACCACGACCCGCGCCATCTGGCCTACTCCGACGCCATCTGCAGCAGCCTGCAGCTCATCAACTTCCTGCAGGACATTGCGGTGGATTACCAGAAGGACCGCATCTATCTGCCGCAGGACGAGCTGGCCGCGCACCGCGTCAATGAATCACAGATCGCCCAGGGCGACACGCACGGCCTGTGGCACATGATGATGCACAAGCAGATCGAGCGTACGCGAAAACTGCTTCAGGCCGGCGCCCCGCTCGGCCGCGCGCTCAAGGGCCGCATCGGACTGGAGCTGCGCGTGACCATCCGCGGCGGCGAAGCGATCCTGCGCAAACTGCATGCCGATCCCGGCTGCGTATTCCACAACCGCCCGGTACTGACCAAGAAGGACTGGATTTTCATGCTCGCTCGCAGCCTTCACTGACATGGACGCCCACCAGTACTGCCAGGAACGCGCCGCCGCGAGCGGTTCCAGCTTCTATTACAGCTTCGTCTTCCTGCCGCCGGATACGCGGCATGCGATCACTGCGTTCTACGCGCTGTGTCGTGAACTCGACGACGTGGTGGATGAATGCCATGAGCGCCAGGTGGCCGAGGCCAAGCTCGACTGGTGGCGCGCCGAAATCGCCCGCTTCGCCGCCGGCGCGCCGGAACATCCGGCGACGCGCGCGCTCGCCGACACGTCGCCGGGACACGCGATCCCGCCGGCGCTGCTGCTGGAAATCGTCGACGGCATGGCGATGGACCTCGATCACGTGCGCTATCCCGACTTCAAGTCGCTCAACCTCTACTGCTATCGCGTCGCCGGCGTGGTGGGCGAGATCGCGGCGGCGATCTTCGACGGCGCACGCACCGAAGACGACCGCGACATCCGCCGCTACGCGCACGAACTGGGGCTGGCGTTCCAGCTCACCAACATCATCCGCGACGTCGGCGAAGACGCGCGGCGCGGGCGCATCTATCTGCCGCTGGACGAACTGGCGCGATTCGGCGTTCGCGAAGCCGATCTGCTGAACGGACGCGACACGCCCGAGTTTCAGGCGCTGATGCACTTCCAGTACGAGCGCGCCCTTGCCTGTTACGACCGCGCATTCGCCGCGTTGCCCGCCCGTGCGCGCCGCGCGCAACGCCCCGGACTGGTCATGGCGGCGATCTACCGCACCTTGCTGGACGAACTTCGCCGCTCCGGGTTTCCCGTGTTGCGCGCCCGCGTCTCACTCACGCCGCTGCGCAAGCTGTGGCTCGCCAGCAAGACCTGGCTGTTTCCATGACGAAGGTTCTGCAAGAACGCCGTGTCGCGGTTGTCGGCGGCGGCTGGGCCGGCTGCGCCGCCGCGCTGACGCTGGCCGAGGCCGGCGTGGCCGTCACGCTGTTCGAGGCCAGCCGCACCCTCGGCGGCCGCGCCCGCGCGGTCGAACTCGACGGCCAGCCGCTCGACAACGGCCAGCACATCCTGCTCGGTGCTTACGGCCAGACCCTGCAACTGATCGAGCGCCTGCATCCCGCCGCCACGCAGGACGGCTTGTGGCGCCTTCCGCTCGCCCTCGACCAGCCACCGGATTTCAGCCTCGCCTGCCCGCGCCTTCCGGCACCGCTGCACGTGCTGGCAGGACTGCTGGGCGCACGGGGATTGCGTTGGCGCGACAAGCTGGCCGCCATACGCTGGGCGCATGCCTTGCTGAGTAACGTGGAAATGCCGGATCGACTGACTGTCAGCCAGCTTACCCGCAGCCAGCCGGAAAAACTGCGCAATATGCTGTGGCATCCGCTGTGCGTGTCCGCGCTCAACACGCCGCCCGAGATGGCCAGCGCCCGGGTGTTCCGCAATGTAATCCGTGCCGCGTTCGGCGGTCGCACCCACCACAGCGACTTCGTGCTGCCGCGCTGCGACCTGACCGCACTGTTGCCCGCACCGGCCGCCGCGCGGGTGATCGCGCTCGGTGGCGATGTGCGACTGGCCTGCCGCGTGACCACACTTGATGCCACCCGGGATGCGGTCATGCTGGGTACGCGTGACGAAACCGCCAGCTACAGCCACGCCATCCTCGCCGTGGCACCGCAGCACCTGCCTGCGCTGGCGATGCAGGTGCCCGCGCTAGAGCCGGTCGGCCAGGCGATGGCAGGTTATCGATACGAACCCGTCGCCACGGCATACCTGCAATGCGATCCGGATTTTCGGCTGCCCAAGCCGCTATTAGCCCTGACGGATGGCCCGGCGCAATTTGTGTTCGATCGCGGCCAAAGCCACGGCCAGGCAGGCCTGCTGGCGCTTGTGGCCAGCGCCGCGACGAACCTGCCCCCCGACTGGCTGGATCAGGCCGAAGCGCAGCTGCGAAGGATCGTTGACCCCGGCCCAACGCGCTGGCGCAAGCGCATTGTCGAAAAGCAGGCTACCTATCGTTGCGTGCCTGACATGGCACGTCCCTCTGTCCGCACTCCGCACCCGCGCATTTTCCTGGCGGGCGATTACACCGCCGGGCCTTATCCCGCCACGCTCGAAAGTGCAACGCGGAGCGGAGTACAATCGGCCGGCTCCTTACTTGAACAGCCATGAAAGACTATCTCCCCCGCCCCGACCTGCTCGCAGGCCGCGTCATTCTCGTCACCGGCGCCAGTTCCGGCCTCGGCCGTGCCGCCAGCCTCGCGTTTGCCCGCCATGGCGCCACCGTCGCCCTGCTCGCACGTGATGAGGCCAGACTCGAAGCCGTCTACGACGAAATCGTCGCCGCCGGCGGACCCGAGCCCGCCATGTTTCCGTATGACCTTGCGGTGGCCGACGACCGCAGCCTGGAAACGCTCGCCGGCACCGTCACGCACCACCTGAAGCGTCTTGACGGTCTGCTGCACAGCGCGCACCAGTTCTACAACCTCACCCCGCTGCACCTGCAAACGCTGGAGCAATGGCAAACGCTGATGCGCGTCAACCTGATTGCCCCATTCGCGCTCACCCGCGCCTGCCTGCCGCTGCTGCAGCAGGCCCCTGACGCGTCGGTCGTATTCACCGGCGAAACCCATGGCCACCAGCCCCGCGCCTACTGGGGCGGCTATGCGGTGGCGAAATCGGGTCTGGAAACGCTCACCCGCATCTGGGCCGACGAACTCAGTTCGGACGAGAACCTGCGCTTCAATACCCTGATTCCCGGCCAGGTGGCGACCACGCTGCGCTCGCGTACCCATCCCGGGCTTGCGCCCGAGACCCTGCCCAGCGTCGACGACCTGATGCCCTGGTACCTGTATCTGATGGGTGCGGACAGCCGCGCGGTACGCGGGCAGATTGTGGAATGCCAGACCTGACGTTCCAGCCGTGACAAAAATCGGCCGCTACGAAATCCTCGACGAAATCGGCCAGGGTGCGATGGGCACGGTCCACCGGGCGCGCGATCCGCTGATCGAGCGGACGGTGGCCATCAAGACGGTCCCCATCGCGCAGTTGCAGCAGGAAGGTGCCGACGCCGAAGCGCGATTTCTGCGCGAAGCGCAGAGCGCCGGCCGTCTGTCGCATCCCAATATCGTGACCATCTACGACGTAGGCGAAGCCGACGGGCTCGCCTATATCGCCATGGAGTATCTGCCCGGGACGACGCTGCGCGATCTCATGAACAAGGGGCCGATGCCACTGGATCTGGCGCTCGACACCGCCATGCAGATGGCCGAGGCGCTGGCGTTCGCCCACGAGCATGGCGTAATCCATCGCGACATCAAGCCCGCCAACGTCGTCGTGACCGGCCGGCGCGGGCGCATCAAACTGACCGATTTCGGCATCGCGCATCTCGTCAACAGCGACCGTACCGCAATCGGGCAAATTCTCGGCTCGCCGCGTTACATGTCGCCGGAGCAGGCGATGGGACGCGACCTGGACGGGCGCTCCGATATTTTCTCGCTGGGCGCCGTCCTGTACGAAATGCTTACCGGCCGCTACGCCTTCGATGGCGACAGCTTGCCGATGATCGTGTATCGCGTCATCAATGAAGCGCCGGTACCCGCTTCGACCCTGCGTCCCCAACTTCCTGCGGGTGTGGCCAGTCTGTTGTCGCACATGCTGAACAAAAGGCCGGAAGCCCGGCCGGATGCACGCACCGTGGCCGGCGCCTTCCATGCGTTGATCCCCGCCGCCCCATCCACGCCCGCACCCTTGCCTTCCAGCCGTGTGTCGCGCATGCTCCCGGTGCTGGCATTCGGCACGCCTGTGGCCGTATTCCTGCTGATCGGGCTTGGCATCATCGTGATCGAACACTTCCTGCCCTCGCCCCCGGAAGCGGCGCCTGCCCTCGTGCAAAATACCGCGCCTCCGCCCGCGGGGAAGCCCGCCGAAAACACGCCGGCCTCATCCCGCTCCGATGAAACCGCAGGCGCGGCCGCACCCAGCGAATCGGACGCCTACCTTGCAGGCCTCGACAAAAAGATGGTTGAACTGCGCGTCAAGCGAACCGTGCTCCTGACCAAATACACCAGGCGACATCCGGACGTGGTCGAAATCGATCGCCAGCTCGAACAACTGCGCGTCGAGCGCAGACGATATCTAAAGCAGAAGCAGAAAAACTAGGTCGACTACCAGTTGGTCTCGCGTTCGGCCGTAGCCGACACTTTATGGATGCTGAGATCGGCGCCGTTGAATTCGGATTCAGGGTCCAGCCGCAGGCCCACGACCTGCTTCAGGATGCCGTACACCACCAGACTGCCGAGTGTCGCAATGGCCACGCCTCCCAGCGTGCCGATCAGCTGTGCCGCCAGGCTGACGCCGCCAATGCCGCCCAGCGCCTTGGCGCCAAAAATACCGGCAGCAATCCCGCCCCACGCGCCGCACAGTCCATGCAAGGGCCATACGCCGAGCACATCGTCGATCTTCCACTTGTTCTGCGTCACCATGAACATCCACACGAACAACGCGCCGGCAATCGCACCGGTGGCCAGGGCACCGAGGGGATGCATCAGGTCCGAACCCGCGCACACGGCCACCAGACCCGCCAGCGGGCCGTTATGGATGAAGCCCGGGTCGTTGCGACCGACCACCAGTGCAGCCAGCGTGCCGCCCACCATCGCCATCAGCGAATTCACCGCCACCAGCCCCGACACCGCCTCGATCAGTTGCGCCGACATCACGTTGAAGCCGAACCAGCCCACCGTCAGGATCCACGCGCCGAGCGCCAGAAACGGGATGTTGGACGGCGGGTGCGCCGAGATCATGCCGTCCTTGGTGTAGCGCCCGCGCCGCGCGCCCAGCAGCAGCACCGCAGGCAACGCGATCCAGCCCCCCACGGCATGCACGACCACCGATCCGGCGAAGTCATGGAATCTGGCGCCGACGCTGGCCGCGAGCCAGTCCTGGATGCCGTAGTTGCCATTCCAGACTATGCCTTCGTAGAAAGGGTAAACCAGCCCGACCAGTGCGAAGGTGGCCGCCAGTTGCGGGCTGAAGCGCGCACGCTCGGCGATGCCGCCCGACACGATTGCCGGAATGGCTGCCGCAAATGTCAGCAGGAAAAAGAACTTGACCAGGTCGTAGCCGTTTTTTGCCGACAAGACCTCGGCGCTGGAAAAGAAGCTGATGCCGTAGGCGATGCTGTAGCCGATGAAAAAATAGGCAATGGTGGAAACCGAGAAGTCGGTGATGATCTTGACCAGGGCATTGACCTGATTCTTCTTGCGCACCGTGCCGAGTTCGAGAAAGGCAAACCCCGCATGCATGGCCAACACCATGATGCCGCCCAGCAATACGAACAACACATCACTGCCTGTTTTCAATGCTTCCATGCCGACTCCCAATAGAATGCCGGCTGATGCAAGCAAGCCGCGTTCCTGCCGTCCAGATCCCTGATTTTTATAGAATAACTGATTTACCGGGTGCGCCAATGGCACCATACTGGTGCATTTTCGAATATTGCGCACCGGAAGTGTGCATCACTTTGGCTTGGGCGGTTCCGCTTCGGATTGCGCCGCTTCGATACGGTCGAGTTCGTCATCCATGTCGGCGCCGGACATCGGCACATAATCCGACCCGGATTCGGGACGGGGTTTGCTGATCAGCGCAGCCACGATGATCCCCAGCTCATACAGCACCCACAGCGGCGTCGCCAGCATGAACTGCGAGACGACGTCGGGGGGGGTAAAGATCGCGCCGATGACAAATGCCCCGACAATGACATACGGCCGGATTTCGCGCAGCCTGGCGACCGAAACCATGCCCATTTTCACCAGCAGCACCACCGCGATGGGAACCTGGAACGTGATGCCGAACGCCATGAACATGGTCAGCACGAAATCGAGGTATTTGCCGATGTCGGTCATCACCGCCACGCCCGTGGGCGTGACGCTGACAATGAAATGGAACACGAGCGGGAACACCAGAAAATAGGCGAACGCCATGCCCGTCACGAACAGGATGACGCTGGCAATCACCAGCGGCACGCCGAGGCGCTTTTCATGCTGGTACAGTCCCGGCGCCACGAAGGCCCAGGCCTGGTAGAACACCCACGGCAAGGCCAGCAGGAAAGCGGCCATCATGGTGACCTTCATCGGCACGAAGAACGGCGTGGTGATTTCGGTGGCGATCATCTGCCCGCCCTTCGGCAGCGCCGCCAGCAACGGCCGGGCGAGGAGCGCATAAATGTCCTGCGCCCACGGGAACAGACAGATGAAAATGAGCACAACCGCAATCACCGCGCGCAGCAGCCGGTCGCGCATTTCAATGAGATGCGAGATGAACGTGTCTTCGGCTTCGCTCATGCGGATTTATCCGGGCTTCCGCTGCGAGCGGTTTCCACACCGGCCGATGGGACACGCGCGGTATTCTGGTCCGGCTCATCCAGCGGCAGGCTCTGCTGCGGCGAGGGTTCCGTTTCGATCGGTCTGGCCGGCTCCGCAGCGGGAGCCTGTCCCTCGCCCGCCACGCTCGCCGTCACCGCCTGCTTGACGTTGCTTGCCTCGTTGCGCAAATAGTTGTCCACCACCGTGGCCTGCTGCTCGACGCCCGACGCCGCCGACTCGACCGATTCCTTGAAACTCTGCCCGGCCCGGCGGATTTCGTCCAGCTGGATTTCGCGGCTGATGTCCGATTTGACCGACGACACGTAACGCTGCAAGCGGCCATACAGATGCCCTGCCGTACGCGCGACCTTGGGCAGCCGCTCGGGGCCGATGACGATCAGCGCGACCACGCCGATGACGACCAGTTCAGAGAATCCGATATCGAACATATTGAGGTGCTGTGTGTCAGGATTCCGGGGCAAGGAAGGGATCGGCCAAACGACTGGCCTTGCACTTCCCGTGCCGCCCACTCAGGAATGGTGCTTGTCTTTCACTTCGGCATCGATGGTGTGCCCGGTCTCATCCTTGTCGCTCAATTTCGGTGCATCTTCCCGCATGCCCTCCTTGAACCCCTTGACCGCGCCGCCCAGATCGCTGCCGATGTTGCGCAGCTTCTTGGTGCCGAAAATCAGCAGCACGATTACCAGAACGATCAACCAATGCCAGATGCTAAAGCTGCCCATGATGTTTCTCCTCTCGATTTAACTGCGCCTGGCGGGATCGCCTCCGCCAAATACGTGAACGTGAATGTGGAACACCTCCTGACCGCCACCGCGTCCGGTGTTGATCAGCGTCTTGAAGCCGGTGTCGAGCCCCTGCTCCTTCGCCAGACGCGGCGCCAGCAGCAGCATTCTGCCCAGAAGAGCCTGATGCTCCGGCATGCAGTCGGACAATGTTGCGATGTGCGCTTTCGGAATGATCAGAAAGTGGACTCGCGCAAACGGATGGATGTCGTGAAACGCCAGAACCTCGTCGTCTTCGTAAACCTTGCCGGACGGGATGTCGCCGGCAACGATTTTGCAGAAGATGCAGTCATTCATCTCGATTTGCCTTTTCAGCCAGCCCGGACAGGCCCTCGCGCCGCGCCAGTTCGTTCAGCACATCCGCCGGTTTCAGTCCCTTGTATGCCAGCAGCACCAGGGTATGAAACCACAAATCGGCGACTTCGTAGATGATCTTTTCGGGCTGGTCGTCCTTCGCCGCCATCACGGTCTCGGTCGCCTCCTCACCGATCTTTTTCAGGATGGCGTCGGTCCCCTTGGCGTAGAGCCTGGCGACATAGGAACTGTCGGGCGACGCCTGCTTGCGCGCTTCCAGCGTTTCGGCGAGGCGGTCGAGGATGTCGCTCATGTGCGGTAGATCTCGTCGGGGTTCTTCAGCACCGGGTCGGTCGCCACCCAGCGGTCATTCTCCAGCTTCTGGAAGAAACAGGAACGTCGTCCAGTATGACAGGCGATGCCACCCAATTGTTCGATTTTCAGCAACACCACGTCGTTGTCGCAATCCAGCCGGATTTCCCTGACATTCTGCACGTGGCCCGACTCTTCGCCCTTGCGCCACAGCTTGTTGCGCGAGCGGGAAAAATACACACCATGCAGCGTGCGCGCGGTTTCCTCCAGCGCCTCGCGGTTCATCCAGGCCACCATCAGGATTTCGCCGGTGGCGGCGTCCTGCGCGATCGCGGGAACGAGACCCCGCGCATCCCACTTCACGGCGTCGAGCCAGTCGCTCACAGGCGTACCTCGATGCCGTGCTGCTTCATGAAGCGCTTGGCTTCGTCGATGCCGTATTCGCCGAAGTGGAAGATGCTCGCCGCCAGCACCGCATCGGCGCGGCCCTCGCGCACGCCGTCGACCAGATGCTGCAGGGTGCCGACGCCGCCGCTGGCGATGATGGGAATGTCCACCGCGTCGGAAATCGCGCGAGTCAACTCCAGGTCGAAGCCGCTCTTGGTGCCGTCGCGGTCCATCGAGGTAAGCAGCAGTTCGCCTGCGCCCAGGCTCTCCATTTTCTTTGCCCACTCGATCGCGTCGAGGCCGGTGGGAGTGCGGCCGCCGTGGGTGAAGACTTCCCAGTGGTCGCCGACGCGCTTGGCATCGATCGCGACCACGATGCACTGGCTGCCGTAGCGATCGGACGCATCCTTCACCAGCTGCGGGTTGCTGACTGCGGAGGTGTTGATGCTGACCTTGTCGGCGCCGGCGTTGAGCAGACGTTGCACGTCGCCCACCGCACGCACGCCGCCACCCACCGTCAGCGGAATGAACACTTCGGACGCGACCGCCTCGATGATGTGGAGGATCAGGTCGCGATTGTCGGACGACGCGGTGATGTCGAGAAAGGTCAGCTCGTCGGCGCCGGCCTCGTTGTAGCGGCGCGCGATCTCCACCGGGTCGCCGGCGTCCTTCAGCTCGACGAAATTGACGCCCTTGACCACGCGGCCGTTGGTGACGTCGAGGCAGGGAATGATGCGTTTTGCGAGCATGAATTAAACGCCGAACACGCCGCCCGCCAGTTCGTCGGCGAGCTTCTGCGCCTCGGCGAAATCGAGCGTGCCCTGATAGATGGCACGGCCGGTGATCGCGCCGATGATGCCGTCCTTGGCTACCGTGGACAGTGCCCGGACGTCGTCGAGATTGGTGACGCCGCCGCTGGCGATGACCGGAATCGACAGCGCCTGTGCCAGCCGCTGGGTGGCCTCGATGTTGACGCCGGTCAGCATGCCGTCGCGGCCGATGTCGGTGTAGATGACGGCCTCGACGCCGTAGCCCTCGAAGCGCTTGGCCAGGTCGATCACGTCATGGCCAGTCAGCTTGGACCAGCCTTCGACCGCGACCTTGCCGTCCCTGGCGTCGAGCCCGACCATCACGTGGCCGGGGAAGGCGTCGCAGGCTTCGTGCAGAAAGCCGGGATTCTTCACCGCGGCGGTGCCGATGATGACGTAGCGCACGCCGTCGTCGAGATAGCGCTCGATGGTGGCGAGGTCGCGGATGCCGCCACCGAGCTGCACCGGCATCTCGTCGCCCACCGCGTCGACAATGGAGCGGATCGCGGCGCCGTTGACCGGTTTGCCGGCAAAGGCGCCGTTGAGATCGACCAGATGCAGGCGGCGCGCGCCCTGCGCTTTCCAGTGGCGCGCCGTGGCGGCCGGATCCTCGGAAAACACGGTGACGCGGTCCATTTCGCCTTGTTCCAGGCGCACGCAGTGGCCGTCTTTAAGGTCGATCGCAGGAATAATTAACATGGCTGATCAGCAGGGTCGTACAGAGTAAGAATTAGGCGCAGGCTGCGCCGGACATATCACAGGCGGTTTCACTCGCACCCGGATTCCAGGTTACAAAATTGCCCAGCAGCGTCAAACCCGTGTTCTGGCTTTTCTCGGGATGGAACTGGACGGCAAAGATGTTCCCCGATGCCACGGCGCAGGTGAACGGGAACGGATAATGCGAAAAACCTGCGATCACCTCGGGCGTGGCCGGCTGCACGAAATAGCTGTGGACGAAATAGAAGCGCTCGCCCTCCTCGATCCCGGCCCACAACGGATGCGGCATGGCCTGATGGACGTTGTTCCAGCCCATGTGCGGCACCTTGAGCGTGTTGCCGGCGGCGTCGTGCATCGCTTCGCGCGGGAAGCGCTGCACCGTGCCCGGCAGGATGCCGAGACAGGCGGTATCGCCTTCCTCGCTGTGCTCGAACAGCACCTGCATGCCCATGCAGATGCCGAGGAAGGGCTTGCTCCGGGCCGCGTCGATGATCACCTGACGCAGGCCGCGCGCGTCGATTTCGCGCATGCAGTCGGGCGCCGCGCCCTGCCCCGGAAACACCACGCGGCCCGCCTCGGCGATGACCGCGGGGTCGGAGGTCACGACCACGCTCGCCGCCGGCGCGACGTGCTCGATGGCCTTGGACACCGAGCGCAGGTTGCCCATGCCGTAGTCGATGACGGCGATGTCGACGCTCACAGTTCCCCCTCCATGATCCGCGTTGCGATCATAGTGCACCCTTGGTCGACGGCAGCACGTCGCCCATGCGCGCGTCGGCCTCCACCGCCATGCGCAGCGCACGGCCGAAGGCCTTGAAGATCGTCTCGGCCTGGTGGTGCGCGTTGATGCCGCGCAGGTTGTCGATGTGCAGCGTCACCCCGGCGTGGTTGACGAAGCCGCGAAAGAATTCGAGGAACAGGTCGACGTCGAACTCGCCGATGCGCGCACGCGTGTAATCGACGTGGTATTCCAGCCCCGGCCGCCCCGACAGGTCGATCACCACGCGCGACAGCGCCTCGTCGAGCGGCACGTAGGCGTGGCCGTAGCGGCGGATGCCCTTCTTGTCGCCGAGCGCCTGCGCGAAGGCCTGGCCCAGCGTGATTCCGGTATCTTCCACGGTGTGGTGGGCGTCGATGTGCAGGTCGCCCTTCGCCTGGACATCCAGGTCGATCAGGCCATGGCGCGCGATCTGGTCGAGCATGTGATCGAGGAAGGGCACGCCAGTGGCAAGCTTGGCGATGCCGGTGCCGTCAAGGTTGAGACCGACCGTGATCCGGGTCTCGAGGGTGTTGCGGGTGACTTGGGCGGTACGCATGGCGTCGGAAAATAAGGCTGTAAACGGATTCTAGCAGGCTGCAATGGCTTTCAACGCGGCAAGCAGCGCATCGCATTGCGCATCGGTGCCGATGGTGATGCGCAGGAAGGGCGCGATGCGGGCCGGATTCCTGAAATGGCGCACGACGATGCTGCGTTCACGCAGGGCAGCGGCCAGTTCTGCGCCGTCATGCGCCGGATGGCGGGCAAAAATGAAGTTGGCGCTGGAAGGCAGTACCTCGAAGCCCAGTTGTTCCATGTCCGACACCAGCCGGGTGCGGGTCCTCACGACTTTGGCGCAGATGGACGCGAAATAGGCCCGGTCTTCCATCGAAGCCAGCGCGCCGGCCTGGGCAAAGCGGTCGAGCGGATAGGAATTGAAGCTGTCCTTGACCCGGTTGAGCGCCTCAATCAGATGCCGCTGGCCGATGGCGTAGCCGACGCGCAGGCCTGCGAGCGCGTGTGATTTCGAGAGGGTGCGCGTCACCAGCAGCTGCGGATAGCGCGCGACCAGCCCGACGGCCGAGTCGCCGCCGAAGTCGATATAGGCTTCATCGATCACCACCACCGAATCCGGGTTGCCGGCGAGCAGACGCTCGATTTCTTTCAGCGCCAGCAGGCGCCCGGTGGGCGCATTGGGATTGGGGAAGATGATCCCGCCGTTGGGCACGCGATAGTCGTCGATCTTGATCTCGAACGATTCCGTCAGCGGAACCGTGCGGTGGGCGATTTCGTACAGCCCGCAATACACCGGGTAGAAGCTGTAGGTGATGTCGGGGAACAGGATCGGCCGGTCATGCTTCAAAAGCGCCAGAAACGTGTGCCCCAGCACCTCGTCGGAGCCGTTGCCGACGAACACCTGATCGGCCGTGACGCCGTGGCACGCGGCAATGGCGGCGCGCAGGCGATCCGAGTTGGGATCGGGATACAGGCGCAGCGTATCGGCAGCCTCGGCGCGCACTGCCTCCAGCACCTTCGGGCTGGGCCCGTAGGGATTCTCGTTGGTGTTGAGCTTGACCAGGTTGGCCAGCTTCGGCTGCTCACCCGGCACATAGGGCGTCAGGCCGTGCACCACGGCGCTCCAGTATCGGCTCATCGAAACAGCGGGCTCATTTGTGCGTCAGGCGATATTCGGCGGAACGCGCGTGCGCCTGCAGGCCTTCGCCGTAGGCCAGCGTGGCGGCAATCTGCCCCAGCGTCTGCGCGCCGGCCTGCGACACGTGGATCAGGCTGCTGCGCTTCTGGAAGTCGTACACGCCCAACGGCGACGAGAAACGCGCGGTGCGCGACGTCGGCAGCACGTGGTTCGGACCGGCGCAGTAGTCGCCCAGCGCCTCGCAGGTATTCTTGCCCATGAAGATCGCGCCGGCGTGGCGCAGCCCGGGCAGCAGCGCGTCGGGATCGGCCACCGACAGTTCCAGATGCTCCGGCGCGATGGTGTTCGAAATCGCCACGGCGTCGTCGAGGTCGCGCGTCTTGATCAGCGCCCCGCGGTTGGTGAGCGACGTGCGGATCACCTCGCCGCGCGGCATTTCTCCGATCAGTTTGTCGATCGCCGCCGCCACCGCGTCCAGATAGGCCGCGTCGGGCGACAGCAGGATCGACTGCGCCATTTCGTCGTGCTCGGCCTGGGAGAACAGGTCCATCGCCACCCATTCCACAGGCGTATTGCCATCGGCGATCACCAGAATCTCGGAGGGGCCGGCGATCATGTCGATGCCCACGGTGCCGAACACGCGGCGCTTGGCTGCCGCCACGTAGGCGTTGCCGGGGCCGACGATCTTGTCGACCTGCGGCACGGTCTCGGTGCCGTAGGCGAGCGCCGCCACCGCCTGCGCGCCGCCGATGGTGAACACGCGGTCGACGCCGGCGATCGCGGCGGCGGCCAGCACCAGCTGATTGTGCTCGCCGCCCGGGGTCGGCACCACCATGATGAGTTCGCCGACGCCCGCCACCTTGGCCGGGATCGCGTTCATCAGCACCGACGAGGGATAGGCGGCCTTGCCGCCCGGCACGTACAGCCCGACGCGGTCGAGCGGGGTGATCTTCTGACCCAGTACCGTGCCGTCGTCCTCCGTGTAGGTCCACGACTCCTGGATCTGCTTCGCGTGGTAACGGCGCACGCGTTCGGCCGCCGCTTCCAGCGCCTGGCGGGTGTCAGCCGGCAAATGATCGAGCGCGTCCTGCAGCTGGGCCGCATTGAGTTCCAGGCTGGCCAGCGAGGCTGCCGGCAGGCGGTCGAATCGCTCGGTGTATTCGAGCACCGCGGCGTCGCCACGCGTTTTCACGTCGTGCAGGATCGTGGCCACCGTCTGCTCGATGGCGGCATCGGCGGCATCGTCGAATTGCAACAGACGGGCGAGGCGGGCCCGGAAATCAGGCTGCGCGCTATCGAGGCGGGTGAGGGTAACCACAGGAGTCCTGCTTCAAAATTAGGGCAAATGGAAGATTCAATTGTACCGTTTTTTGTCGCTGCGCCGCGTCCGGAAGGGCTCTTCCAGCTGACACTCATACCCATTCCGGATATTAGACAAAGTCCAGATTGCCGTTTATCATGACGCGCATGCACTACACGCGCGACAACATGGCCGGCCTTCTGCGCAGCCACGACATCAATCCGACCCACCAGCGGATCGAGATTGCGCACGCCCTGTTCTCGCGTCAGGAGCATCTGTCGGCCGACCAGGTCATGGCGATCGTCAACACCCGCCATTCCGAAACCTCCAAGGCCACGGTCTACAACACGCTCAAGCTGTTTCTGGAAAAGGGCCTGGTGCGCGAAGTCATCGTCGACCCCAGCAAGGTGTTTTTCGACCCCAACACCAGCCCGCATCACCATCTCTATGAAGTCGACAGCGGCAAGCTTTCGGATATCGATGCCGAACACGTGCAGATTTCCGGCCTGCCGCCGCTGCCCGACAACATGGTGACCGAAGGCATCGATCTCATCGTGCGCGTCCGCCGCAAGGCGTAGACCCGTTCGCCCGTCGATGAAACGGGTTCACATCGCCCCCTCTCTGCTCGACGCCCAGCTGGCTGCCGATGCGCTGTCCAGCGTCGGCATCGTCACCCACATTTTGAACGCCAATGCCGCGGGCGCCCTGGGCGAGGTGCCTTTCCTGCAGGCGCAGCCCGAAGTGTGGGTCGACGACGATACCCAGGAAGCGCGCGCGAGAGAAGCCCTGGCCGGCCTGCGCAATGCGCCGCCGAGCGGGGAAAAGACCTGTCCGCATTGCGGCGAATCGAATCCCGGAAACTTTCTGAGTTGCTGGCAGTGCGGTGGCGCGCTGCCCGACTGATTCAGGACGCCTGCAGGTCCTTGTTCAGTGCCTCGAGGTGCCGCTGATACTGGCGCGCAAAAATCCGTTCAAGTTCGTCGATGGCCTCGGCCGCCGCCACGCCATGCACCAGGTGACGGGTCATCTGCGCCGACGCCTCATGGAAAATCTGGTTGCGCTCCAGCATGGGATAGGTCTGCATCAGGCGCTGAATCGCCTTGACCACGTTTTCCTGCTCGGGTCGCGGAATCGGCAGCGGTTCGGCGGGCGGCGCGGCAGCGGCGCTTTCCTTGCCGGCCAGGAATTCCGCGTAATCCAGCAAGGCTTCCTGCCGCGATTCCGACAGGGTGCGGAATATCGACACGAGACGCTTGCTGTCGCGCATCAGCGGCCACGCCCCTTGTGCGGGCGTTTCAGCGGAATGATGTCGATGTTGCACTGCTGAAACTTGTTCTCGACGAAGCTGATGAAGGCATCGAGCAGCTTGCTGCGGAATTTTTCCGGGGCATAGACCATGGACAGCTCACGCGTGAGCCGGGGATTCAGCGGCACCGCCACCAGGGTGCCGAGCTGGATTTCCTTGGTGACGGTGGAAGCCGACATGATGGCGACGCCCAGGTTGGCCTCGACCGCCCCCTTGATCGCCTCGCGGCTGCCCAGTTCCATTTCGATGCGCAGATCGTCGGGGTTGACGCCGTTGTTCTTGAAGAAGTCGTCCACCACCTCGCGCGTGCCCGAGCCGTGCTCGCGCGACACATAGGGCTGCTCGGCAATGTCGCCGGCATTCACGCTCGAGCGCGCGGCCAGCGCGTGGGTAGGCGCGCAGATCATCACCAGTTCGTCCTCGCAGCATGCCAGCGTGGTCAGGTTCGGATTGTGCGACGGCGCCTCGATCAGGCCGACATCGAGCGAATGGTCGGCCACTTTCGCCGCCACCGTCTCGGAATTGGCCACGGTGAGCCGCGCCTGCACCTGCGGGAAACGCTCCTTGAATTCGCCCAGGATGCGGGGCAACTGATATTCGGCGATGGTGGTGGAGGCGCCGATCATCAGGGGGCCCGTTACCTGCCCCGTCAGTTCGCCCACCCGCGCTTCCATCTCGCCGGTCAGGGCCAGGATGCGTTCGGCGTAGCCCAGCACCAGATCGCCTGCCGGCGTCAGGGAGATCTTGCCGTGGCTTCGCTCGAACAGGCGGGTATTGAAATGCTCTTCCAGCTGTTTGACCTGGAAGGTCACCGCGGGCTGCGTCATGTACAGAATATCGGCTGCTTTGGTAAAGCTGAGCTGCTTGGCGACGGTGTAGAATACTTGTAGTCTGCGGTCGGCCATTAAATCCCGCCCCTGGGTCAGAAAAGATTTTTATTCAACCACAAACCCGCCCGTGTTGAAACCTTCCAATCATCAAGCTGTTGTAATTCCTGGCCTTTCGTGTGCATCTCGCCTTCCGCGGGGCATGTCGTTGCGCCGACCGTAAACCAGGCCGCCGCGTTGAATCGCCCGTTTTACATCATCCTGCTCGCGCAGTTCCTGTCCGCCTTGGCCGACAATGCCCTGCTGTTCGCGGCGATCGGCCTGCTGGTTTTCTTCTCGGCGCCCGATTGGTATTCGCCGCTGCTGCAGACGGTATTCGTCGTCGCCTATATCGTGCTGGCCCCCCTGGTGGGGCCGTTCGCCGACGCGCTTCCGAAGGGCCGCGTCATGCTCATCGCCAACACGGTCAAGTTCATCGGTTGCCTGGCCATGCTGGCCGGGCTGCACCCGCTTCTGGCCTACGCCGTCGTCGGCGTCGGGGCCGCGATGTACTCGCCGGCCAAGTACGGCATCCTCACCGAGCTGCTGCCGCCCGACAAGCTCGTCGTCGCCAACAGCTGGATGGAAGGCACCACGGTCGCCGCCATCGTGCTGGGCGCCATCATCGGCGGCGCACTCATCAATCCGCACCTCGCCGGGCGCATCCTGGCCGGCATCGGTCTTTCAGCTGTCGTCATTGCGCCGAAGTTCGCCATCGCCGTCATCACCAGCCTGTATCTGGGCGCGGCGGTCATCAACCTGCTCATCCCGCGCCTGCCGATCGACCACAAACTGCCGAGCCGGTCGCCGCTGTATATCCTGCATGACTTCGCACACAGCTTCCAGCTCCTGTGGCGCGATCCGCTCGGACAGGTATCGCTCGCCGTCACCACGCTGTTCTGGGGCGTCGGCGCAACACTGCGTCTGCTCATCATCGCCTGGGCCGCGCTCAACCTGAAATACGGCCTCGACCAGGCCACCCAGCTCACCGCCGCCTCGGCATTCGGCATCGCCATCGGCTCGATTCTGGCCGGCAAGTTCGTCCGCCTCCAGCGCGCCATCAGCGTGCTGCCTGCCGGCATCATTCTGGGGTTTGTTCCGATTGCCCTGATCTGGGTGCACAGTCTCGTCCCCGCCCTGCTGCTGTTGCTGCTGGCAGGAATCCTGGCGGGGTATTTCGTGGTGCCGATGAACGCGCTGCTGCAACACCGCGGGCATTTGCTGATGGGCGCCGGCCACTCGATCGCCCAGCAGAACTTCAACGAAAACATCAGCATTCTGGTCCTGACAGGCGCCTACGCCCTGATGGTGCGCGCCGACTGGCACATTCACGCCATCGTTCTGGTGTTCGGCATGTTCATCAGCGGGGTGATGGCGGCGGTTTGGCTACGCCACCGCAACGACGTCGTTCACTGAGCGCCGGGTCAGCCAGCCACGCGACTGACCGAGGCCACCGTCATCAGTGCCGCGGGGCGACCGATGTGGAAACCCTGGGCATGCGAAAAGCCCAGGGCCGTCACGCGCTGCAGCAGGGCCTCTGTTTCGATTCCCTCGGCCACCAGACTGTAACCCGCGTCCTTGATCATGCGCGCCAGATCCTCGACCAGGACTGCCTGGCGCCCCGTTTCTTCCAGGCTGCGCACCATGGAAATATCGAACTTCACCAGATCCACCGGCATGCTCGACAGGTAGCGCAGCGAGGAATACCCGCTGCCGAAATCGTCGAGGGCGATCACGAAGCCCTCCTTGCGCAGGCGGTTGAGGTTGGACGATGCCTGGGCAATCTGCGTGATGAGAGCGGTTTCCGTCACCTCCAGCACCAGTTTGTAAGCGGACAGCAAGGGAACGTACTGCATCAGTTTGTCGATGACGCGCGCATTCACAATCCCCGGACCGGATACGTTGAGCGACACGCCCGCGCCCGCCGGTATGCGGCCCGCCTCCAGATCGCTTTTTACCCGTTCCAGCACGGCCAGGTCGAATTCGGCCTCCAGCCCGCGCAACTCGACCACCGGGAAAATGCTTGCGGGCATGATCAGGCCGTGTTCGCCCCGGATGCGCACCAGCGCCTCGTAGTATTCGATATATGACCCAGGCAAGGCCAGCACCGGCTGGTAATGCATTTCCAGGCGATCTGGCGCCGCCATCGCTTCGTAGACCGCGCTGATTCCGGCGTTCGACACCAACGCGCTCTGCCCCTCCCCCATGTCCGGCGAGAAGATCGCGATCTTGCACTGTCCCGGACGCTTGGCGTGATACATCGCCATGTCAGCCTGCCGGTGCAGCAGTTTCAGGGCGTCGTCGCCGGCCTCCTCCAGGTATGCAATGCCCACACTGACGCGCACCGGCTCCTTGACGCCATAGGCCGGGAAATCGTGGCGGAGAACCTGCTCGATGCAGCGTTCCGCCACTTGCCGGGCGCGTTCGAGGCTCGCCGAAAAAAGTACCGTCGCAAACTCGTCCCCACCGAGGCGGTAGAGCCGCTCGCCCGTTCTCAGGGCACCATACAGCGACTCGGCCAGCCCCTGGATGACCTGATCGCCGACCTGGTGTCCATAGGTGTCGTTGATGGCCTTGAAGTGATCGCAATCGAACAGCAGGAACGCCATCCCGATCAACGAGTCACCCTGCGTGCGGCGCACGGCGCTCCAGTCGTCCTCGAATGCACGGCGGTTGAAAATCCCGGTCAAAGGGTCACGATGGGCCAGCGACCACAATTCCTGGTTCTTGTGCGCCAGGCTGACATGCATGTCATCCAGTTGTTGCTGATAGTCGTTCAGCGACTGGCGAATATTCTCGAGCTCCGCCACGGCCAGCATTCCCCGGTAGGACTCGCCGAGCAGTGCCCCCTGGCCGCGCCGCATCGACTCGATATGGCCTGACAGGCGCCGGAGCGGCTTGGTCACCACGGACTGGAGCGCCAGATAGCCGATCAGCGAAATGGCGCCGATAATGAAGGCGATTTCATAGAACGAGCGCGCGATGAGCTTTTCGAGCGCATGCATCTCCGGATTGGCGGTCGTCCGGAATCGAAGCGAGGACACGATTTCCGGCAGCGGGATGCGCTCCCCGTCTTTGGCCGCTACGCGCACGCTCGACAAGTCGAGGTAGCGGAATTTGCGCAACTGGTTGAACGCGGCCTGGAAATCGAGCTTGATCCCCGCATAGCCGATCCGATGGGATTGAGCGGAATCCGCATAAAACGGAAAAAAGAAATACAGGTGATCGTGCCCTCTTTCATGCATGAGATACGACTGCTTCCGGCGCGTGTCGATATGGGACGGCATGCTGGCTTCGCCCGAGGTCGTAACCGAGAGGTTGTGTCCATCGAGGCCATACAGATCGACCGCATCCAGCCGTTCCGGAAGAACACCCGCGTTCAGTGCGCGCGCATTGCGCCAATACGCGTAATAGGCGGGATTTTCCAGCTGCTGGCGCGCCTCGTCCCATTGCGTCAGCGCCCGCGCGGTGCTTTCCGCCTGTCGGGCCAGCAGCGCAATGGCCTCATCCAGTTCCTGGCGGGCGAGTTTCTCGTCGTATTGCGCGATCTGTTCGCGCAGACGATCGATATCGTGAAAGACAAAAGCCGCAAGTATGCCAAGCGCCGCCACGAGCACGAAAAACAGCGCCATAGCATAGGATGCTATCGGCTTCGGTGGCATGCGCGCCCGGATCAAGGACAAAGGCATCGTCAGCGTCCTGGCGGCCGGCGCGACAACGCCCGCAACACCGCCTCCTGCAGGTCGAATTCGTACTGGTCGTCGAAGAAATGCGAGGCGCCCGGGATGACACGCACCTTGATGCCTCGGGCAACCAGTTTCTCCACCCAGTCCGCTCCCATGCGGTCATCCTTGCCGCCCATGATCACCTCGACCGGAACCGGGGATCTGGCCAGCGCATCGAGAATGCTGTTGCGGCTGACGTTCAGATAGGAAAGCAGGGCCGCTGGCGGGCTGACGTACTTCCGGCAATTCCCGAACTCTGCCCCGAGCAGCGCATTGTTTCCATGAATGATGCGATCGCGCAATGCCTGCGCAAGCCGGTCGCGCGCCTGGGGGCCCTGCTTCGCCTCCACATCGACCAGGCTGATCAAGATGGCCTGCGTCACGGCGGGAGACGGACTGCGACGCAGGTAGGAGAGCAATTGGACATTGCCGAAACTGTGCCCCACCAGCACGATGGATTGATGCCGCTTCTGTTCCAGCCAGCGAACCCAGAAGGCCACTTCCTCCGTGTCATCCTCCAGGCTGTGCAGATGCGCGGCTTCGCAGGACAGGCTTTTGTTGCGTCGGGAAATGCCCAAGGAGAGCGTCGGGGCGACGACCGTATACCCCGCCGTCGACAATGCTTCATACGTGCTCGCGATCGTGGGAAACGTACGCGTTTGAAGGAAGCCATGAAGGATGAGCACGGCGGGCAGGCCGTCGTTCCCCGCATGAAAATCCGCTGTGGCGACCTTGCCGGTTGGCAGCCTGGCTTCGATCACACCGGCCTGACCGGCATGGGGAAAAAGCGAGATCAACAGCCCCATCCAGACAATCTGCAGCAGTGTGGGGATCCGGCTCATGGTTTCCGTCAGGCAGGCGCTCTGTATTTATGCTTAATGGGTCAATCGGCATGAGGGCAACGAACTTGAGCCAGGAATCCGACAGCCATCTTGTGATGGCGACAACCCGCACACTGCGCGGACGACACTTTCGTACCAGCCGCGAGAAGGGGCGTCCGAGCGTGCGGGACAACCCCCTGTAGCGACAATGCGGTGCCTGCTCCGTCACCTCCGGGCGGCCGGGGTTCCCGCCACGCCTTGATACCCTAGGGCTGCCGGGATTTCACCACGCTCATGGCGCCCGCGATCAACGAACTGAGGTCGGCCATGTTGGACGGCACGATCAGGGTGTTGCCGGTCTTGGCGAGGCCGGAAAAGGCTTCGACGTATTTCTCGGCGACCTTGAGATTCACCGCCTGGATACCGCCCGGCTTTTCGATCGCCATCGCCACGCGGGCAATCGCTTCGGCATTGGCGACGGCGATGGCCTTGATCGCCTCGGCTTCGCCCAGGGCGCGGTTGATGGCGGCCTGCTTGTCGCCCTCGGACTGCTGGATCGCCGCCTCGCGCTCGCCGGTGGCGAGGTTGATCTGCTCCTGCATGCGGCCTTCGGATGAGGCGATCAGCGCGCGCTTCTCGCGCTCGGCGGTGATCTGCCGCTGCATGGCGTGCAGGATGTCCTTCGGCGGCGTCAGGTCCTTGATTTCATAGCGCAGCACCTTGACGCCCCAGTTGGTCGAAGCCTCGTTGAGCGCCATCACCACGCCGCGGTTGATTTCCTCGCGCTCCTCGAAGGTGCGGTCCATCTCCATGCGGCCGATCAGCGAGCGCAGCGTCGTCTGCGCCAGCTGCGAAATGGCCGCGATGTAGTCGCTCGACCCGTAGGACGCCATCTTCGGGTCGGTCACCTGGAAGTACAGGATGCCGTCGACCGCCAGCTGGGTGTTGTCGCGCGTGATGCAGACCTGGCTCGGCACGTCGAGCGGGATTTCCTTGAGGGAATGCTTGTAGGCGACCGTGTCGATGAACGGAATCACCAGGTTGAGGCCCGGCACCAGCACCGCGTGGAATTTGCCGAGGCGCTCGACCACCCAGGCGTTCTGCTGCGGCACCACGCGCACGCCCTTGGCGACGACGATGGCGATGACGATAACGATGACCAGCGCGACAACATCCATTTATTTCCTCTCCTTGTGTGTTCCCCGGCCGGGGAACGGAATCAATTGCCCAGAACCAGCGTGTTGCCCCTGATTGCGCGAATGACCAGCGGGCGCGTGCTGTCCACGCCGGTCGATTCGACTTCGGCATCCCACAGCGCGCCGCGATATTTGACCTGGCCGCGGTCTCCCTGCCAGGACTCGACCTGGACGGTCTGGCCGATGTCCATGTCCTGCACGTTGAATTCCGGGCGGGCAGTGCTGCGCTTCCAGTGTCGCAAGGCCAGGGTGCCGGCCACGCCGATCACGGCTGCCGTCAGCAGCTGCGCCGCCATGCCGGCGCCCAGCCAGGCGGCCACGCCCGCCACTGCAGCAGCCAGTCCATAGACCAGAAGATAAAACGTGCCGCTGGTGAGCTCCACCCCCACCAGCACCGCCGCGAGTATCCACCACCCTGCATACGCCTGCATCTCGTCTCCTTACTTGTATCCACTCGGCACAATCACGGGCCGGTCCGGCAGTTCGTCCGGATTGCGCTTCCCGGGCGGGAAATGCGCAGCCAGCAGGGTGCTGACTTGCCGGATGCCTTCCCGCACGCCGCGCTCGAACTCGCCTTGCCTGAAAGCCGCTTCCATGGACCGGGCCACCGCCCCCCACGCAGCCGCATCCACCCGCGCGGCGATGCCGCGATCGGCGATGATCTCGATGTCACGATCGGCCAGCAGCAGGTACACCAGCACGCCGCTGTTGTGCTCGGTGTCCCATACGCGCAGGAAGGAAAACACCTCGAGCGCGCGCTTGCGCCCGGTCATGCCCCGCCAGACCCAGGAAGCAGGCAGGCTGTTTTCGATGGCGAAGCGGATTTCGCCGCCGTGGCGGGTTTCCGATTCGCGGATCGCGGCTTCGATCGCGTCGAGCGTGGCCCGCGGAAACGCGCGGCGCCACGCCCACGGCGGCATGAACAGATGCCTGAGCCAGCGTCTGATGTTCACCATGATCCCGATGCGCCTCCGCCGCCGAACCCGCCGCCGCCACCGCCCCACGAGCCCCCGCCGGATCCGCCGCCCCCCCATCCCCCGCCGCCGCTGGACCAGCCGCCGCCGCGCCGGAATCCCGCGGCCACGCCGGCGAACACGAACACGGCAATGAACAGCAGCACGGGTGTGAACCCCAGCAGGAACGCGCCCACCGCGCCGCTCCCCAGCGCGGCGATGCCGCCCGCGGCCGGGCGGCTCATCAGGGCGGAGAGCAGCCAGCCCGCAACGATGCCGCCGACGATGAGGATGACGAATGCGCCATCGCCCCCGCCGTTGTCGGGCGCAGGGGGCGGCGGCAAGGGCTCGCCTTCGATCAGCTGCATCAGCTGCCGCACCCCGGCATCGATGCCCCCATAAAAATCGCCCGTCTTGAAATAGGGCGTGATGGTTTCGGCGATCACCCGCTTGGCGATCGCGTCGGGGATCGCCCCCTCCAGTCCGTAACCCACCTCGATGCGCAATTTCCGGTCGTCCCTGGCGACGATCAGGATCACCCCGTCGTCGATCTTCTTGCGTCCGATCTTCCATTGATCGGCCACGCGGATGCCGAACTGCGCGATGTCTTCCGGCTGGGTGGTGGGAACGATCAGCACCGCGATCTGGCTGCCCTTCTTCGCCTCGAACGCGGCCAGCTTGCCGTCCAGCGCGGCCACCTGATCGGCGCTGAGCGTGGCGGTCAGGTCGGTGACCCGGCGCGACAAGTCGGGCACTGCCACCTGGGCCCAGGCGGACAGCGCGCACAGCAGCAGGAAAAAGCCGGACGCGAGCGCCCGGGTCAGCCGGTTCATCCGGCTAATCAGTTGCCGCCTGCGGGCGCGGCCGGTGCCGGTGCGGGCGCGCCGAAATCGACCTTGGGCGGCACGGCGATGGCTTTTTCGTTTTCCACCGTGAAGGAAGGCTTGATCTTGTAGCCGAACATCATCGCCGTCAGGTTGGACGGGAACGAGCGCACCGTGACGTTGTAGGCTTTCACCGCGGCGATGTAGCGGTTGCGCGCGACGGTGATGCGGTTCTCGGTGCCTTCGAGCTGCGCCTGCAGGTCCCGGAACAGGCCGTCGGCCTTCAGTTGCGGATAATTCTCGGCAACCAGCATCAGGCGCGACAGCGCGCCGGTGAGTTGGCCCTGCGCCGCCACGAATTTCTGGAATGCCGCCTCGTCGTTGATCAGATCGGGGGTCGCCTGGATCGCCCCGACGCGCGCGCGCGCCTCGGTGACGCTGATGAACACATCCTTCTCATGCGCGGCGTAGCCCTTCACCACGTTGACCAGGTTCGGCACCAGGTCGGCACGGCGCTGGTACTGGTTCAGCACCTCGGCCCAGGTGGCCTTGATCTCCTCGTCGGAGCTTTGCAGCGTGTTGTAGCCGCAGCCGGACAAGGCCAGCGCCATGCATGCCGCGACCGCCCATTTGAACGCATTCAGCCACTTGAACATCGTCGTCTCCCAGGTTGGTGGATCGTGATGGTTGCAGTCTACGCCACGCCCCAGGTGGCGAACAGCGGGTCGGATTCGGTGAGCTTGTCGGCGTAGCGGTCGTCCTTGGGGCGCCTGAGACCGCGCTCGACGTAGGTTTCCACCTTCTTGAAACCGGCCTGCTTGATCAGCGTGCCGACCCAGGCCATGCGCTCCATCGGGTGCAGCTCGGTCCACAGCTTGATGACCTTGGGCGGAAAGTAGCGGTGCGACAACGTCACCACGAACATGCCGCCCGGCTTCAGCACGCGCTTCGCCTCCGCAACGATCCTGTGCGGCCGGGTCAGGTACTCGAACGACACCGTGCACACCACCGCGTCGAAGCGGGCGTCGGGGAACGGCAGTGCGGGATCGGCGTTGATGTCCTTGACGATGCGCTCGGCCAGCTGCGGGTTGTCGTCGAGTTCCTCGGCGTTGAGGCCCAGGCCGACCGCCGACTGCACGGTGTCGGGCAGGTGCGAGCGCCAGCCCGCCATCAGATCGAGCACGCGTGCGTTCTCCGGCAGCACGGTGCGGTACAGCGCCTGGATGCGGCGGGCGCATACCGCGTCGACGTGGGTGACCTTGCGGGCGAGCGCATAGAACTCGGTGTCGGGGAACTCGTCCTCGCGGCGGAACGCATCCGGCCCCTCGAAGTCGGTCGGCGTCTGCATCTGCGTGTCCATGCCGCTCCATTCGAGCAGCTGCTCCACCTTGCCGACCGGCTCGGTCGAGACATCGCTCTTGCCGCTGTCGATGCTGAAGATGCGGCCCTGCAGCGGATGGCTGAAATTGGCGACGAAGCTCGCTTCGTTCAGTTTCATCACCCGGAACATCGGGCCCGGGGCATCGTCGGCGTGCAGCAGTTGCGACGGATAGAAGCGGCCCAGCTTGAGCGGCGCGATGTCGCTGCGGAACACCTCGTTCGGCACCTCGTGCTCGATCTTCGGGCCGACGTCGACCTGGGCGTCGACGGGCGGTGTGTCGCCCGGCATCCACACCACCACCTGATGGCGGCCGAGATCGGAGAAGTAATTGACGCGAAAACGCAGCGCGGAATGCAGGAGTTTCATTGTGGGTGAGTGGTTAAGCAGTGGAGATGGATTGCATGGTGCGCCGCGCGAGGCACAGGTCCTCCCACGCGCGCGCCTTGTCGGGCAGGTTGCGCAGCAGGTAGGCCGGATGGTAGGTCACCACCAGCGGCACGTCCTGGAACCGGTGCACGCGGCCGCGCAGGCGGGCGATCGCCTCGTCGGTCCCGAGCAGGCTTTGCGCGGCGAAGCGTCCCAGCGCGAGAATCAGTTTCGGCTGGATCAGTTCGATCTGCGCCAGCAGATAGGGGCGGCACGCAGCCACCTCGTCCGGCTCGGGATTGCGGTTGCCGGGCGGGCGCGATTTCAGCACGTTGGTGATGTAGACGTTCTCGCCGCGTTTCAGCCCGACCGATGCCAGCATGGCGTCGAGCAGCTTGCCCGCCTGGCCGACGAAGGGCTCGCCCTGCGCATCCTCATCCGCGCCCGGTGCCTCGCCGATGATCAGCCAGTCGGCGTTGCGGTCGCCGACGCCGAGCACGCCTTGCGTGCGCGTGGCGGAAAGCTTGCAGGCGGTGCAACGGGCGACGGCGTCGGCCAGTTGATCCCAGGTGGTGGACGGCGAACCGGCGGCGGTGAGGGGTGGACGGGAAGCCGGAGGTGCCTCGCGCAGCCGCCAGACGGGACCGATGCCCAGCTCCCCGAAGACATCGTCACGGCTCAGCACATCAGTTCCTTCTTCATGATGAGCGCATCCTCGCGGCCCTCGCGCGCGGGATAGTAGTCGCGGCGCACCGCCAGATCGACGAATCCGCTGTTGTGATAGAGCGCAATGGCGGCGGCATTGGATATGCGCACCTCGAGAAACAGGCTTTCGGCCCGGTGGTCGCAGGCGCGCGCCAGGCAGTGCTCGAGCAAATCCCGGCCCAGGCCTTTGCGGCGCCACATCGGGGCGATGGTCAGGTTGAGCAGGTGCGCCTCTCCCGCCGCCGCCATCATTGCGTAGTAGCCGATGATCTCGCCTTCGGCCTCGCGCACCCACATGCTGTAGCCGGCGCTCAGCGAATCGGCAAAATTTCCCCGGCTCCACGGGTACTCGTAGCTTGCGAGCTCGATCCGGTTGATGCGCGACAGATCAGCCTCTGTCATCGGCCGAAAATGGCGTGCAATCTCAAAGACAACACTCATGCGGAGTGTCTCGCGCGACGCTCGTCTATCGTCAGCGCCACCTTGTCGCGCAGGTACACCGGCGCCGCGAGCGCGGCGTCCATGCCCTCGCCGCGTTCGAACGCCCGGGCCGCGAGCGGCGCCATGGCGGCGGCATCGGGCATGAGCGTGTCGTCGATGCGCACCAGCCCGGACCCCAGACGCGAGCGCAGCACTTCACCCGGCGCGGCGAAACCGTTGCCGGCGCCGACCCAGCCACCGCCAACGGGAACGGCGACCGATTCCGGCACCGCCAGTCGCGGTGCAACGACAGCGCGCCAGCCCGCGCTGTCGCGGCGATACGCCGCCCAGTACACCTCGGCCATGCGCGCGTCGAGCACGGTCAGCACCGCGTCCGCCCCCGTCTGCTCGGCGATGGATTCCAGCGTGGAGACGCCGGCCACCGGCAGGTCGGCGCCGAACGCCAGGCCCTGCGTCACGGCACACGCAATGCGCAGACCCGTGAACGAGCCGGGCCCGGCGCCATAGCCGATGCCGTCGAGCTGACGAAGCGTGAGGCCGGCCGCGCGCAGCAGTTCGTCCACCATCGGCAGCAGCAGGCTGCTGTGGCGTTGTTCGGCCAGCACCCGGCGCGCCCGGATCTGGCCATCCAGCCACAGTGCGGCCGAACACCATTCGGTGGAGGTATCGAGAACGAGCAGTTTCATCCGTGCGATTTTACCGCCTGGCGCAGATAATCCGACGCCTCATGGTCCCCTCGCACCCGCGGGCTGCAGGGGCATCAGAATCTCGAAGCGCACCCGCGACCACGGATCGCGCACCTCGGACAGCCGGGTAATGCGGGCTTCCAGCACCTGTCCGCCATCCATGAAGCGCGCCACGTCGGCATTCTCGCGGCGCGGCACATAGCCGATGTGGTGGCCCTGCCATTCCACGCGAACCGCCCTCGCGTCATGCGGATTGTCCGGCTCGCGAATCAGGGTGAGCGCATCGCCGACCCGCATCCGCGGCCACAGCGTCTTCCCCGCATGGTATTGAAATCCGGCCAGCGGCGAATCCTGCAGCAGGATGTGCGCGGTAACCTGGGCATGGAGCGGTTGCGTCCACACCCAGGCCAGACACAGCAACGCCAGACGACGACGCATGGGGGGTCCGAATGTCAGATCCAGAATCGGGCATTCTACTGGGAAACCCGGCCAACGATCCGCGCCGGCGTGCATGTTTCAGGTTTGCTTGTTTCACTCGACAAGCCGTCAGCCGCTTGAGGTAGGATGAAGACATTCTCAACCTCCGTCATCACGATCACGCCATGCCGAGAAGAAAAGCCGCTGCCCAGACCAAGCTGTTCGTTTTGGATACCAACGTGCTGATGCACGACCCGACCAGCCTGTACCGCTTCGAGGAACACGACATCTACGTGCCGATCGCCACGCTGGAAGAACTCGATATGCACAAGAAGGGCATGACCGAAGTGTCGCGCAATGCGCGTCAGGCAAGCCGCTTCATCGACGAAATCGTCAGCAAGCTCGACAGCATCGAGGACGGCGTTCCGCTCGCGCCGCACAGCCACAATGCCGCCACCGGCCGGCTGTTCCTGCAGACCCAGGCGATCAGCGGCGACATCCCGATGAGCCTGCCGACCAGCAAGGTCGACAACCAGATCCTCGGCGTCGTGCTGTTTCTCTCGCGCCACCAGCCCAAGCGTCAGGTCATCCTGGTGTCCAAGGACATCAACATGCGCATCAAGGCGCGCGCGCTCGGCCTGCCGGCCGAAGACTACTTCAACGACAAGGTGCTGGAAGACACCGACCTGCTGTATGCCGGCCTGCGTGAACTGCCCGCCGACTTCTGGGACACGCACGGCAAGGGCATGGAATCGTGGCAGGCCAACGGCAACACCTACTACCGCGTCAAAGGCCCCCTGATTTCGAGCTTTCTGCCGAACGAATTCGTTTTCCAGGAAGGCCCCAGCCCGCTTTACGCCAAGGTTCTGAAGGTCGAGGGAAAACAGGCCGAGATGGTCACGGTGCGCGACTACACGCACCACAAGAACAATGTGTGGGGCATCACCGCGCGCAACCGCGAGCAGAACTTCGCGCTCAACGTGCTGATGGATCCCGAGATCGATTTCGTCACCCTGCTCGGCCAGGCCGGCACCGGCAAGACCCTGCTCACGCTGGCCGCCGCGCTGGCGCAAGTGCTGGACAAGAAAATCTACACCGAAATCATCATGACCCGCGTCACCGTCCCGGTAGGCGAGGACATCGGCTTCCTGCCCGGCACCGAGGAGGAAAAAATGACGCCCTGGATGGGCGCGCTGGAAGACAACCTCGACGTGCTGAACAAGACCGACGACGACGCCGGGGACTGGGGGCGCGCGGCGACACAGGACCTGATCCGATCGCGGATCAAGGTCAAGTCGCTCAACTTCATGCGTGGCCGCACCTTCCTCAACAAGTTCCTGATCATCGACGAGGCCCAGAATCTCACGCCCAAGCAGATGAAGACGCTGATCACCCGTGCCGGCCCCGGCACCAAGGTGGTGTGCCTCGGCAATATCTCGCAGATCGACACGCCCTACCTCACCGAAGGCAGTTCCGGCCTCACCTATGTGGTCGATCACTTCAAGGGCTGGCCGCACAACGGCCACGTCACCCTGCAGCGGGGTGAGCGTTCGCGCCTGGCCGACTACGCTGCAGAAGTGCTGTAACCCCCCTCTTTCCAGGAGACGCATCATGGCTGCACTGACTTCAAAGCGCTGGGCCATGCTGGCAGCCGGCCTTGCGCTGAGCCTGCCTGTCCATGCCTTCGACTGGAGCGGAATTCTCAAGGACATAACCAGCCAACCTGCCAGCGAGACCGCCACGACCAGCCGCGTGGATGCACTCTCGACCACCGAGATCAATTCCGGGCTGAAGGAGGTGCTCACGCGCGGCGCCGATGCCGCGGTCGCCCAGCTGGGGAAAAAAGACGGCTTCTTCGGCAACGACGCGCTGAAGATTCCCTTGCCCCCCGGCCTGCGGAAAGCCGAAAAAGCCATGCGCATGTTCGGCATGGGCAAGCAGGCCGACGAACTGGTGCTGTCGATGAACCGCGCCGCCGAAGCCGCCGTACCGGAAGCCAAACCGCTGCTGGTGAATGCGGTGAAAGCGATGACGCTGGAAGACGCCAAGGGCATCCTGACCGGCGGCAAGACCTCGGCCACCGATTTCTTCCGCGGAAAAACCGAGGCCAAACTCACCGAACGCTTCGCCCCCATCGTCAAGGCCAACACCGACAAGGTCGGCCTGGCCCAGCAATACAACCAGTACGCAGGCATGGCGGCGCAATTCAACCTGGTCGACAGGAAGCAGGCCAATGTCGAGCAGTACGTCACGCAGCAGGCACTCGACCGGCTCTATACCCTGATCGGGGAAAAAGAGGCGGCCATTCGCGCCAACCCGATGCAGGCCGGGAGCGACCTGCTGAAAAAGGTCTTTGGCGCCGTCAGCGGCAAGTGACCTCCCGGTGCTGCGGTATGCTATGACCCTGCCCGCCTTCTTGCATGCCATGACAATCAAAACGAAAACGTTCTGCCTGTTTGCCGGATTGCTGCTTGCCCTGACCGCCCAGGCCTGGGAAATCGGCGAATTCAAGAACGGCATGAGCCGCAGCGAAGTCGAGAAGGCGCTCAAGACCTGGAATTTCGACCAGACCCTGCCGGTCGGCAACGACGGCCTGTTTGCCTACGACCTGCCCAATAATCCGGCCGGCCGGCGTTTCCTGTTCACCTTCTGCAACGACAAACTGGTTGCGTTCGAGCAGGAAGTGGAACCGGATTTCCGCCACTTCGTCACCATTGCGTCGAACTATTCCAACCTGTACGGCAACCCGCTCAAGGTCATTCCCTATACGAGCGTCGTCGCCAGCGGAGAAAAGAACCTGCTGGCGATGTTCTGGCGCAAGGGCTCGGATTATCTGGGACTCAAATACGTGCTGTACCCCGCCAGCGAACAGCTCTCGATGACCGTCCAGGTCGGCAACAACTGCTGGCAGGCACCCCGCTAGGGCCATTCTTGGTGGCTATTTACCGCACGACCAACGTAACCGTCTCAGCTCGACTGCGGATTCAACCGGTGGATGCAACGGATTGGCGAAACCGCATGCAGAACGGACATTATTGGTTATCACACCTTGGCCGGCCGTTATTGGCCGTTCCGAGACATCTGATAAGCGCTTGAAACAGTCGTGCGCACCATTACCAACTTCAACGCTTAATCACTTACCATCCTAACTGGCGCCACCAGCAAACCCTGCCGCGCAAACAGCCACAGCTGCCGGCGCGTCATTTCACTGACGGTTTCCAGCGAGCGATCTTCTCCCGCATCGGCCAGCCTGGCTTGCATGATGACCGCGAGCGCATCGATCGTGCGGCTGCCATCCAGCAGGCCCAGCAGAATGCGCCCGGGTGCATCCAGATCCATCGCCACATGGCGCGCCCCGCTCACCACCCAGCCGGGCGACCTCGCCTGCAAACGCGCCAGGTCATGCGCGCGGGGACGCTCGCCGGGTTCGTTCACATACGACAAGGCTGACACGCCGGGCATCACGCCGTGCGTCATCACCAGCTGGTACAGCGCAGCGCGAAAAGCATTCTCATCGATTTTTCCGGCCACGCCGCATTCGGCCATCACCTGCCGTACCCCGGCCAGCAGGCCGGAATAATCCAGCGAACCGGGATAGGCCATCGCCAGGATCATCGCCCCTGCTTTCATTGCGGGATCCGCAACAGGGAAGGCATTACCCGCGGGATTGATGAAGGCCTGCTCGCAGGCAGCCTCCAGATCGATTTCGTCGTCGCAGCGCAGGTCCGCATAAAACGCCAGGTCACTTAATGCCTCGATTCGGGGCGGCTGGGCACATGGCGCATCGGCACGTGCGATCAGCGCCCGCCGGAAACGGGTGAGGTGCGCCTCGTCGAGTGCCGCCTCGGCGTCCAGCCAGCGCCCGGCCATGCCCTCGGGAGTCAAGCCCCAGGCGTCTTCCAGTTCGACCACGGCGCGGCGCGGCCCCGCTTCGCCGACGTAACGCAGGCCGTGCGCATCGAGCTGCGCGGCGAATTCGGCAAACCGCGCCGGCACATTGAATTCCGCAAGATACTCATGGAACAGATAGGAGGGCGCGGCCGATTTGAGATAGGCGATTTCCTTCAGCAACCCAGGATCGGTCCACTCGGCTTCCAGTTCGTCCAGCACGCGCAGCGCCTCCCCAAGGCGCGCAGGCGCGGGCAGATCAGCCGCGGTGCGCTCGACCAGTTGGGCGCGCAAGGACAGAAGCGCGGCCCAGCCAGCCGCGACGTTGAAACTGACGTAGGCAACGCCCTGCGGCGACAGATGGCGACGGCAGACGTCAAGCAGCGCCTGCTGCACCGCAGGCGGTACCCAGGAGAACACGCCGTGCGCGATGATGTAATCGAACACGCCGAGATCGGCCGGCAGCGCGGCGAGGTCGCCATGCACGATTCGCACGTTCGTCAGGCCGAGGCGGCGGATGAAATCCGCCCCCGACTCGGCCTGCACACGCGACAGCTCCACGCCCACACACGCGGATTCCGGCCAGCGCCACGCCAGCGGAATCAGATTGCCGCCCTGCGCACAGCCCAGTTCGAGGATGCGCGCATGACGCGGATCGGGTGCGTCGAAGCCGTGCAGTCTGGCGACCGCCGCCAGGAAATCCAGCTGGGTTTCGGGCAGCGGCAGGCTGTCGTAGGGAAGCTGGTCGTAGCTGGCGAGGGTATCCATGGCGGCGATTGTAGCGCCGCTCGCCGCCTGTCATTGGGAGGCGCGTAGCGACGAAGCAATCCAGTCTTTGGATTGGCGCGGAGCGTCACTGAGTAGTTAGTGGCTTCACGGGACAGCTGTCCCGCGAAAAACCCAACTACTCGGAGATGTGGCGCCGAAGCGCTGCCTGTCCCTACAGCTCAGTGCCCGCGCGTGCCCGGCTTGGACGAGAACAGCGCCGCCTGCGGACGCGGCTGGCGTGGCTGCGCCGGCGAATTCGGTGCGGCGCCGCGGCTGGCTGCGGGCTTGGCGCCGGCGGTCGCGGGTTTGCCCTGCGGCGCGCGGCCGGAGGCATTGCGGCCGCCGGGCTGTCCACGCCCCGCGCCCTGTCCCTGGCGCGGTCCGCCACGGCCCTGCGGCGGACGCGGCGGGCGTTCGTCGGACATCAGGTCGGCCTTGGCCGGCGGGACGAAGCCGGGTTCGATTTCGACGCGCACGATCGAGCGCTTGATCAGCTTCTCGATGTCGCGCAGATAGCTCATCTCCTCGTCATCGACCAGCGACAGCGCCGAGCCGGTACTACCGGCGCGGCCGGTGCGGCCGATGCGGTGGACATAGTCTTCCGCCACGTTGGGCAGCTCGAAGTTCACCACCTGCGGCAGCTGGTCGATGTCGATGCCGCGCGCGGCGATGTCGGTCGCCACCAGCACGCGCACGCTGCCGTCCTTGAAGCTCGCCAGCGCCTTGGTGCGCGCCGACTGGCTCTTGTTGCCGTGGATCGCGGCGGCGGTGATGCCATCCTTGATGAGTTTTTCGGCGAGCTTGTTGGCGCCGTGCTTGGTGCGGGTGAAGACCAGCACCTGCTGCCAGTCGTGATGCCTGATCAGATGCGCCAGCAGATCGCGCTTGTGCGCCTGCGGCACGCGGTGCATCGACTGCTCGATGACTTCCACCGTGGTGTTGCGGCGCGCGACTTCGACGCTCTTCGGGTTGTGCAAGAGGCCGTTGGCGAGCGTCCTGATCTCGTCGGAGAAGGTCGCCGAGAACAGCAGGTTCTGGCGCTGCCTGGGCAGCACGGCAAGCACCTTCTTGATGTCGCGGATGAAGCCCATGTCGAGCATGCGGTCGGCTTCGTCGAGCACCAGGATTTCGACGCCGGACAGATCGATGGTCTTCTGCCCCATGTGGTCGAGCAGGCGGCCCGGCGTCGCCACCAGGATGTCGACGCGCGACTTCAGCGCCTTGAGCTGCGGATTGATGTTGACGCCGCCGAACATCACCATCGAGGTGAGCGACAGGTACTTGCCGTAGGTCTTGACCGATTCCTCGACCTGCGCGGCGAGCTCGCGCGTCGGCACCAGGATCAGGCAGCGCGGACGGCCCGGCCTGGGCGCCGCTGCTGCGCGCGTCGACAGGTGATGCAGGATCGGCAGGGTGAAGCCGGCGGTCTTGCCGGTGCCGGTCTGCGCCGCGGCGAGCAGGTCGCCGCCTGCCAGCACCTGCGGAATGGCCTGCGCCTGGATCGGGGTGGGCGTGGTGTAGCCGGCATCGGCAATCGCACGCATGATGGGTTCGGCCAGTCCGAGACTGGCAAAGGTGGTTTCAGTAGTCATGTAGGTTTTCCTGCGACGGCCTGTTGCGCGGGTTTGATTAAAACGGCGGCAACACCAATCGAGGCAGACGAATAGGGGATCGTGAGATCGGGGTAAGAGAACCGCGCACCGATTGGCAGGGTGCGGGAGGCCGCACTATACCCGCTGGGCCCTGATGCGGCAATGCTTTTCTTGGCCGGCACGCGGAAATGAAAAAGGACCGGCATGCGCCGATCCTTTTTCGATGTCCGGGTGGTGGGCAGTACAGGGTTTGAACCTGTGACCCCCGCCGTGTGAAGGCGATGCTCTACCGCTGAGCTAACTGCCCCGAAGCGGCGCGAATTAAACCACATCCGACCCGACGAGGTCAATTTCAGGCCGCCCTATCCGGTAAAATGGCGCATTTTTCCGCCCGGCCCCGCCATGATCCGCACCCGCTTCGCCCCCTCCCCCACCGGCTTCCTGCACATCGGCGGCGCCCGCACCGCGCTGTTCTCGTGGGCGTTCGCGCGTCATCACGGCGGCCGGTTCATCCTGCGCATCGAGGACACCGACATCGCGCGCTCGACGCCCGAGGCGGTGCGGGCGATTCTCGACGGCATGGCCTGGCTCGCGCTGAACCACGACGAAGGCCCGTTCTACCAGACCCAGCGCCTGTATCGCTACAAGGAGGTGATCGAGCAGATGCTGGCGAGCGGCGACGCTTACTACTGCTACTGCAGCCCGGAGGAGCTCGACGCGATGCGCGAGACGCAGCGCGCGCGCGGCGAAAAGCCGCGCTACGACGGCCGCTGGCGCCCGGAATCCGGCAAGACGCTGCCGGTGCCGCCCGCCGGCGTGCAGCCCGTGGTGCGCTTCAGGAATCCCACCGAGGGCACGGTGGCGTGGAAGGACCTGGTCAAGGGCACCATCGAGTTTGCCAACGCCGAACTCGACGACCTCATCATCGCGCGCGGCGATGGCACGCCGACCTACAACTTCTGCGTGGTGGTCGACGACTGGGACATGCGGATCAGCCACGTCATCCGCGGCGACGACCACGTCAACAATACCCCGCGCCAGATCAACATCCTCAAGGCGCTCGGCGCGACGGTGCCGCAGTACGCGCATCTCTCGATGATCCTCGGTGACGACGGCACCAAGCTCTCCAAGCGCCACGGCGCGGTGTCGGTGATGCAGTATTCCGACGAGGGCTACCTGCCGGAAGCGGTGATCAACTACCTGGCGCGGCTCGGCTGGTCGCACGGCGACGCCGAACTCTTCAGCCGCGAGCAGTTCGTGCAGTGGTTCGACCTCGACCACATCACGCCGTCGGCCGCGCAGTTCAACACCGAGAAGCTGCGCTGGCTCAACCAGCAGTACCTCAAGGCGGCCGACGACGCTCGGCTGGCCGGCCTCGTCCGGCCTTTCCTCGAGCGCAACGGCGCCGACCCCGACGCCGGCCCCGATCTCGCGGCGGTCTGCGCACTGGTCAAGGAGCGTGCCGCCACCCTCTCGGAACTGGCCGACGCCGCCACGCTTTTCTACCGCACGCTGCATCCGACGCCGGAACTGCTGGCCCAGCACGTCACCCCGGAAATCCTGCCCGCGCTGGCTGATCTGGCCGGCCGCCTGGAAACCCTGGCCTGGGAGCGCAGCGCCATCAGCGCGGCCTTCAAGGAGACGCTCGCCGCGCACGGCCTCAAGATGCCCAAGCTGGCGATGCCGGTGCGCGTGCTGGTCACCGGCGAGCCGCGGACACCGGCGATTGACGCCACGCTGGAACTGATCGGCAGGGACAAGGTGGTTGCACGCCTGAAAGCAGCGCTATAGGCCGCCACACGCGCGAACGATTCCGCTATAATGCGCGCTGTTTTTCGCCGGCGTAGCTCAGTTGGTAGAGCAGCGCATTCGTAATGCGAAGGTCGTCAGTTCGATTCCGATCGCCGGCACCAGCCATAAAAAAAACGCCGCTCAACGAGCGGCGTTTTTTCTGCGCGCCCATTCGCGCCTAGCTGGCCCGCTCCGTCGCGAACGCGTCGAGGCGGCAGGGCTGGTGGATGGCATAGCCCTGGGCATAGTCGACACCGATTTCCCGCAGCGCCTCGAGGATGAGGGGCGACTCCACGTATTCGGCCACGGTGCGCAGGCCCAGCGAATGGCCGATGTCGTTCATCGACTTGACCATGGCATGGTCGCCTGGATTTTTGAGCATGTCCTTGACGAAACTGCCATCGATCTTGAGGGTGTCGGTGCACAGGTTCTTCAGGTGGGCGTAGGAGGCGAACCCGCTGCCGAAATCGTCCAGCGAGAACTTGCAGCCATAGCGCCGAATCTCGCGGATGAAGTCCTGCGCGGCGCCGTAGCTCTCGATGGCTGCGGTTTCCGTGATCTCGAAGATGATTTTGTCGGTGGGGACATCGCCGTTCGGCAGCACCTTCTGGAGGTAGCGCATCACCTCCGGGTTGCTGAGCGAGGTGGCGGAAAGATTAATGGCGAATCCCCCCACGGACGCGAAATCCGGGCGATTGGCACCGATCCACTCGAACACGTTCCGCAACACCCAGATATCCAATTCGTGAGCGCGCTTCAACCGCTCCACGGCGGGGATGAAGTGCATCGGCAGAACCGCCACCCCGTCCTCGCCTTCGATACCCAGCAGAATCTCGTAATAGGGCAGCAGCGACGTGCCCGCGCCGATGGGCATCACCTGCTGGCAACGCAGATGCAGACCGCTCCCGTTGAGGAAGGCGTCGATGCGCCCCGCCCAGTCCATCAGCGATTCCTGGGACTGCAGCTGGGGGCTGGCCTGCTCGTAGATCTGCATCCGGTTGCGGCCAAGGGACTTTGCCGTAATGCAGGCCGAGTCGGCACGCCGGACTGCCTCTATCGCGTTGAACCGGGCCGGCGCGTATTCGCTGATGCCGATATTGAAGCCGATGCTGTAGCTGTGCTGCGCATGCTGGAAAGGGTAGTCCCGCACCCGGTCGAGCATGCTGTCGACGGCGCTGCATTCTTCAACCCGATTGCAGTTGGGCAGCAGCAGCGCCAGGGTATCGTCGCGGAAAGCGGCCAGCACGGCGTCCGGACCGATATGCGCCCGCACCGTGTCGGCGAGGCTGCGCGCCAGCCCTTCCGCCGCTTCCACGCCGCAGGTGTTGTAGATCATGCGGAACTGGTCGAACTCGATGATGCCGACGGCATGCGCTCTGTCGGCCTGACCGGGCATCGCCAGCTGGTTCAGGCGCTGCATGAAACCCTTGCGATTGAGCAGCCCGGTCACCGGGTCGTGCATGACCTGCCGCACAAGGTGCTGATAGCTCTCGTCGAACAGGGCATGCTCCGAGCGCTCGATCAGGGGCAGGTCGAGGTCCTTGCCGGGTTTGGCATGACCACGCTGCATCTGCCGGGAAAGCTCGACCAGGGTGAGATCCGTCTTGCTGGTGGCGGAACGGTTGGCAAATGTGCAGTTCGATGGCGGCTGGCTGATCCATATGAGCTGCATCGGAACCTGGCTGCCGTCCAGATTGAAATCCCACCAGTCTCCTACCCGCAGGCGGTCCGCCAGCTGGCGGTGCGCAGGCATGGCGTCGCCCTCGTCCATCTGCGCGGCCGGCCTGCCGGGTGGCACGCGCACCATCGCGGAACCCGGGACGGACGCGGTGTCATCGGTCAGCCGGTCGCCCAGTTCGTCGATGAAAGCGGCGAGCAGGGTGGCGTCGACATTGACGGTCGACAACGCGCGTTCGATCTCGCCCAGCAGCGCCTGGGCCGCATCGGCGGTGCGGGCGGCATCCGAACCGGAACCGAGCCAGGCGAACAAGCGGTCCAGCACGGCCAGTCCGGCATCCCATGCGTCCCCATGCGTCCCTTCGCGCATCTCAAGCAGGACGAGATACTGCCGCCAGCCGGCATCCAGCAGCCGCAACAGGATATCGGGCACCTCGCGCCCCGCCAGACGCTGTTCCAGTGCCGTGTTGACCCGGGCACGCGCCGAGCGAATGCGTTCCCTGCCCTCGCAGGCTTCCTGCAGGCGCGCCACACGTGTACGGCGTATCTGCAGGATCGGCGACAGCACCTTCTCGAGGCTGTCGCGCACCGCCTCGAAAATCCCGGGGTCGTCGTCCGCCTGGCTGCGGACGCGATCAACCAGCAGAAACAGAAAGCGCTGGAGCTTGGCGTCGAAGATCCTGCCCTGGTCATCCGCCGCCACGGCATATTGCTCGATCAGATCGAGCATTTGCCGGGCCGGATGGTCGGGCAAACCGGGAAAACGCGTGTCCCGCAGCGCCAGCTTGAGCAGCGGACGCTCCAGCCGCTTCATCAGCGCCGCCACGTCCGAACCGGGCACGAAACCGGCCCGTGCCCGTGCGAACAGGCCTGCGCTGCCATCGAGAATCTGCCGGTGGTGCGCTGCAAGACGTCTGGCGCCGCCTCCCGACGCGGCGATGCGCGCATCGATCTGTTCGCCCAATGAGGGCATGCCGGGTGCCGCCTCGCTCGCCAGCGGCAAACCGTCCAGGGCGATCAGCAGATCGCGCAAACCGGCTTCCGGCAGCACGGCCCCGCCACCAGCCCGCGCGTCGGCAGGCTTCGGCGTCTGGTCATCGCCAACGATCAGTTGCCTGGCGGTCTGCTGCAAACGACCGACCACTTGCAGGGGCTCGAGCCTCACCGCAGCCGCCCGCCCCAGAGCGGCACCGGCCTGGCGAGCGGGCCTCGCCACTGGCGTGCCCGGCCAGCCTGCCGTGCGACGCTGAGTCTGGTTGAGGCTGGCCAGGATGCGGTCCAGGCCGTACTCCACGCTTTCCGGCGTCTGGCTGATGCCTGCCTGATCCTGTTTGCAGAGCGAATTCAGGGTGTCGGCGATTTCGGCCAGACTCAGTCGCGGCTGGCTGCGGGCAGCGGGTTGGGCAGGCGGGGGCTTCACCGCGGACGCGGGCAGGCGATCTGGCCGCGGCGGCGTGATCGGCTGCAGGGATCCGAGTGCCTGGTTGAGCTGCTGGTAAAGTGCGGGGGCATGGCGCGATATCGTCTGTCCAAGCGCCTTGTAGAGAACCGCACGTATGGCGTTGGAGAATGCCAGCCCCTGGATGGCGCCCTGGAACGTGCGGCAGATGACCTGCGGGCCAAAGGGGTTGTTCTTGCGGTCGACCGGGAGGCCGACCAGACGGGCGTAGCGCTGTCCGACTTCATAAGATGGGACAGCGACTTCCTCCTCGATCTGGTTGATGATCGCGGACAGATTCAGCCAGTCCTCGAATTCGTCCTCGGCGACAAGGGCCAGACTGTCTGTCGTGGGCGCCTTGTCGGGCACCGCGATCGACCCGGGTTGCCGGATGTGGTTGCGCATCGCGGCGAAAAAATCGTCCGCGATGCGACCGCGCTGCGCCAGCAGTTCCTGAATGGCGCTGTCATAACGCGAGCGTCCAAGAAAAGTCGGCTCGTCCTGACTCGCCTCTCCCAGGCGTTCCGCGGCCTGCTGGAAATAATCCTCCAGCGCCGCGTCGAAGCTGCGCCGAAACAGGCTGTCGCATTCCAGCAGCAGTTCGCGAGACTGTTGCGCGTCCAGGCCGGCGCCTGACAGGGACAAGCCGGACCGGGCAAGGCGCGCCTTCGCCCCGTCCAAGGCCTGCAGGGCGCCTTCCGGCATCGCCGTGACAAAGACGCCCACGCCGCCTGGGGAAACGCGCGTCACCCGGCCGCTGCAGCGGAAAAGCGCCGAATCCGCGACCGCGAACTCGATCTGCACCGGCGCGCCCGTCAGGACAGGGATGGCGGTTTCGGGCGAACCTGCTCCAAGAAAGGCCACATACAACCCGGTCTGGCAATAGTCGCGAATTTCGGAAGGAAAGGGCGCGCCTTCGCCAAACCGGATGCGCGCAGTCTGCAATGTAGGCTGCCGCGCAAACCGCCGCTTTTCCTTGATGCCTGCTCCGGACGAGTGATGGGTCATGGTTCCGTGCGGTTGGAATGGGCTTCAACAAGCCATGGCTTGCACCGGCAGCACGTATTCGCAGCAACACAGGGACAACGTCAATGTTTTCTGCGGACACGATGCGAAACGGCTACAAACCGCTATATTCGATAACGGACAAAACGCGGGGGAGCTTTACAGCGGCGACGGAAGGGATTCCACGGCCCGTTCCGGCCAGGCGGAGCTGGCTGTGATGTTTCAGCAGCTTGTTCATCCGCAGCTGATCCGGGAAGCTGGTGTTGTCGAGACGCCCCCCTTCTCGGGAGAACGGATGAACAGCCATAAGCATGCGAGATTGACGGCCAAAGGTCGAGCCGTGGGGGTGGCGATGAAACCGGAATCGGCATTGAGGCCGTCGTTGCCGGCGCTTCGCCGGCCCAGCGATCGCATGGACGTTGTCAACGGCCTTCCCGGCCTTGGGCCGGCAATCGGCGCGCACGGGCAGGACAAACCAACCCGCCACGACAGCCGCCAGAATCAATGCGATCGCATCGACATCCTGTTTCCTTGTTTGGCAGGCAGGCCCGCTTCGTACCACCCCTTGCTGCGGTTGACGAGCTTCACCACCAGCAGCATCACCGGCACCTCGATCAGCACGCCCACCACGGTGGCGAGCGCCGCGCCGGACTGGAAGCCGAACAGCGCGATCGCCGCCGCCACCGCCAGTTCGAAGAAGTTGGACGCGCCGATCAGCGCCGACGGACAGGCGACGCTGTGCTTCTCGCCCACCTTGCGATTCAGCCAGTAGGCCAGCGCCGAGTTGAAGAACACCTGGATCAGGATGGGCGCGGCCAGGAGCGCGATGATCAGCGGCTGCGCGATGATCGCCTCGCCCTGGAAGGCGAACAGCAGCACCAGCGTCGCCAGCAGCGCCAGAATCGAGGCGTGGCCGAGCTGCGCCATCGTCGCGTCGAACGCCGCCTGGCCGCGCTTGAGCAACAGGCGGCGCCACAGCTGCGCCAGGATCACCGGGATGACGATGTACAGCACCACCGAGGTGAACAGCGTGTCCCACGGCACCACGATCGCCGACAAGCCCAGAAGCAGGCCGACGATGGGGGCGAAGGCGACGATCATGATGGCGTCGTTCAGCGCCACCTGCGACAGCGTGAAATACGGGTCGCCGCCGGTCAGCCGGCTCCACACGAACACCATCGCGGTGCACGGCGCGGCGGCCAGCAGAATCAGGCCGGCGACGTAGCTGTCGAGCTGTTCCGCCGGAAGATACGGCGCGAACAGATGGCGGATGAACAGCCACGCCAGCAGCGCCATCGAAAACGGCTTCACCGCCCAGTTGACGAAGAGCGTGACGCCGATGCCGCGCCAGTGCGACTTCACCTGATGCAGGGCGCCGAAGTCGATCTTCATCAGCATCGGAATGATCATGATCCAGATCAGCAGGCCGACCGGCAGGTTGACCTGCGCCACTTCCATGCGTCCCAGCGCCTGGAACGGCGCCGGGAAGAGCTGGCCCAGCGCCACGCCGGCGACGATGCACAGCGCCACCCACAGGGTGAGCCAGCGCTCGAACACGCTCATCGGCGCCGCGCTTCCTTGCATGCGGGCAGCACGCTTTCCCGTGACTTCACACTGTGCGCTCATCGGGCGAACTCCATCAAGCCTGGCGCACTCATGCCGTCTTCCCGATCTCGCGCACGGCCTGCTGCAGCTTCATGCGGTCCAGTTTTTCAAATGGCAGGCTGACGAGCATGCAGACGCGCCGCTGCAACTGGTTCATCACATCGACGAAGGCATGGCGCTTGACCTCGTCGCCGCCTTCGACCGCAACCGGGTCGGGGACGCCCCAGTGCGCGGTCATCGGCTGCCCCGGCCACACCGGGCAGACTTCGCCCGCTGCCTTGTCGCACACCGTGATGACGAAATCGAGGCGCGGCGCATCGGCTTGCGCGAACTCGTCCCACGGCTTGCTGCGCAGTTCACCGGTGGGGAAATTATTTTTCTCCAGCAATTCCAGCGCGAACGGGTTGACCTGCCCGGCAGGATGGCTGCCCGCACTGAACGCCTGGAAGCGCCCCTTGCCCAGATTGTTCAGCAGCGACTCGGCCAGAATCGAGCGCGCCGAATTGCCGGTGCACAGGAACAGCGCATTGAATGAAGGTTCGGCCACGGCAGCGTCCCCGTCGAATCAGGCAGCAGCCGCTTGCAGGCCGAGTTTTTCGCGCACCGCCGCCACCAGGCGGGCGCGGATGTCGTCGCGCACCGCGAGGAAGCTCTCCAGCGGCTCGCCGTGCGGGTCGTGGAACGGCAGGTGGATGGCCGGGATCGGCTTCGGGAAGATGGGGCAGGCTTCGCGGGCGTTGTCGCACACCGTCACCACCAGGTCGATGTCCTCGTTCATCACCGCGTCGATGTCCTTCGGGTGCAGGCCGCCGGTATCGAGGCCGGCGGCCTGCAGCGCGGCGATCGCGCCGTCGGCCACCTTCGGCTGCGGCCGGGTGCCGGCGGAGAGCGCGCGCACCTGGCCGGCGAGATCATGGTTCAGCAGCACTTCGGCCATTTGCGAGCGACAGGAATTGCCGGTGCACAGCACCAGCACGGTGTAGGGTTTTTCAGCCACGATGGATCCTCGGATGTAAAAGAATGAAACTCAGCAACAGTCGCCCGCGGCCGGCCTGCCCTTGACCGGAATGCAGCCGGACACCCTGGCCACGGCCGGTTCGGGCACGCAGCATCCGCCGGCGGATGCGGATGCCTCCGCATGACCGAACACCGGGATGCTGTCGAGCGTGTGATAGGTCTCCCAGGCGATGCCGGTGGGGTCGGTCGCCCAGTATTTGTCCGACCTGGCGTAGCAGCAGGCGGTGCCCATTTCCTCCACCACGTCGGCGTCGAGCTTCCGCAGGCGCGCGTTCATTTCGGCGAGTTCCTCGCCCGACTCGACCTGCACGCCCAGATGGTTGAGGCCCGGCGCGGCGCCGCGCGCCGAGATGGCGAAGTTCACGCGCGGATCGTCGAGCATCCACTTGGCGTAATCGGCCTTGGCGACGGTCGGCTCGGCGGCGAACATCGTGGAATAGAACGTGATGCTGGCGGCGAGATCGTCGACCGCGACGTGTACATGCAGGCGTTTCATGTTGCTTCCTTTTCGGTGACGCATGCCGGCGTGCAGACCGGCGAGCAGGGATTGCCGCCGCAGCAGTTTTCGGTGAGAAAACCGAGCAGCGCGTTCATGGTCGTGAAGTTCGCGGTATAGATGACGAAGCGCCCTGCCTGCTGAGACCCCACCATGCCGGCGTGCGACAGCTCCTTCAGGTGGAACGACAGCGAGGACGGGGCGATGCCGGTGAGCTCACCGATCTTGCCCGCGGCAAGTCCGGCCGGACCGGCCTGGACCAGCGCACGGAAGATGGCCAGGCGGGAATCCTGGGCCAGGGCTGCCAAAGCGGTGACGACATCTTTCGTTTCCATATTTCAATGATATTTGAAATATGGAAACGAAAGCAAATAAAATTCTGATGAATCCGCAAAGCACTGTCCGGATGGCCGGCTGGCCTCGTCGCGGCAAGGGCAGGCTTCGCCCCGTCGCGACGCAACTCAGTAGTCGCAGTCCGGCCCGGCCTTGCCGCCCGAATCCGCCGCCTCCAGCCCGAGCAGGTCGCGCGCCACCGCCTCGGCGACCTTGATGCCGTCGACCCCGGCGGAAAGAATCCCGCCGGCATAGCCCGCGCCCTCGCCGGCCGGGTACAGGCCTTTGACGTTCAGGCTCTGGAAATCGTCGCCGCGGGTAATCCGAACGGGCGATGACGTGCGCGTCTCGACGCCGGTCAGCACGGCGTCCTGCATGGCGAAGCCCTTGATCTGCCGGTCGAAGGCCGGCAGCGCCTCGCGGATCGCCTCGATGGCGTAATCCGGCAGCACGGACGCGAGGTCGGTGAGATGCACGCCGGGCCGGTACGAAGGCTCGACGCTGCCGAGTTGCGTCGACGGCCGGCCTGCGAGGAAGTCGCCGACCCGCTGCGCCGGCGCGTCGTAATTGCCGCCGCCCAGTTCGAACGCGCGCGCTTCCAGTTTGCGCTGCAGCTCGATGCCGGCCAGCGGCCCGCCGGGAAAATCCGCCGGCGTGATGCCCACCACGATGCCCGCGTTGGCGTTGCGCTCGTTGCGCGAATACTGGCTCATGCCGTTGGTCACCACGCGCCCCGGCTCGGAAGCCGCCGCCACCACGGTGCCGCCGGGGCACATGCAGAAGCTGTAGACCGAGCGGCCGTTCCTGGCGTGATGCACCAGCTTGTAGTCCGCCGCGCCCAGCAACGGGTTGCCCGCGTTCGGCCCCAGCCTTGCCTGGTCGATCAGCGACTGCGGATGCTCGATGCGGAAGCCGATCGAGAACGGCTTCGCTTCCATGGTGACGCCGCGCGCGTGCAGCATCTCGAAGGTGTCGCGCGCGCTGTGGCCGAGCGCGAGAACGACGTGATGGCTGCGCAAGGTCTCGCCGCCGGCGAGCGTCACGCCTTCGATACGGCCGTTTTCGATCAGCACGTCGGTCACGCGCTGCTGGAAGCGGATCTCGCCGCCCAGCGCCTCGATCTCGTGGCGCATGGTCTCGACCATGCCGACCAGGCGGAAGGTGCCGATGTGCGGCTTCGACACGTAGAGGATCTCCTCCGGCGCGCCCGCCTTGACGAACTCGGTCAGCACCTTGCGGCCCAGGTGCCGGGGATCCTTGATCTGGCTGTAGAGCTTGCCGTCGGAGAAGGTGCCCGCCCCGCCCTCGCCGAACTGCACGTTGGATTCCGGGTTCAGCACATGCTTGCGCCACAGCCCCCAGGTGTCCTGGGTGCGCTCGCGCACCGCGCGTCCGCGCTCCAGCACGATGGGCCTGAAGCCCATCTGCGCCAGCACCAGCGCCGCGAAGATGCCGCAGGGGCCGAAGCCGACGACGAGCGGGCGCTCGGTCAGATGCTCCGGAGCATGGCCGACGAACTTGTACGCCATGTCCGGCGTCGGCGCGAGGTGGCGGTCGTTGCGGAATGTCTTCAGCAGCGCCGCCTCGTCCCTCACCTCGACGTCGACCGCGTAGACCAGCAGCAGCGCGTGCTTTTTGCGCGCGTCGTGGCTGCGCTTGAAGATGCTGAAGCCGACGAGGTCGTCGTCCGCCAGTTCCAGGCGCGCGAGGATCGCCGCGCGCAGGGCGTCCGCAGGGTGGTCGAGCGGGAGTTTGAGTTCAGTCAGTCGCAGCATGGCGTTCATTCAAATAGGTAAGCGCGCCCTGCCCCGCGGCGCGCCCGCTGGCGAAGCAGGCGGTGAGCAGGTAGCCGCCCGTCGGCGCTTCCCAGTCGAGCATCTCGCCGGCGCAGAACACGCCGGGCAACTCGCGCAGCATCAGGCGTGCGTCGAGCGCTTCGAAGCGCACGCCGCCGGCGCTGCTGATCGCCTCGTCGAGCGGTCGCGGGGCGACGAGCGTGAGCGGCAGCGATTTTATCGCGTGGGCGAGCCTTGCCGGGTCGTTCAGCTGCTCCGCCGGCAGAATTTCGCGCAGCAACGCCATTTTCGCGCCCCTGATTCCGGCCCGGCTCTGCAGGTGGCTGGACAGCGAACGCGCGCCGCGCGGATGGGCGACTTCGGCGACGACCCGATCGGGCGTCTTGTCGGGCGCCAGATCGAGCCGCACGGTCACCGTCCCTTGCGCCGCGATCGTGTCGCGCAGCGGCGCCGACAGCGCATACGCCAGGCTGCCCTCGATGCCGCTGTCGGACAGCATCAGTTCGCCACGGCGTTCGTGGGTGAGGCCGGCCGCATCGGTGAAGCGCAGCGCCACCGTTTTCAGCGGCTGGCCGGCGAAGCGGCTGCGCAGGTGTTCGCTCCAGCCGCCCGCCGCGTCGAAGCCGCAATTGGCCGGCGCGAGCGGCGCCACCCCGATCCCGCGCTGCGCCAGCAACGGCACCCATGCGCCGTCCGACCCCAGCTTCGCCCAGCTGCCGCCGCCCAGCGCCAGCACCGCCGCGTCGGCCTGCACGGCCAGTTCGCCCTGCGGGGCCGCAAAGCGCAGCGCGCCCGCATCGTCCCAGCCCAGCCAGCGATGGCGCACATGGACGCGCACGCCGGATTCGCGCAGCCGGTGCAGCCACGCGCGCAGCAGCGGCGCCGCCTTCATGTCCCGGGGAAACACGCGGCCCGAGGAACCGACGAAGGTTTCAACGCCCAGGCCGTGGACCCACGCGCGCAAGGCGGCAGGCGGCAAGGCCTCGAGCAGCGGCTTGATAACAGGCGCGCGCGCGCCGTAGCGCGACAGGAAGGCATCGAACGGCTCGGAGTGGGTGATGTTCATGCCGCCCACGCCCGCCAGCAGGAACTTGCGCCCGACCGACGGCATGGCGTCGTAAAGATCGACCCGCACCCCGCCCTGGATCAGGGTTTCCGCCGCCATCAATCCGGCCGGGCCGCCGCCGATGACGGCGACGGTGCGGTCCGCGCGCCGGGCAGCGTGCCGTTCGGGGGAAAGGGGTCGATGCGGCGTGTCCGGCATAGTGGGGAGCGGGCTTCAAACAGGATGCGCAGGGCCTGCAGGATACACGCCCCGTCGGCACCGGCGCGCCGATATGCGCCGGCCGGCGCACGCATTCAGTCCGGCAGCGATTTCCCTTCGCGCAAAAAGCGCTCGATTTGCTCGGCAGGCACGGCCGGGCTGAACAGGAATCCCTGGATCTCGTCGCATTTGAGCTGGCGCAAAAGCCCGGCCTGCTCCCCGGTTTCGACGCCCTCCGCAACCACCCGCATCTTGAGGGAATGGGCAAGCGAGATGATCGTGGACACGATGCTCAGGTCGTCGGTTTTGTGGGTCATGTTCATGATGAACGCACGGTCGATTTTCAGGGTGCCGACAGGCAGCTTGGCGATATAGCTGAGCGAGGAATACCCGGTGCCGAAATCGTCGATCGCCACGTCCACGCCCATCTCGCGGATCGCACGAAGCTTCTCGATGTTGGCCTCGATGTCCTGCATGATCAGGCTCTCGGTGATCTCGAGTTCCAGCCGGCCGGCCACCGCCCGGTCCCCGTTCACCACGCGCGCGATCATGCTGACGAAATCTTTCTGCCGCAGTTGAAGCGGCGAGACATTGACGGCGATCCGCGGGGGCTGGAGTCCTTTCGCCTGCCATGCCAGCGAATCCGCGACCGCTTTTTCCAGCGCCCACAGCCCGGCTTCCAGAATCATGCCGGTTTCTTCCAGCAGGGGGATGAATTTCAACGGCAGCACCAGCCCCGCGTCCGGATCGTTCCAGCGCATCAGCGCTTCCAGCCCGCTGATCCGGCCGCTTCCAAGGTCGACCTTGGGCTGGTAGTGCAGCACCAGTTGCTCCTGCTCCAGCGCCCGGCGCAGCTTGTTTTCGAGCGACAGCTTCTCGGCGACCAGCGCATTGAACGCGGGGGTGTAGAACAGATACCTGTCGCCGGAGAGCTTGGCATTCTTCAGCGCCGATTCGGCATTATGGAACAGCGTCTCCATGTCCTGGCCATCGACCGGATAAGACGCCACGCCGGCCCTGGCCGAAATGCGCAGTTCCTGTCCGCTGACCAGGAAGGGCTGATCCTGGATCGCGGACAATATCTGTTCCAGGAGGTGAGCGATGTTGACGCTGGTGTCCTCGCAGCGGGTGGCGATACCGAAGTAGTCGGCTGAAAAATGGGCCAGGATGTCCGTTTCGCCGAGCATGCCATGCAGCCGCTGCGTGATCTGGCGCAGCAGATCGTCGCCGGCCTGCCGGCCCAGGGTTTCATTGATGCTGCTGAACCGGTTGAGGTCGAGCATGATCACGGAAAACACCTTGCGGTCGCGGCGGGCGACACCGATTTTCTGGTCGGCGCGATCCAGGAACAGCGTCCGGTTCGGAAAACCGGTGACGGCATCGTAATAGGCCAGATAATTGAGGCGCGCCTCTTTCTCGAGATGGTCCAGCGCGAAGGAAATATCGCCGGCCATCTCGACCAGCAGCCGCATTTCCTCCTCGTCGAACATGTCCGCCTCCGGCGCGTAGAGCACGAATACGCCGACCGGCCGGTCTTCCA
>JAJZRE010000016.1:0-1132 GCA_021802945.1 Pseudomonadota bacterium
ATGGCTGCGGTTCGCTTCGCGCACTCGGCGCGCGGATGCGCGTCTCGGCATGTACGCAAACTCATGGGTTGTCGTACTAGCTGCGCGCGCCCATCGCCAGCGCGCGGTTCCTGCCGGCCTGGCGCGCCTGCTCGTCGGCGTCGCGGTCCCGGCTTTCGCTGACCCAGCCGCCGAGGTTTTCCAGCGCGATGCGGCCGAGCGCATCAATCCATTGCGGGTGTTCGTTGAGCGCGGGGATGTAGTGGAATGCCTTGCCGCCCGCGGCGAGAAAGGTGGCGCGGCCTTCCATCGCCAGCTCTTCCAGGGTTTCCAGGCAGTCGGCGGTGAAGCCCGGCGCGACCACGTCGACGCGGCCCGTGCCGGCGCGGCCGAGTTCGTCCAGCGTCCTGTCGGTGTAGGGCTTGATCCACTCGGCGCGGCCGAAGCGCGACTGGAAGGTGAGGCGAACCTGTTTCGGTTCGAGTCCGAGCGCCTCGGCCAGCAGGCGGCCGGTCTTCTGGCATTCGCAGTGGTAGGGGTCGCCCTTGTCCAGCGTGTAGCGCGGCACGCCGTGAAAGCTCATCAGCAGCACGTCGGGGCGGCCGTGCATCTGCCAGTAGTCGCGGATGTTGGCGGTCAGCGCCTGGATGTAGGCGGGGTGGTCGTGGTAGTGCTTGAGCGTGCGCAGCGCCGGCTGGGTGCGGGTCTGCCGCAGCCAGTCGAACGCGGCGTCGAACGCGGTGGCGGTGCTGGACGCGGCGTATTGCGGGTAGGCGGGCAGGATCAGGATGCGGTCGCAGCCGGCGGCCTTCATTCTGGCCAGCGTGTCGGGGATCGACGGCGTGCCGTAGCGCATGGCGTACTCGACCATGAACGGGGTGGCGATCCGCTCGCCCAGCCAGCCCTTCAGCAGCTTGGCCTGCTTCCCGGTGTGCACCTTCAGCGGCGAGCCGTCGGGGGTCCAGATCGCGGCGTATTTCTCCGCCGATTTTTTCGGCCGGGTGTTGAGGATGATGCCGTTCAAGATCAGCCACCACACGGCGCGGGGGATCTCCACCACGCGCGGGTCGGACAGGAATTCCTTCAGGTACGGCCGCAGCGCCTGGGCGGTGGGCGCCTCGGGGGTGCCGAGGTTGACCAGCAGGATGCCGGT
>JAJZRE010000016.1:1232-28457 GCA_021802945.1 Pseudomonadota bacterium
TCAGCCACCACACGGCGCGGGGGATCTCCACCACGCGCGGGTCGGACAGGAATTCCTTCAGGTACGGCCGCAGCGCCTGGGCGGTGGGCGCCTCGGGGGTGCCGAGGTTGACCAGCAGGATGCCGGTTCGGGCGGGCTGGCCGTGAACGTATCCGGGCTCTTTGAGGTAGCGCATCAGTGGTGGGACAGCGCGCTCGATAGCAGTTTGGCGGTGACGTCGACGATCGGCACCACGCGCTCGTAGGCCATGCGGGTGGGGCCGACGACGCCGAGCGTGCCGACCACCTGGCCGTCGACGGAGTAGGGCGCGGTGACCAGGCTGCATTCGTCGAGCGGCAGCAGGTCGGATTCGCCGCCGATGAAGATCTGCACGCCGGCGGCATTGCGCGACTGGTCGAGCAGCTGCAGCAGGCCGGTCTTCTGCTCGAAGGCGTCGAACAGGCGGCGCAGGCTGCCCATGTTGCTCGAGAGTTCCTGCACGTCGAGCAGCTTGCGGCTGCCGGACACCACCACGTTTTCCTGGCTGGCGGCCTGGCTGCCGGCATCCACCGCGGCGGACATCAGGTGGGTGATGTCGTCGCGCATGCGGCCGAGCTCGTCGCGCAGCTTGCTGCGCACCTGGTCGAAGCTGTGGCCGGCGAAGTTCTGGTTGAAGTAATTGGCCGCTTCGGTCAGCGCGGAGGCGCTGTACGGCTTGTCGGTGAGGATGACGCGATTTTCGACCTCGCCTTCCATGGTGACGATGATGAGCAGGATGCGCTTGTCCGACAGGCTGAGGAATTCGACCTGGCGGAACGCCGGGCTGCGGCGCGGCGTCATCACCAGCCCGGCGAACTGGCTGAGGTCGGACAAGAGGGTGGACGCCGCGGTCATCAGCCGCTGCGGGTCGGACGCCGTCAGGCTGTGCTCGAGCTGGCTGAGCTCGATCTGGGCCAGCGGCCGCACGGTCAGCAGGGTATCGACGAAGAAGCGGTAGCCGCGTGGCGTCGGCACGCGCCCGGCCGAGGTGTGCGGGCTGGTGACGAAGCCCATCTCCTCGAGGTCGGCCATGATGTTGCGGATGCTGGCGGGCGACAGGTCCAGCCCGGCGTGCTTCGACAGGGTGCGCGAGCCGACGGGTTCCCCCTCGCTGATGTAGCGTTCCACCAGGGTTTTCAGCAGGATGCGGGCACGGTCGTTGAGCATGCGTTGATTATATAGGGGTCGGGGGGCGTTCCGGTTGGATCAAAAAACGCGCCGTCCATTCCCTGAATCCTGAATCCTGGCTGCCGGCCCGATATAATCGCCCCTCATGCAAACCCCTTTCCACACTGTCGGCCTGGTCGGCAAATACGACAACCAGGGCATGGAAGCATCGGTGCGCGCATTGGGCGAGTTCCTGCGCGGACGCGGCCATGACGTCCTGCTCGCCTGCCAGAGCGCGGACCACCTGGGGATCAGGGACTTTCCGACGCGCAGCCTGCACGACCTGGCGACCGAAAGCGATGTCGTGGTGGTGCTGGGTGGCGACGGCACCATGCTGTCGATCGCGCGCGAGCTGGCGCCGAACGGCGCGCCGCTGATCGGCGTCAACCAGGGCCGGCTGGGCTTTCTCACCGACATCACGGTCGACGACATGTTCGATGCCATCGCCGAGATCCTCAGCGGCCAGTACGTGGCCGAGGAGCGCATCCTGCTGAACGGGCAGATCCGCCGCGATGGCGAGCCCGTGTTCGAGGCCACCGCGTTCAACGACGTGGTGGTGGGCAAGGGCGGCTCGGGCCGCCTGATCGACCTGGAGATCGCCATCAACAGCGAGTTCGTCTACAGTCAGCGCGCCGACGGCCTGGTGGTCACCACGCCGACCGGCACCACCGCGTACGCCCTGTCGGCGGGCGGGCCCATCGTGCACCCGACGCTGGAAGCGGTGGCGCTGGTGCCGATCTGCCCGCACACCCTGTCGGCGCGCCCCATCGTGGTCAGCAGCCATTCGCGCATCGAACTGACGCTGACCTATGCCGACGACGCGCGCGTCCACTTCGACGGCCAGCATCATTTCGACCTCAGGAGCGGCGACCACGTGTGGATCACCCGCGCCAGCCGCCCGGTCACCCTGCTGCACCCGCATTCCTACAGTTACTACGACACCCTGCGGCAAAAGCTGCACTGGGGAAAAAAGCTTTAATCGCTTGTGCTGTCGCATCTGTCTATCCGCAACTACCTGCTGGTCGAATCGGTCGAACTCGATTTCGCGCCGGGGCTGACCGTGCTCACCGGCGAGACCGGCGCCGGCAAGTCCATCCTGGTCGATGCGCTGGCGCTGGCGCTGGGCGACCGCGCCGAAGGCGGCGTGGTGCGCCAGGGCGCTGCGCGTGCCGAAATCGCCGCCGAATTCGTGGTCGACGGCCTGCCGGCGCTGACGGCCTGGCTCGATGAAGCCGGCTTCGCCCCGGACGACGGCACGCTGATCCTGCGCCGCGTGATCGACGCCGGCGGCCGCTCGCGCGCCTTCATCAACGGCAGCGCGGCGCCGCTGACGCAGCTGAAGGAGGCGGCCGACTTCCTGCTCGACATCCATGGCCAGCATGCGCACCACGCCCTGCTGCGCCCGCAGACCCAGCGCGAGGTGCTCGACGCCTACGCCGGCGCGTTTCCGCAGGCCGCTGCCGTGTGCGATGCCTGGCATGCCTGGCAGACCGCGCGGCAGCGGCGCCTGGACGCCGAAACCCACAGCCAGGCGCGGCAGATCGAGCGCGAAGGCCTGACGCTGGCGGTGGAGGAATTGCGCGCGCTGGGCGAGGACTTGGCGCGCTGGGACGAGATCCAGACCGAGCATGCGCGGCTGGCGCACGTCACCACGCTGATCGAAGGCGGGCAGGCGCTGATCCAGGGACTGGACGAGGGCGAGGGCGCGCTGTCGAGCCGGCTGGGCGAAATGTGCGCGCGGCTCGACGCCATGCAGGCGGTGGACGGCAGCCTCGGCGAGGTGGCCGCGCTGCTGAATTCGGCCAGCGCCGATCTGGCCGAGGCGGTGCATGCGCTGCGCCGCTATGCCGATCACCTGAGTCTCGATCCCGAGCGCCTCGCCGACCTCGACCGCGTGCTCGGCGACATGCACCGGCTGGCGCGCAAGCATCGCGTGCAGCCGGACGCGCTGGCAAGCCTGCTCGATGACTACCAGGCGCGGCTGGCCGAACTGGCCGCCAGCGACGACCTTGACGCGCTGCAGGCCAAAGAGGATGCCGCCTGGGCACGGTACCAGGCGGACGCGAAACAGCTCGGCGCGCTGCGCCGCAAGGCGGCGGCGGCCCTGTCGAAGCAGGTGACGGCGGCGATGCACGAACTCGCGCTGGCCGGCGGACACCTCGACATCGTGCTGCAGCCGACCGGGGAACCGCGGGCGCACGGGCTGGAAGACGTGGCATTCATGGTTGCCAGCCATCCCGGCCTGCCGCCGGGGCCGCTGGGCAAGGTGGCGTCGGGTGGTGAACTGTCGCGCATCAGCCTGGCGATCCAGACCGCGCTGTCGGGCGTGGCCGGCGTGCCGACGCTGATCTTCGACGAGGTCGACGTCGGCATCGGCGGCAGCGTGGCCGAAGCCGTGGGCCGCCGGCTGGCGAAGCTGGGCGAGACCCGGCAGGTGCTGGTCATCACCCACCTGCCGCAGGTGGCGGCGCGCGGCGCGCAGCACCTGCGCGTGACCAGGCAGGCGAACGGCAGCTTCGTCTCGTCCAACATCGAAACGCTCGATGCGGACGCGCGGGTGGAGGAGATCGCGCGCATGCTGGGCGGACTCAGGATCACCGCCACCACGCGGCAGCACGCCGCGGAGATGCTCGCCGGGTGAAGCGCGCGTTCGCGCTGCCGGGCCTGCTGTTTCTGGCCTGGGTGTTCGTTGCGCCGGCGGCGGCGGAGACGCTGCGCGGCGTCGTCATCGTGGTCATCGACGGCGATACCGTCCTGTTCAAACCCGACCGCCATCACCCGTCAGGGCGCGTCTTCCTGAAAATCCGTCTGGCCGACATCGACGCGCCGGAACACGACCAGCCCTATGGCGATGCGGCCACGCGCGCGCTGACGGCGCGGGTGCTGAACCGGCGGGTGGCGGTCGATACGGTCGCGACCGACGTCTACGGCCGCACGATTGCACGCATCCGCAGGGACGGGGACGAGATCGGCGCGGACATGGTGCGGCGCGGCCTGGCATGGGCCGCGACGCGTTCCCGGCACGCTTCCGATATGAAGGCGGCGCAACGCCAGGCCCGCCTGGCCCGCCGCGGCCTGTGGCAGGACGCGGCGCCGGTGCCGCCCTGGGTGTGGCGGCGGGCGCATTCGGCGCCCGGGCCTTAGCCTGCGGATTCGCGCGGCGTGCCGTCCGGCAGCGCGACGTGGCATTCGCGGAAGATGCGTGCCGTGCAGGTGCGGCAGATGTCGCTGTCCAGCCGCGGGTAGATTGCCTGGAGGGCGTCGCCCTTGTGGCGGAAGATCTGTTCCTCGCCCACGGTGTCGACCTGGCCGCTGCGTTGCAGCATCTCGCACAGATCGGGTTGCACCCCGACCAGATAGAGCCCGCCGCCCATCTTGCGCCGCCGCGTGGCTTCCTTGGCCAGCAGCTCGGCGCCCGCCAGGTCGACGAAGCCGATTCCGCGCGAGGTCACCAGCAGATGTTTTTTCTGCGGGCTGGTTTCGTCGACGTTGCGGAAATACTGCTGCACGTACTCGGTCGCCCCGAAGAAAATCGAGCCTTCGACACTGAGGATGGCCATCTGCGGGCAGGTCGGTGCGGTGCCCTCGATGGGCGCGAACTTGCGCAGCGGGTTGTCGCGCTCCTCGGCCAGCGGAACGAGTTCACGGATCGACGGGCGCGAGGTGCGATACAGGTAGAACAGCAGCGACACCAGGATGCCGAGGAAGATGCCCTTCTCCAGATCGATCAGCGTGCCGATGAAGGTGATGAGGAGGATGATGCGTTCGCGCTTGTGGCGCTTGAGGATTTCACCCATGTGGTGAAAGTCGATCAGGCCATAGGCCACGATGAACAGGATGGCCGCCATCGCCGGCACCGGCAGGTAGGCCGCGAGCGGCGCGACCAGCAGCACGATCAGCAGCAGGAACACGGCCGACAGCGCGGCTGCGAGCGGCGTTTTCGCGCCCGAGGCGTAGTTCACGCCGCTACGGTTGAACGAGCCGCTGGAGGCATAGGCGGAGAAGAAGCTGCCGGCGATGTTGGACAGCCCCTGCCCGATGAATTCCTGGTTGCTGTCGATGCGCTGGTCGGACTTGATCGCGACCGAGCGCGCGATCGCCACGGCTTCGGTCAGCGCCAGGATCGCAATGATGGTGGCGGGGAAAATGGTCTGCTTGATGGCGTCGAGCGAGAAATCGGGGATCGACAGCGGCGGGAACGAGGCGACCAGCGCGCCGACGGTGCGAATGCCGGTCTGGTCAGTGCCGAACCGCGCGTTGAGGAACGCGGCGACCAGGCTGCCGACCACCATGGCGACGATCATGTAAGGCAGCTTTTTCAGAAAGCGCTTGGCGAGCATGCCCGATGCCAGGGTCGCCACGCCCACCGTCGTCACCCAGAGATTGATGTCCAGGATGTGGCTGCCAAAATGGATCAGCACTTCGTGGAAATGGGCGCCGCGCGGGATATCCATGCCGAAGAAGTTCTTGATCTGGCTGGAGGCGATCAGCAGCGCCGCGCCGGCGGTGAAGCCGATGATGACCGTGTGGGAAATGAAGTTGACCAGCACGCCCAGCCGCGCTATCCCCATACCCAGCTGGATCAGGCCGGTCAGCAGGGTCAGCGTGAGCACCATGCCGATGAATTGCGCGCTGCCGGGTTCGGCCAGCGGGCTGATCGAGGCGAACACCACGATCGAAATCGCCGTGGTCGGCCCCGACACCAGATGCCAGCTCGATCCCCACAGGGCGCCGACGACGGCCGGCACCATCGCCGCATACAGGCCGTATTCGGGCGGCAGGCCGGCAATGGTGGCAAACGCGACCGCCTGCGGCAGGACGACCATCGCGCCGGTGAGCGCGGCAATGGCATCGGCCTTGACGGTGTGTGAATTGACGCTGGGCCACCAGCGCAGGAAGGGCAGCAGGCGGTACAGCCAGAGTGGGCAGGCCTTGAGATCGATCACACAGACTCCAGAAGCATATTAGCGAATAATGTTATAACCCTTTGTCATAAAAGGATTTTTTGGGCTCGAAACGGCCCTTGGTCCACCTGTCCGGTTTTATAATCGGGGTCAAGCCCTGCGTCAGACGGGGACCCAACGACAACTCAACCAGAGAGAGCGAGGAAGATGAAACTCACCACGATGACGCTGTGCGCGTCCGTGCTGCTGGTGTTGACCGTGCCTGTTCAGGCGGCGGGCGACCCCAAGGCCGGACAACTCAAAACATCGATGTGCGCCGGTTGCCACGGCATACCCGGCTGGCGTACCGCTTATCCCTATGTGTACAGCGTTCCCAAGCTCGGCGGACAGCACGCGGATTATATCGTAGCGGCGCTCAAAGCCTACAAGGACGGTGAACGCAACCATCCCGGGATGAAGAGCATCGCGAGCGGCCTGTCCGAGCAGGACATGGAGAATCTCGCGGCGTATTACGAATCGTCGTACACCGGCCCGGCCAATTGAGGGGAGACACCATGAAAACAACACTGCTCATCCTCGCGACCGCTGCGCTGGGCCTGTCGCTGCCGGTCCACGCCGATGGCAACTACGAGGCCGGCAAGGCCAAGTCCACCACCTGTGCGGGTTGTCACGGCCCGGACGGCAACAGCACGGTGCCGAGCTTCCCCAAGCTGGCCGGCCAGCACCGCGACTATCTGCTCCAGGCGCTGCACGAGTACAAGATCGGCGTGCGCAAGAATCCCATCATGGGCGGCCAGGTGCAGGCCCTGTCCGACGCCGACATGCAGGATCTGGCGACGTATTTTTCCGAGCAGAAGGGGTTGACCCTGAAGTATTGATGCGGGGGGACGGAAAGAGAACGGGCGCTGCCAGGCGGGAGCGCCCGTTCTTTATCGGCCCTGCGCCCCATGAAACAGGAGGGGGTATTCGGTTCACTCGTGCAACGGGTAGCTGCGTACGGCGTTGGAACGCGATGCGAGGGCAGTTCTCAACTGCTGGGGCGTCTGCTTTTTGAGTGCCTCTTGATGACCCTCCTGGCTGGAAGCGGCTATCCGCAGCGCGCCACCGCACATTCCATCACACAGGTAAAGTGATTTGAAACCTCGTCGCTTCGTTGGTGGAGGTTACGGAAATTGAGCCGCCATGCGCGCTAACGATGGATTTGACAATTGCAAGGCCCAAGCCGGCGCCATCCCCCCTGCGCTGACGCGAAGGGTCGATGCGGTAGAAGCGATCGAACAGTTTCGGGAGGTGCTCTTCCGGAATTTTCAGGCCGGGGTTTTCGACAGATACGGTGGCTTTATCCGTGTCGCTTCGTAAAAACACCCGCACGGTTTGCCCGGGCGGAGTGTGCCGTATGGCGTTCGATATCAGGTTGCTGAGCGCGCGTCGCAACATCAGCCGATCGCCGGAGACGGCGGCAGACCCTGTCTGGGTCAGCGAAACAGCCCGTTCTTCTGCCCAGGCCTCGAAATAATCAAACAGTCCCTGTGTTTCATTGGCCAGGTTTACTTTTTCCGCGCCCGGTCTGAGCAGGCCGTTGTCTGCCTGGGCAAGATAGAGCATGTCGCCGACCATCTGGGCCATGCGTTCGTACTCCTCCAGACTGGAATACAGGATTTCCTTGTATTCGTCCTTGTCGCGCGCGCTGGAAAGCGCCACCTGGGTCTGGGTCATGAGGTTGGAGATGGGAGTGCGCAGTTCGTGCGCGATGTTGGCTGAAAATTCGCTGAGGCGCCGGAAGGAGTCATCCAGGCGGGTCAGCATTCCATTGAAGGCAGTCGCTAGAGGCTTGAGTTCAGCAGGCAAACCTGCCGTCGGCAGGCGATCCGACAGGCGTTCGGCGGAAATCCCCGCCACCATGTCGGTAACCTCGCGCAAGGGGGCAAGTCCCCATCGTGTGGCTATCCAGCCCAGGCCGGCTGTGGCGAAAGCGGCCAGGGTGATGGCAATGGCCAGGACTGCCCCGAACTTGCTCATGAAGCGGTCATGGTGCTGGATGTCCTGCGCCACGACCACGGTGTAGGGCCTGTCACCGCCGGCGCTGATCGTCGCGGTCATGCTCCGGTAGTTTATCCCGGCCTGCGTCCATTCCTGCAGGGCGCCTGGCGCACAGCCTTTTGACCGGGTCTGGCAGTCTTGCAGCAGCGGACGCGGGAAATCGGCGGCCGATGTGGCGAACCAGATTCCTCCGGCCGCATCCGTCACAATCACGGCAAGACCAGGGTGTCCGACCAGGGCATCGTCCAACTGTCGAGGCAACAGGTCCAACCGTTTCTGGCTATAGGCGTGCTTGAACAAATTCTGGATGAGTTCCAGCTTGCCCGTGAGTTCGGCCCGATCCTCTTCCTTGAGATGGCGTTCCACCACTTGCGTCAAGAAGAATCCCGTTATCAGCAGTACCAGGGAAGCCGCTCCCGCGAAAAGCAGGCTGATACGGGCGGTCAGTGACAGGGTTTTCATGCAGCCGTGCCTTCTGCGGGGAGCTCCAGCACGTAGCCCATCCCCCGCACGGTGTGGATGAGTTTGTGCTCGAAGCCCTCGTCAATCTTGATCCGTAGCCGGCGCACCGCGACATCGATCACATTGGTGTCGGAGTCGAAATTCATATCCCAGACCTGCGATGCGATCAGGCTGCGCGGCAACACCTCTCCCTGTCGGCGCAGGAACAGTTCCAGCAGGGCAAATTCCTTGGCCGTGAGTTCGATCTTGTTGCCTGCCCGCACGGCGCGCCGTCGCAATAAATCCAGTTCCAGGTCGGCCGCCTTGAGCACGGTGGATTCCAGGCTGGAATGCCCCCGCCGTACCAGGCTGCGTACCCGGGCCAGCAGTTCGGAAAACGCAAAGGGTTTCACCAGGTAATCGTCGGCCCCCAGTTCCAGTCCCTTGACCCGATCTTCCACCTGGTCGCGGGCGGTCAGGAACAGCACCGGCATTTCAATTCCGGCTCGGCGCACGCCTTCCAGGACCTGCCAGCCATTGAGACCGGGCAGCATCACATCCAGGATCATCAGGTCGTAGCGGTTTATTTGCGCAAGCTCCAGCCCCTCCCATCCATCGCGGGCCAGATCCGTGACGAAGCCGGCCTCGGTGAGGCCTTGTTTCAGGTAATTGCCCGTCTTGGGCTCGTCTTCGACGATGAGTATCTTCATGTTGGGCGCGTCCGGCTGGATGGAAGTATCCTGCCACAGCCCGCGCTTGGCATGGAATGCATTACGGATTTGTAATCTATCTGTCAGTTTGATGTTGGGCGCGCGCCTGCAATATGCTGACATCGCTGGGGGGCCCGGGCACGGCCCGCAAGGTGTCATGCCACATGTCATGCACCGGCTCCTGAAACGGCGCGGCAGGCGCGGCCTGGCGCCCGGGCTGGACAAAACGTTTTTTTAGAATGGAGAGTTGTCTCACATGAAGCCTTTTTCCGCACATGACCTACCGGTTCCGGATCTGCCGCGCCGCCGATTCGTTCAGGGGCTGGCCGCGGGTGGCGTCCTGCTTGGCCTGCCGGCGATCATCAAGCCGGCCTGGGCCGATACGGTCGATACCGCGACGGGTGGCGCGCCGGTGCTCAGCGGCACGGAATTCGATCTCACAATCGCGGAAACGCCGGTCAATTTCACCGGCACGCCGCGCATGGCCACCACCATCAATGGCTCTCTTCCCGCGCCCACGCTGCGCTGGCGGGAGGGCGATACCGTGACCATTCGGGTTACCAACCGTCTTCCGGTTGACAGCTCGATCCACTGGCACGGCATCCTCCTGCCATTCCAAATGGACGGTGTGCCGGGGATCAGCTACAAGGGCATTGCCCCGGGGGAAACCTTCACCTATCGCTTCAAGGTGCGGCAGACCGGCACCTACTGGTACCACTCGCATTCCGGCATGCAGGAGCAGACCGGCATGTATGGCGCCATCGTTATCGAACCGCGCGATGGCGAGCGCCTCCGGGCCGACCGCGCGTACGTGGTGCAGTTGTCGGACTGGACCGACGAAGACCCGATGCGGGTTTTTGCCAAGCTCAAGATGCAGAGCGACTACTACAACTTCAACCAGCCCACGGTGGTCGACTTTTTCCGCGACGTCTCCAGGGTGGGGCTGTCGGCCGCGCTCGACAAGCGCCGCATGTGGAACCAGATGCGCATGAGTCCGACCGACCTCGCCGACGTCTCCGGCCATACCTACACCTATCTTGTGAACGGCACGACTCCGGCCGGCAACTGGACAGGGCTGTTCCGTCCGGGCGAAAAGGTGCGGCTGCGCTTCATCAACAGTGGGGCGATGACCTTCTTCGACGTTCGCATACCGGGGCTCAAGATGACCGTGGTCCAGGCCGACGGCCAGGACGTCGAGCCGGTGACGGTGGACGAGATTCGCATCGGCGTGGCCGAGACCTACGACGTGATCGTCACGCCGAAGGACGAGGCCTACACGATCTTCGCCCAGTCGATGGACCGCACCGGCTACGCGCGCGGCACGCTGGCGCCGCGCGCCGGCATGGCGGCGGCGGTGCCCGCGCTGGACAAACCGCAACCGCTTGAAATGGAGGACATGATGGGCGACATGACCGGCATGGCGCGCGCGCACCATGCCAGGACCGAATACGGCCCGAGCGTGGACATGCGCGTGGACACGCCGCGCACCGACCTCGACGATCCGGGCGTGGGCCTGCGCGACAACGGCCGGCGCGTTCTGACCTATGCCGATCTGCACACGGTCGGCGGGCCCCTCGATCCACGGGGTGCCGAACGCGAGATCGAGCTGCATCTCACCGGCAACATGGAACGCTACACGTGGTCGATCGATGGGGTCGAATTCGGCAGGTCGACGCCCGTGCATTTCCGTCACAACGAGCGCCTGCGCGTGGTATTCGTCAACGACACCATGATGACCCATCCGATGCACCTGCATGGCATGTGGAGCGAACTGGAAAGCCCCGACGGGCGCTTCCAGGTGCGCAAGCACACCATAGCCGTGCAGCCGGCGCAGCGCGTGAGCTTCCTCGTCACCGCCGACGCCCTGGGCCGCTGGGCCTGGCACTGCCATCTGCTCTTGCATATGGACGCGGGCATGTTCCGCGAAGTGGTGGTGGCGTAGCCCACGCAAATGAAATCAGAGGACATACGATGGTGAACAAAGAAGCAAAGACTATTGCCCTTGCCGTCATGTTGGCATTCGGGCTCCCGCCCGCCTGGGCACAGGACCCGGCAGCCCAGGGAATGGCAGCCGGAGAGATGGAGGCCATGCCGGGCATGGGCCAGGCCCAGAGGGATCACGGCACCATGACGGGAATGGGGCATGACATGTCGGGCCCGGCGCAGGGCATGAGCAACATGGGACCAGGAGGAAGCATGGACCCCGGTTCCATGACCATGCAGGGCGGTTCGGCCCCAGCCGGCGCACGCGACCCGCACGCCTACTCCGGCGGCTATACGCTTGAGTCGGGGCCCTATGCACGTCCCGGCCCGCGGGAGCTGCGCATGGCCGACGAACACAACTTCGGCGCGCTGCTGGTCGACCGGCTAGAGCGTGTCTACACCGACAACGGCAACGCCACGGCCTACGATGCGCAGGCCTGGTTTGGCCGCGATTACGACCGTCTGGTGCTCAAGGCCGAGGGCGACGTCGCGCGGGGCCGTCTGCAGGATGCCCGCACCGAAGCGCTCTGGGGGCACGCCGTGGCCACGTTCTGGGACACGCAACTGGGCGCGCGCTACGACAGCGGCGTCGGGCCGGACCGCGGCTGGCTGGCCTTCGGCATTCAGGGGCTTGCCCCGTACTGGTTCAATGTCGATGCAACCGCCTATGCGGGCAACCGCGGACGGACCGCGCTGCGCCTGGGCGCGGAGTACGAAATGCTGCTGACGCAGAAGCTCATCCTGCAGCCGCGTATCGAAATGAATCTGTATGGAAAGCGGGATGCCGCAAGCGGGATCGGTAGCGGACTGTCCGACGCCACCGCCGGACTGCGTCTGCGTTATGAGTTCACGCGCCAGGTCGCCCCCTATATTGGGGTCGAGTGGATGGGCAGGTTCGGCGAGACGGCCGATTTCGCGCGCGCGGCCGGCGAGGAGGCCAGGAACACACGTCTCGTCGCGGGGATGCGCTTCTGGTTCTGACTTTCGTTCGATTGTTCAACCCCCGACTTACTGGTGAAGTCCGCATGAAAAACCACCCCGATCCGGTTCTTGGCTCGCTGTCCGCATCGGCGCTGGCCAGCGGCATGCCTGGCCACGCTGATCCGGACGCTCACCCAGTCCGGTACGGTGGAATTCGCTCGCCTGATGCCCCGCCACGATGAGGCAGGCATGAAGGAGGCCTATCGAGGCAAGCGCGAAGTAAGGCGCGAGCCGCTTTCTGCAACGCAACATTGAAAGGAACGCAATCATGATCAAGAAAAACGTGCTGTCGTTAGTGTTACTCGGAGTCGTTGGGATGGGCGTGGCGGGAACCGGACATGCCGCGCCGGACGGCATGTCCGCGCCGATCCGGGTCGCCGCCGCGGATGCCGGGCAGGCGTCGGCTGTTTCCGCTGTCGGCGTCGTTGAGCAGATCCGTCCGGAACAGGGCAAGGTCAAGATCAGCCACGAGGCCATTCCGGCGCTGGGCTGGCCATCGATGACCATGTTCTTCCGCGTCAAGGACAAGGCGGTGCTGGAAGGCATCGCCGCCGGCGACAAAATACGCTTCGAGTTGGAGAAGGGCGCGACGGGACTGGAAATAACGCGCATGGAAAAAATGGCCAAGTGAGCGGAACGGCGCAGGGGGACGGGGGCGAGGCGCGGCTCTGCCTGGCCAGGGAATACGCATGGCTGGGGCCGTCTTTGGCGCCGGCCGCGGCTGCCGCAACCCTGCCCATGGCGGAAGTCGCGGACATTCCCGACCCGGCTCCATTTTCGGCGGTTTTTACAGGGTCACCGGGGAGAGGTGAATGAAACGTTTTTTGATGGGGGTGCTGGCCACGCTGGTGACGGGCGCAGCGCTCGGCGTCGTGGCCGTTTATTCCGGCCTGTTCGATGTGGCGGCTGACGCGCCGCACAGCCGGTTCGTGTATCGCATGATCGAGACGGCACGCGAACAGTCCATCGAGCGCCATGCGCGTGATCTCGCGGTGCCTGGCGACCTGGCCGACACGGAACGCGTTCGACGTGGAGCGGGAAATTACGCTGCCATGTGTGCGGAGTGCCATCTGGCACCCGGCAAGGCCGATTCTGAAATTCGAAAGGGTTTGTATCCGGAACCGCCCGACCTGACGCATCCGGAGGCGGTTGCAGATATGGCCGCACAGCATTTCTGGATCATCAAGCACGGCATCAAGGCATCCGGCATGCCGGCCTGGTCCAGGGGCGGGATCGAGGATGGGGCCATCTGGGACCTGGTGGCTTTCATTCAGAGGATGCCCACGCTCACAGCGGCGCAATATGTCGCGCTGGTCGAGTCGAGTGAAGGCCATTCGCATGGCGGACGATCGGGCACGGAGGCGATGCATCCGGATGATGACCACACGCCGTCGCCGGGAAATGCTGACAGCCATGAACATTCACATTCGGGTGGCCACGCACATTGATCTGCCCATTCGTGACCTTCAGGGAAGAAAGCCATGGCGACATGGCGCGATGATGACAAATTTGTAATCCGCAAGTCAGGCTGGCGTAGGCGACCGTCTTCCATACTGCAGTCATTCTCAAGCAAGGGGCCCCGCGTGAAGACTGCATTTCTCCAACTCCTGCTGATCGGGAGCTTCACGACCCCGGTGCTGGCCGCCTCCGAAGCCCCCATTGTTGACGTTTACAAGAGCCCGTCGTGCGGCTGTTGCGGAAAATGGGTGGAGCACATGAAGGCCAATGGATTCATCGTACGCAGCCACGACACCCACGACGTGGTTCAGCATAAATACCGGCTCGGCGTGCCGTATGGCTACGGTTCTTGCCACACCGCCGAGGTCAACGGCTATCTGGTGGAAGGCCACGTACCGGCCAAGGACGTCAGGCGCCTGCTGAAAGAAAAGCCCAAGGCCCGCGGCCTGGTGGTGCCCGCCATGCCCATGGGTTCGCCAGGCATGGAACAGGGCAACCGCAAGGACCGCTACGACGTTCTACTCGTCAACCGGGATGGCACGACCCAAACCTATACCCGTTACTGAACCCGTAAAGGCGTCGGGAGAATGATGGTGAAACCTGTCCCGGGCTTGCTGCTGACATCGGCCGTGGTGGTGGCCACGTCCACCATCGCCCAGGCCGGACAGTTGTCCATGCCGCCAAGCTTCACCGCTCAGTCGGATCCCGGGGCGCTTATCAGTCTTTCGGCACCCGCAAGCGAGCCTGGCCGCGGTCAGGCGGTCTATAACGGAACGTGCATCGCATGCCATGGCGGCGATGGAACCGGCAGTCTCCCCGGCGTCCCGGACTTGACCGGGAAAACCGGGCTTCTATCGCAAGACGATGCGATCCTGCTCGGGCGGATGGCTGACGGTTTCCAGTCGCCCGGCTCATCCATGGCCATGCCTCCAAAGGGCGGCAATCCCGCCTTGACCGATGCGGATTTGAGTGCTGTCCTGAAGTACATGCGTAATGAGTTTCAGCAAGACCCGCAAACAGGGAGAAAGCCCCAATGAATGCAAAGAAACTTGTTCTTCTGGCGCTGCTGTGTCTTGGCGGCGGAGCATTCGCCGTGGCCGCGCCGATTGCCTACATTCCGTTAGGCTCGGCCAATCAAGTCATTGCCGTTGATGCGGCAAGCGGCAAGATCATCCGGAGCTATTCCGGGGTGGAGAATCCGCACGGGTTGGCGGCGACGCCCGACGGCGACTATCTGGTGGCGGGAAGCCTGAAGGAAACCCCGGTTCCCGCAGGCGCGCCATCGGATACGCCCAACAGCAAACTGTATGTGATCCATCCCGGGCACGGCCATGTCATGGCGGAGATTCCGGTGCCCGGCTGGACGCATCATGAAGCCGTGACGCCTGACGGCAAATATGTGATTTCAACACATCCGACGCGCGGCGGAATCAGCGTCGTCGACCTGATCAACAACAAGGTTTACAAGACAATCAAGACCGGCCCCTCGCCGAATTACACGCTGGTGACGAAGGACGGAAAACGCGCCTATGTGAGCAACAGCGGCAACGGGACGCTCAGCGAGATCGATCTCGCCGGGTGGGAGGTGACCCGATCACTTGAGGCCGGGACAACGCCGGAGCATCTGGTCTTTTCTCCCGACGAGAAAACGATCTACGTCTCCAACGACCGTGCCGGCACGGTTTCCGTTGTGTCGGTCAAGGAAGGCAAAGTCGAGACGACCTACAAGATCGGGAAGCGGATCCACGGCCTGGACCTCGGTGACGATGGAAAAACGCTTTTTATCAGCAGCCGCTCGGAAGACAGGCTGGTGGCCCTCGATACCCAAACCGGCGAACGGCGCGTGCTGACGCTTTCCCCGGAGCCCTACCATCTCGACAAGATTCCGGGAACCGGAAAGGTGTATGTCTCCAGCGGCAAGGCGCCAATCATCTGGGTGGTGGACCAGAAGACATTCACCGTTGCGGACACGATCCGGTTGCCGGCCGGGGAAGGTCACCAGATCGCGGTGATCAGGTGAGATGCGGTCGGGCCGCATTGGGGCCGCGGAACGTTGCAGTCGTTTTTCCAACAGCAAGATAAAGGAGTCTCAAATGAACAAATTCATGAAAACCATACGGGCCTCTTCCATCGCTGCCTTTGCCTTGGCGGGGACAGCCGTGTCCGCCTCGGCGGCGGAGCCCGCGATGCCTAACCAACCAATGATGATGCAGGGTCAGGCACAGGAAAGCGCCACACCCGGTTCGATGCCAGGGTATGGGCCGCGTGGAAGCATGGGAATGATGACCGGCTACGGGATGCAGCCAGGAGCAGGTGGCGGCTACGGGCCATGGATGATGGGTGGGGGCATGGGCCCCGGCTATGGCATGGGGCCCATGGGCATGATGGGCGGAATGATGAACATGATGGGCGGGGGGTGTCCCATGATGGGGATGGCGGGGGGGGCCATGGGGCCGGGAATGAGTGGTTATGGCCCCGGCATGATGGGGGGCGGCATGGGCCCTGGCTATGGCATGGGGCCGGGCATGATGGCGGGCTGGGCCGGAGGAATGGGGCCGATGGCCGCGCTCGATCTGAGCGATACGCAGACCGCCCAGCTGGAGAAGATTCAGACCGAGTCGATGAAGAAGCAGCGTTCGCTCATGCGTCAGATGTGGGAAGCGCAGGAAAAGCTGGGCGACTTGTTCGATGCCGAGAATCGCGACCCGGCGGCAATCGGCAAGGCCTACGGCAAACTCGCGGACGTGCAGCGCCAGGCGCTGGAAGCCCGAATTGAAGCCGGGAATAAGGCCGCCGCCGTATTGACCAAAGAGCAGAAGGCGCAAATGCGCCGTGGCCTGGGTAGAGGCATGATGGGTTACTGAGCGTATTGCAATTGGCGGAACGGGAACCCGGTTTTGCCGGCCTCACGTGGCCGGAGAAACCGGAAATGGCCGGATGTGAGTACAGGAGAACACCAATGATGGGCGGTTACGGCATGACAGGCGGCTTCGGCGGCGGTTTTGGATTTGGCGGGATTTTCATGATGCTGTGGTGGGTGCTCATCATCGTCGGCATCGTCGTGCTGGTGAAATGGTTGGTCACATCTTCCGGGACGACTGGCCGGAGCGGCGGTGACGACAAAGCGCTTGAGCTTCTCAAGGAGCGTTATGCGCGTGGAGAGATCGACGAACAGGAGTTTCAGAAGAGAAAGCGCGATTTGACCCAGTAGCGAGGAAGCCCGGGGGCATGAATGCCGCGGCTGTGAAACGTGGTTTGGGAGAGTAACGGAATGAATCGTAAAAACGGGTTCTGGATTGCTTTGTGGGTGATTCTCGTCGTCGTTACGGGGTTCTTCGCGTTTGGCTATGGTCCCGGCGGCATGGGCTACGGGCCGTGGCATGGCTGGGGGCGGATGGGCGCATGGGACGATGCTTATCGTGCGGACGGCACGCGGGGCTGGTATGGCATGGGACCCGCAATGATGGGTGGAGCGGGGTATGGAATGCAGCCAGGGGCAGCTTACGGGCCAGGGATGATGGGCCAGTATGGCGGTGGCATGCCATGGATGGGCGCGGGTATGGGGCCTGGCATGGCGGGAAGGCCCTACGCCATGATGCCTTGGGCGCCTCCTGACCTGACGTCTGAACAAGCGCAGAAGATTGGCCAACTGCAGACCGAGTCGGAGGCGCGCAATCGCGGCCTCATGCAGCAGGGTTGGGAGGCGCAGGCCCGTCTCAATGGACTCTACACGGCAGACAAGCGGGACTGGAATGCGATTCGCACCGCTTCGCGGACCTTGTTCGACCTGCGGCGCCAGCAAATGGAGGCGATGATCGACATGCAACAGAAAATCGATGGCCTGCTGACCGATAGCCAGCGCCAGGAAATGGCGCGTGCCTGGCGCGGTTATGGGTGGATGGGAGCCAATTAATATGATTCTCCGGGCTGCCGGAACGCAGGCGCCTCCTCCCTGTTTGGTGCCATGTTGGTAGGCATGTCGAGAGCACACCATGAGTGAGACTCGGGCGAAGGGGAAGGCGGACAAGGGGCCATTCGCTGCCACCCGCAAAATCCCGCTTGCGCCGGCTGCTGCCGAGACGCTGCAGGCTGCAGTCCGGCAGCTCGCCGCCGCCGATTCGATTCTTGATGCACGCATCGACCGGCACGGGCAGTTGCGTATTGCCTATGACACGTCCGGCATCGGCATTCGCGATATCGAGGCCTGGCTCGAACGTGCCGGCATCGCGCGCGCAGCCGGCGCCGGGTGGCGGATGAAGTCGGCGTGGTACCGCTTTCTGGATGACAACGCCCGCGCCAACGCCCGTTCCCGGGGAGGCGCATGCTGCAACCGCCCGCCTTCGGCGCATGGTACGCGTGACGACGCAGGCAAGCCGGGATGAGCCGGAGCCTGACCCGCGGTCAACCGGGCAGGGCCGTTGAGCTGAGGCGTTCATGGAAGAACACACGGGCCATCCTGCTCCCCGGGGCATGACGGGCGAACACGCCGCCCCCATGCACGAACATCACGCAGGGCGCGGTGGCCATCACGACCATCACGCCCGCACGGTGGCCGATTTCCGCAAGCGCTTCCGGATTTCCCTGGTCCTCACCTTGCCGATCCTGGTCCTCTCCCCCGGTTTGTGGGGCATGCTCGGGCTGGGCGCGCCGTTGACGTTTCGCGGCGACCACTACGTGCTGTTCGGCTTCTCCAGCATCGTGTTTTTCTATGGCGGCTGGCCGTTCCTGAAAGGCTTCGGCGAAGAACTCCGGAATCGGCAACCGGGCATGATGACGCTGATCGCGGTGGCCATCAGCGCCGCGTATTTCTATTCCAGCGCCGTCACCTTCGGCCTGGCCGGCATGGGCTTCTACTGGGAACTGGCCACCCTGATCGACATCATGCTGATCGGCCACTGGATCGAGATGAAGTCGGTGCTCGGCGCGTCCGGCGCACTCGAGGCCCTGGTGCGGCTGCTGCCGTCCGAGGCACACCGCCTGCAAGCGGATGGCAGCACGGAGGATGTGTCGGTCGACGACATCACGCCCGGCGCCCGGCTCCTGGTGAAGCCGGGCGAACGGGTGCCGACCGACGGCATCATTGTCTCCGGCCAGACCAGCCTGGACGAATCCATGCTCACCGGGGAATCGAAGCCGGTTGAAAAAGGCGAGGGCGCCGAGGCCATCGGCGGCTCGGTCAACGGCGAAGGCGCAATCACCCTGGAGGTCAGGAAAACCGGCGGGCAGACCTATCTGGCCCAGGTGATGGAGATGGTGAGCCGCGCCCAGGAGTCGCGCTCGCGCACCCAGGACCTGGCCAACCGCGCGGCCGTGTGGCTGACTGGCATCGCCCTCGGCGGCGGTATCGCCACGCTGGGCGTGTGGCTGGCGCTGGGACGGGATTTCGCCTTCGCCATGGAGCGCGCCGTCACGGTGATGGTGATCGCCTGTCCCCATGCCCTCGGCCTCGCCGTGCCGCTGGTCGTCGCGGTGAGCACCCGCATGGCCGCCTCCCACGGCCTGCTCATCCGCGACCGCGCGGCATTTGAACGGGCTCGCAACCTCGGTGCCGTGGTGTTCGACAAGACGGGCACCCTGACCGAAGGCCGCTTCGGCGTGAGCGACATCGTGCCACTTGGCGGCCTGGACGCGGCCGCCTGCCTGCGCCTGGCCGCCGCGCTGGAGAGCCAGTCGGAACATCCGATCGCCGCGGGCATCGTGCGCACGGCAAAGGAACGTCGGATGGAATGGCCGCAGGCGAGCAATTTCAGCAACCTGACGGGCCGGGGCGCACAGGCCACGGTCGAAGGGCAGGACGTGAAAGTGGTGAGCCCGGGCTATCTGCGGGAACGGGGCATCCAGGTAGCGCACCCTCGTTTGGAGGCGCTTGCCGCCGAGGGCAAGACCACGATCTTCCTGCTGGTGGACGGCACTGCCGCCGCCGTGTTCGGACTGGCCGACGTGGTGCGCCCGGAGTCGAAGGCGGCCATCGCCCGGCTCAGGGCCATGGGGATTCAATGCATGATGCTCACCGGCGATTCGCAAGCCGTGGCGGAGACGGTTTCGAGGCAGCTGGGCCTGGACGACTACTTCGCCGAAGTGCTGCCGGAGCAGAAGGCGGAAAAAATCCGCGAGGTGAAGGCGCGCGGCCTCACGGTGGCGATGGTCGGCGACGGCGTGAACGATGCGCCGGCGCTGGTCGAGTCCGATCTCGGCGTGGCCATCGGCGCCGGCACCGACGTGGCCATCGAGGCGGCCGACATCGTGCTGGTGAGCAACAATCCGCTGGATGTGGCAGCGATTCTCGGGCTGTCGCGCAAGACCTACGGCAAGATGATCCAGAACCTGATCTGGGCCACCGGCTACAACACGTTCGCCATCCCGCTCGCAGCCGGCGTCGCGGCCTATTGGGGGCTGCTGATGACGCCGGCAGTCGGGGCGGTATTCATGTCGGCCAGCACGGTGATCGTGGCGATCAATGCCAAGCTGCTGGGACGAGGGGGCATGGCCACTCCCGCTGCGGGCGCATGACGGATACACCCGAGGACATCATGGAAGATCCTGCCCGCGGCATGCAGGTCAGCCGGGGTTCCCTTGCCATGGGGCATCCGGGCATCCTGGCGCCTTCTGTTCCCGGCCGTGCCAGGGGCGGTTCAAGGCGAATCCGCATCTCTAATATCGGCGTACCGGGCAAGCAAGACCCCGGGCAGACGAGCCCGGGAATCATCAAGCAGCGACGTTTCCGCCTGGAACAGCCGTTGACCGATGAGGAGGCGGCCATCCCTGTCAAAGCGTTGGGCGTCATGTTGGGCATCACGTCCATGGAGATTACTGGCGACGCGATTTGCATCACCCATGACTTGTTGCGGCCCGCCAGCTTTGCGGATTTCCTTCGCTGTCCGGCTTCCAGTAATTCAGCTCGGAAGGGGCGCGAAGTGCGAACTCATAGCGCCGCCAGCACCTTGATGTGCGCGGCCGCGCTGCGTCCCAGGGAACTGAGGTCGTAGCCGCCTTCGAGCACGGACACGATGCGCCCGCCGGCATGGCGGGCGGCCACGTCCATGACCTGCCCGGTGATCCAGGCGTAATCCGCTTCCACCAGGCCGAACTGCGCCATGTCGTCCTCGCGGTGGCCGTCGAAGCCGGCGGAGAAGAACAGCATCTGCGGGCGGAAGGCTTCCAGGCGCGGCAGGATCCGGGCGCTGAAGGCTTCGCGGTAGGCGGTGCCGGTGGTGCCGGCGGGCAGCGGCACGTTGACGATATGGTCGTTGACGGTGTCGGCGCCGCGGAAGGGATAGTAGGGATGCTGGAAGGTGGAGCACAGCATCAGGCGTGGCTCGTCCCTGAAGATATCCTCGGTGCCGTTGCCGTGGTGGACGTCGAAATCGACGATGGCGACGCGCTCGAGGCCATGCTGGTCGAGCGCGTGCGCGGCGGCCACGGCGACGTTGTTGAAGATGCAGAAGCCCATGGCCTGGTTGCGGGTGGCGTGGTGGCCGGGCGGGCGGCAGGCGACGAAGGCGCTGGCCACCTCGCCCCGCATCACCCGGTCGACCGCCATCACCGCGCCGCCGGCCGCATGGCGGGCGGCTTCCAGGGTATGCGGGTTCATGCTGGTGTCGGGGTCGAGCATGCTGATGCCCTCACTGGGCGAGGCGGCCTCGATGGCGTCGATGTAGGCTGCGTCGTGCACGCGCAGCAGCTGGCTGCGCTGCACCGGCGTGGCTTTCAGATGGGTCAGGAAATCGAACAGGTGGGCGGCGTGCAGCCGGTCGTCGATGGCGCGCAGGCGCGCCGGGCTTTCCGGATGCCAGGCGCCCATGTCGTGCCGGAGGCAGCTGGGGTGGGTGATGTAGGCGGTATGCATGGCTCGGCGGTGGAGGGAAGGGGAGAACTATAGCCCGGCAGGATGGCGCTGTAACGAGGGATGCCCTAGCATAGGCCGTACGCGAACCGATCGGATCGACACTGAAACACCCTCACGAACCATGCCCCGACACTATCTGCATCCCCTGTTCAATGCCCGCTCGGTGGCGGTCTTCGGCGCCAGCGAACGCGAGGACTCGGTCGCCGGCACCCTGTTCAGGAACCTGCGCCATGCCGGCTACCAGGGCGAGGTCTATCCGGTCAATCCAAAGCACGCGGCGGTGTTCGGCGAGCGCTGCTACGCTTCGGCCAGCGCATTGCCGGCCGTGCCCGAACTGGCCCTGATCGCCACGCCGGCGGCGACCGTGGCGCAGATCATGGAGGACTGCGGGCAGCGCGGCATCCGCCATGCCATCGTGCTGTCCGCCGGCTTCCGCGAGGTGGGCGAGCAGGGCGCGGCGCTGGAAGCGGCCCTGGTGGCGGTGGCGAGGCAGCACGGCATCCGCTTCATCGGCCCCAACTGCCTCGGCATCCAGCGGCCGTCGATCGGGCTCAATGCGACCTTCAGCCAGGGCGTCACCCAGGCCGGCGATCTCGCGCTGGTGTCGCAGTCGGGCGCGCTGTGCACCGCGATGCTGGACTGGGCGGAAACCAACGGCATCGGCTTTTCCAGCGTGATCTCCACCGGCGCGTCGGCCGACCTGGATTTCGGCGAGATCCTCGACTACCTCGCCTACGATGCCCGGACCAAGGGCATCCTGCTCTACATCGAGGGCATCCGCGACGCGCGCCGCTTCATGAGCGCGCTGCGCGCGACCGCCCGCTTCAAGCCCATCGTCATGGTCAAGGTGGGGCGCCACGCGACGGGCGCCCGGGCGGTGCTGTCGCACACCGGCGCGCTGGTCGGATCCGACGCGGTGTTCGACGCGCTGGTGCGGCGCGCCGGCGTGGTGCGGGTCAATACCATCCTGCAGCTGTTCGCGTCGGCGCGGGCGCTGGCCACTCACATCCAGCCCACCGGCAACCGGCTCGCCATCGTCACCAACGGCGGCGGCCCCGGCGTCATGGCGACCGATCTCGCGGTGGACATGGGCGTGCGCATGGCCGAGCTGTCGCCGGCGACCCTCTCGACGCTCAACGCGGTGCTGCCGTCCAACTGGTCGCAGGCCAATCCGCTCGACATCATCGGCGACGCCACCGCCGGACGCTATCGCGCGGCGGTGGCCGCCTGCCTCGCCGACGACAACGTCGACGGCGTGCTGGCGATGCTGACGCCGCAGGCGATGACCCGGCCGACCGAGGCGGCCCAGGCGGTGGTGGACGTGGCGAAGACCTCGCGCAAGCCGGTGCTGACCTGCTGGATGGGCGAGTCGCAGGTGCGCGAGGGCCGCAATCTGTTCAAGCAGGCCGGCATTCCCTACTTCACCACGCCGGAACCGGCGGTCGAGGTGTTCTCCTTCCTCTCGGCCTTTTACGAGAATCAGCGCCAGCTGATGCAGACGCCCGGGCCGCTGTCGCAGCAGGCCGAGCCGGACCTCGAGGGCGCGCGCCTGATCATCGAGAGCGCCCTGGCGCATGGCCGCCATCTGCTCAACGAGGTGGAGTCGAAGGCCTTGCTGGCGGCGTTCCACATCCCGATCGCGCAGACCCTGATCGCGCGCGATCCCATGGAAGCGATGCTGATGGCGCAGCAGACGGGCTTCCCGGTGGCGATGAAAATCAACTCGCCGGACATCACCCACAAGTCCGACGTCAACGGCGTGCGCCTGGGGCTGTCCAGCGGCCAGGCGGTGCGCGCCGCCTTCGGCGAGATGCTGGCCGACATCAGGCGCCTGCGCCCCGATGCCGCGCTCGACGGCGTCGTCATCGAACCCATGGCGGCGCGCCCGCACGCGCGCGAAGTGCTGCTGGGCATGACCTCGGACCCGGTGCTGGGGCCGGTGATCGTGTTCGGCGCCGGCGGCGTCGATGTCGAGGCCCTGCAGGATCGCGCGGTGACCCTGCCGCCGCTCAACCGCTACCTGGCGCGCGACCTGATCGGCCGTACCCGCGTCGCGACCTTGCTGGGCCCGTTCCGCAACCGCCCGCCGGTCGACATGGACGCGCTGGAGAACGTGCTGCTGCGGCTGTCGGAAATGGTCTGCGAGCTGCCGTGGCTGGCGGAAATCGACATCAACCCCCTGCTGGTGGACGAACACGGCGCGCTGGCGCTGGATGCGCGCATCGTCATCGCGCCGCGCGTGCCGTCGGCCGACCGCTACGGCCACATGGCGATCCATCCCTATCCGGCGCATCTGGTGACGCGCTGGCAGCTGCCCGGCGGCAACGACGTCATCATTCGCCCGATCCGCCCGGAAGACGCCGAGCTGACCCAGGGCTTCGTGAAGAGCCTGTCCGAGGAGTCCAGGTACTTCCGCTTCATGGATGCGGTGAGCGAACTTTCGCCGGTTGCATTGGCCCGCCTGACCCAGATCGACTACACGCGCGAGATGGCGCTGCTGGCGCTGACCGAGCTCGACGGCCGCGAAGTGGAGCTCGGCGTGGCGCGCTACGCCATCAATCCGGATGGCGAATCCTGCGAATTCGCCCTGGTGGTCAACGACCAGTGGCAGAAGCAGGGGATCGGCCACAAGCTCATGGACGTGCTGATGGACGTGGCGCGCACCAAGGGCCTGGACGTGATGGAAGGCGAGGTGCTGAAAACCAACCGCCCCATGCTGAAGCTGGTGGAGGCCCTGGGCTTCCGCATCGAGCCGCATCCCGAGGACGAGGCGGTGCGCAAGGTCTCCCGCGCGTTGTAGCGCGCGACCCGGGGCGGGCTTGCCTCCGCACGCCGCCGGCGCGCGGTCGGCGTTATTCGCGCAGGATCATTCGGACGGCGGCTGGCGCCGGCTGCAGGTCCGGTTGCGGCCGGCGTCCTTGGCCGCATAGAGGGCCTGGTCGGCCGCACTGACCAGGACGTCGATATCGGCTGTGCCAGGCTCCCGCACCGCGACGCCGATGCTGGCAGTGATGCGCTTTTCCGTTTCGCCGATGGCGATGCACCTGGCCTCCAGCGTGGTGCGCAAGCGTTCTGCGGACTGCATCGCCGCCTGAAGGTCGGTGTTGGGGCAAATGACCAGGAATTCCTCGCCGCCGATGCGGCTGACCGTATCCTGACGGCGCGCTGAGGCGCGCAAGGTGTCCGCTGCTTCGCGCAACACCGTGTCGCCGGCAGCGTGGCCGTAGGTGTCGTTGATGTGCTTGAAGTGATCGATGTCGATCACCATGACCGCAAGCGGCAGCCCCGAGCGCGTTGCGGCGCTCCAGGCCTGTTCGAGCTGGTCCATCGCCGAGCGGCGGTTGGGCAGTCCGGTCAGCAGATCGGTGAGCGCGGCGTTGGCCAGCCGCCGGTTGGCCACGGCGAGCTCGGCCGCGATCTGGCGCAGCTGGGTGCGGTCCTTTTCCCAGGCATTCTGCAACTGCACCAGGCGCTGCGCGGCGCACAGCCGGGTGCGCAGCCCCTTGGCACTGAGCGTGCCGGGGGCGTAGCCATCGGCACCCGCCTCGTAGGCCCGGGCCAGCTGGTCCTCATCGTGGTCGTCGGCCATCAGCAGGATGTGCATGCGGCGGCCTTCGCCGGTTGCGCGCAGGGCCTGGCACAGTTCCTGGCCATCGAGCAGCGGCAGGTCGTACTGCGCGATGATGACGTGCGGCAGCACTTCCATCGCCAGCGCCAGGGCGGTATTGCCGTTGTCGGCCGGATACACGGTATGGCTGCTGTTCTCCGTCAGCAGCGCCATGGTCTTGCGGCGGGAGAAGGCATTGCCGTCAGCCACCACGATGCGCAGGGGCGCCTCGGTCTCCTGCGCGGTGTCCTCGCCCTCGTCGTGCCCGTGGAAGATCTCGGCAAATGGCGGCAGCGACCTGGCCGGGACCGTCAGCAGCCCGCCCCATTCCCGCCAGCTTGCGAGCACGTCGTCGATGAACGCGGTGGCCTGCTCGGGCGTGATGTCGAGTTCGGCCGCTTGCGTGACCCATTTCCTGGCCAGCGCCGGCTGGTCGGCCGCGCTGGCCAGGGCGAAATCGGCCAGGCGATGCGACTGGCGCAGCATCAGAACCAGGCTGTTGGAACGCGAGTCCTGAGGGTATCCGGGATGGGCCGGGTCTTCGTAATGGGCAAGCGGCTCGGTGAAGACCTTGGGAATGCCCCAGTCGGCCATCATGACGATGCCCAGTTCGCCGTGATCGGTCTCCAGCCTGGCCCGCTCGAGATCGATGAGGGGCTGGGCGGGGTCGGCCTGGTGTCCGCTCAGCACCGCACTGTACTCATCGGGGTAGGCGGTCGCCAATGCCAGTTTTCCAACTTGCGCCAGCAGGCCGCAGACGAACAGCTCGTCGGCGGCCGCCACGCGTATCCGCTCTCCCAGCGCCTGCATGGCCAGGGCCATCAGCAGCGAGTGCGACCAGTAGGTCTGGTAGTCGAATGCAGTACATGTCCCTTTGCGGTACTGGTCGAGCAGCGAAAAGCCCAGCGCCAGATGGCGTACCGTCGCCATGCCCTGGCGGGCCACGGCTTCCTGCACCGACACCACCGGGCGCCTGATGTGCGAAACGGCATTGGCCAGCTTGATCAGCCGCCCGGACAGGGCGGGGTCGGTCTGCACCACGCGCGCGATTTCGCCCAGGGTCGCGTTCTCGCGGCGGGACAGTTCAAGCACCGCCAGCGCCACCCCGCGCGGCGTGGGAAGCTGGCCACTGATCTTGAGTTGCTCTACCTGGGGGATCATCAATCAACCTGCTGCGTCATGGTGGAAAACCTCCGGCTTGCTCAACCGCGAACCGAAGGCGCACCAGGGGTATGCGGCCGTTCCGGAACCGGATCGATCTCAGACGATGGGACGGGCAGGACCGACCTGCCAGGCAATGGCGAGCGCGCCGGCACCTACATCTGGGTAATCGACAGGATTCCGGAAAGGTTTAACCCGATTTGCACGGGTGAACGCGGTTCAGGATTCGCCGAGGGTGCGATCGAGACAGCGCAGATAGGCCGCGGAATCGAACGTCGTCTGGTAACGCTGCGCCTGCCAGATCATTTCCCCCAGGCAGTCCATCACGGCATGCTGCGCCTGCATCGCGTCGCCATGCCGGTTGAGCAGCCGCTGGTAACGCTCGCGGATGCCCGGCGGCTGATCGAGCGACAGTTGTTCGGAAACCGCCAGGTGCATGGAAAGATGCAGAAAGGGATTGGTTTCGCCCTGCTCCGGCAGGTAGTCACGCGCCTTGTAACGATCGGGCTGGTCGAGCAGGGCGTGGTATTCGGGATGCGCCAGCACGGCGTCGAGCGCCGGCTGTTCCGCCCCCGCCAGCGGCTGTCCGGCGCGGTATTTCGCCCACACATCGAAGAAGAACTGGCGAACCTGGTCGCGGCTGGGATTGAACATCAACCGGTTTGGGCATTGCGTTTGCCCCCTCCCCCGCGAGCGGGGGAGGGTTGGGGAGGGGGCGGTTCCCGATCCGCTTTTTTATTCCTTTCAGGCGCGGCGGATTTCGCCTCGGCGGACGGCCAGGTTTTGCCCTTGAATTCGCACAGGTCCGCGATGATGCACTCGCCGCATTTCGGCTTGCGCGCCTGGCACACGTAACGCCCGTGCAGGATCAGCCAGTGATGCGCGTCGACGCGGAATTCCGCGGGAATG
>JAJZRE010000016.1:28557-47475 GCA_021802945.1 Pseudomonadota bacterium
TTTGCCCTTGAATTCGCACAGGTCCGCGATGATGCACTCGCCGCATTTCGGCTTGCGCGCCTGGCACACGTAACGCCCGTGCAGGATCAGCCAGTGATGCGCGTCGACGCGGAATTCCGCGGGAATGGTCCTGAGCAGCTTCTTTTCCACCTCCAGCACCGTCTTGCCCGGGGCCAGCCCGGTGCGGTTGGCGACACGGAAGATGTGGGTGTCGACCGCCATGGTCGGCTGGCCGAAGGCGGTGTTGAGGATCACGTTCGCGGTCTTGCGCCCCACGCCGGGCAGGGCCTCGAGCGCGGCCCGCCCGGCCGGCACCCGGCTGCCGTGCTGCTCGACCAGCATCCTGCAGGCGGCGATGAGGTGCTTGGCCTTGCTCTTGTAGAGGCCGATGGTCCTGATGTAATCGGCGAGTCCGGCTTCGCCCAGCGCATAAATGGCCTCGGGCGTGTTGGCCACCGGGAACAGCCTGCGCGTCGCCAGGTTCACGCCCTTGTCGGTGGCTTGCGCCGACAGCACCACCGCCACCAGCAACTCGAACGGGGTGGTGTATTCGAGCTCGGTGGCGGGATGGGGATTGGCCGCGCGCAGGCGGCTGAAGATTTCGTGGCGCTTGGCGTTGTTCATCGTGCGCGGCTCATTGTTCTGCCAGGCGTTTCTTCAGGGCCTGCTTTTCGGCCTGCCGCGTGGCGCCGGCCGGCCTGGCATGCTCGCCGGCCTTGCGGGCCATCGCCAGTGCGGCATAAGGATTGCGCGGCTTGGGTACGCGCTTCTTCAGCGGCGGCTTCATGCCGCAACCGGAACTCCGGTGCGGGCGTGCCGGGCGGCGCGTGCCTTGTACCAGTTGTTGGCGGCGATCAAGAGCCCCAGCCCGAGGAAGGCGCCGGGCGGAAGAATCGCCAGCAGGAAACCCTGGTAGTGGGGCAGCACGTGCAGCACGTAGCTCTTCGCCGCCGGGCCGAACACCAGGTCGATGCCGGAAAGCAGCGTGCCCTTGCCGGCGAGTTCGCGAACCGCGCCCAGGACCACCAGCACCATCGTGAGCCCCAGGCCCATGGCGAGCGCATCGACCACGCTATGCAGCGGACGGTTCTTGGAGGCGAATGCGTCGGCGCGCGCCAGCACGATGCAGTTGGTGGTGATGAGCGGGATGAAAATCCCCAGCACGAGATAGAGCGGATGCACGAAGGCGTTCATCGCCAGGTCGATCACCGTGACCAGCGCGGCGATGATGAGGATGAACACGGGGATGCGGATTTCGTTCGGCACGAAATTGCGGATGCCCGACACCGCGCCGCTCGATGCGGCCATCACCAGCGCCGTGGCGATCCCCAACGACAGCGCGTTGACCACATTGTTGCTGATCGCCAGCAGCGGACACAGGCCGAGCAGCTGCACCAGGCCGGTATTCTGCTTGATGATGCCGTTGTGGAACAGGCTGCGGATTTCGTTCAGCGTGATCATGCGTTCTTCTCCTTGGCCGGCGGCGCGGCAAACGCCGCGCGGTGCCGCGCAAAATAGTCGAGCGCGCTCTTCACGGCCTTGACCACCGCGCGCGGGGTGATGGTGGCGCCGGCACGGGCATCGAATGCGCCGCCGTCCTTGGCGACTTTCCAGTGCTTGGCCTCCGGGTTGGTGAGCGACTTGCCGGAAAACTGGTCGATCCACGGGCTCTTGGCGCGATCGATGTAATCGCCCAGGCCTGGCGTTTCGTGGTGGGCCGTGACGCGTACGCCGGTCACGGTGCCGTTGGCGTCGATCCCGATCAGCAGGTCGATGTCGCCGCTGTATCCATCCGGTGCGATGGCTTCCAGCACCACGCCGCTGAACACACCGCCTCGACGTGCCAGCCAGAGCGCCGAGGCCTGCCGCGTGCCCAGCAGGTCGTTGGGCGGCACGCTTTGCTGGGTGGCCAGCAGGTCGTTGTCGTACAGCGCGGCAGGCAGCACCTGGCCGAGGAGCGCGAGTTTTTCGGCCTGCTGGCCGCGGGCGATGGTCGGCGCGGTGCGGTCGTGGGTGAACGCCAGCACGGCGGTGCCGACGAGCGCGAACACGAACAGGATCATGCCGGTGCGCAGCGCATTCTTCAGGGCAGCCTGAGTCTGCGGGGTCATGCCGGCGGTTCCTCGGTTTTGCGCGCGCCGCCATAGATGCGCGGCTGGGTGTACTGGTCGATCAGCGGCACGCACAGGTTCATCAGCAGGATGGCGAACGCCACGCCGTCGGGGAAGCCGCCCCAGGTGCGGATGGCCATGGTGAGGAAGCCCGCGCCGAGGCCGAAGATCAGCTTGCCGCGCGGCGTGGTCGCGCCCGTCACCGGATCGGTGGCGATGAAGAAGGCCCCCAGCATCACCGACGGCGCGAACAGGTGGAACCAGGGCGGACCGAAACGGCCGGCGTCATAGAAATTCAGGAAGCCGGCGGTGAGCCAGATGCCGGCCAGGAAGGCCAGCGGCACCTGCCAGCTGATGATGCGCAAGGCCCACAACAGCAGGCCGCCCAGCAGAAATGCGCCCGCCAGCCACTCGAACCCCACCCCGCCGTAATGGCCGAAAATCGGATGCGTCAGCACTTCATCGACTGTCAACTGCTGCAGCAGGCCGGTTCGCAGCGCATCGAGCGGCGTGGCCATGGTGACGGCATCGAGCGTGGCCTTCGGCACGTCGCCGCCGAAGATCGCCGTTGCGCTCTGCGCCAGCGAGAGATGCGTCGCGCTCAGTTCGAGCGGACCCGCCCAGTGCGTCATCTGCACCGGGAACGACACGATCAGCACCGCGTAGCCCACCATCGCCGGATTGAAGATGTTCTGGCCCAGTCCGCCGTACAGATGCTTGGCGACCACGATGGCGAACAGCGTGCCGGTGACGATCAGCCACCACGGCGCCAGCGAGGGCAGCGACAGGGCCAGCAGCCAGGCGGTGACGATGGCGGACAGATCGAGGAGGAAAGGCTGGACCGGATAGCCACGCGCCTTCAGCATCGCCGCCTCGGCCGCCAGCGCCGTGACGGTGGCGAGCGACAGCGTGACGAGGATGCCCGGCCCGAACAGCCAGACGTAGGCCGCAATGCCGGGCAGCAGGGCCGCCAGCACCCAGGCCATGACCTGGGTGACGCTGCTGCGGTCGAGAATGAAAGGGGAGGGCATCAGGTGTTCTTCTCTTCGGATTCCAGCGGCTGGCGTGCCAGTTCGCGGATTTTAGCCCGGCGTGCCTCGATCTCCTCGATCTGGTGCAGTTGCTCGGGCGTCAGGTGGTCGATGTTCTTCGGCGCGGCGTCGGACCTTTTCGCCTGCGCGCGCGCCAGCGCCGCCGCGATCAGGGCCTTCTTGGCGTCGGCGTCGCTGGGGACGGCACGTTCAGCGGGGGGCACGGCCGCGAGTTCGGCGCGCTTGGCCTGCGCCTTGGCGGCAAGCTTCTCGGCCTTTTCCTTCTTCTCGCGCTCCAGGCGGAACTGGCGGAATTCGTGGCGTTCGCGCGCCAGGTCGGACGCGCGCTTGTCCTTTTCGTGCGCCCAGATCTCGCTCTTGGCGTAGCGGTAGAAATCGACCAGCGGGATATGGCTGGGGCAGACGTAGCTGCAGCAGCCGCATTCGATGCAGTCGAACAGGTGGTATTCCTGCGCGCGGCCGAAGTCGCCTGCCTTGGCGAAGCGGAACAGCTCCTGCGGCTGCAGTTCGGCCGGGCAGGCGTCGGCGCAGCGGGTGCAGCGGATGCACGGCAAGGCGTTCGGCAGCGGCGGGAACAGTTCCTTCGACTTCACCAGGATGCAGTTGGTGGCCTTGACCACCGGCACGTCCAGGTTCGGCATCGGCACGCCCATCATCGGTCCGCCCATCAGCACGCCGGTGGTGCCGTCGCGGTCGCCCGCCAGGGTGATCAGCGTGTGCATCGGGGTGCCGATCAGCACCTCGAAATTCTGCGGGCGCAGCACGTGGCCGGTGACGGTGACCAGGCGCGAGATCAGCGGTTCGCCGTGGTGTACCGCGCGCGCCAGCGCATACGCGGTGCCGACGTTGAACACCTGGAGGCCGATGTCGGTGGAGCGCTTGCCGGATGGCACCTGCTTGCCGGTGAGAATCTCGGTCATCTGCTTGGCGCCGCCACTGGGATAGAGCGTGGGAATGACGACGACTTCCACGGCAAAGTCCAGCCGGGCGGCGGCGGCCCGCATCGCGGCGATGGCCTCGGGCTTGTTGTCCTCGATGCCGACGAGGATTTCCGTGCTGCCCATCAGGTGACGCATGATCGCCACGCCCTCTAGGACTTCGCCGGCGTGCTGACGCATCAGCACGTCGTCACAGGTGATCCACGGTTCGCATTCACCGCCGTTGATGATCAGCGTGGGGCACTGCTGCGTTGCGCCGGGGTCGAGCTTGACCCCGGTGGGGAATACCGCGCCGCCGAGGCCAACCAGCCCCATGTCGCGCAACTGCATGCGCAACTGGGACGGTTCCACGGCCAGGTAATCGAGCGGTGCGTGGTCGATCCACTCGTCACGGCCGTCGGTTTCGATCGTGATGCACAGGTCGGGCAGGCCGGAGATATGCGGAACGGGTTGCAGGTCGATGGCGGTGACCACGCCGGAGCTGGATGCATGCACCGCGGCCGAAATATAGCCGTCGGCTGCCGCGATCATCTGGCCTTTCTTCACGGGGTCGCCCACCTCGACCACCGGCTTGGCCGGGTTGCCGAGGTGCTGGCGCAGCGGGATGACCAGTTTTTTCGGCAGCGGCGCCGCGTGAACCGGACGCCGGTTCGATTCCGCCTTGTGATCGGGCGGGTGCACCCCGCCCTTGAATCTGTGGAGCTCGCGGCTCATGCGCTCTCCGTTTCGGCAACCAGCTTCAGCATCACCACCGGGTGCTTGTATTTCCAGTGCGGCAGATCCTCGGCGATGGGCACCATCGAGATGCAGTCGACCGGGCACGGCGGCAGGCACAGTTCGCAGCCGGTGCATTCGGCGGCAATGATGGTGTGCATCTGCTTGGCGGCGCCGGAAATCGCGTCGACCGGGCAGGCCTGGATGCACAGGGTGCAGCCGATACAGGTCCGCTCGTCGATGAAGGCGACCGATTTCGGCTTGGGCGTGCCGTGGGTTTCATCCAGCGATTTGGGTTCCACGCCCAGCAGGTCAGCGAGTTTCTTCACGCCCTCTTCGCCGCCTGGCGGGCACTGGTTGATGTCCGCCTCGCCCTTGGCGATCGCCTCGGCATAGGGCCGGCAACCGGGAAAGCCGCACTGGCCGCACTGCGTCTGCGGCAGGATGGCGTCGATCTTTTCCGCCAGCGGATTGCCTTCCACCCTGAAGCGGATCGCCGACCAGCCGAGCACCAGGCCGATCGCCACGGCCAGCACGACCATCACTCCGATTGCAGCCAGCATTATTTGACCAGGCCCGAGAAACCCATGAAGGCGAGCGACATCAGTCCCGCGGTGATCATCGCGATGCTGGTGCCCTTGAACGGGGAGGGAACGTCACAGGTTTCGAGCCGCTCCCGGATGCCGGCGAACAGAATCAGCACCAGGGTGAAGCCGAGCGCGCCACCCGCGCCGAAGAACAGTGATTCGACGAAGTTGTGCTGCGCCTGCGCGTTCAGCAGCGGAATCCCCAGCACCGCGCAGTTGGTGGTGATCAGCGGCAGGTAGATGCCCAGCACCTGGTACAGCACCGGGCTGGTCCTGTGGATGAACATCTCGGTGAACTGCACGATGCCCGCGATCACCACGATGAACGACAGGGTGCGCAGATAGAACAGCTCGGGACCGAGCAGGTAATGGTTGACGAGATAGCTTGCGCCGGAGGCCAGCGTCAGCACGAAAGTCGTCGCCAGCCCCATGCCGATCGCGGCTTCCAGTTTTTTCGACACGCCCATGAAGGGGCACAGGCCGAGAATCTTGGCCATCACGATGTTGTTCACGAACACCGTGGAAATGAGGATGAGGATGTAGGTTTCCAAAGCAGTCAGCCCGATGCAATGCCGCATTATCCGCCGCGGAGGGCGGGATATTCAAGCACACGATCGCCGGTTATGCGGGACGACGCGCATCGTCCCCAATTGACTTGGGGCAGCGGCTTCCGCCAGACGCGGCCCACCCCACCCGGACACGCATATGCCCCGAGCGGGTTGGACCGCGCCTTGCTCTGAGCGACAGGTCAGAGTTTGGAGGGGTGTGCCACCCTGGCCATGAGCGGTGCGGACCGAACGCGTTTCCCGCCGATCAGGAGCTTGGCGGCAAACGCAGCCAGGAAGAGCACGCCCACCGCGAACACGACGTCGCCCGGCACGCGAAGCCAGACAAAGGCTTCCATCAGCGTCGAATGGACAACTTCCGGGGACCGCGCAAACCAGACGCCGCGGCTGATACTGGCCCAGGCCTGATAGAGACCGGCCGGCACCAACGACATGAACACCATCATGGCCAGACCAATGTTGAGCGACCAGAACATGGGCTTCAACAGCTTGTCCGACCAGGCAAGGCGATCCGTCAGGCCGCGCAGGCAGAATAGCAGCAGGCCGATGCCCAGCATTCCGTATACCCCAAACAGGGCGGCATGGCCGTGTGCTGCCGTCATGTTCATGCCCTGCATGTAGTACAGCGCGATGGGCGTGTTGATTGAAAAGCCCAGCAGGCCGGCGCCGACCACGTTCCAGAAACCCACCGCGATGAAGCTCAGGATCGCCCACTTGTATGACTGTACCCAGGGTGCCGCTTGCGAACGCTTGTAGTTGCGGTAAGCCTCGGTACCGATCATGGCGAGCGGGACCACTTCCAGCGCCGAGAACATGGCGCCGATGGCGATCACGACAGTCGGCGTGCCGGTGAAGTACAGGTGATGCAGTGTGCCGAGGATGCCGCCGAACAGGAACACGATGGTCTCCAGCACGATTGCGCTGTTGGCGGTCGCGGCGCGGATCAGGCCGAGGCGCGTGAACAGCAGGGCGATCACGGCGGTGGCGAACACTTCAAAGAAGCCCTCGACCCACAGGTGGACGAGCCACCAGCGCCAGTACTCGATCATCGAATAGTGGGTATGCTGTCCCCAGGTCAAGGACGTGGAATAGAAACCCCCGATGCACAACGCAGCCAGGAACACCATCGCGATCAGACCGCGGCTTTCGGACGGTGCCTTCAGCGCCGGCCAGAGACCACGGCCAAGCAGGGTGGCCCAGAACAGCAGACCGATGAATAGCAGGATTTGCCATACCCGACCCATGCTGGTGAATTCGAGGCCCTGGTTGCCGATCCAGAAACTGAAGTTGATTCCGAGGTGCTGCAGCGTGCCGAACCAGCCCGTGACGGTGGAACCGACCACAATGAAAAGCAAGGCATAGAAAAGCACGTCCACCCCCAGTTTCTGGAACTTGGGCTCGTGTCCTGAAATGGCAGGTGCGATATACAGGCCGGTAGCCAGCCATGCGGTGGCGATCCACAGAACCGCAAACTGGGTATGAATGGTTCGGCTCACAGTAAAGGGCAGTATCTCGCCCAGGGGGATGCCGAAAAAACTGTTGCCTTCCACCGCATAGTGCGCGGTGATGACGCCCATCCCCACCTGCGCCAGGATCAGACCGATTACCACCATGAAGTATTTCTTGGTGGCTTTCATCGACGGCGTGGGTTTCAGATCGAACAGTGGATCGGCCTTGGGTGGGGTCGGATCGCCCTCTTCCTTGTGCCTGGAATGAAAGAAGATCATGCCGGCGATCGCCCCGATCATGAGAATCACGCTGGCAATCGACCAGATGCCGGTGGTCGCGGTGGGCGTATTGCCGATCAGCGGCTCGTGCGGCCAGTTGCTGGTGTAGCTCAGATCGGTTTCGCCGGGACGATCGGTTGCGGCGGCCCACGCGGTCCAGAAGAAAAAGGCGGTCAATGCCTGGCGGTCGGCCGGGTCACGCAGCGAATCGGTCGCCATGGCGTATTGGGTGCGCAGGGTATCCAGCGTTTTCTCATGGCCGAACAGGCCGCGATAGTGCGATTCCACCTGACGTATCGCTGCAGCCCGGTCGTCGGACACCGTGAGTGTGGCGGTCGCGCTGTCGTATGTGTTGCGCCGCATTTCAGCTTTCAGCAGGCTGTTCACCTGACCTTGCTGGCCCACGTTCAGATGCGCGAATGGCATACCGTAATCCCGTTGCGCCCAGATTTCGCGCAGTGCCAGCGCTTCGCGATGCAGCCAGTCGGCCGACCAGTCCGGGGCGAGGTAGCTGCCGTGGCCCCAGACGGTGCCCATCTGCTGGCCCCCGGCAGACAGCCACGCCTGCTGGCCTTGCTGGATCTGGTCGGCACTGAAGATCAGTTCGCCGCTGGCGCTGACAACCTTTTGCGGGATGGGCGGGGCCTTGAGGTAGATCTCCGTGCCGACCCAGCCGAGCGCGGCGAATGACAACACACAGATAATGGCCAGCGAGATCCAGAGCTTGCGTGCGGCGTTCATGACGAATTTCCTTTCTTGGGAAGGGACAACAGAAGAACGGGTTCTTAAAGAAGTATATTACATACATGATTACATGTATGCAAATAAAAACATCTTCAGATCGATTTGTTGTGAGGCATTCTTGCAACACCCCGTTCTCCCGGATACTGAGATTCAAACCTATATAATTTGTGCATGATTTATCGCGTACGGACCGGCCGATAGCGGATTTATTTAGCACAGGATGCTGCTGCCATGAGACTGACTGCCTACACCGACTACGTGCTGCGCACGTTGATGTATCTCGCCTCCCACCGCGACAGGCTGGTGACGATTTCCGAGATTGCCGACGTCCACGGGATATCGAAAAACCATTTGATGAAGGTGGTATACCAGCTTGGACTGACCGGCATGGTTGAAACGGTGCGCGGCCGCAATGGAGGGTTGCGTCTGAACCGCGAGCCGGCCGACATCACCATCGGGGAGGTGGTGCGCAATACCGAAACCGATTTCAACATGGCCGAGTGCTTCGACCCGTCCGGCAACCAGTGCCTGTATTCGCCCGCTTGCGCGCTCAAGGACGCGCTGCAATCGGCGACGGCGGCCTATCTGGACAAACTGGACAAGGTTACGCTGGCGTCACTGACCAGAAACCGCCGCCCCGATAAGAAAGCGCCGGCCACCATACGGGTGCATCCCCGTGCCAGAAAGGAACCAACGGCGGCCTGACCCGTAGAGGCTACGGGATTCGTGGTTCAACCGGGGGGAGAATTCCCGCCTTGCCGCTCGCCCAGAAATCGTAGCCCTTGCTCAGAAACTCGTCCCACGGCAGGTAATGCGAGCCGTCGCACGAGAAGGTGAGGCCGACCATGCCGTTGAATATGTTGAGCGAACCGGCACGCAGGTAAAACGTCTCGTCCATGAAGCGCAGCGCGCGCAGGTTGTCCAGAACCGGGCGGATCTTGTCCTTGGGCACCACCGCGTCGGCCGGATAGGCGCGCCGGGGATAGCTGAGGCAGGTGTCGGGATCGGTCAGCGCGTCGATGTCCAGCAGCCGGTAGCGATAGGGGTCGTCGACCAGCCAGATCGTCGCGCGGCTGCTGGAAAAATGCAGCTTGCCGTGGAAGATGCCGCGATCGGTCATCAGTTCCTCGATCACGCCCAGCACGGTGTCGAGGTTCAGGTCCATCTGGCTGTCGGTGCGGGTCTGGTGGAACACCGCGCCGCGGATCGCCGGGTCGCCCTTGATCTGCCGCCAGTAGGTGGGCTCCTCATAGAGCTTGGCGGTGATCGGCAGGTCGCGCAAGTCGAAATCGGCGCCGACGAAGCCGAGCACGTGACCGTCGTCGTCGCGCACGATCTGGATCGCGGTGAGCGACGGCCGCTTGGCGCGCAGGCTGATGTAGGCCTGCGACAGCAGAAAGCCCTGGTTCGGCACGGCCTCGATCACGTAGGGGCGGCCGGAGCGGTCGCGTCCGTAGTCCGTCTCGATCAGGCCGGCGTGGCTGATGTTGTCGCTGAGCTGAATCGCACGGGTGTCCAGCGCATACATGTACTTGCAGGCGGGCAGGCTGTTCAGCGCATGCGTCAGCGCCGCATTGAGCCCGGCGCGGCTGGGCCAGACGCGGCTGCATGCCTCGGCCGCCAGCGCCAGCGGTTCGCGCAGCAGATTGGCGAGCGCGTCGCGCTGCTGGGCGACGCTTTCGGCCAGCGTGGAAGGGGGGGCCAGGGGAGAGCGATCCGGGACGCGAATTTGCATGGCTTGTGGATTATGGGTGTTTGTTCCCGTTCGGGGAGGCATGGCGCAGCGAGATCACCGGCCAGTTTCGTGCCAGCGCGTGGGCGTGCAGCGTGGTGTCGGGATCGACTGCGATGGGGTGTCCGACTTTCTCCAGCAGCGGCAGGTCGTTGTGCGAGTCGCTGTAGAACCAGCTGTTGTCAAGGCGGTCGAGACGGGTGCCGTGGGCTTCGAGGAAGTGCTCCAGGCGCACGACCTTGCCTTCGCGGAAGCAGGGCGTGCCGGCGACTTCGCCGGTGAAACGGCCGTCGATCTCCTCGGGGTCGGTGGCGATCAGGTGGGGGATGCCGAATTCCCGGGCGATCGGTGCGGTGACGAAGCTGTTGGTGGCGGTGATGACGGCGACCAGGTCGGCTTCGTTCAGGTGTTTGTTGACGAGATCGCGCGCCGCCTGGCTGATCATCGGCTTGATGCGCGTTTCCATGTATTCGGCGTGCCAGGCGTCGAGCTGTTCGCGCGTGTGGGTGGCCAGTGGGCGCAGGGCGAACGCGAGGAAGGCGTAGATGTCGAGCCGGCCGGCCTTGTAGTCCTCGTAGAAGGCGCGGTTCTTGGCTTCGTAGTGCGGGCCGTCGACCGCGCCCTTGGCGATGAGGAACTGGCCCCATTCGTAGTCGGAGTCGCCGGCGAGCAGGGTATTGTCGAGGTCGAAGAGGACGAGATTCATCGGGTGAAGCTTACAGGTTTCATGTTACACGTATCAGCCATGCAGGCCCTGGCCGCGATCGAGCCAGAATTCGCGCAGTTCGTAGGCGCCCCAGAGGGCCAGCGCGACATGGTCTTCGCGGCGGACGGCGCGCTCTTCCGGGGTGAGCTCGTCGAGCGGCGCGGCCAGCACGTAGAAGGGGTCGAGCACTTCGTCGACGAAGGCTTCGTCCTTGCTGCCCTCGGGCAGGCGCCAGTCGTCTTCCCAGTGCTCCACCGCCAGCAGGAAGCCGGCGGCCCAGAGCTGGGCGTAGGGCGGGATACCGGCTGCCTTCAGCTGTCGGACTTCGGCCGGCGGCAACTCGGCCAGCAGGCCGTTCCAGTCCATGATCAGCGGCGACAATGCCCTGGGGTCGGCGAGGTCCTCGATCGGGGCGGCCAGCGCGCGGGCGATCTCGTTGCGGCGGCGCTCGAACAGCGCGAGAAAGCGCGCCGCGTCGGCGTCGTCCTCGAACACCGCATCGAGGCCGTCGTCGCGCTCGAGCAGCACCGGGAAATATTCCTCGGGCAGGATGGCGCGCGGGCTGCAGACCAGTGCGGTAACGAAGCCGTCCAGGCCCTCCAGCGAGACCGGCACGTCGGTGCGCTCGTCGATGAGGTCGACCAGATCGGCCAGGGCGTCGATCTCGTCGTCCCGGAGCGGGGCGTTGGGGGATTGGGGTGCGGACATGGCTTGGGTTCGAAGTACTCGGAGTAAGGGCGCGGACCGCGCATCGCGTAAAATCGGTCCATGAATTTTACCGCGCTGGGCTTCTCTTCATCATTGTTGCCCGAATCCTTTTATCTTGCCGGCTGGCTGGGTCTGGCCATTCTGTTCTGGCGCTGGCTGATGTCGGGCGACTGGCGGCGGCTCGCCGAACCGCAGTGGCTCAACCTGTTTCTCGGCGCCACCGTGGCCGTGCTGGCGCTGTGGCAGATACGCACCGGCGTCAGGCCCGGGCTGGCGTTTCATCTGTACGGTCTGGCGGCGCTGACGCTGATGTTCGGCTTCTGGCGCGCCACCGTTTCCGGGGTGCTGGTCCTGGCGGCGAACGCGGCGTTCGGGCACGGCGGCTGGGGGGCGCTGGGCGTCGACGCGCTGCTGCTGGCGGCGCTGCCTGCAGCGGTGAGCTGGAACGTCTTCCGCTTCCTCGAGCGGCGCCTGCCGAATCATTTTTTCATCTACGTGCTGGGCAACGGTTTTTTCGGCGCCGCGCTGTCGGTGGTGGCGGTCGGTCTGGCGACCACCGCGCTGATGGCGGCGGCGGGCGCCTACCCGCTCGATTACCTGCTGGCCCAATACACGCCGTATGCCACGCTGCTGCTCGGCTGGGCCGAGGCGTTTTCGACCGGCATGGCGATCACGGTGATGGCGGTGTACCGCCCGGCCTGGCTGGAAACCTTTGATGACGCGCGGTATATCCAGAACAAGTAAATCTTTTTTCATCCGCGAAGGACGCGAAGAAACGCGAAGAAAGGCGACAGAAACCAGCCCAATCGCGCCTGATAAATGATTGGTTTTTCTTCGCGTCCTTCGCGGACAATCCGGTTTTTGAATTTTTGAGCCCTGTCTTGCACATCACCTATCCCGACCTGCCGGTTTCCGCCCGCCGCGACGACATCCTTGTCGCGCTGAAAAAGCATCGCGTGCTGATCCTGTGCGGCGAGACCGGCTCGGGCAAGACCACGCAGATTCCCAAGATGTGCCTGGAGGCGGGCGTGCGTCCCGGCAAGCTGATCGGTTGCACCCAGCCGCGCCGCATCGCCGCGCGTTCGGTGGCGGCGCGCATCGCGCAGGAACTCGGCGGCGAACTCGGCGGCCGGGTCGGCTACAAGGTGCGCTTCACCGACACCGTGCGCCACGACACCGCGATCAAGGTGATGACCGACGGCATCCTGCTGGCCGAGAGCCAGGGCGATCCGCTGCTCACGCGCTACGACACGATCATCATCGACGAGGCGCACGAGCGCAGCCTCAACATCGATTTCCTGCTCGGCTACCTGAAGACGCTGGTGGATAAGCGCGCCGATCTGCGCGTGGTCATCACCTCGGCCACCATCGATGCCGAACGCTTCTCCAGGCATTTCAACGACGCGCCGGTGATCGAGGTGTCGGGGCGCACCTACCCGGTGGAAATCCGCTGGCGGCCGATCGAGCGCGAGGAGCCCGCGACCCCGGCCAGGGGCGAGCGCGAGAAAAAGGACAAGGACGCGCCCGACCAGATCGCGGCCATCCTCGACGCCACCGACGAGTTGGCGCGCGTGGGCCCCGGCGACATCCTGGTGTTCCTGCCGGGCGAGCGCGAGATCCGCGACACCGCCGAGGCGCTCAGAAAGCACCACCCCCCCGGCACCGAGATCCTGCCGCTGTTCTCCCGGCTGTCGGTGGCCGAGCAGGACGCGATCTTCAAACCGACCAGTGCGCTGCGGCGCATCGTGCTCGCCACCAACGTCGCCGAAACCTCGCTCACCGTGCCCGGCATCCGCTACGTGATCGACCCCGGCACCGCGCGGGTGAAGCGCTATTCGGCGCGCAACAAGGTCGAGCAGTTGCTGATCGAGAAGGTGTCGCAGGCCTCGGCCAACCAGCGCGCCGGGCGCTGCGGCCGGGTGGCCGACGGCGTCTGCATCCGGCTCTACGACGAGCCCGATTTCGGCAGCCGCCCGCGCTTCACCGATCCCGAACTGCTGCGTTCGTCGCTGGCCGGCGTCATCCTGCGCATGAAGTCGCTCGGGCTGGGTGACGTCGTGGGCTTCCCTTTCATCGACCCGCCGAGTTCACGGCTGGTGACCGACGGCTACCAGTTGCTGGCCGAACTGCATGCGCTCGACGAGGCGGGGCAGCTCACCAAGATTGGCACCAAGCTCGCCAGGCTGCCGCTCGATCCGCGCATCGCCCGGATGCTGTTGGCGGCGGAGCAGCAGCGCTGCGTGCGCGAAGTGCTGATCATCGCCAGCGCCTTGTCGGTGCAGGACCCGCGTGACCGTCCGATGGAGCGCGCGCAGGCGGCCGACGAGAAGCACAAGCTCTTTGCCGACGAACGCTCCGACTTCATGGGCTGGCTGAAGCTGTGGCGCTGGTACGGGGAGCAGGTACAGCACAAGAAGACCAACCGCCAGCTGCAGACGCTGCTGCAGGACCACTTCCTGTCGCCGCGGCGGATGCGCGAATGGCGCGACATCCACGGCCAGCTGCACGCGCAGGTGAGCGAACTGGGCCTGAAGGAGAACGAGAAGGACGCCGGCTACGACGCGATCCATCAGGCGCTGCTGACGGGGCTTCTCGGCAACATCGGCTTCAGGTCCGATGATGCCAAGGCACGCGCCAAGCCCGGCGAGGGCAACTACCAGGGCGCACGCGGCATCAAGCTGTCGATTCACCCCGGCTCGGCGCTGGCGAAGAAGGCGCCGAAATGGATCATGGCCGCCGAGCTGACCGATACGGGCAGGCTGCTCGCGCGTACCGTCGCCGAGGTGCGCCCGGAATGGATCGAGCGCGCGGGCCGTCATCTGCTTACGCGCATGTATATCGAGCCGCACTGGGAGCAGGACGGCGCGCGCGTGGTGGCGTTCGAGCGCGTGAGCCTGTATGGCATCACCCTGGTGCCGCGGCGCAAGATCCATTACGGCCCGATCGACCCGGTGCTGTCGCGCGAGCTGTTCATCCGCGGCGCGCTGGTGGCCGGCGAATACGACACGCAGGCGCAGTGGTTCGCCCACAACCGCGCGCTGATCCAGGAAATCGAGGACCTCGAGCACAAGGCGCGCAAATCGGGCGTGTGGCTGGACGAGGAACGCATCTTCCGCGTGTTCGATGCGCGCATTCCCGCCGGCCTGCACAATGGCGCAGCGTTCGAACAATGGCGAGCGGAAGCCGAGGCCGCCAACCCGGGAGTCCTGTTCCTGCGGCGCGAGGACATCCTCGGCGAAGCGCTCGGCGCCGACCACACGCTGTTCCCCGAGACGATGGCGGTCGACGGCGTGGCGTGCACGCTGAAGTACCGCTTCGAGCCCGGCCACGCGCTCGACGGCGTGACGCTCAGGCTGCCGCTGTACCTGCTCAACCGCATCGAAGCCGCGCAGGTCGACTGGCTGGTGCCCGGCCTGATCCGCGAAAAACTGACCGCCTTGCTGAAATTCCTGCCCAAGGACAAGCGCCGTCCGCTGATCCCGCTGCCCGACACGGTGACGGCTTTCCTGTCGGTGGCGAAGCCCGGCGAGCAGACGCTGAGCGCGGCGCTCGCCGCCTATATCCGCGGGAAGACGGGCACCGACATCCATCCCGACGAGTGGAAAGGCGAGCTGCCGGCGCACCTCATGATGAACCTCAGCGTGATCGACGACAGCGGACAGGAACTCGCCAGCGGGCGTGATCTCGCCGCGCTGCGCCAGCAGCTCGGCGGGGCGGCGCGCATCACCTACGGTGGTGGTGCCGGGGACAGCGAATTCGAGCGCACGGGATTGACCGAATGGAATTTCGGCGACCTGCCGGAGCAGGTCAAATTCAAGCGCGGCGGACGCGAGCTGATGGGTTATCCGGCGCTGGTCGTCAACGGCGAAACCGTCGACCTGCGCCTGCTCGACGCGGCCGACGCGGCGGAAGCCGAAACCCGGCGCGGCGTGGTGCGGCTGTTGCGCATCGCGCTCGCCGCGCAGTTCAGGCAGCTCGACAAGGACCTGTCGCGCGAGACTGCGCTGGCGCTGAAATTCCGCGGCTTCGGCAGCGCCGAGCAGCTGCGGTCGATGCTGATCGATGCGATCGCCACCCGTGCGCTGCTCGGCGACGACGACATGCCGCGCGACGCAAGAGCCTTCGACAGGCAAAAGGAGCGCGCCAAACCCAGGATCGCGGTGGTGAAGCAGGCGTTGCTGCGCGACGTCGCGGAAATCCTCGACCTGCACGCGCAGGTGGCGGCGCGCCTTGCAGCCAAGCCGCAGTTCACCGCGGCGATGCGCGACGAAACCGCGCATCTGGCGGCCCTGATGCCGACGGGCTTCATCACCGCCACGCCGTGGACGCACCTGAAGGACCTGCCGCGCTACCTGCGCGGCATCCTCAAGCGGCTGGAGAAGCTGCCCGCGTCCGAGCAGCGTGACGCGCGCGCCATGGCCGGCGTGCTGACGCTGCAGAACAAGTATCTGGCACGGCGCGCACAGATCAAAGGGGAGGCCCCCGCGGCGCTGGACGATTTCCGCTGGCAACTGGAGGAACTGCGGATATCGCTCTTTGCCCAGGAACTGAAAACCCCCTGCCCGGTATCGGTCAAGCGGCTCGACAAGCTGTGGGACGAGCTTGCCAGACAGCCGCTCAATTGAGTAGGGTTGCGGTGTCTGGTTGAGCAGGCCTTGCTGTATTCAGCCAGTCTTTGACGCGCCTGGCTTTGTCGGCAATCCTCGCCATGGCATGGCTAGGGCACGGTTTCCTTCGCGCCAGACACGCCAAACCCTTGGCCTCTGTATTGAGCAGACTTACTCAGCCAGACACCCGCATGAGCGAACGCGTCTTCAATCTGCCGAACGTCATCACCCTGCTGCGCATCGCGGCCGTGCCGGGCGTGGCGTGGCTGATCCTGCAGCAGCGCTGGGACGCGGCCTGCTGGCTGTTCCTGGCCGCCGCGGTATCGGACGGCATCGACGGTCTGCTGGCGCGCTGGCTCAAGCAGATGACGCAGCTGGGCGCCGCGCTCGACACCGTGGCCGACAAGGCGCTGGGCGTGGTGACGCTGGTGATGCTGACGCAGGCGGAGGCGATCCCGCTGTGGGTGACGCTGGCGATCCTGCTGCGCGACACCGTCATCGTACTGGGTGCGTTGAGCTACCGCGGGCTGGCCGGGCATCTGGAGATCCACCCGACCTGGCTGGGCAAGACCCACATGTTTGCGGAATTCTCGCTGCTCGCGCTGGTGCTGGGCGGGCTGGCCGGGCTGCTGGCGCTGGACGGCTGGGCATTGCCCCTGTTCGTGGGCGTGTTCGTCATCGCCGTGACCTCGGGCGTGCAGTATGTCTGGATCTGGAGCGCCAGGGCGCGCCGCGAGGCGAGCCGTCTCGGACCCCGGTGAGCGATATCACGGAAACGGCAGGCAGCCCTGGCGTTCCGAGCCCTTGGCGGATTTGACCCGGTACATGGCGGCGTCGGCAGCCCGGATCAGGGCGTCTTCGTCGGTGCCGTCGTCGGGGTAGATCGCCAGACCGATGCTGGCGGTGATTTCCACGTCGATCCCGAAAAAGCCGGTATCCGCATTCAGTGCCCGCTCGATCGTGTTCGCCACGGCGAGGCCGTCCTCGCGTCCTTGTACACCTTCGAGCAGAATCGCGAACTCGTCTCCCCCCAGACGCGCTGCCGAATCGGCGCCGCGAATGCTGGCGGTGAGGCGTCTTGCCGCTTCGGTCAGCACGGCGTCGCCCACATGGTGGCCGTGGCGGTCGTTGATATCCTTGAAACGGTCCATATCCACATACAGGATGCACACCTTGCCACCGTATCGCTGGGCGTGGCGGATCGCCAGTTGCAGGCGGTCATAAAACAGCCGCCGGTTGGCCAGTCCGGTCAGCGGGTCATGCGTGGCCTCTTCGCGCAACGCGGCGCGCGACTGCTCAAGCTCCGCCATTTGCGCGCGTATCTGCTGCGATTCCAGCCTGATCCTGTGGATCGTGTTCCAGGCGATCAGCAAGGCCAGGGCGATTGCCGCGATGCCGAACGCCAGCGTAAGAAGAAACGCACGTTGATAGGTCAGCGTTGCCTTGCGCTGGGCAGCCAGGTTGGCCTGTTGATAGGCGCTGCGCATGTCGGCAAGCTGCCGGTTGAAGGTTGCCTGCATGGGAATCGCGTCCAGCTTCAGCGCCCGGCGTGCATCTTCCGTGCGGCCGGCGTCGAGCAGATCGATCACATGTTCCTGCACTGCCTGAATGTCGTTGACCAGCCGCGTCTGGGCGTCGAAGCTTTGCCGCTCCACGGGGGAAAGCCCGAGTTTGCGCAACGCGTTGCGTCCCTGCCCGACAAGAAAGCCCGCATGGTTGAATTCCATGAAATGGGCATCGCGCTCGAACGCGTCATCGGCCAGCACCATGCGGAACAGGCTGTCGGTGCGGACATGCGCCGCGACCTGGGTCTGCGTGATGAGGTCGATCTTGCGATTGTGGTGCTCGAGCACGATTTGCAACTGCGTGCCCAGGGTCTTCAACTGAAACAGGCTGTTCAACAGCAGGCCACAGATCAGCGCGATCAGGGCGATGAAGGCGGTTCCGATGAGGGGAGGAAATGTTCGATGCATGGGCCTGTCACCCCGAGATGGCCGATGCCTAGTTGTTGTCGCCGCCCGGCGGCGCGAGGGCCTGGGCCCCGCCGCGCTGCAGGCGTCCGAGGGCATCCCCGACTTCCTCTGCGTGGTGCGCGGGGTCTACCTGATCGAACCGTGCCGCGATGCGTCCGTCCGGTGAAATGATGAAGGTGTGGCGCCGGGCAACGCGCACGAAACCCAAATTGAGCAGGCTGTCATAGGCTGCGGCCGTGCGCCCTCCGGGATCGGACAGCAGCGGAAACGGCAATCCGTACTTTCTGGAAAACGCGGCATGCGACCGGGCGCTGTCGACGCTGACTCCGACCACGGCCGCATTGAATTTGCCCAGCGTGCCGATGTCGTCGCGGAAACGGCAGGCTTCCCGGGTGCAGATCGGCGTGTCGTCGCGGGGGTAGAAATACAGGACCAGCCAGCGGCCGGCGTAATCGCTCAAGCGGTGGATCCGGCCGCCCTGGTCCTGCAAGGCGAAGTCCGGCGCGACACTGCCTTCCGGCCGCTGCGTGCCGGGTCTCAGCATCCACAAGGCCGCACTCGCTGCCAGCAGCAGCACTGCCAGTCCGCCTATTAGTATTTTCAGCATAAGTTCTCCTGCACTACATAGCATAATAGACGGCATGCGGACGGCAGGGCGGATTCGCAGGCTCGTTAATCCACGAGGTATTCGGTAGAATGCGCGCCACGCCCCGGTAGCTCAGTGGATAGAGCAACCCCCTCCTAAGGGGTAGG
>JAJZRE010000066.1 GCA_021802945.1 Pseudomonadota bacterium
CAAGACCGGTGCCTTAAACCGCTCGGCCACGCTTCCACGCCGCGCATTGTAGCGGCTTCACCCTGCCTTGTGCGTGACGCTGGCAGGCAGAACGGGCTGACGTGGCTTCAACATGAAGTGTCGGGTTTTCGTTAGCGCGGCCGGGGCGCAAGCAGGGCGGATCGTTCAAAGCCGAACAAAACCAAGGCCCTGTCGTGGACATCGAACAGCCGCAGGCTTGGCACAAATGGTGCTGGTCGTCAGGTGTCCGAAACAGGCCGATACGACCCATGAGCGATTTTTTCGAAATGTTGAGCACCATCACCCGCCGCAGGAAGGCCGTAGGGGGATCGCCGTTTGCGTCCGCGAAAGCGACCGAGAAATGGCTGAAATCGCTGCATGCGGATTCGGATTACGATGCGCATCACGCGCTGGTCGAAGGACTGGAGCGCTTCAATGCCGAAAATGAAGCGGCCTCGCTCAGTCGCATGAAGTCGCTGATGATGCTGGAAGAGGCGGGCCTGCCGCTGCAGGCCAGTATCGTCGAACAATACGAGCGCAACCAGGCCGCGTTTCGCCTGGCGCGTCAGGCGCTGTGGCGCGAATCCTGGGTGTTCTGGTCGCTGCTGGCGGAGGCCTGGCTGACGATGCTGAAACAGGCGTACCGCAATCCGTCCAGCGCCGAACTCAAGCCGCATGCCGCCGAGATGGCCACCCGCGCGGTGCGCTATGCGGGCCGGGTCATGCGCTGGGACTACCATCAGGCGCGCAGTCCCGCCGCATCGATCTGGCGTCGCGTGCACAAGGTGTATCGCCTGATCGAGCGTGACGGCTTTGCCACCCGGGAGGTGCGGATCGATGGGCACCCCACCCATTGCGCACGCGAATACGCGCTGGTCGTGCTGATGGGCCTGGTGCATCCGCTGGGCTACCGGGCGCAGGAAATCGAATCCATTGCGCGGGTTCTCGAGGGTTACGAGCCCTTGCCCTTGCCCGCCACCGTGCCGCAGCGTGACGTGCATACCCACTTGGTGGACCTTTCGCTGAGCGAAGGCGCGGCCGTGCTCGATAACGAATGGGTGCAGGGCCGCCGCCTGCGTTACTTTGCCCTGGGTCCGCTGGTCGATTACCTGAAGTCGCTCGATGAAGCCGAGGCAAAGGTGGACAACGGACTCACGCGCCAGGTAGCGAGCCTGATCGAGCGCGGCGGGATCCGCCGCGGCCGTCAACGTACCCACCGCTTCGGGCGCGTGTGGGTGGCGGCGGGCATGGACAAGATACTGAACGCGCTGGCCCATCCCGATTCTCCCAAGGGCGGCGTCCCCCTGGAGCCATGGATGCTGCGCGACGAAAGTACCGAGGGCATGGGATTCGCCCTGTCCGAGGCGGCTCCGCTGCCGCATGGCCGTCTGGTGGCGGTGACCTGGGACCCCGCGGAGAATGTCTGGCAATTGCTGGCGATCCGCTGGGATCGCGAGGAAGAGGGGCAGCGTCTGGTGGGCACCCAGCGCCTGTCACGTCACCCCAAGCGGGTGGAAGTCTATTTTGAAGCGGAGGTGCCGGGGGTGACGCGCGAAACGACCACGGCCGTGTTCCTGCCCATGACGCACACCGAGCAGGGCGTGAGCAACCTGCTGATTCCGAAAACGCATTATCAACTCGGCGCCCCCTTGATGCTGCGCGACGGCGACGTCGTCTATCGGCTGCGGCTGGGGGACGTTCTGGAATCCCACGAAGGCTGGCTGCGCGTCGGCATGGACGTGGTCGGGCGGGAGCAGTTCGCCGCGGCCGCCTAGGGCCTGTTAACGCTTATTTCGCGCCTGCGGCGAGGTCGATTCGGGATGCAGCCCGCGAAGCGGGACGCGCCGCTGTGCGGGCACAGCAAGTGGACCGCGACAAAGGGATGCGCGCGAATCAACCCGCCCCTCCGGGTTGCCGAGAGAAAGCGCGTCTGCGGCGTTGCGCCGTTTGGCAAGGGATGGCCCTTGCCGGCGCGACGCGCCTTGCATCCATCGCTTTCTCGCGGCAACGCAGGCGCGAAATAAGCGTTAACAGGCCCTAACTCAGCGCGTGCGGATGTCGCCGAAATGAAAGTCGAATGAGCCGGCGCGGCGGTCGCTGAAATACTGTTCCAGCGTGGCGCGCACGGTGCGGAAGGCGATCTCGTCCCAGGGGATTTCGGCTTCGCTGAACAGCCGGGTTTCGAGCGACTCGATGCCGGGCTGAAAGTCGAGATCGAGCAGCCGGGCACGGAACATGAAATACACCTGGTTGATGTGGGGCAGGTTGTACAGGGTATACAGCCCGCCCACCTCGATGCGTGCGCCGGCTTCCTCCCACGTTTCGCGCGCCGCGCCCTCGAGCGTGGTTTCGCCGTTTTCCATGAAGCCTGCGGGCAGGGTCCACAGACCGTATTTGGGTTCGATGGCGCGCCGGCACAGCAGCACCTTGTCTTCCCACTCGGGGATGCAGCCCACGACCATCTTGGGATTCTGGTAATGGATGGTGCCGCAGTCGGGACATACGTGACGCGGCAGGTGGTCGCCGGTGGGCACGCGCAGCACGACCGCGCTGCCACATTCACTGCAAAAATTCATGCTGCATCCATTCTGTCCGGTTCGCGGCACGGTAACAAAATTCCCCCACCTCGATCAAGGGCGAAAGTGGAACCCGGGGGCGCGAGCGATTATCATTTGGCCTCACTCAGCGTTGTTGTATCTGTCCATGCGTCCCTCCCACATCGAAACCATCCTCAACCGCGAATTCGAAAGCGCCGCCGACGGCCATCACACGCCGGTGATGCTGTGGGGCCCGCCGGGCGTCGGCAAGTCGCAGATCGTCGCCAAGATCGCCCAGCAGCACAGCGTGCCGCTGATCGACATCCGCCTGTCGCAGATGGAGCCGACCGACCTGCGCGGCATCCCGTTCCGCAGCGGCCAGCTGGTCGAATGGTCGATTCCCTCCGTGTTGCCGGATGCCGACCGCCACGGCCCCTCGGGCATCCTGTTCCTGGACGAGATCACCTCGGCGCCGCCGTCGGTGTCGGCCGCGGCCTACCAGCTGATTCTCGACCGCCGCCTGGGTGAGTACAAGGTGCCGGACGGCTGGGTGATCTTCGCCGCCGGCAACCGCCAGGGCGACCGCGGCGTGACCTACGCCATGCCGGCGCCGCTGGCCAACCGCTTCACCCACTACGAGGTCGAGGTGAACCTGGACGACTGGGTGGACTGGGCGCACAGCGAGAACATCGACCCGCGCGTGATCGCCTTCCTGCGCTTCCGTCCCGACCTGCTGTTCAGCTTCGACCCGGCGCACACGCCGATCGCCTTCCCCAGCCCGCGTTCGTGGGAATACGCGCACCGCGCGTTGCAGAAGTTCGACAGGACCGACCTGCTGGCCGATGCGCTGATGGCCTGCGTCGGCCAGTCGGCGGGGCTGGAGCTGAAGACCTTCGTCGACAACATGGCGCAGATGCCGGACATCGACGCCATCATCGCCGGCGAGGCCGCCGCGGTGCCCGAAGGCATCGACCTGCAGTACGGGGTCGCCGCCGCGCTGGTGCGCAAAGCCTTGCAGGCGGCCGACAGCGGCAATGCCTCGATGGTGTACGGCAACATTCTCAAATACGCGCAGCGCTTCCCGCAGCGCGAAATGGGCGTGATGCTGGTGTCCGACCTGCACCGTGCGGTGGGGCGGCCGCTGTTCGCCGTGCCGGCGTTCGCCGAGTGGGCCAACAGCATCACCGATCTGGTTCTCTACGAGCACTGATGTCCCATGGCTGAAGCCAGCGACGCCGCGCTCGAACCGATCCTCACCAAGCTCGCCGCGGCGCGCACGCGGCTCATCATGGAGCGCCCCTTCCTCGGCGCGCTGGTGATGCACCTGCCGCTGAAACCCGGCGGCGAGTGGTGCACGACGACCGGCACCGACGCGCAGGCGTTCTATTTCAATCCGAAATTCATCGAGAACCTCAACCTCGCGCAGACGCAGTTCGTGCTGGCGCACGAGGCGATGCACTGCGCGATGGGCCATACCCACCGCCGCAACCATCGGGTGAAGCGGCGCTGGGACGTGGCGTGCGACCATGCGGTCAACCTCATCCTGATCGAGGAGGGCCTGAAGCCGCCGCTGCACGGCATCCTCGCGGACCAGAACTACATGACGCTGTCAGCGGAGGAAATCTACCCGCTGATTCCCGAGGACACCCCGGAAGAGTCGTTCGACCAGCACCTGTTCGACAACGACAACGAAACCGGCGCCAGCCCCGACGAGGACGAACGCCAGGACAACCCGGATGCCGGCGAATCGGGCGGCCAGGGCAGGGAAGGCCAGAGCCAGGCCGAGGAAAAGGAGGGCAGCGGCAGCCAGGCCACTTCGACAAGCTCAGGACAGGCCTCGCGGAAGCCCAACGAGCTGTCGCCCAGCGAGCGCGAGGACCTCGCCGAGCAGTGGAAGAACCGGCTCGCCGCCGCCGCCCAGGCCGCGCGCCAGGCCGGAAAATTATCCCAGTCGATGATGCGCTGGGTCGACGCCCTGCTGGCGCCCAGCCTGCCGTGGCGCGCGCTGCTGGCGCGCTTCTTCGCGGTCAACCAGCGCGACGACTATTCGTGGCGCCGGCCGTCGCGGCGCGAAGGCGACGCGCTGCTGCCGCGCCTGTCGAGCGAGGGCATCGAGGTGGTGGCGGCGATCGACACCAGCGGCTCGATCAGCGACGAGGAACTGCGCGAATTCGTCACCGAGCTCGATGCCCTGAAAGGCCAGGTGCGCGCGCGCGTCACCCTGCTGGCGTGCGACAACCATGTGGCCGGACAGGCGCCTTGGGAATTCGAGCCCTGGGACACGATGCAGCTGCCGACCGATCTCGAAGGCGGCGGCGGCACCGACTTCCGCCCCGTGTTCGACTGGGTCGAGCACGAAAACCGCAGTCCCGACATGCTGGTGTATTTCACCGATGCCGAAGGCGATTTCCCCAAAACCCCGCCGAATTACCCGGTGATCTGGCTGGTCAAGGGCAAGGGCGCGGTGCCATGGGGTGAACGGGTGCAGCTGAATTGAGCGCGCCGCCCGACCGCGTCCGCAGCTTCCTCTTCGAACAGCTCGACATCCGGGGCGCCTGGGTGCAGCTGGGCGGCGCCTGGCGCGAGATGACGGTGGGTCGCCATTACCCCGAGCCGGTCCTCGAACTGCTGGGCCAACTCGCGGGGGTGACCACGCTGATCACCGCCAACCTCAAGCAGGCGGGGCGGCTGACCTTCCAGCTGCGCGGCGACGGCGACGTGTCGCTGCTGGTGATGGCCTGCGACGAGCAGTTGCGCCTGCGCGGCATGGCGCGCACCCTGAAGGGCATAAACGCGCCGTCGGTGCTGGCGGCGGGCAGCTTGCCGGCCCTGCTGGGCGGCGGCGCGCTGACGCTGACCCTCGACACCGCCGACATGCGCCAGCCCTACCAGAGCCATGTGCCCTTGCAGGGGGAGACCCTGGCCGCCGTATTCGAGCATTACCTTGCGCAGTCCGAGCAGGCGCCTACCCGCCTGTGGCTGGCGGCCAGCCGCGAAGTCGCAGCGGGCCTGTTCCTGCAGGCGCTGCCGGGCGCAGCCGCGCGCGATGCCGACGGCTGGAACCGGGTGCAGATCCTGGCCGACACGGTGCGGGCCGATGAACTGCTCGGCCTCGGCGCGATCAAGCTGATCGAACGCCTGTTTCCGGAAGAGGACGTGCGCGTGTACGACCCGCGCCCGGTCAGCTACCACTGTCCGTATGATCCGGCCAAGATCCATTCCATGCTGCGCAGCGTGGGTCGGGCGGAATGCGAGGCCATCATCGCCTCGCACGGCGAGATCCGGGTGCACGACGATATCTGCAACCACGAGTATGTGCTGGATGCGGCCGCGGTAGAGGCCCTGTTCAAATGAAAGGATGCGCGATGCGGACAGGATGGATGCTGGCGGGGCTGGTGGGCCTCTCGGCCATGGCACACGCGGAGGATGGACGTGCCGGAGCGGGGCGCTACGAGGCCTTGCCGCTGGCGGGCGCCGAAGGCGGCAAGGGAGGCGGGCGGGCGCTCATCCTGGATACCCGTGACGGCCATGTCTGGATCTGGAGCGAAAACGAGCTCATGGCCGCGCCGGACGGCCGCCGCCGCTACGGCTCCGGCTTCATCTATCAGGGCAGGCTGCGTCCGGGGAGCCAGCCCGGCGAGTTGATCGAGCAGTTGCCCCGATGAACGGGCCGGCGCGGTGACCGGGAGGACAGGCGGGCCCGCGCAAGGCATCCCCGGTGTGGATTAAGCTGGTTTGCCGCATCCAATAACAATAGAATTCGGCCGCGCCCCGCCCGTTCAAGGGCTTAAGGTGACGTCGTACAGGACCGATATGTGCTCATGCCATTGAGCCCTTCCGAGAAAATATGCTGACAGAACCCGTCACGTCATCCGCTTCCGCCAAGTCCGGACGCCAGAAAATTCGCCTGGGCGATCTGCTGGTCCAGCAGAAGGTCATCTCCGACGAGGACCTGAGCATCGCGCTGGCCGCGCAGAAAAAGAGCGGGCGCCGGCTGGGCCGCATCATCGTCGAAAGCGGCCTGGCGGGAGAAAACGACATTGCCCAGGCGCTGGCGCGACAGCTGGGCATTCCTTTCGTCGACCTCAGAAAATTCAATCCCGACGCATCAATCCTGCAATTGCTGCCGGAAACGCAGGCACGGCGGTTCCGGGCGATCCCGCTGGCGCGACGGGACGGCGATATTTTCGTCGGCATGGCCGACCCCACCGATCTGACCGCCTACGACGAGATCGCACGGATGATCCAGGATGACATCCAGCTTGCCGTGGTCGCGGAAGGCGACCTGCTGGCCGCCATCGACCGGATCTACCGGCGCACCGACGACATCCACGGCCTGACCGAGGAACTCGCGCGCGACATGGGCGAGAGCGAGGCCAGCATCATCGGCCTGGAGGCGCTGGGCGAAGGGCAGGCCGATGCGCCGGTGGTTCGCCTGCTGCAGACGTTGTTCGAGGATGCGCTGCAGGTGAGGGCATCCGACGTGCATATCGAGCCGCAGGAGAAGCATCTGGCCATCCGTTTCCGCATCGATGGCATCCTGCACCCGCAGACCCAGGCCGATCTCAAGATTGCGCCCGCCCTGGCCTTGCGACTGAAGATCGTGTCGGGGCTGGATATTTCGGAGAAGCGCCTGCCGCAGGACGGCCGCTTCGCGGTCAAGGTCCGCGGCCGCACCGTCGATGTGCGCCTGTCCACCATGCCCACGCAATACGGCGAGTCCGTGGTGATGCGTCTGCTGAGCCAGGGCGACAACCTGCTTGCCATTGACAGCCTGGGGATGCCGCCCGCCATGCAGGAACGCTTCCGCGCCATCCTGCACCGCCCGAACGGCCTGGTGCTGGTGACCGGCCCCACCGGCAGCGGCAAGACCACCACCCTCTATGCCGCGTTGGGAGAACTCAACGACCCCGGCACCAAGATCATCACGGTCGAAGACCCGGTGGAATATCGGCTTGCCGGGATCAACCAGGTGCAGGCCAACGAAAAGATCGACCTCAGTTTTGCCCGTGTGCTGCGCGCCATCCTGCGCCAGGACCCGGACGTGATCCTGGTCGGCGAGATGCGCGATGCGGAAACCGCGCAGGTCGCGCTCAGGGCGGCGATGACGGGCCATCTGGTGCTGTCCACCCTGCACACCAACGACGCGGCCTCCACGCCGGTGCGCCTGCTCGACATGGGCGTGCCTGCGTTCATGGTGGCGACGTCGGTGCAGGGCGTGCTTGCGCAGCGGCTCCTGCGCAAGGTGTGTGGCCATTGCAAGGCGCCGCATGCCCCGACGCCGCAGGAACGGGTCTGGCTCGGCCGGGCGCAAGCGGACGGCCAGGCGGAAGACGGGTATGTGGCGGGAAAGGGCTGCGACCGCTGCCACGGCACCGGCTATTCTGGACGCCATGCTGTCCATGAACTGCTCGAAATCAATACCGTGCTGGCGGAATGCCTGGCCCGCAAGAACCCCGCCGAATTCGTGGCCGCCGCGCGCGCCGCCATGGCTGGCCACACCCTGCGCGATCAGGCCATGGCGCTGGCGCGGGCGGGGGTGACGTCGCTGGCCGAGGCGATGCGTGCAAGCGTCCAGGATGAGACAAGCTGATGCTGCGCTTTGCGTATACCGGCCGCACCCAGAGCGGCGAAAAGACTCAGGGCATCCTTGAGGCGGACAATGCGGCAGCCTGTGCGAGCAGCCTGCTGAAAAACGGCATTTCACCCGTCACCATCCAGGAAACCAGCCAGTCCGAGCGCCGCGGAGCGAAGCAACAAGGCCTGAGCCTCTTCGAGCCCGGCATCCAGGCCATTGACGTGCAGCTGTTCTCGCGCCAGCTCTATTCTCTCATGCGTGCCGGCGTGCCCATCCTGCCGTCGCTGACGGGGCTCATCGAGTCGACGACCAACGCGGCCTTCGCCCGGGTGATCGCGTCCCTCAGGGAATCGCTCGAGGCCGGGCGCGACCTCTCGACGTCGATGCGCCAGCATCCCGGAGTCTTTTCGCCCTTCTATGTCGCGATGGTGCGGGTAGGGGAGGCGACCGGGCGCCTGGACGAGATCTTCCTGCGGATGTTCGAGCACCTCGAGTTCGAACGCGAGACCCGTGCCCGCATCAAGGAGGCGCTGCGTTACCCCGGTTTTGTGCTCATCGCCATGGTGGCCGCGATCGCCGTCATCAACGTGTTCGTCATACCGGCTTTCGCCAAGGTCTACGCCGGCCTTGGCGCCGAATTGCCGCTGATGACGCGGATACTCATCGAGACCTCGCGCCTGACCATCGCGTACGGCTGGCTCATGCTGGCCGGGGCGGTGCTGGCGGTGGCCGGATTCCGCATTTGGCGCGCCTCCCCTGGCGGGCGTCTGGTATGGGACCGCTTCAAGCTCAGGCTGCCGCTCACCGGCTCGATCATGCTGCGCAGCACGCTGGCCCGTTTCGCGCGCACGCTCGCACTGTCCCTGAGCAGCGGCATTCCCGCGGCGCAGGCGCTCTCGGTGGTGGCGGAGGTCACCGACAACGCCTGGATCGCGTCGCGCGTCGAGCAGATGCGCAACGGCATCGAACGCGGCGAATCGGTCCTGCGCACCGCGCAAAATGCGGCCGTGTTCAACCCGGTGGTGCTGCAGATGATCGCCGTCGGCGAGGAAACCGGCAGCATCGACGAGCTCATGCAGGAGGTCGCCGGGATGTACGAACGCGAGGTGGACTACGACATCAAGACGTTGGCCGCCCGCATCGAGCCGCTGATCATCGTCGCCCTGGGCGGCGTCGTGCTGGTGCTGGCGCTCGGGGTGTTCCTGCCGATGTGGGACCTGGCCAGCGTGGCGATCAAGTGAGTCCTTGATCCAGTTTTCATTTTCGATTCAAGTTTTGGCACTTCGTGCCGAAGTAGGTCCATCGGGCCGCCACGCGTGGGGGCATCTTCATTCAAAAATAAGCGGGAGAATGCAATGAATACTCTGAAGGGCAGGAAAGCAGGACAGCACGGCTTCACCATGATCGAACTCATCGTCGTCATCGTCATCCTCGGCATCCT
>JAJZRE010000017.1:0-1238 GCA_021802945.1 Pseudomonadota bacterium
GGTGCTGACCGCGACGCCTGCGCCGACGGTGACGACCTTCCACGGCTGGTTTCTCGATCTGCTGAAACGCGCGCCGCTGGAGGCCGGGCTGCCGTGGGGCGCGCCGCTGCTTGAGCGCGAAAGCCAGCTTCTGAACGAAGTGCGCGATCGCCAGTTCAGCCGCTGGGCCGCCGCGCCAGACACCGCCGAGGGCGCCGCCCTGCTGGCGCTGCTGGCCGACGTCGGCGAACACAATCTGCGCGCGCTGCTGAAAAATTTCGTGCAGGCGCGGGCGGAATGGTGGGCCTACACCGATGGCCAGCCCGATCCGGTGGCCCATGCGCTGGATCAGTTGCGTCCGGGGCTGCACCCCGATCTGGACAGCGACCCGGTAGCGGCGTTCTGGGCCGACGAAGCGATGGCGGCGCGCGTGAAGCGGGTGGGCTTTGCGCTGGAGAAGGGCGGCAAGAGCGAACAGGCGCGCGCGCCCGGAATCCAGCGCAGCCTGGGACTGCCGCCCGACGATGCGCACGCGGCGCTGATGAAGCACCTGATGACGGCGGGCAAGCGGCGCAAGAAGCAGGCGACGAAGGAACTGGAAAAGGCGCTCGGCGCCGGACTCGACGCGTATCTGCGCGACCTCGACACGCTGGAAACCGCGCTCGAAACCGTCGCCGCGATCCAGACCGACCAGCGCATCTGGAATCTCAACCGCCACGGCCTCACGCTCGGCCACGCGCTGCTGGCGGCCTATCAGGACGCCAAGGCGCAGCAGGGCGTGATCGATTTCGCCGACGCCGAATGGCTGGCCTGCCGCCTGCTCGCCAGCGAGGAACACGCGCCGGCGCTGGCCATGAAGCTGGACGCGCGCTATCGCCACCTGCTGCTCGACGAATTCCAGGACACCAACCCGCTGCAGTGGCAGGCGCTCTCGACCTGGCTGCTGGAGGCGCGCGGCGCCGACAGCGCGATGACGGTGTTCATGGTGGGCGACCCCAAGCAGGCGATCTACCGCTTCCGCCGCGGCGAGGCGCGGGTGTTCGACGCGGCGGCGGATTTTCTGCACACGCATTTCGATGCCGCCCGCTTCAGCACCGACATGACGCGACGGCTGGCGCCGGCGGTGGTGGCGGCGATCAACCCGGTGTTCGCCGGCGTGGCGGGCTTTGCCGAACACACGCCTGCGCCGGAAAACGCCAGCCGCCCGGGCGCGCTGCGCTGCCTGCCGGTGCAGGCGGAAAAAACCGAAGCCGAAGCGG
>JAJZRE010000017.1:1338-46672 GCA_021802945.1 Pseudomonadota bacterium
TTCGGCTGCAGCGACGACGACCTGCTGCGGGTGTTCGCACCCGACCCGGCGCACGCCGCGCGCGGCTGGGAGCGGCTGCTCGCGCTGGCCGTGCAGGCGGACTGCCCGCCTCTGCTCGCGCGCGCCGCGCAACTGCTGGCCCGCTGGCGCGCCCACTGCGGCATCCTGCCGGTGCACGACCTGCTCGACCGCATCTACTTCGAGGGCGACCTCGAGGCGCGCTACGCCGCCGCCGCGCCCGAAGCGATGCGGCCCCAGGTCGCCGCCAACCTGCGCGCCTTCATGCAGCTGGCGCTGACGCAGGACGCCGGGCGCTACCCGACGCTGGCCGGCTTCATCCGCGAACTCGCCAGCCTGGTCGACGATGCCGACGCCGCACCCGGCGAAGGGCTGGCCGCCGACGGCGAGGACGCGGTACGCCTCTTGACCATCCACGGTGCCAAGGGGCTGGAAGCGCCGATCGTCTGGCTGCTCGGCGGCAGCGACCAGCAGAAAGGGGAAAGCTACGCGGTGCTGGCGCCGTGGCCGCCGGAGGCTGCGCAGCCGCTGCATTTTTCGCTGTTCGGCCGGCAGGACGAACGCGGCGCGTGCCGCGAAGGCTGGTTCGAGAAAGAGACGGCGCTGGCGCAGCGCGAATCCGACAATCTTTTGTACGTGGCGCTCACCCGCGCCGAGCAGGCGCTGATCGTGAGCGGCGACGCGGACCGGAACGCCTGGCTTGCGCGCGTCGCCGCCGCCTGGCAGGGCATGAACCTGCCGGCCGGCCTGCCGCACGCCGCCGCCCGGAAGGCGGACCGCATCGTGCCGCCGGCCCGCATCGACGCCCCGGCTATCGGGCAGCGCATCACCATACCGGCTGCGAATCCGGCCGCGGCGAGCGGCGAACTGTTCCATGCCTGCCTGGAACGCCTGGCTCCACCCGGCAGCCCGGTTGATCTAGCGGCGCTGGCGGCGCGCCTGGGGCTGGAAGCCGCGCTCGGCACCATCGAGTCCGCCGCCCGCACGCTGCTGGCACAACCGCACCTGGCGCGCTTTTTCGATCCGGCGCAGTATCGCCGCGCGCACAACGAACTGACGCTGCTCGACGGCAGCGGCCGCCTGCAGCGGGTCGACCGCGTGGTGGAATTCGACGACGCGGTGTGGCTGATCGACTACAAGACCGGCGACGACAGCCGCGGTCTGTCCGACGCCGAGCTGGCCGAGCGCCACCGTGCGCAGCTCGCGGGATACCGTTCCCTGCTCGCGGGACTGTTTCCCGACAAACCGATCCGTGGCGCGCTGCTGCTGGCCGACGGGCGGCTGATTCATCCGGAGTCCTGAACGTGTTCGACAAGCCTTTTTCCGAATCCTGCGTGCAGAACCGCGACCCGATCCTGGCGGTGCTGCGTGTATGGTTCGCCGACCGCCGCCACGTGCTGGAAATCGGCAGCGGCACCGGCCAGCACGCAGTGTATTTCGGCGCGGAACTGCCGCATCTGCGCTGGCAGACCGCCGACGTGCCCCCGCACCACGCAGGCATCCATTCGTGGCTCGCCGAGGCGCGGCTGACCAACGTGCTGCCGCCGCTGGCACTCGACGTCAAACAGACCGACTGGCGCAGCGGCCGCTACGACGCGGTGTTTTCGGCCAACACGCTGCACATCATGAGCTGGCCCGAGGTGGAACAATTTTTCGAAGGCGTGGGCGAGGTGCTGGAAGCCGGCGGCATCCTGGCGGTGTACGGTCCGTTCAACTACGGCGGTCACTACACGTCGGAGAGCAATGCGCGTTTCGACGCCTGGCTGAAGGCGCGCGACCCGGCTTCGGGGGTGCGCGATTTCGAGGCGGTGGATGCGCTTGCGCGCGCGCAGGGGCTGCGTCTGCGGCAGGACATCGCCATGCCGGCGAACAACCGCACACTCGTGTGGCGCATGACCTAGGACGAATTTACCCCGATAGCGGCTTTGCCTTGCGGGGGGCTTTGCTATAACTCAAACATCGTGAAGTTGGGGAATACGCATGCGCATCGCCGAATTGATCCCGCGCTGGAGCCAGGAGGGGCATGCTCACTCGGACGTACGCGCCTACGCCGTTCATTTGCCACTGCGAGACGCCGCCCGCATCGAAGCGCTGCACCTGATGTATCCCGGCCGCAGCGACTCCCAGCTGATGGCCGACCTGATCCGTGCCGCCCTCGACGAACTGGAGGTCGCCATGCCCTACATACCGGGCAACCGCGTCATCGCGGAAGACGACTACGGCGATCCCATCTATGAAGACCTCGGACCCACCCCCCGGTTCTATTCGCTCTCGCACGAAATCCTGCGCAAGCTGACCACCCCGCCGGAGGACAAATAGCTGTCGAATTAATTTACAGGCCGCACCGCGCCACGTGGAACGCGCAACACACGGTCTTGTTTCTTATGGTGTTTATTTCCTGGCACAACGATTGCTGAACCCTTCCACACACCGACTCGAACTGCGGACATCATGTACCTTGGCCCGGCTTTTCTATTTGCAGCATTTGCCAGTCTGTTTTATGTCCCTGGCTTTCTGGACACGCCCCTGGGAACGCTCACGTCGCGCCAGCTCATCTCGGAGCTGCTGTTTTCCGTTTTTGCGCTGATCGCGCTGGCCGCGCTGGCGCGCTCGATCGAGCTCGATCCGGTGTGGCCATGGCGACCCGGTTTCCGCCGCCTGATGAACGCACTGCTGGGACGGACACCGTAGGCCGCGCCCCCTCAATTTGCCGCCAGCCCGGCATAAAATAGCGGCTTTCCGTTCCGCCCAGCCGCCATGCCCGTCAACCTCATCGCTCCCGACCCCGCCTCCCTGCTGCCCGTTGCCGGCGTGCGCCTCGGCATCGCCTCCGCCGGCATCAAGAAACCCGGACGGCGCGACATCACGCTGATCGAACTCGCTGCGGGCAGCCAGGTCGCCGGCGTGTTCACCCAGAACCGCTTCTGCGCCGCACCGGTGACGGTCTGCAAGCAGCATCTGGCCGGCGGCGCCATCCGCGCGCTGGTGATCAACACCGGCAACGCCAACGCCGGCACCGGCGAGGAGGGCCTCGCCCGCGCGCGCCGGACCTGCGAGGCGGTGGCGGAGCTGCTCGGCGTGAAAGCCGAAAACGTGCTGCCGTTTTCCACCGGGGTGATCCTGGAGCCGCTGCCGGTCGACAGGATCCTGCCGGCGCTGCCCGCCGCGCAGGCCGACCTCGCGCCGAATCACTGGAGCGAGGCCGCGCACGCGATCATGACCACCGACATCGTCGCCAAGGGCGCGTCGCGCCAGGCGTCGGCCGGCGGCAGGACGGTGACGGTGACCGGCATCGCCAAGGGTTCCGGCATGATCCACCCCAACATGGCGACCATGCTCGGCTACGTGGCGACCGACGCCGCGATCGCGCCCGCCCTGATGCAGCGGCTGGTGAAGGACGTGGCCGACGTCTCGTTCAACTGCGTCACCGTCGACGGCGACACCTCCACGAATGACAGCTTCATCCTGATCGCCACCGGCCGGGCCGGGAATGCCGAAATCGCCGACGCCGCGGGGGCGGATTATGCGGCGCTGAAAGCGGCCCTGAGCGACGTCGCCATCGAGCTCGCGCAGGCGATGGCGCGCGACGGCGAGGGCGCGACCAAGTTCATGACCATTGCCGTCGAAGGCGGGCGCGACCGCGCCGAATGCAAGCAGATCGCCTACGCCATCGCGCGCTCGCCGCTGGTCAAGACCGCGTTCTTCGCGTCCGACCCCAACCTCGGCCGCATCCTCGCGGCGATCGGCTATGCGGGCGTCGCCGACCTCGACGTCAACGCGCTGCAGGTGTATCTGGGCGACGTGCTGGTAGCGGAAAAGGGCGGCCGCGCGGCGAGCTACACCGAGGCGCAGGGCGCGGCGGTGATGAAGGCGTCCGAGATCACCGTGCGCGTCGTGCTGAATCGCGGCAGCGTCGCTGCCACCGTGTGGACCTGCGACTTCTCCTACGACTACGTCAAGATCAACGCGGAGTACCGTACCTGATGCCATGAGCGTGCAGCTGACCGTCGAGCAGGCCGCCTTTCTGCAGGGCCCGGTGTCGATCAACGTCGGCGCCAGCGGGCGCGACGGCTGGCCGCGGGTATGCCGCGCGCAGGGTTGCGTGGTCGCGCGCGACCGCCGCTCGGTGACGCTGCTGCTCTCGGCCCGGCGCGGGCGCGATCTGCTCGACGCACTGGACGCCGGCAGCGGCATTGCGGCGGTGTTCAGCCGGCCGTCGACGCACGCGACGCTGCAGCTCAAGGCCGCGCATGCGGCACGGGTGACACTGAATGCGGTGCTGCGCGCCGACAACGGGCGCTATGCGCAGGCCTTCGCCGACGAGCTGATGGGGCTGGGGTTTGGCGCCGAACCGGGGCAAAACCTGATCGCCGTGATGACGAGCAGCGATCTGGCGGCGCTGCGCTTCACGCCCGACATCGTCTTCGACCAGACGCCCGGCCCCACCGCCGGGCGCGTGCTGGCGGCAGCGTGAAACCAACACTCGAATCCCTGCGGTCCTGCCTCGACGGCGCGATCCCCGCCGTCGTCGCCACCTGCGCGCAGGATGGCACGCCCAATGTGGCCTATGCTTCGCAGGTGCATTACGTCGATGCCGGGCACGTGGCGCTGTCCTACCAATTCTTCAGCAAGACGCGCGAAAATGTACTCGCCCATCCCTACGCGCAGGTGCAGGTGGTCGAGCCCGGCAGCTTTCGCCACTTCCGGCTCAAGCTGCATTACCAGCGCACCGAAACCGAAGGACCGCTGTTCGAATACATGAAGGCGCAACTCGCTGGCATTGCGGCGCAGACCCGCATGGACAAGGTGTTCATGCTGCGCGGCGCGGATATCTACCGGGTGCTCGACATCGAGTCGGTCGATCCCCACATCCCGCCCGCACCGCTGCCGTCCGATGCGCTGCTGGGCCTGCGCCGCGCGCTCGACCTGCTGGGCGACGCGGCCGATCTGTCGGATCTGGCCGACCGCGCGCTCGCCGCGCTGACACCCGGCTTCGGCATCCGCCACGCGCTGCTGCTGATGCTGGACGAGGCCGGCGACGCGCTCTATGCGCTGGGAAGCCTGGGCTATCCGGATTCCGGAATCGGCGCCGAAGTGAAGGTCGGCGAGGGCCTCATCGGCGTTGCCGCACGCGAGCGGATTCCCATCCGCATCAACTACCGCACCGGCGACTACACCTACCAGGCGGCGATGCGCGCGACGCATGCGACCGAGCCGCGCATCCCCCTGCCGCTGCTGGCCAATCCGCACAGCCGCATCGCCGTGCCGCTCATCCACGGCGGCCGGATCATCGGCGTGCTTTACGCCGAAAGCGAACACGACGCTTTCTTCAGCCACGCCGACGAGGATGCGCTGGTCGTCTACGCCCGCCACCTTGCCGTGCTGGTCGCGCAGGCCGCGTGCGAATCCGACGACGCCGAGCCCGCGCACATCGAGCCCGCTGCGCGGCCCAGCGGCGCGCCGCTCGCGGTGCGCTACTTCGCCGCCGACCACAGCGTCTTCGTCGACAACGACTACCTCATCAAGGGCGTGGCCGGCAGCATCCTGTGGACGCTGCTCAACGAACACGCCGCCAACGGCCGCCGCGACTTCTGCAACCGCGAGCTGCGGCACGACCCGCGCCTGCCGCTGCCCGACGTCGGCGACAACCTGGAGACGCGCCTGATCCTGCTGCAGCGCCGCCTCGCCGAACGCTGCCCGGCGATCGCGCTGGAAAAGACCGGGCGCGGACGCTTCCGGCTGAGCGTGGAGCGCCCGCTGCAACTCAGTACCTGAGTCTTTTTCAGGACGCCGCGAGCGCCTCGCGCCCGGCCGCCGCCTCGGCCAGCATCCCCCGCACCGCCTGCACCACGGCCTCGACGCTCGGCAGCGCGGCCTGTTCCAGCACCCACGAGGATGCGGCGGGCGCGTCCGGCCCGGTCAGGCGCACGACCGGTGCGCGCAGGGCGTCGAATGCGCGGGTGGCGGCAAGCGCGGCCAGTTCCGCCGCCAGGCCGCACAGGCCGCTGGCTTCGGTGACGACGACCAATCGCCCGGTCTTGCGCAGCGAGTTCAGCAGCGTCGCCTCGTCGAGCGGCTTCAACGTGCGCAGATCGATCACCTCGGCGGCGATGCCCTGCGCCTGCAGCTGCGCGGCCGCCTGCAGGCAGACCTCGACCGTCTTCGCGTAGCCCACCAGCGTCACGTCGTTTCCCATGCGGCGCACCGCGGCCTGGCCAAGCGGGACAAGATGATCCGCCGTGTCGGGCACGTCGCCTTCCTGATGCAGCAGGGCCAGATCGCTGAAGAACAGCACCGGGTCGTCGTCGCGGATGGCGGCCTTGAGCAGGCCCTTGCAGTCCGCCGCGGTCGACGGCATCACCACCTTCAGGCCCGGCGCGTGCGCGAACATCGCTTCCAGGTTGTGGTTGTGCTGCGCGCCGACGCACCAGCCGCTGCCGGTCATGCTCATCGCGACCAGCGGAAAGTCGAACTGCCCGCCCGACAGGTAGCGCAGCTTGCCGGCGCTGTTCACCAGCGCGTCCATCGCATAGGCGAGGAAGGGCGCGAACAGCAGGTCGACCACCGGCCGCAGGCCGCTGGCGGCGGCGCCCACCGCGGTGCCGGCGATGACGGCCTCGGCCAGCGGGGTGTTGCGCACGCGCGCCGCGCCGAAATCCTGCACCAGGTCGCGGCGCTTGGTGGCGACGCCTTCGCCCATCAGGATCACGCGTTCGTCGCGCAGCATTTCCTCGGCCAGCGCCTGGTGGATCGCCTGTTCGATCGTCATGCGGGTCATGGACGGGCTCCTTGTTCGGCATACACGTGACGGGTGAGGGTGCGCGGATCGGGCCACGCGCTCGCCTGGGCGAACGTCACGGCGGCAACGATGCGTGCGGCGGCCCGTTCGCGCAGCTGCGCGAGTTCGCCGGCATCGAGCGCACCCTGCGCGAGCAGGCGGCCGGCCTGGATTTGCAGGGGATCACGCGCCTGCCAGCGCGCCAGTTCGTCGGCATCGACGTAGGCCTGGTCGTCGGGCTCGAAGTGCCCGCGCAGCCGGTAGGTGGCGAGCTCGAGGAAACGCGGCCGCCCGTCGGCGCGGATCGCGGCAACCGCGTCGCGCGCGGCCTCGTGCACCGCCTCGACGTCGTTGCCGTCGACCGTCGCCACCGGCAGGCCATGGCCTGCGGCCCAGGCGGCGATCGCGTTGCCGGGCATGGTCTCGCGGCGGTGCACGAAGGCCTGCCAGTCGTTGTTCTCGCAGACGAACAGCAGCGGCAACTGCCATTGCACGGCGAGATTGAGCGATTCGTGGAAGATGCCCTCGCAGGCCGCGCCGTCGCCGAAGAACACCGCGACGATCCCGCCCGGCTCGCCGTGTCCCATCTTCTGCGCGAGCGCGACGCCGGGCGCCATCGACAGCTCGCCGCCGACGATGGTGGAGGTAAGCACCACGCCGAGCGCCTTCGCCGAAATGTGCAGGCTGCCGCTGCGGCCGCCGCAGTAGCCGTCGACGCGCCCCAGCACCTCGGCCACCAGGCGTCCGGGATCGGCGCCGCGGGCGATCAGGTGCCCGGCGCTGCGGTGGTTGGTGAGGATACGGTCGCGCGCCTCCAGCGCGCCGGCCACGCCGACGGCGCAGGCCTCCTGGCCGACGCTGGCGCAGGTGCCGGGCGCGCCGGCGCGCTGGAGTTCGGCCAGTTTCTCCTCGTAGGCGCGGACCAGCAGCATCGCCTCCAGCCTGCGGATGGCTTCGGCCGCCGAGCCCTCCACGCTCATCGGGCCACCTGCGTCGGCAGGTTTTTCGGCGTGAAATCGAGATACGGCGTGGCGACCTGACCACCCGGCGGCACGTAGGCCGGCGCAGGCTGGCCTTTTGCGCCCAGGCTGCGCACGTAGCGATAGACCGCCCTGAGGTCGGCGTCGCTCATGGCCCGCAGCGAGGGCGCCGGCATGGGCGGACGCATCGGCTGGCGCGCCCGCACGAGCCAGGCCTGCTCGTCCATCTCCTGGAACAGCTTGCGCAGATTGGCGGGGTAGGTCGTGCCCCACGGTCCGCGCCAGCCCATCGCGTCGCCGGTGAGCCACTCCGTTTCGGGCACCTGGCCGTCTTTCTGCATGTAGCCCGGGGTATGGCAGTCATTGCACCCCGAGATCTGGACCAGATAGCGGCCGTGGCGGATGTCGGCTGTGTCGCCCTGGCCCCAGGCCGCGAGGGGAATCAGGCCCGCGAGCAGCACCCCCGCGATTTTCGTGGATGTATTCATGTCCTCTCCTTCCCTGTCCGCCGGGCGCCGGTGCACCCGAACGGGCAGAGCTTAGGCGGATTGCCGGTCGCGCGTTGATAAGTCTTTGCTAGCAGAAACCTAAATTTTTCCTAAGCCTGCGGCTAGAATCCCCGCATGACCGATCTCGCCGCCCTCCTGCCACGCATCGAGCGACTGCTCGACCGCCTCGACCGCGCCGCCGCGCCGCGCAGCCTCGACTGGAAAACCGTCCGTGCCGCGCGCTGGGCCGCGCCGTCGGGTGAACTCAAGCCCATCCTGCACCCGCAGCGCGTCGCGCTGAAGGACCTGCTGGCGATCGACGAGCAGAAGCAGCGGGTCGACGCCAACACGCGCCAGTTCGTCGCCGGCAAGCCGGCCAACAACGTGCTGCTGACCGGCGCGCGCGGCTGCGGCAAGTCCTCGCTGGTGAAGGCGGTGCACGCCAGATACGCGCCGAAGGGCCTGCGCCTGATCGAGGTGGACAAGGCCGGGCTGCCGCATCTGCCCGACCTGTTCGACCTGCTGGCCGACGCCGACTACCGCTTCATCGTCTTCATCGACGATCTTACGTTCGCCGAGCACGAGCCCGGCTACGCCAGCCTCAAGGCCGCGCTTGACGGCTCGCTGGCCGGCCCCTCCGACAACGTGCTGATCTACGCCACCAGCAACCGCCGCCACCTGATGCCCGAATACATGACGGAAAACCTGGAGACGAAGCGCCTCGGCGGCGAGGTGCATCCGGGCGAGGCGACCGAGGAAAAGATCTCGCTGTCCGACCGCTTCGGGCTGTGGGTGCCGTTTCACGGCATGGACCAGGACACCTATCTCGCCATCGCCAGGCACTGGGCCGTTACGCTCGGCGCGCCCGCGGACGAAAGCTTCGAACGCGCCGCGCTGCAATGGTCGCTCGGGCGCGGCGCGCGCAACGGGCGGGTGGCGTGGCAGTTCGCGCGGGATTGGGCCGGGAAACAGTGAGCAATCTCATGCGCGAACTGTGCGTGCCTGCCCGCCCCCGGCGCTCCGCGCCCGCCGAGTCCGGCACGCAGTCCTTCCGCGACTGGGCCGGGAAAAAATGAGCCCGACCACCCTCACCGAAGTCGCGGCGGCGGTCCTCACCCAGCCCGGCGGCCGCGTGCTGCTGGCACGGCGCCCGGCCGGCAAGGCCTACGCGGGTTACTGGGAATTCCCCGGCGGCAAGGTGGAACCGGGCGAGTCGCTGGACGCCGCGCTCGCCCGCGAACTGCACGAGGAGCTGGGGATCGTGGTCACCCGCGCCTGCCGCTGGATCACGCGCGTGTTCGAGTATCCCCACGCCACCGTGCGGCTGAATTTCTTCCGCGTGTTCGAATGGCAGGGCACGCCGCATCCACGCGAGGGACAGGTATTCTCGTGGCAGCAGCCCGACGCGGTGGAGGTGACGCCGCTGCTGCCGGCCAATTTCCCGATCCTGAAGGCGCTGTCGCTGCCGCCGGTGCTGGGAATCTCGCACGCCGAGTCGCTCGGCGTGGACTCCTTCCTGGCGCGCCTGGACGTGGCGCTCGCCAACGGCCTGCGGCTGATCCAGCTGCGCGACAAGACGCTGCCGGAGGCGGCACGCCTGCACCTCGCGCGCGAGACGGTGCGCCGCGCCCATCTGCACGGAGCGCGCGTGCTGGTCAACGGCGCGCCGGACCTGGCGCGGGCCACGGGTGCCGACGGCGTCCACCTCGATTCATCCGCCGCCGCCTCCCTGACAGCGCGACCCGATTGCGCCAAGCCTGATTCTTTTCTGGTCGGCGTGTCGTGCCACGACGACGCCGAACTGGCGCATGCCGCCGCCCTCGGCGCCGACTTCGCGCTGCTGTCGCCCGTTTTGCCGACCCTTACCCATCCGGGCGCCGCCACGCTGGGCTGGGAGGCTTTCTCCGCACTCGCCGCCGCCAGCCCGATTCCGGTGTATGGCCTCGGCGGTCTGGGGCGCGACGACATGGCATTGGCGCAGTCGCACGGTGCCCACGGCGTGGCGCTGCTGCGGGGCGCGTGGACATGAAGCGGGTTGCGTTGCCGCTGCTGCTGGTCGTCGTGCTCGCGGCAATCGCGATGGCCGGTTATTGGCTGAACCGCCCGGCAGCCTCGCAGGCCGTCGCGTGCGCCGACCCCCTCGCAGGCTGCAGCTTCAACCGCCAGGGTGCGACCGTGACGGTGCGCTTTTCAGCTCGGCCCACGCCGCTGGAGGCATTCGAACTCAGCGTCGCCGCGCCGGGGGCGAGCCGGGTAAGCGCCGAGTTTCAGATGAACGGCATGGAGATGGGCTTCAACCGCTATGATCTGCACCCGGCCGGAAACGGCACCTATGCCTCGCGCGTGACCCTGCCGGTATGCGTCAGCGGACGGCGCGACTGGACCCTGACCCTCGAGATCGACGGGGCGCATTACGCCCTGCCCTTCAGTACCCGCTGAAAACGGCCGTACATGCAAGCGTCACAAATCGAAGCCTATAATTGAAGATGGATTATTGGAGAGATCAACACGATGCCAACTGAACACACCTACAAGCAGTTTGACGCCGAGCTGGAAGCCGTGCGCGCCAACGTGCTGAAAATGGGTGGCCTGGTCGAGGAACAAATCACCAACGCAGTCGAGGCGCTCATCAAGGGCGACATGAAACTGGCCGACCAGGTGGATGCCAACGACCACAACGTCAATGCGCTGGAAGTGGCGATCGACGAGGATTGCACGCACATCATCGCGCGCCGCCAGCCCACGGCCTCCGACCTGCGCATGGTGATGATGGTGGTGAAGACCATCACCGACCTCGAGCGCATCGGCGACGAGGCCGCCAAGATCGCGCGCATGGCCCGGCTGATCCACCAGGCCGAGCGCATCAGCCTGCCGCGTTTTTCCGAGGTCAAATACATGGCCGACCTGGTGCTCGAGATGCTGCGCAAGGCGCTCGACGGCTTTGCCCGGCTGGACGCCACCAAGGCGGTGGAGATCGCGCGCCAGGACCAGCAGGTGGATGAGGAATTCCGCCTCAACCTGCGTCACCTCATCACCTTCATGATGGAAGATCCGCGCACGATTTCGGTGTTCATCGACATCCTGTTCGTCACCAAGGCGATCGAGCGCATGGGCGACCACGCCAAGAACATGTCCGAGTACGTGGTCTACATGGTGAAGGGCAAGGACGTGCGCCACACCTCGCTGGAAGAGATCGAAAAAGAAGTGCTGTAAGCAGGCAGCGCACCCATGAAAACGGGCTCCCGCGGGAGCCCGTTTCGCCGTGCACGAAAAAGCTTATTTGCTGGGCGGCACGTAGCCCGCCGCGGCATCGACGTTGCCGCCGCCGAAGAAATAGCGCTCCATCTGTTCCATCAGGTAGCCGCGCGCCTGCGGGTCGGCCAGGTTGAGGCGGTTTTCGTTGATCAGCATGGTCTGGTGGCGCTGCCAGCCGCTCCAGGCTTCCTTCGATACATTCTCGAAAATCTTCTTGCCCAGCTCGCCCGGCACCGGCTGGAAGGCCAGGCCTTCGGCTTCGCGCCCGAGCTTCACACAATTCACCATCCGCGTCATTTGCTGCTCCTCAGAATTCAATCCGTCGATTTTAACCCAAGCTGCTTTTCGATTCGCCGCGCGAACACCCCCATTTCCTTGGCCGCCTGCTTGTCGCCACGCGCCTCGGCCACCGCGATGCCCTGCTGGTAGGCGGCGAGCGCCTCGCTCCAGGCCTCCGCATCGGTCAGCGCCCTGCCCAGCAGCTTCCAGGCGGCGGAATACTTCGGGTCGTGCTCGACCGCGCGGCGCAAATGCTCGGCCGCCTGCGCCGCATCGCCCAGCTTCAGGTATTCGTTGCCGAGCGAATAGCGCAGCAGCGCGTTGTCGCGGCCGCCGGCCAGCATGGCGAGGAAATTCTCCAGCGGATCAGGCACGCCAGAAGGTCCGGGTGAACAGTACGAATACGGTCATCAGTTCCAGCCGCCCCAGCAGCATGGTGAAGGTGCAAACCCAGGTCTGGAAATCGGTCAGCACGCTGTAGTTGGTGGCCGGACCCACCCGGTTCAGACCCGGTCCCGCATTGTTGATGCAGGCAATGATGGCTGAGAAGGCGGAAACCAGATCCAGCCCGCTGGCCACCAGAATCAGGGTCAGGGCGAGAATGCTGCTGATGTAGAGCATCACGAATACCTGAACCGCGAAAACCACCTTATTGGACACCGGCGCGCCGCCCAGCTTGATCGGCAAAACCGCGGTGGGATGGATTTGCCGCTGCAACTCGCGCTGGCTCTGCCTGAACATCAGCAGGCTGCGTATCATTTTGATGCCGCCGCCGGTCGAGCCGGAACTGGCGGTCACGCAGCTGAGAAACAGCATCCACAGGGGCACGAAAATCGGCCACTGGTTAAAGTCGGCACTGGCAAAGCCGCAATCCGTCGCCAGCGACACCAGATTGAAGCTGACGTGGCGCAAGGCGGTCCAGTAGCTGGGATAGGTACCCGCCTGCCAGATATAGAGCGCCGCCACGATGCTGCTGATCAGCACCAGCCCCAGCATGGGAAGAACTTCCGGATCGGCGCGATAGGTACGCAGGCTGCGGCTGCGGAACGCCAGAAAGTGCGTGGCGAAATTCATGGCCGCAAGCAGCATGAAAACGATCAGGACCGCCTCGATGAGGGGCGAATTGAAATAACCGATACTGGCGTCATGCGTGGAAAACCCGCCCAGCCCCATGGCGGAAAAAGCGTGACAGACCGCATCGAACCAGTTCATCCCCGCGATTTTGAGCGCCACGATGCAGGCCACGGTGATTGCCGCGTAGACCAGCCACAGCGATTTGGCGGTATCGGCAATGCGGGGGGTCAGTTTCGAATCCTTCATGGGGCCCGGCGTTTCGGCCTTGAAAAGCTGCCGGCCACCGATGCCCAGCATGGGAAGAATCGCCACCGCCAGCACGATGATGCCCATTCCGCCCAGCCAGTTGAGCAAATGCCGCCACAGGTTGATGGAAGGCGGCAGTGCGTCCAGGCCGGCCAGCACCGTCGCACCGGTTGTGGACAGACCGGACGCCGTTTCAAAATAGGCATCGGTAAAACTCAGGCCCGGGAGGTAATACATCAGGGGCAGGGCGGCAAAGGCGGGCAGCGCTGCCCATACCAGCACCACCAGCAAAAATCCGTCGCGGGTCTGCAGTTCGCGTTTGTTGCGGCGCGTGAAGAGCCAAACCAGCAGGCCCGATGTGAACGTGATCACAAAGGCTTCATCGTAGGCATGCAGCGCTGCATCGCGCCAGATGAAGGCCACCGCCAGGGGCAGCAACATGGTGAAGGCAAAAATCAGGACCACCAGCCCCAGAACATGCAGGATAGGAAGGATGCGGCGCATGATTCAGAAAAAGCCGAAGCCGACCTGGAGCAGTTTTTCCACCTTGGGGATGATGTGCTTGTTGAGCGCGAACACGACGAGATGGTCTTCCGCCTCGATCAGCGCGTCATGGTGGGCGATGATGACATTGTTGTTGCGGATGATCGCTGCGATCGTCGCGCCCTCTGGAAAATCGATCTCCTCGATGCGCCGGCCGACGACACGCGAGGTCTTGGCGTCGCCGTGCACCGCCACTTCCAGAACCTCGGCCGCGCCACGCCGCAGGGAGTGCACCGCGACCATGTCGCCGCGGCGGATCTTGGACAGCAGCGGCCCGACCGTGGCCTGCGCCGGCGAGATGGCGATATCGATTTCGCCCCCCTGCACAAGATCGACATAGGCCGAACGGTTGATCAGCGCAATCACGCGCTTGGCCCCCATCCTTTTGGCCAGCAGCGCGGACATGATGTTGTCCTCGTCGTCGTTGGTCAGTGCGCAGAACACATCCATGGCGGCGACGTTTTCCTGTTCCAGCAACTCCTCGTCGGTCGCGTCGCCCTGCAATACCAGCGTGTGATGCAGCTGTTCGGCCAGCAGGCTGCTGACCGCCTTGTTGTGGTCGATGACCTTCACGTCGTAGTTGCGCTCGATCTGTGCGGCCAGACGACGCCCGATATTGCCGCCGCCGGCGATCATGACCTTCTTGACCGGGCGTTCGATGCGGCGCAGTTCGCGCATCACGGAGGGGATGTCCTGTTTGCGCGCCAGGAAGAAGACCTCGTCGCCCGGCTCGATGACGGTGATCCCCTTGGGCACGATGCCGCGGTCGCGCCGGTAAATCGCCGGAATGCGGCATTCCAGATTCGGCATGTGGCGCTTGATGTCCTGCAGCTCGTGCCCCACCAGCGGACCGCCATGGTAGGCGCGGACCGCGACCAGACGCACCTTGCCGTCGGCAAAATCGAGCACCTGCAGGGCCTCGGGGTGCTCGATCAGCCGCCGCAGGGTGTCGGTCACTTCCTGTTCCGGGCTGATGACGTCGTCGACGCCGAACTGCTCGGCCAGAAACCCGGTTTCCAGTCCCAGGAAATCGTTTGAGCGGATACGCGCGATACGCGTGGGCACGTTGAACAGGGTGGACGCGATGCGGCACGCCACCAGGTTGGTTTCGTCGCTTTGCGTGACCGCGACCAGCATGTCGGCATCTTCGGCGCCGGCCTGCTTCAGCACCGAGGGGTGGGCCGCATGGCCGCGCACGGTGCGCAGGTCGAAGCGGTCCTGCAAAAACGCCAGGCGCGCGGCATCGAGGTCGACGACGGTGATGTCGTTGTTCTCGGCAACCAGGCTTTCCGCCAGATTGCCGCCGACCTGGCCTGCGCCAAGGATGATGATTTTCACACAGCGTTCCTGCGGTTATAAGTCTTCGTCGAGACGGCGCCCGTGCCGGATGTTCAGCTGTTTAAGCTTGCGGTAAAGGTGCGTTCGCTCCAGCCCCGACTTGTCGGCGACCCGCGTCATGCTGCCGCCCTCCTTCTGGATCAGGTGCTCGAAATACATGCGCTCGAAAGCATCGCGCGCCTCCCGCAGCGGGATGTCGAGCGGAATGCCGTGCGACACGGCAGGTGCCGACTGTTTCATCGGGGCCAGCACGCGATTGACGTCGACGGCATCGATCTCGCTCGCCAGCGCGGTGACCGCCAGCGTTCGCACCACGTTGTTGAGCTGCGGCAGATTGCCCGGCCAGTCGAAGTTGCGCAACTGGTTCAATGCCGGCGTCGTCAGCCGCCGCACCGGACAGACGCCCGCCTCGATCAGCTGCGCCAGCATGAAATTGGCGATCTCGGGGATGTCTTCGCGATGCTCGCGCAAGGGCGGCACCTGGATGGCGAGGCTGGACAGGCGATAGTACAGGCGGCTGTCGAACTCGCCGGCCGCAACCATGGCGTCGAGGCTGCGGCTGGACGCACACACCAGGCGCGCGCCGCTGCCTTCGATGCGATCGAGCAACAACCCCAGGCCTTTCTGTTCCAGGCGCGCCAGTTCGCACACTTCAGGCAGGTAGAGCGTGCCGCTGCCGAGCGCTTCCACAAAACTCAGGGGGTCGGACACCAGCCGGGCTCGGTCCTTGATCTCGATCCACGGCGCGGAAGGCTGGTGCAGGAAATGGGCGCAGATTTCAAAGCCGCTGCCGGGCTCGCCCAGCAGCATCACCGGCGCGGTGTTGCCGGCGATCTGGGAGAGGCGTTTCTTGAGTTCGAGGATCAGCGGGCTTCTGCCAAGCGCCGACAAGTCCATGCTCGCGGCGCGCCGGGGCAGGGCGACGCCGCGCTTGATCGCCTTGTTGACGGTATCGATGAGCTTGGCCAGCGCCACCGGTTTTTCCAGGAAATCGGTCGCGCCAAGCCGGGTCGCCTCGACCGCGGTATCGATGGTGCCGTGGCCCGACATCATCACCACCGGCATGGTGAGCTGGCCGCCGCCCGCCCATTCCTTCAGCAGCGTCACGCCGTCGGTGTCGGGCATCCAGATGTCGAGCAGCACCAGATCGGGACGGCGCTGGGCGCGGAAGGCGCGCGCCGCCTCGGCGTTTTCCGCCAGGTGCACGTCATAGCCTTCGTCCGTCAGAATTTCCGACAGCAATTCACGAATGCCCACTTCGTCGTCCACGACGAGAATATGCCCGCTCACGTGTTCTCTCCGCCTGCCACAAAAACAGGCAGCGCAATGCGAATCGCCGCACCGCCCGTTTTGAGGTTTTCGATCTGAATTTTACCGTGATGCTCTTCGACGATCTTCTTGACAATAGCCAGGCCCAGGCCGGTCCCCTTGGCCTTGGTGGTGGCGTATGGCTCGAACAGCCGCGTCATCAGGTGTTCCGGAAATCCGGCTCCATTGTCCGTTACGGTCAAACAAACTGCATTTTGATTGTGGCGCAGGCGCGTACCGACTTCCACACGCGGTGCAGCGTGGCCGGCCAGCGCATCCTGCGCATTTTGCAACAGATTATGTATCACCTGACGCAATAATGTGGCGTCGCCCGCAATGCGCGGCAAATCGGCGTCGAGATTCAGCACGAGCCCGAGCGCCCTGGCGTCGTACAGGGTCAGCACGTCGCGCACCAGGGCATTGAGGTCGAGTGCCTCGAGCTTGGCGCGCGGCATCCGGGCATACCCGGCAAAGGCATCCACCATGCTTTTCATGGCGGCGACCTGGTTGACGATGGTATGCGTGGCACGCGTCAGGAACTCGGCGTCGGCCGCGTCCAGGCGCCCGTCCAGCTTGCGCGCGATGCGCTCGGCCGACAGCTGGATCGGCGTGAGCGGGTTCTTGATTTCGTGCGCCAGCCTGCGCGCCACCTCGCTCCAGGCGGCATTGCGTTCGGCGTCGATCAGCTTGGTCACGTCGTCGAACACCAGCACGTAGCCGCGCTCGACGCCCGCCGGCAGGCGGGTGCCGCGCAGCAGCAAGGTCTGGCTGCCGCCGTTGCTGGCGTAGTCGATCTGTTCCTGCCATTCGCCTTCGTGCTCGCCGAAACGCGCCGCAACCTTCGCGCCGAACGCATGCAGCGCCTCGCCCGGCTGCCCCAGTTCCACCAGCGGCTGCGCATCCAGGGTCGAAGCCTCGACTCCGAGAATCTGCGCCGCCGCGCTGTTGACCGTGCGCACGCGCAAGGTTTCGTCCAGCACGACCACGCCGGACGACAGGTTCGCCAGCACGCGTTCGAGGAAGGCCTTGGCCTGCTCGGTCTGCTGATGGTTCTGCGCGACCTGCTCGCGCGCGTCGGAAAGCTGGCGGGTCATGCGGTTGAACGACTGGATCAGCACGCCCAGCTCGTCGCGGCTGGACACCGACGGCATCTGCGAGAAATCGCCCTTGGCCACGGCGCGGGTGCCGCGTGCCAGCGTGCGCAACGGTGCGCCGAGCCGCTCCGACAGCAGGTAGGCGATCACGAAGGTCATCAGCAAGGCCAGCATCAGGGTAAGCGTGAGCGCCGCCCCGTAGATGCGCTTGATGCCCAGTCGCGAGACCGAAATCTGCTGGTATTCCTGGTACGCCAGCTGGACCGCCTGCGCATCGTGCGCGAGCCGGGCCGGCACCGGCTGCACCAGCTGCAGCACGCGCGTCTCGCCGGTCAATGCGCTGGTGTACACCGGCACGATGACGTGCATGACCAGCCCGCGTTCGGGCACCTCTTCGATCCGGCTGTAGGGCTGCTGCTGCCGGACCTGCCACAGCACGTTGCGATCGGGCAGCACCGGCAACAGGGTCCCGCTTTCGCCGCTGACGTGCGCGATCACGCCGCCGCGCTCGTCGAACAGGGTCAGTTCCTGTACCGAACTCTGCTCGCGCAGGGTGGACAGGCTGGTAATGACCGAGCCCGGACCCTCATCCGACAAGGCCAGCGCCATGCGCTGCGCCTTTTTGTTCAGGTCGCGCAGCAGGTCGTCGAGCGCCGCCTGGCCGAGGTTGACGCCGGAAGCCAGCGCATTGTCCACCCGCACGTCGAACCAGGTCTCGATCGAGCGGTTGAGAAAGAATACCGATGCGCCGTACACCACCAGGCCGGGCAGCATGGCGACGACACCAAACATCAGCAGCAGTTTCAGCGTGAGCTTGGCGCCGAACACGCCGCGGCGGATGCGTTTCTGAAGCCACCACATGCGCCAGCCCAGCAGCACCAGCAGCGCCATGCCCAGCACGCCACCGCCGATGAACAGCGTGGGCAGGGTGTCGGAAAAGGCACTGCTGCCGCCGCTGGCATAGAACAGCAGCGACAGAAGCACGATGCCCAGGATCAGGGCGGCGGCAATCAGACTGCGCATCAGGGCACGGGCGCGGGCGGGGAAGGGACGGCAGGGGCATCGAACGACCAGGCGTACCAGGGCGTGACGAGGTCCCAGCGGTCGCCGCCCACCGCACCGATGGCCAGCGGCTTGGGCAGTTGCGAGGTATCGAGCCGCAGGCGCAGGCGTGCGTCGTAGCGTTGTCCGGCCCTGAGCGCGCCGTGATCGAGCACTTGCCACGCGTCCACCTGCCCGAGCATGGCCAGCGCCTCGCCGAGCGTGGCGGCGGTGCGGGTCGTGTAGCCGCTTTCGACGACATAGCGCCGCAGCAGCAGGTGGTAATAGATCCGCATCTTGCGCACCGGTTCGGCGATGGTTTCGTCGAACCACCAGTTACGCGGGCGGGTCAGTTCCAGTTCAAGCAGGAAGTACAGGTTGATGCCGCGGCTGAGCGCGTCTTCCAGCGTGGAGTTGAGCACGATGTTGACATTGCCGTCGAGCACATAGCCTTGCGGAGCGGCGCGGATGACGGCCTGCGTGACGGCGCTCTTGTCGGCGGCCAGCGCGCTGCCCGCGATGGCCAGCCAGAAACCCAGCAACAGCCCGGCCAGCCAGCGAAGAACCGGGTCACGTCTTGCGCAACAGGGCATAGAAAAAACCATCATGCTCGGCATCAGGCAACAGCGATCCGTCTGACAAAGGTTCAAGAAGCATGCAACGTCCGGCGTCGTCTGGATGACGCTTCAGGAAAGCACGCACCTGCGCGTCGTTTTCTTCATGGAATATCGAGCAGGTGGCGTAGAGCAATGTACCACCCGGGACCAGAAGCCGCCAGAGCGCCTCCAGCATTACGGCCTGTTGCGCGGCAAATTGAGCGATGTCGTCGGGACGGCGCAGCCACTTGATGTCGGGATTGCGGCGAACCACGCCGGAGGCGCTGCACGGCACGTCGGCCAGGATGCGGTCGAACGGCCGGCCGTCCCACCATGCCTCCGGCTTCGCGGCATCGCCTTCGACCAGCGTGGCAGCGAGGTGCAGCCGGTCCAGATTGTCCTGCACCCGCGCCAGCCGGGTGGCGTCGACATCGAGCGCGGTCAGCGCCACGTCCGCGCGTTCGAGGAGATGGCCCGTCTTGCCGCCGGGTGCCGCGCAGGCATCGAGCACCCGTTCGCCGGGCTGCGCGTCGAGCAGGCGCGCGGCCCACTGCGCGCCTGCGTCCTGCACCGACACGTGGCCTTCATCGAAGCCGGGCAGGCTGCGCACCGGCACCGCGCGGTCGAGCGTGACCGCATCCGGACCGGTTTGATGCGCGGGCAGCCCGGCTTCATTCAGGCGCCGCAGATAGCTTGCCACGTCGCCATGGCGGCCATTGACGCGCAGGGTGAACGGCGGATGCAGCAGACTGGCCTCGAGGATGCCCTCCCAGTGCACCGGATGCTGAGCTTGCAGCTTGGCGATCCACCAGTCGGGATGCGACCAGTGCGCGGACGGCTGGGCGTTGGCGATTTCGTCCAGCTCGGCGCGGCGGCGCTGGAAATTGCGCAGCACCGCGTTGGCGAGTCCGCGCCGCCAGCCCTGGCCGGCCGCGGTGACGGCGTTGTGCACCACGGCATGGGCGGGCGCGCGCGTGTAGGCCAGCTGATACAGCGCCACCCGCAGCAGCCAGCCCAGTTGCGGATCGGTCAGCGGACGTTCGAGCAGCGCCGCCAGCCAGGCATCGAGGCGGCCCAGCTGGCGCAGGCTGCCGTATACGATGTCCTGCAGGGCGCCGCGTTCGCCCGGGGTGTGCAGCTGCTGGAGGCTGTGCGGCAAGACCTGATGCAGGGCCGCGCCGGCGAGGACCTGTTCGAGCGTGCCGGCAGCCAGCTTCTGCAGCTTACGCATGGCGGGAAAACCCGGGGGGTGTCTGCTGGTTCATCGAAATTACGCCGCGGCTGGGAGCGGCGGATGATAGCAGGCCGCGCGGTCAGGCCGTGCGGCTCATCCGCAGCAGCCGCGCGACGCGCTCCTCGGTGGCGGGATGGGTGGAAAACAGGCCCGCGAGGCCGCCGCCGGAGAGCGGATTGATGATCATCATCTGCGCCGTCTCCGGATGCGCTTCCGCCGTCGGCATCGGCAGGCCCCTGGCGTAGGCTTCGATCTTCCGCAATGCGCTGGCGAGCGCCTGCGGATCGCCCGAGATTTCGGCGCCCCCGGCGTCGGCGCCGAATTCGCGGGCGCGCGAGATCGCCATCTGGATCAGCATCGCCGCGATCGGCGCGACGACCATGATGGCGATCGCCAGCAGGGGATTGGCCGAACGCCCCTCGCTGTCGCGGCCGCCGAACAGCATGCCGAAGTTGGCCAACGCCGAGATCGCCCCGGCGATCGACGCCGACACGGTGGAAATCAGGGTGTCGCGGTTTTTCACGTGGGTGAGCTCGTGCGCCATCACCCCGCGCAATTCGCGCTCGGTGAGCAGCTGCATGATGCCGGTGGTGGCCGCCACCGCGGCATGCTCCGGGCTGCGGCCGGTGGCGAACGCGTTGGGCTGCGCCTCGTCGATGACGTACACGCGCGGCATCGGCAGTCCGGCCCGCGCCGCCAGCTCCTGCACCAGCGCGTAGAAACCGCCGCCGCTGCCGGCGTCCACTTCGCGCGCGTGGTACATGGCAAGCACCATGCGGTCGGAATTCCAGTAGGCGAACAGGTTCATGCCGGCGCCGAACAGCAGGGCGATCAGCATGCCCTGGGCGCCGCCGATGGCCGCGCCGATGGCGCCGAACAGCGCAATGATCCCGGCGAACAGGATGGAGGTCTTGACCCAGTTACCGAACATGTAAGGCTCCTTGCAGGCGCCCGCGGGCGCGTCGACGAGCGTTAGATGGGGATCGTCCGGTCAGGTTTCAATGGCCGAGCCGGGTGCCGGGCGGCAGCGGCCGCCCGGCGAGAAACGCGGCGGCGCGCATCCGCTTGCTGCCCGCCGGCTGGAGCTCCTGCAGGGCCAGCGCATCGTCACCGCAGGCGACGAGCAGCTGCTCCGCATCGGCTCGCAGCACAATGCCCGGCTCGCCGGTGCCCGCGGCCGTTTGCGCTGCCCAGATTTTGAGCGGCGCGCCATCCAGCAGCGTCCACGCGCCGGGCACCGGATTGTAGGCGCGTACCGCACGCGCCAGCGCGTCCGCGGGCTGGCGCCAGTCGAGCCGGGCCTCGTCCTTGCCGAGCTTGGCGGCATAGGTGGCCTGCGCGTCGTCCTGCGCCACCGGGACAAGCGTCGAATAATTCGCCAGCGCCGCGACAATGGCTTCGGCGCCCGCCATGGCCAGCACATCGTGCAGGCTGGCCGCGGTGTCGCTGTCGCGGATCGGCACCACGGTTTTCGACAGCATCGCCCCGGTATCGAGGCCGGCGTCCATCTGCATGATGGTGATGCCGGTTTCCGCGTCGCCCGCCAGGATCGCGCGCTGGATCGGCGCCGCGCCGCGCCAGCGCGGCAGCAGCGAGGCATGGATGTTGAGGCAGCCGAAGCGCGGCAGGTCGAGCACGGCTTGCGGCAGGATCAGGCCGTAGGCCGCAACCACCATGACGTCGGCGTCCGCGGCCCGCAATTCGTCCTGCGCCTCGGGGGATTTCAGACTCGGCGGCTGGGACACCGGCAAGCCACGCGCCAGCGCCGCCTGCTTGACCGCGCTGGGCGTCAGCTTCATGCCGCGCCCGGCGGGGCGGTCGGGCTGGGTCAGGACCAGGGCGATGTCGTGCCCGGCCTCGGCCAGGGCATCGAGCGCTGCCGCCGCGAACGGCGGCGTGCCGGCAAAAATGATGCGCACGGGGAAGGGAAGGTCAGAGCGACGCGCGCACCGGCGCGGCATCGGGCCGATGCTCGCGGGCCTGCTTCAGCAGCTTGGTGCGGATGCGGTTGCGCTTGAGGCTGGACAGGTAATCGACGAACACCTTGCCCATCAGATGATCCATCTCGTGCTGGATGCACACGGCGAGCAGGCCGTCGGCATCGAGCTCGAAGGAATTGCCGTCGCGGTCCAGCGCGCGCACCGTGACGCGCTCGGCGCGCTTGACCCGATCGAAAATGCCGGGCACCGAGAGGCAGCCTTCCTCGCTCTCCTCGGTGCCCGACTGGGCAACGATCTCCGGATTGATGAACACCTGCAGCTGGTCGTGGGTTTCGGATATGTCGATGACGACGACGCGCTCGTGGACGTCGACCTGGGTGGCGGCCAGCCCGATGCCGGGCGCGGCGTACATGGTCTCGGCCATGTCGTCGACCAGCTTGCGGACACGGTCGTCCACCGCCTTCACCGGCTTGGCGACGGTGTGCAGGCGCGCATCGGGGTAATGCAAAATGTCGAGTCTGGCCATAAAAAGTCTACGAATGAATGGGCTGGGCGCGCACTTTGATGCAGAATCTGCGTGCAGGGATGCGCGTTACCCTAAATATAAGGCGGCGGATGGCCGTTACCTAAGCGCACAGTATATTTTCAACGCCGAAAATCAGACAAGGTCTAAATGGAGGGTTCCCCGTGCGTCAACTCGTAGTCTCTCTCGCCCTGCTGCTGGCCGCCGCCCCCGTGCTGGCCGACACCCTTAAACTGCAGGACAACGCGCCGGACAAATACGTCGTGGTCAAAGGCGACACCCTGTGGGATATCTCCGGCAAGTTTCTCAAGGATCCGTGGCGCTGGCCCCAGATCTGGAAAATGAATCGCGAGGAGATCAAGAACCCGCACTGGATCTACCCCGGCGACCTGATCGTGCTCGACCGAAGCGGCAAGGAGCCGCGCCTGTCGCTGGTCAAGGGCGAAAAGGGCGGCATGGAGACCGTCAAGCTGTCGCCCAGCGTACGTGCGACCGATATCGGCAACGATGCGGTCCCATCCATCCCCATCCGCGTGATCCATCCTTTCCTGTCGCAGCCGCGCGTGGTGGCCAAGGGCGCGCTCGATGACGCGCCTTTCATCCTGGGCAGCAACGCCGAGCGCGTGGTCATGGGCGCAGGCGACGACGCGTTTGCGACGGGCGGCAAGCCCGGCGTCGCCCGCTGGAACGTGCTGCGTCCGGGCAAGGCACTGAAGGATCCGGAAACCGGCGAAGTGCTGGGCTATGAAGTCGAATACCTGGGCGACGCCCGCACGCTGACGGAAGGCGCGCCGCAAAAAATCCGCATCACCCAGTCGGCGAAGGAAATCCTGCCGAAGGACAAGCTGGTCGAGGCGGACACCAGCAACACCTTCGAATACATCCCGCACGCGCCGGAAGCCAAGATCAGTGGCCGCATCATCTCGGCCTACGGCGGGCTGTCCGACAGCGGCCGCTACCAGACCGTGGTGATCAACCGCGGCAGCCGCGACGGCCTCGAGCCCGGCCATGTCCTGGCGGTATACCGCGAAGGCATGGCGGTGACGCTTACCCGCGACGAAAAGGATCGCATGGCCTGGGTCAACGAAAAGAGCGCAGGCGTGCCCGGCGGCGGCGCCTGGCTATACAGCGACGTGCGCTGCCTGAAGGAAAACAGCATGGTCAGCTACGACCAGGTCGCCGACGTGCACAACACCTTCCGCGACACCTGTCTCAGCAACAGCAGCGACCGTGCCGTCAAGCTGCCCGATACGCGCAGCGGCCTGGTGATGGTCTATCGGGTGTACGACCGCGTGTCCTACGCGCTCATCATGCAGTCCGACGGACCGGTCTACCTGCTCGATACCGTGAAAAACCCTGATTGAGCGCGCTTGATCCCTGGCTGCGCCTCGCCCTCGCACCGGGGGTCGGCAACACCAGCCTGATTCGCTTGCTCACGGCCTTCGGTTCTCCGGAGGCCGTTTTGTCATCCGGCCGCAGCGGGCTGGCAGCCCACCTCACGCCCGCCCAGTGCGACGCCTTGCTGGCCGAGCCCGACGCTGCGCAGCTGGACGCCGCCCAGACCTGGCTCGCCCAGCCCGGCAACAGCCTGATGACGCTCGCGGACGCGGACTATCCCAAGGCGCTGCTCGAGATCGCGGATCCACCGGCCATGCTGTATTGCAAGGGGCGGCGCAGCCTGCTCGACCAGCCTGCGCTCGGCATCGTCGGCAGCCGCAACGCCACCCCGCAGGGGGTGCGCGATGCCGAAGCCTTCGCCCACGCCCTGTCCGACGCGGGGCTCACCATCGTCAGCGGTCTGGCGCTCGGCATCGACGCGGCGGCGCACCGCGGCGGACTGGCCGGCGCCGGTTCGAGCGTCGCCATCGTCGGCACCGGGCTCGACCGCATCTATCCCGCGCGCAACAAGGCGCTGGCGCACCAGCTGGCCGAAAAAGGGCTGATCGTGTCGGAATTCGCGCTCGGCACGCCGCCCCTGCCCGGTCATTTTCCGCGCCGCAACCGGCTCATCAGCGGCCTCTCCCGCGGCGTGCTGGTGGTGGAGGCCGCGCCCGACAGCGGTTCGCTCATCACGGCGCGCGTGGCCACCGAGCAGGGGCGCGAGGTGTTCGCCATTCCCGGTTCGATCCATTCGCCGCTGGCGCGCGGCTGCCACGCGCTGATCAAGCAGGGCGCCAAGCTGGTCGAGTCCGCCGCCGACATCCTCGACGAACTGGCCTGGCAACAGCGGCTGGCCCCGCCAACGCCGCCCGAAAGCCCGCGCGACCCGGTGCTGGACGCGCTCGATGGCGCGCCGACCACGCTCGACACGCTCGCGCAAAGAACCGGGTTGACGCTGGATGCGCTTTCGGCGAAGCTGTTGACGCTTGAACTGGATGGGCGAATTGCGTCCTTGCCCGGCGGGCGCTACCAAAAAATTCACTGACACTATGCTCGACATCCTGGTTTACCTCTACGAAAGCTTCCGCATGGCGGAGCTGGCGCCTGATCGCGACACGCTGGAAAAGCGCCTGTTTGCCGCCGGGTTCGAAGAATCCGACATCAACGCCGCGCTGGACTGGTACGCCAATCTCTCCGGCTGCGCCACCCACGAACGCCTTGCCCGGGCCTACGACCGCCATTACGCCGCCGAAGAGCTCGAGCGCCTGAATGACGCCTGCCGCAGCGAGCTGGCCTTCCTGGTCAGCGCGCAGGTGCTCGATCCCGAATCGCGCGAATGGGTCATTTCCGGCCTGATGGCGCTGGGCGGCGAGGACATCGAGCCCGACCACGTGCGCTGGATGACGCTGATCGTGCTGTGGAGCCGCGGCCTGATCGAGCATTTCACGCATCTGGAAGACATGCTGTTGAATCACGAGCCGGGACGTCTACATTAATCACTTATGTCCAAGCTCGTCATCGTCGAATCGCCGTCCAAATCCAAAACCCTGAAAAAATACCTCGGTGCGGATTACGACATCCTCGCCAGCTACGGCCACGTGCGCGACCTGGAGCCGAAAACCGGCGCGGTCGACACCGAACACTTCACCATGAAGTATCAGGTCATCGAGCGCAACGCCAAGCACGTCGAAGCCATCGTCAAGGCCGCCAGGAAAGCCGACGAAGTGCTGCTGGCCACCGACCCGGACAGGGAAGGGGAGGCGATTTCCTGGCACATCAGCGAAATCCTCAAGGAACGCAAGGTCAAGACGCCGATGAAGCGCGTCGCCTTCTACGAGATCACCGAATCGGCGATCCAGGACGCGGTGCGGCATCCGCGCGAGATCGCATCCGACCTGGTCGACGCGCAGCAGGCGCGGCGCGCGCTGGATTACCTGGTCGGCTTCAACCTGTCGCCGCTGTTGTGGCGCAAGATCAGCCCCGGTTTGAGCGCGGGGCGCGTGCAGTCGCCCGCCTTGCGCATGATCGTTGAGCGCGAGGAGGAGATCGAAGCCTTCGTCCCGCGCGAATACTGGACGCTGCATCTCGATACCCATAAAGGCAGCCAGCCGTTCACCGCCAGGCTCACGCACTTCAGGGGCGAGAAGCTCGAGCAGTTCACGGTCGAGCACGAGGCGCGCAGCAAGGAATGGCTGGCGACGCTGGAAGCCCGGGATGCGCGCGTCATGCGCATCGAGAAGAAGCGCCGCGCCCGCAACCCCGCCGCGCCCTTTACCACCTCGACCCTGCAGCAGGCCGGCGTGCGCCAGCTCGGCATGACGACCGACCGCGTGATGCGCACCGCGCAGCAGCTCTACGAGGGCATCGACCTCGGCGAGGGCCCGGTCGGCCTCATCACCTACATGCGGACCGACTCGGTCAGTCTGGCGCAGGAGGCGATCACCGATATCCGCAAGTATGTGGGCGCCCATTTCGACAGGGACTTCCTGCCGCCGACCGCCCAGCAATACAAGGCCAAGACCAAGAACGCGCAGGAAGCGCACGAGGCGGTGCGGCCGACCTCGGTGACGCGCACCCCCGAGGCGGTCAAGCAATTTCTCACGCACGACCAGGCCCGGCTCTACGAGCTGATCTGGAAGCGCACGGTGGCTTCGCAAATGACCGCTGCGCAGTTCGACACCGTCGCCGCCGACATCACCGTGGGCGAGGGCACCTTCCGCGCCACCGGGCAGACCCTGGCGTTCGCCGGCTTCCTCGCGGTGTACCAGGACGACGAGGACGAGGAGGGCGAATCCAGGCTGCCCGCGCTCGTCGAAGGCGAAACCCTGCCGGTCGACAGGCTCTACGGCGAGCAGCATTTCACCCAGCCGCCGCCGCGCTATACCGAAGCCTCACTGGTCAAGGCGCTGGAGGAGTACGGCATCGGCCGGCCGTCGACCTACGCCAGCATCATTTCCACCCTGCAGGACCGCGAATACGCGGTGCTGGAGAAAAAGCGCTTCCAGCCGACCGACGTCGGCCGCCTGGTCAACTGCTTCCTCACCCGCCATTTCAGCCACTACGTCGACTACGATTTCACCGCCAAGCTGGAGGACAAGCTCGACGACGTCTCCAACGGCAAGCGCGTGTGGACGCGCCTCCTGGGCGAATTCTGGAAGGAATTCGACGGCGACCTGAAAACCAAGCAGGACGTCGAGCGCGGCTGCCCGATCCTCGAGGCCTGCCCCAAGTGCGGCAAGCCGCTGTTCATGCAGGCAAGCAAGCGCGGGCTCTTCATCGGCTGTTCCGGCTATCCGGAATGCGACTACACGCGTCCGCTGCACGCGGCCACCGCCGAAGGCGACAACATCCTCGGCCAGGACCCGGCCAGCGGCCTCGACGTCAAGCTCTTGTCCGGGCGCTTCGGCCCCTATGTGCAGATCGGCGAGATGCCGGAAGACAAGAAGGCGCCGAAGCCGCGCCGCGCCTCGTGGCCGAAGGAGATTCCGCTGGACAGCGCGACGCTCGAACTGGCGCTGAAATTCCTCTCGCTGCCGCGCGAAGTCGGCCACCATCCGGTCACCGGCCTGCCGATCGTCGCCAACAACGGCCGCTTCGGGCCCTATCTGCTGCACGACGGCAAGTTCAAGTCGATCCCCAAGACCGACAGCGTCTACGAAATCGATCTGCCGCGCGCGCTCGAGGTGCTGGCGATGGAACGCGCCCCGCGCGGCGCCGACTCCGCCGCCTCGGTGCTGAAGACCCTCGGACCGCATCCCGAGGACGGCAAGGACATCACCGTGCGCAGCGGCCGCTACGGCCCCTACGTCAAGCACGGCAGCACCAACGCCACGCTGCCGAAGGACATCACGCCCGAAGAAATCACCCTGGACGAGGCGCTCGGCCTGATCGCCGCACGCGTGGCCAAGGGGCCGGCCAAGAAACCGGCACGCAAGGCGGCCGCCAAGCCCGCGGCGGCGAAGAAGGCCAAGGCCGCCGACGCGGACGAGCCGAAGCAGCCCGCGGCGAAAAAGCCGGCCGCCAAAAAGGCCCCGGCCAGGAAAGCGGCAACCAAACCCGCAGCCACCAGGAAATCGGCCGGCAAGAAACCTGCTGCATGAGCACGCCGCCCCGGCTGCTCATGCTCAATGCCTTCATCGGCACGGCGGGCTACAAGAAGCTGTATCAGGAACTGGGATACAGCGTCGTCGCCGAATGGTCGGAACGCAAGGCCATCAGCCTGGTTCGCAAGAGTCCGCCTGCCGTCATCGTGGCGGATTTCTACCACCAGACGGATTTCCGCGACCGCCTGTCCAACCTCGAATCACTGCTGGCCGCGGTGCAAAGCGCGCCCCATACCCGCATCCTGGTCTTTTACGAAGCGGCCCACCAGGCCGTGCTCGACAAGGTCAGCGCGCGCCTGCGCATCGACGCCGCCCTGACGCTGCCGGTGCAGGAAGACCGCTTGCGCGCCACGCTGCGGACGTGGCGGGAAAGCGCGGCAGCGTCAATCTAAGTCGCGCTCCGTATAGCGCCGCTAAGCGGCACGCGATCAGTCAACCAGCACCCGCGGCTATCGATAATTCCTACACATCACACGCTTCGTGCCTGCTTCGCTCGTTCCTCCGCACCGAGTGACCGCAGTTTCTGCACCGCGCGCGCCAGGTGTGCCTCATCCCGGTCCAGCGGGAACACCATGTAAACAGGTAGCGTGATAAGAGGGCTTTCGTGCACCCGCCACACGCGCTCTTGTTCGATCGCACCGTACACGGTGCGCTGCGGCAGATAGGCCGAACCGCCGCGAGACTCCATCAACTGGTGTCCGATCCAGCCGATATTGGCGATCCGCGCCGGCGTTTCCACGCCCGGAAAGCGGGCGGCGAACTGGGCATGGAACTCCGGGCCCCAATCCACGTGGATGTAGTTAGGGTCTGGCCAGGGGCGCCCAGGATTGCTGCTGACCAGCACCAGGGACTCGTCGAACAGGTGTTCCACGGCCAGACCGGGGCGGCTCTCGGGAGTGTACATGACGCCGATGTCGACAATGCCCTGGACCAGTCCCTGCATGATGCCCTCCTCGAAACCGAGTTCCAGGCGCAGTGACACATCGGGAATGACGTCGCGCATCCAGTCCTCCCAGCGCGGCAGAAAGTCCTCCCACAGGGCGCTACGTCCGCTTAGAGTCAGGCCGCCGCTGAAGCCGCTGGGGAGGCTGACTTCTTGACGGGCTTGTTCCAGCGCTCTGACCATGGTTTTGGCGTGGCGCAGGAAACGATGCCCGGCGGCGGTCAGTTCCGCGCCGCCGCGCCCGCGCCGGAACAGCCGCGCACCCATCCGTGCTTCGAGGGTCTGGATGCGGGCGCTGACCGTGGATTGGGTGATGTGTAGTCGTTCCGCGGCAGCGACGAAATTGCCGGCAGCCGCGACAGCCAGGAAGGTACGGGCGTATTCAATGTCCATGAAAGGCTTCCTGTAGATTCAATATCCCGATACATATCATTTGTTGAATATTATTCCCCCTGCGCTTCGAACGAGGTGGGTGTAATGAAACAAGATGGAACCGTTGGCCTGGGAAAGGCCCTCATCCCTCGTCCAGCCAGCCACATGCAGCGGGCGACCGTACTCGCGTATACGTCCGCCCGACCGGAGAGCCTCAAGCGTTCGGGCACCACCGAATACTAGAAGCCGGGTCCGTACACTGGGTGCAGTGCTCAATGATTTCTCTCCCTAATCCGGTCGACTGCATGGCCGAATAGTCGTACCAGGTGCACGAAATGATCTCGCAGCCTGGGTATTCACGCTCCGCCTGCTCAGCCGCATCATCGGGCTCGACCGCGTCGCAGTCGAAGGCGAGCTTGAACTTGTCGCCCCGCTTCTCGTAAAGCATCACGCGGTACGGTTTTAGATGTGCGCTGGACATCGCGTTCCGCAGCCGGCGTTTTTCGACCGCCGCTCCAAATGACTCAACGTAATGATTTCCGGTATTCTCGAATGCATCGCCATGATCGCGCGCGTCGAGAGCGGCACCCAGCATGGCTGCAGTTTTCCAGGGTGATTCACCAAAAATGCTCACCCAGCTAAGGTGCCTTACCTCAAGCCATAATTCTTTGAGGCTGGCTTCGGTTGCGCCCGCGGAGACGAGCCCGTCAATGAGAACTTCAATAGGTTTGCCAACACCACCGATGGCCGAATCGGTAAAGCGGCACCACCGATGCAGCGCTTCGGCATGTGAAAGGCTCCGGAATTGATGTTGAACATTCAGCATGCCCCTCCCCTTGAGATCAAGGCGCTCACCATCACGACGAAGCATCCTTATTTCCAGGAGGGGCGTTGCGTGGCACGGTGAACCGGAACGCGAAGATGTCGACATCTTCCGCCCTTTTCTCAGCCTAGGGGTTTGTCAAGGCGAAATAAGTCAAAAAAACTGAATGCGGGCGCCGCTGAAACGGCTCCTCCGATCAACTTGTTTGATCAGAGACCGCGAATGGGCGGGCGCCGCGCTGAATTGACGCGAAACGCTTCGGATTGTTCGGAGGACGATTCGTGCCGTATCTGCTGCCGTCCACCTTTGTAGGTTCTCAGAATCCGCGAGAAATTGCCTTCCAAAAAATCAAAGGTTTTCTCAATCAATTTGAGAATACCTCCCTAGCGCGTTCCCAAATTACCCGAGAAATTCCTACGCATTTCTCAACGATCTGAAATCAACCCTCCAGTGGCTCCGATCCGGATAAAAGCCAACCGATGGGGTTGGCTTTTTCATCTTGTCCCACGAAATCTAAAGATTTGGGAAAAATCCAGATTTCAATGGGATCCTACACAACCTTATACGTCCAGGTTTCGGACCCCAAGCGCGTTGGTTTCGATGAAATTGCGGCGTGGCTCGACCTCGTCGCCCATCAGCGTGGTGAAAATCTGGTCTGATGAAATCGCGTCCTCGATCTGCACTTTCATCAGCCGGCGCACCTTGGGATCCATGGTGGTCTCCCACAGCTGGGCCGGGTTCATTTCGCCCAGGCCCTTGTAGCGCTGGATGCTCATGCCGCGTTTGACTTCGGCGAGGAACCAGTCCATCGCTTCGCGGAAGCTCTGCACCGGGGCTTCCTTCTCGCCGCGCTTGGCGCGGGCGCCGAGGCCGATGAGGTCGCGCAGCAGGTCGCCGACCTTGACCAGCTGGTTGTAATCGCCCGTCTCGAGCAGGTCCGCTTCGAGAAAGCTCATGTGCACGTTGCCGTGGGCATGGCGGGTGATGCGCAGGCGATGGCTGTCGGTTTCGCTGATGTATTCGGCGGCGACTTCGAATTTGTGCGCATCCAGCGCCGCGCCCAGGCTCGCTTCGGCCAGCATGGCCGCGCCGCTGTCGGCCAGGCTCAGGCGCGGGATCTTCATCAGCGCCTGCAGCACGTCTTCCGGCAGCCGCCGCGCCAGGCGTTCGCACACCGCTTCGGCGAGGAAGTATTCGCGCGCCAGGGTCTCCAGCGCATCGCCCATGATCGGCATGGCGCCGTCCATCGGCGTCAGCTCGGCATCCTTCATCGCCTCGGCCATCAGGTGTTCCTTCAGCGCGTGCTCGTCCTTGATGTAGCGCTCGGAACGGCCGTGCTTGACCTTGTAGAGCGGCGGCTGCGCGATGTAGATGTGGCCGCGCTCGACCAGCTCGGGCATCTGGCGGTAGAAGAAGGTCAGCAGCAGGGTGCGGATGTGGGCGCCGTCGACGTCGGCGTCGGTCATGATGATGATGCGGTGGTAGCGCAGCTTGTCCGGGTTGTAATCGTCCTTGCCGATGCTGGTGCCGAGCGCGGTGATGAGCGTGGCGATTTCCTGGCTGCCGATGACCTTGTCGAAGCGCGCGCGCTCGACGTTGAGGATCTTGCCTTTCAGCGGCAGGATCGCCTGGAACTTGCGGTCGCGTCCCTGCTTGGCGGAGCCGCCTGCGGAATCGCCCTCGACCAGATAGATCTCGCACAGCGACGGATCCTTTTCCTGGCAGTCGGCCAGCTTGCCGGGCAGGCCAAGTCCGTCCATGACGCCCTTGCGGCGCGTGATTTCCCGCGCCTTGCGCGCGGCCTCTCTCGCGCGCGCGGCGTCAACGATCTTGGCGCACAGCAGCTTGGCGTCGTTGGGGTTTTCCAGCAGGAATTCGGCGAGTTTCTGGCCGACGATTTCCTGCACCACCGGCTGCACTTCGGACGACACCAGCTTGTCCTTGGTCTGGCTCGAGAACTTGGGCTCGGGCACCTTGACCGAGAGCACGCAGGTGAGGCCTTCGCGCATGTCGTCGCCGGTGGTTTCGACCTTGGCCTTCTTGGCGACCTCGTTTTCCTCGATGTACTTGTTCAGCACCCGCGTCATCGCCATCCGCAGGCCGGTCAGATGCGTGCCGCCGTCGCGCTGCGGAATGTTGTTGGTGAAGCACTGCACCGTCTCGGTATAGCTGTCGTTCCATTGCATCGCGACTTCGACGGTCATGCCGTCCTTTTCGCCGATGGCGCTGAAGATCTTCGGATGCAGCGGGTTCTTGAGGCGGCTCATGTATTCGACGAAACCCTTGACGCCGCCGGAGTGGGCGAAGTTTTCGCTCTTGCCGTCGCGGTGGTCGATCAGCTCGATCTTCACCCCGTTGTTGAGGAAGGACAGTTCGCGGATGCGCTTGGCGAGGATGTCGAAGTGGAACTCGACCTTGCCGAAGATTTCCTCGTCGGCCAGGAAGTGGACTTCGGTGCCGCGGCCTTCGGCGTCGCCGACGATCTGCATCGGCGACACCTCGACGCCGTTCTGGATTTCGATCGGGCGGTCGAGCACCTTGCCCTGATGGAAGGTCATCGCGTATTTCTTGCCGTCGCGGCGCACGATCAGCTTCAGCCATTTCGACAGACCGTTGACGCACGACACGCCGACGCCGTGCAGGCCGCCCGACACCTTGTAGCTGTTCTGGTTGAACTTGCCGCCGGCGTGCAGCACGGTCATGACGATCTCTGCCGCGCTGCGCTTCGGCTCGTGCTTGTCGTCGAACTTGATGCCGACCGGAATGCCGCGCCCGTTGTCGGAAATCGAGATGGAGTTGTCGGGGTGGATGATGACCTTGATGTCGTCGCACCAGCCGGCCAGCGCCTCGTCGATGGCGTTGTCGAGCACCTCGAACACCATGTGATGCAGACCCGTACCGTCGGAGGTGTCGCCGATGTACATGCCGGGGCGCTTGCGCACCGCCTCCAGGCCTTCCAGCTGCTGGATGCTGTCCTCGTCGTAGCCGCCATTCGTGTCGGCGGGCATCGCGTTGTCGGGCTTGTTGCTCATGGTGTTCGTACCCGCGTGGGGTTTTCCTGTAGGTTGTTGCTCAATGAATTCGGCTGGCTTGATGAAGCAGATTCCCTTCATGCCCTTCGACTTCGCTCAGGAGATGGTTCGACAGGCTCACCATGAACGAATCCATATGTCTTGAGCTTGCCGAAGGGCTCACCACGAACGGAATCAAACACCTGCCGTTCGCCCTGATCGTGAGCCTGTCGAACGATCGAAGGGCCTGTTCAGGATTACTCAAATTCGCATCGGCATCACGACGTACTTGAAGCCGGGCTCGCCTTCGCTGGTCAGCAGCATGCTGCTGTTGGCATCGCCCAGCGACAGCGTGATCTCGTCGGTGTTGACCGCACCGAGGCCATCCAGCAGGTAGGTGACGTTGAAGCCGACATCGAGCGGTTCGCCGTCGTAGCCGACTTCGATTTCGTCAGCCGCTTCTTCCTGCTCGTTGTTGTTGCAGACGATGCCGAGCGTGTTCTCGCTCATCACCAGACGCACGCCGCGGAATTTCTCGTTCGACAGGATCGCGGCGCGCTGCAGGGCCTGCATCACGCTCTGGCGGTTGGCCTTGAGGTGCCGCGGCTGGCTGGCGGGGATGACGCGCTGGTAGTCGGGAAACTTGCCGTCCACCACCTTGGTCACCAGTTCCGTTCCGGGCAGGGTGATGGTGACCTGGTTGGCGCCGATGCGCAGTTCGACCGGATCGTCGACGTCGCCCAGCAGCTTGGAGAGTTCGACCACGGTCTTGCGCGGAATGATGACTTCGCGCGCTTCGGCCCCGGTTCCGAGCGCGGTTTCGGCGTAGCTCAGGCGGTGACCGTCGGTGGCGACCACGCGCAGCTGTTTGCCGTCCAGCACCAGCAGCATGCCGTTGAGGTAGTACCGGATGTCCTGGCTGGCCATGGCGAACTGCACCAGCTGCAGCAGGCGCTTCAGCGTTTTTTGCGGCAGGCGGATCGCTTCGCCCAGTCCTGTGCCGGTCTCGACCCGCGGAAAATCGGCGGCCGGCAGGGTCTGCAGCGTGAAGCGCGACTTGCCGGCGCTGACCACCACCTGGCTGTCCCTGGAGTCGAGCTTGACCTTGGCCGAGTCCGGCAACGCACGCACGATGTCGAACAGCTTGCGCGCCGCGATGGTGATGGCGAAATCCTCACCCGCCTGCACGTCCAGCTGCGTGCTCACCTGCAGTTCCAGATCGGTTGCCAGCAGGGTCAGCTTGCTGCCTTTTTTCTCCAGCAGGAGATTGGACAGGATGGGCAGGGTATGACGGCGCTCGACCACCCCCACGACAGCGGTGAGTGAAGCCAGCAGTGCGTTGCGTTCGCTTTGTACTAATAGCATTTATATATTCCTGAGAATCATAATAAAGGCGACGTGAAACTGGGGATAAGCCTTGTTACCTAATTAAAACAGCGAGTTGCTTCCTGTTTTGGGGTGTGGATAAAAACCGGGTATCGTGGGAAAAGTGGGGATGGTTTTCCTGCTTCCGGCACGCGACCCGTCTTATCCACATTTCATCCTCAGCCTGTCAGGCTTTGTAACAACACCAGATAATCGCGTCCGATGTCGGCCTCGGTCTCGCGCAGTTCGGCCACCTTGCGGCAGGCATGGATCACCGTCGTGTGATCGCGGCCACCGAACGATTCGCCGATCTCCGGCAGGCTCTGGTTGGTGAGTTCCTTGGCCAGCGCCATGGCGATCTGGCGCGGGCGAGCCAGATTGCGCGTGCGCTTCTTGGAAAACATGTCGCCGACCTTGATCTTGTAAAAATCGGCGACGGTTTTCTGGATGTTCTCGATCGAGACGATACGCGAAGTTGAGGCGATCAGGTCCCGCAAGGCTTCCTTCACCAGTTCCATGGTGATGGTTTTCTCATGGAAACGCGAGAAGGCGATGACCCGCTTCAGGGCGCCTTCCAGTTCGCGCACGTTGGAACGCACCTGCTTGGCGATGAAGAAGGCGACATTCTCGTCCAGCTTGACGTTTTCTGCTTGTGCCTTGGCCAGCAGGATGGCGACCCGCATTTCCAGTTCCGGCGGTTCGACCGCGACGGTCAGACCCCACGCAAAGCGGGATTTGAGACGGTCGTCGAGGCCGCTGATTTCCTTGGGGAAGGTATCGCAGGTGATGACGATCTGCTTCTTGTTCTCGATCAGCGAGTTGAAGACGTAGAAGAACTCTTCCTGGGTGCGGTCCTTTTTCGCCAGGAACTGGATGTCGTCGATCAGCAGCAGGTCCAGCGACATGTAGCGCCGCTTCAGGTCGTCGAACTGCTTGTTCAGATAGGCCTTCACCACATCGTCGACGTAATCGTTGGCGTGGATGTAACTGATGCGGGCGTCGGGGTTGGCCAGGCGCACGGTATTCCCGATGGCCTGCAGCAGATGGGTCTTGCCCAGCCCCACGCCGCCGTAGACGAACAGCGGGTTGTAGGCCACGCCGGGATTGTCGGCGATTTGCAGCGCCGCCGCGCGCGCCAGCTGATTGGCGCGGCCGGACACGAAATTATCGAAGGTGAACCCCGGATTGATGCGCATCCCCATCTGGGCGGGCGCAGCAACGCCGGCCGGGATCGCAGCGGGCGTCGCGGCGGCGGCAGGCGCAGCGTGCGGCCGTGGCGCGCCGGTCTTTTTTCCCAGCGCGTAGACGATGGAGACCGGGCGCGCATAGAATTCCTGTGCCCAGCCATCGATGTGCTCGGCGAATTTCTCGCGCACCCAGTCCATCACGAAATGATTGGGCGCCAGAATGCGCACCTCGCCGTCGGCGTCTTCAAACACCAGGGGTTTGATCCACGTGCTGAACTGCTGCTGGGTCAGATTGGCGCGAAAGCGCTCTTGGCAAAGGTCCCAGAAGGAATCCATAGTCGAGGGGCGGGTGGCAGGAAGCTGCATGGGATTCGAATGCAAATCTTACTCTTCTTCTTTCAGGTTATCCACAGGCACGGCGCCACCGATTTGCGACTGCGCCCCGGCCTTGGCTTGACATCCCCCGCATAGGGCTGGTCTAATGCACGGTTTTTCAACAGATTTTTTGTGATCGGCTCACCCACCCGACGGGATGGGCCGGTGCCAGCCAGAAAGGATATGCCATGAAACGCACTTACCAGCCCTCCACCGTCCGCCGCAAGCGCACCCACGGTTTCCGTGCGCGCATGAAGACCAAGGCGGGCCGGGCCGTGATCAATGCGCGTCGCGCCAAGGGTCGCGCTCGCCTGGCTGTCTAATCAACGCCAACCCAAACCAAGCGGGTGGCGTGCGCCTCCGCGATGCGCGCCTGGTCGAGAAGGCCGATTTCGACCGGGTGTTTGCCGACAACCAGCGCGCGCGAACGAGTTATCTAATGGTGATGGCGAAGCCCAACCAGGTGGGGCACCCCAGGTTGGGGATGGTCATCGCCAAGCGCTTGCTTGCACGTGCGGTGGACCGGAACCGCGTCAAGCGCTGCGTGCGCGAAAGCTTTCGTCGGGCCTTGCCGGAACTGCCTGCGTGTGATTTTGTCGTTCGTCTCGTCGCCAAGCCGGTTCCGGGCGACGAGGCACGCGACTTGGTGCGTACCTTCGCACGTGCCGGCCAGCGAGCCATGGCAAAATGGCCCGTGGCCTCAGACGAACGCCTGAATGCCACGCCGGAACCCCAACCCAACTCATAGCGTCCCGTTCCAATGGATAACCAGCGGCTGATTCTTTTCATCGTCTTTTCCTTCTCACTGCTTTTGTTGTGGGAAGCCTGGCAGGACAAGCATGCGCCGCCCCCGTCCACGGTCACGGCGCCAACTTCAGCGGGCGTAAGCGCCGGCGCGCCGCCTGCGCCGAGCCAAGCCCTCAACGCACCCGCGGCCGCGCCGGTCCAACCCGGGTTTGCAAAAGGTGCGCGCGCCGTGGTGGAAACCGATGTGTTGCGTGCGACGATCGACGCCAACGGCGGGGATCTGAGGCGGCTTGATCTGCTGTCGTATCGCGAGACGGAACAACGGAATCAGATTTTCACGCTGTTCGAAGACGATCCGACCCAGCCCTATCTGGCGCAGAGCGGCCTGCTTGGCAAGGATCTCCCCACGCATCGCACCGCGTTCCAGTTGAACCCCGGCACCTATCGTCTGGCCCCTGGCGCCTCGCAGGTGGAAGTGCCACTGGTGTGGAGCGACCCAGCCACCGGCGTGCGCGTCGAGAAGACCTACATCTTCAAGCGCGGAAGCTATGAGATCGCCGTCAGGACGCGGGTCATCAACAATGGCACGAAACCCGTCGACCTGACGCCGTACTACCAGTTCACGCGCCATTCCGGGGCGCCGCGCGGCGCGTCCTTTTTCCTGCATACCTACACCGGCCCGGCGTTCTTCACCGACGCCAGGAAATTCCAGAAGGTCACGTTCAAGAGCATCGAGGAAGGCAAGGCGGAGTACGAAAAAACCGCCGACAACGGCTGGGTCGGGATGGTGCAACACCACTTCGTCTCGGCCTGGCTGCCGGAAGGCACGGTCAAGCGCGAGTATTACGCGCGCGCCCTGGGAGACGGGCTCTATTCCGCCGGTGTCATCCTGGCCGAAGGCACGCTTGAACCGGGCCAGCAGAAAGTCTTCACGATGCCCTTGTACGCAGGGCCGCAGACGCAGAAATTGCTGGAAGCCGCGGCGCCCGGCCTCGATCTCGTGCGCGATTACGGCTGGCTTACCCCCCTGGCCTTCCCCATCTACTGGGCGCTGGCAAAAATCGAGCACTTCGTCGGCAACTGGGGCTGGGCCATCATCATCCTGACCATCCTGCTCAAGCTGGCGCTGTTCCCGCTGTCGGCGGCGGGCTACAAGTCGATGGCCAAGATGAAGAAGCTCACGCCGCGCCTGCAGCAACTGAAGGAAACCTATGGCGACGACCGGGCCAAGCTGCATCAGGCGATGGCGGAGCTGTACAAGGCCGAGAAAATCAATCCGCTCGGCGGCTGCCTGCCGATCCTGATCCAGATCCCGGTATTCATCGCGCTGTACTGGGTGCTGCTCGCTGCGGTGGAAATGCGCGGCGCGCCCTGGCTGGGCTGGATCCACGACCTGACGGCGCCCGATCCCTTCTTCATTCTGCCGATCCTGATGGGCATCACCTCGATCCTGCAGGTCAAGCTCAACCCGCAGCCGATGGATCCGATGCAGGCCAAGATCATGATGATCATGCCGGTGGCGTTCACCGTCATGTTCGTCTTCTTCCCGGCCGGTCTCGTGCTGTACTGGATCGTCAACAACATCCTGTCCATCACGCAACAATGGGTGATCAACAAGCAGGTTCAGGACGGTGGCAAGCCTGCCTCCGGCAAAGCCTGACCTGATTGCTGCCATCGCCACCGCGCCCGGGCGCGGCGGCGTGGGCGTGGTGCGCGTCTCGGGCGCGGATGTCGTCCCGCTTGCCGAGGCGATCCTCGGACGCGTGCCCGCGCCCCGTCATGCCGCCTTCTGCCGCTTTCTCGATCACGATGCCCAGCCGATCGATGAGGGCATCGCGCTTTACTTCGCGGCCCCGCATTCGTTTACCGGCGAAAACGTCCTTGAGCTGCAAGGCCACGGCGGGCCGGTCGTGCTCAATCTCATTCTGCAGCGCTGCCTTGAACTCGGCGCGCGGCTGGCCGAACCGGGGGAGTTTTCCCGCCGCGCGTTTCTGAACGGCAAGCTGGATCTGGCTCAGGCCGAGGCGGTCGCCGACCTGATCGACGCCGCATCCACCGAGGCTGCGCGCTCCGCGGTGCGATCGCTGACGGGTGCGTTCTCGGTGCGGATCGCAGAACTGGTCGAGGCGCTGACGCGTCTGCGCATGCTGGTCGAGGCCACGCTCGACTTTCCCGAAGAAGAAATCGATTTTCTCAAGCAGGCCGACGCCTTCGGGCGGCTCGATCGAATCGACGCCAGCTTGCGCGCCGTGCGTTCGCAGGCGCAGCAGGGCGCCCTGCTGCGCGAGGGGCTGACGGTGGTGCTGATCGGCCAGCCGAATGTCGGCAAGTCGAGTCTCTTGAATCAGCTTGCCGGATTCGAGGCGGCGATCGTGACCGAGATCGCCGGGACCACGCGGGACACGGTGCGCGAAGCGATCCAGATCCAGGGCGTGCCGCTTCATGTCGTCGATACCGCGGGCCTGCGGGAAACCGACGACGCCGTGGAGCGGATCGGCATCGCGCGGACCTGGGCGGCGGTGGACAAGGCAGACGTGGCGCTGCTGCTGGTGGATGCAGCCCATGGCCTGGGCGAACGCGAAGCGGCGATCCTGGCGCGTCTGCCGCCGGTAGCGTGCCTCACTATCCACAACAAGATCGATGTCACCGGCGAAGCGCCGCGCGTGATGGGCGACGAGATCTGGCTTTCCGCCCGAACCGGCGACGGGATCGATCTCCTGCGCGACAAGCTGCTTGCATCGGCCGGCTGGCAGGCCGCGGGCGAGGGCACGTTCACGGCGCGCGCGCGCCATCTTGACGCGCTCGGCCGGGCCGCCGGCCATCTCGCCGCTGCGCGCGAATCAGCCGGTCAGCTGGAATTGCTCGCCGAGGAACTGCGGCTGGCGCAGGCGGCCTTGTCCGAAATCACCGGGGAATTCACCGCGGACGATTTGCTGGGCGAAATCTTCAGCACGTTCTGCATTGGAAAATAGCAAGCATTCCGGTGCGGCCTGCGCCATTCCGTGTATCCCCCGCATTAATTGCCGTCTCTTGGCGTAAGCAGGGGAACTCGGCCCGGGTTTCCGCTATCCATCCAACTTTCAGTTTCTTCACCCACTCTGGACTGACCATGATTTCGCTCAAACCTTATCGGCGCGCAGCGCCGTTGTTGATCGGCGCCTGCCTGACGCTGGCCGGATGCGGTCCCAAGGCGGATACGCATCCTGGCCAGCCAGTGACCAAGCGTCGCGCGCTGTTGCAGGAAACCATGCGCACGTTTGAACCGATGGGCATCATGGTGCGCGGTAAAGAACCCTATGTCGCGGCAAAATTCCTGTCGCTCGCCGACAAGCTCCAGACCCTGAGCACGCAGCCGTGGGTCTATTTCCCTCCGGGGAGCACCTATGCGCCGAGCCGCGCCAAACCCGCGGTATGGCAGCGATCAGCACAATTCAAGCAGGCGCAGGACACCTACATCAAGGCGGCTTCCAGCCTCGCCGCCATGGCCAAGACAGGCAACCTCGACTTGATCCGGCCGGCCTACATGCAGGTACGCGACAGTTGTGCCGCCTGCCACAAGACGTTTCGCGGAAAGTCGGTGTTATGACGCCGGCTTCTGCGCCGGTCAAGGTCAGGGTGTGGGATGTGCCGGTGCGCCTGTTTCACTGGCTGCTGCTGGGCTTGATCGGGTTCTCCTGGTGGAGCGGGGAGCAGGGCAACGAATGGATGGAATACCATGGCTGGTCGGGCTACGCCATCCTCACGCTCATCCTGTTCCGCATTGCCTGGGGCTTGGTGGGCAGCGACCCGGCGCGTTTTGCGCACTTCGTGCGCAGCCCGTCGGCCAGCTACGCCTATTTCCGCAGCGTGCTGCAGCGCCGGCCGAAGGCCTATCTGGGGCATAACCCGCTGGGCGGATGGATGATCCTGAGCCTGCTGGCGGTGTTGCTGGTGCAGGCCGTTACCGGCCTGTTTGGCAACGATGACGACGATTTTGAAGGGCCGCTCTCGCACTGGCTCCGCCACGGCACCAGCAGCCTCGTCACGACCGTGCATGCCTACAATTTCGACCTGCTGCTGGGGCTGGCCGGCTTGCACGTAGCCGCTGTGCTGACCCATCAGCTGCTGCGTCGCGACGACATGATCAAGGCGATGTTCACGGGGGTGAAGACGAGTGAAACGGGCGCGACAGCCGGGCGCATGGTGTCGAGCTGGCGGGCTCTTGTGCTGCTGGGATTGATGGCTGCGCTCGTTTATGCGTTGCTGTGGATGGGGGGTGGCGCATCGCGCTGACGTCGTCGGGCCTGCGCTTTTCCGTCTTCGGGGGAGGCCCTGAGTCGGGGCCGATGATTCGTTCCGGCAGCATTTCGGCGACCGGGCAACGGTGAGGGTCCGCGCCGGCTTGCGGGCGGCGGCTCCGCTGGCCGCGGGCCGGATTTTTACTCGGCCGCGCCAGCGGCTTATGCTGGCAAGCGATTTCTTTTCTCAGGATGGCCAGTCATGCTGACCTGGCGCGGCATCGCCGACGAACTCAAAACCCATCGCACGCGCTTGCTGCAGGCCAACGTCATCGCCCTGCTGGCGGTGGCCGCCGCGGTGCCGGTCCCGCTGCTGCTGCCGCTGATGGTGGACGAAGTGCTGCTGCATCACCCCGGCGCCTTCGTGGACAGGATCGGTGCGGCGTTTCCGGCCGTCTGGCACGGGCCGGTGCTGTTCATCGGCGTCGCGCTGCTGCTGACGGTCGCGCTCAGGTTGGCGGCGATCCTGCTCAACGTGTGGCAGGGGCGCACGTTTTCCCTGCTGGCCAAGGAGGTGGTCTACCGCATCCGGGTGCGGATGCTTGCCCGGCTGTCGCGCATCGCGCTGTCGGAGTTCGAGACCGTGGGCGCCGGCCGGGTCACCTCGCATTTCGTCACCGACCTCAACGCCATCGACAGTTTCCTCGGCTCGTCGATATCCGGTCTGGTGGTGTCGGTCCTGACCCTGGCCGGCGTCGCCGGGGTGCTGTTCTGGATGAACTGGCAGCTGGCGCTGTTCATCCTGCTCTTGAATCCCGTCGTGATCCTGTTTTCGACCCGGCTCGGCAAGCGGGTGAAGGATCTGAAGAAATTCGAGAACCGCGCCTTCGAGGTATTCCAGGATGCGCTCGCCGAAACGCTGGACGCGCTGACCCAGATCCGCGCGATGAACCGCGAGAAGCACTACCTGACGCGGGTGACCGAGAAGGCCGCCGACATCCGCCGGCATGCCGCGTCGTTCGCCTGGAAGTCGGACGCCATGAGCCGGATTTCCTTCTTCGTGTTTCTGGCCGGCTTCGACGCTTTCCGTGCCGGGGCGATGCTGATGGTGGTGTTCTCCGGCCTGACCATCGGCGAGATGCTGGCGGTGTTCGGCTACCTGTGGTTCATGATGACGCCGGTGCAGGAACTGGTGAACATGCAGTATTCGTGGTTCGCCGCCAATGCCGCGCTGGGCCGCATCAATGGCGTGCTCGGCCTTGCCGGCGAGCCGCGGCATCCGGCGTTGCGCGATCCCTTCGCCGGAAAGCCCACCGTCGGCATCGCGCTCGAGCACGTCAGCTTCGCCTACGAGGAGGGCGAGACGGTGCTCGACGACGTCAGCCTGACCGTGGCGGCGGGCGAGAAGGTGGCGCTGGTGGGCGCCTCCGGCGGGGGCAAGTCGACGCTGGTGCAGGCGCTGCTGGGGCTGTACCCGGTGAAATCGGGGCGGATTCTGTATGGCGAGGCGCCGGTGACCGAGATCGGCTGGGAGACGGTGCGCGAGCACGTCGGCGTGGTGCTGCAGCACCCGGTGCTGTTCAACGACAGCGTGCGCGCCAACCTGACGCTGGGACGCGCGGCCGGCGACGCGACGCTGTGGCAGGCGCTTGAGATCGCCCAGCTCAAGGACTTCATCGCCGCGCTGCCGCACGGGCTGGACACCGTGGTGGGGCGCCAGGGGGTGCGCATGTCGGGCGGGCAGCGACAACGGCTGGCCATCGCGCGGATGATCGTCGCCAACCCGCGCATCGTCATCCTCGACGAGGCCACCTCGGCGCTCGACAGCGACACCGAGCGGCGTTTGCACGAGGCCATGCACGCCTTCCTCGCCGGCCGCACCACGCTCATCATCGCCCACCGCCTGTCGGCGGTGAAGCAGGCCGACCGCATCCTGGTGTTCGAAAACGGCCGCGTGGTGGAAGAAGGCGGGCACGATGAACTGATCGACCGTGGCGGGCTGTACCACACGCTCTACCACACCTGAAAATAAAACTCGGGAGAATCAGCCTTTTCTGATAGACTTCGTCGCGTTGTGCATACAGCAGTGGGCAGGTCTGGCTTTTGCCGCCGTGCCTCGGGACTGTCCTCACAGCCCCATCGTCTTCGACCTCTCTTTTGTGCCGCCGGTTAATCGTTCCGAACCGGCAGTGACAAGTCTTGTGGTTGGCGCCGATGTGATCGACGCGACCCGTTGGGCGTTTTTCAAACGCCGCTGATATCCGGTTCGTATTTTATGACCTGTCTGGTTCTGAACCGGGCGCAGGTTTGTTTTGCGCGTTTGAGCGCACTGAAAAAAGGTTTGCCATGAGCTTTTCCGAACTGGGACTTGATCCCCTCATCCTTAAATCCGTTCTGGCCGCAGGCTACGAGAACGCCACTCCGGTCCAGATGCAGGCGATCCCCGCCGCGCTGACCGGCCGTGACCTGCTGGTGTCCTCGCACACCGGCAGCGGCAAGACGGCGGCCTTCCTGCTGCCGTCGATCCAGCGCATGCTGGCCGAGCCGACCGTGAAGAGCATGGGCCCGCGCGTGCTGGTGCTGACCCCGACGCGCGAACTCGCGCTGCAGGTCGAAAAAGCCGCCATGACCTATGGCAAGGATATGCGCCGCTTCCGTACCGCCTGTCTGGTCGGCGGCGCGCCGTATGGCCTGCAGCTCAAGCGTTTGAGCCAGCCGGTGGACGTGGTGGTGGCGACCCCCGGCCGCCTGATCGACCATCTGGAGCGCGGCAAGATCGACTTCTCGCGCCTGGAAGTGCTGGTGCTCGACGAAGCCGACCGCATGCTGGACATGGGCTTCGTCGACGACATCAAGGCCATCGCCGCGCGCTGCCCGGCCGCGCGCCAGACCCTGCTGTTCTCGGCCACGCTCGACGGCGTGGTCGGCAACCTGGCGCGCGAACTGACCCGCGATGCCCAGCGCATCGAGATCGAAGCGGTGCCGCACAAGGAATCCAAGATCGAGCAGCGCCTGCTGTTCGCCGACAACATGGACCACAAGAACCGTCTGCTCGACGCGCTGCTGCGTGACGTGGAGATGGTGCAGGCGATCGTGTTCGCCTCGACCAAGCGCAGCACCGAGGAAATTTCCGACCTCCTGGCCGACAGCGGCTTCGCCTCCGACGCGCTGCACGGCGACATGCAGCAGGGCCAGCGCAACCGCGCGCTGCAGCGCCTGCGCGAAGGCCGCACCAAGGTGCTGGTGGCCACCGACGTCGCCGCGCGCGGCATCGACGTGGCGAGCATCAGCCACGTCATCAACTTCGACCTGCCGCGCCAGGCCGAGGATTACGTCCACCGCATCGGCCGCACCGGCCGCGCCGGACGCACCGGCATCGCGGTCAGCTTTGCCGGCATGCGCGAAGGCGGGCTGGTGAAGAACATCGAGCGTTACACCGGCAACCGCATCGAGGTGCACACCCTGCCGGGGCTGGAGCCGACCCAGAAGCCCGCTTCCGGGCGCCCTGCGTCGTCGGGCCGTCCGCGCAGCAACAACGGTCCGCGCGGCGGCTTCGGCGACAAGCGCCCCGATGCGCAGAAACGCAGCTTCGGCGACCGCAGCGAACCGCGCAGCTATGGCGACCGGCCGCCACGCGGCGACAGCCGTGACAACCGCGACCGCGGCTACCGTGCCGATGCCCGCCCCGCCGGCGACCGTCCTGCCCGCAGCGCCGCGCCGCGTGGCAACCGCTTCGAGCAGGCCGCGCGTGGCCCGTCCGACGTGCCCCGCATGACCGGCGACCGCCCGCCCCGCAACGAAGGCTATCGCGGTGCCGCCGCTGATTCCGCGCCGAGGGCCGAAGTCAACGGCAACAGCGTCGAGTACTGGGAAAAGCGCGAGCGCGAGGCCAAGGCCAAGGCCGCGGCCTCGGCTACCCGCAGCTACGGCAATCGTGCGCCCGGCGCGCGGGCGACGCAGCCGCGGGGCAACGAAAGCCGGGGCGGTGCCAGCCGGGTTGGTGTGCGGGGTCGTTTCAAGGACTGATCGCACGCAACACCGGCAAACCAAAAGGGGGCTCGCGCCCCCTTTATTAT
>JAJZRE010000067.1 GCA_021802945.1 Pseudomonadota bacterium
AGGACGTGGGTGGTGGCTTCGCGCCAGGGGACGAGCTTGCCGTCGTACCAGATGACGCCGTCGCGGTCGGCCATGGACATGGTGAAGAGTCTCTTTGCGAATGGAAAACGCCAATCTTACCGGATTCCGGGCACGGCGAAGCACCCGGTGGAGGCAAGATATTGCCATTCGGGACCGGCCGAGCGAAGTGCGGGAAGCGTGCCCGCGCAGTTGCCCACGGTACCCCCCGGAAACGCTCGAGCGTGAGGACGGCCGCACTGCCGCGCGGCTTCAAAGATAGGTTTTGGCTTCCTCGCCGGGATTGGGCAAACCCGCCAGGCGCCAGGCTTCGCGCGGGCTGGGGAACAGGCGCTGCATGCAGTCGGCGCTTTGTCCCACCAGGTGGCAGACATGGCTGAGGGCGGTGACGCTCGCATGCTTGGAGAATTCGTCCCGCAAGGCATGCAGCAGGCCATACTGCGCCTCGTTGAGAGGGCCGATGCCGTCGGTTTGGGCGATACGATCGGCCAAGGTTTCGCTCCACATGCCGGGGTCGATCAAAAAACCGTCGCGGTCGAAGACGGCGGTACCGGACGTATCGAGTCGCGTGTTCATGGCAACCTCCTGTTGCGACTGGGGATAGCTGTTTTGTATAGCACCCCGTTGGCAATCAGCCAGCCTTGGGCGGAAACACGGATTCGGCAGCTTGCGGCCGGCCAAAATGATAGCCCTGTGCATAATCCACGCCGAGTTCCGCCACCCAGCGAAGAATGGCCTCGGTCTCGACGTACTCCGCTATCGCCAGCTTGCCGTAGCCGTGTATGGCCTCGACCAGGGCCTTCACAAACAGGCGGTCGTCCTCGCTGTGATCGAGTGTGCGGATGAACGAGCCGTCGATCTTCACAAAGTCGACCGGCAGATGTTTCAGGTACTGGAAAGTGGAGAAGCCGACGCCGAAATCGTCCAGCGCCAGCTGGCAGCCCAGCGCGCGAATGCCGGTGAGCAGGATCTCAGCGTGCGTCATCTGGGTCAGGGTCGCCGTTTCGGTGATTTCCAGAATCAGCTGCTGCGGCTTGACCCCGTGTTGCTGCAGCATTTCCTTCAGCATCCCGGGCAGTTCCGGATTGTCGAGGCTGCGCGCGGACAGGTTGACCGCCAGGTGCAGGCCGGGCCGGCTCGCAATCAGCGCGATGGCATGCTGCAGTACCCACTGGTCGATCTCGCGGATGAGGCCGGACGCTTCGGCCGCTGCGATCAGCGGGGCGGGCGGCAGGATCTGGCCATCCGGTGTCCGCACCCGCAGCAGCGCCTCGTAGTGCATGGCGCGCCCGTCCCGGATCGCCATGATGGGCTGCAGGAACAGCGCCAGCCGGTTGTCGTGCAAGGCGTCGGTGATCAGCGCGAGTTGCGCGGTGCGGTCGAGCAGGCTTTCGCGGGTCCCGTCTGCCGGGTTGTACAGATGCCAGTTGGAGCGACCCTTGGCGCGTGCCTGGGAGAGTGCCAGGTCGGCGTGGCCCAGCAGGCTCTCCGTGGTGCAGGCCGGCTGCACCACGGCGATGCCGACGCAGGCGGTGGCCAGGTGCTGGTCGCGGTCGCCTTTGCACAGGAAACGCGCAGTCTGCAGCAGCTGGGCGTCTGGCAAGGGTTCGAAATAAAGCGCGAATTCGTCTCCGCCCAGCCGTGCGGCCAGTTTGGGGGCCGGCTGGAGTTCGCGCAGACGCTCGGCCATGCGCTGGATCATGGTGTCGCCCGCACTGTGGCCGGCGAGGTCGTTGATCGCCTTGAAGTCGTCCAGGTCGATCAGCATGAGCGCACCACTCTTCAATTCGTTCAGCGCATGCGCCAGTCGCCGCTGGAAGCCCTGGCGATTGTATAGGCCGGTCAGCGTGTCGTACTCGGAGAGGTAGCTGGCGCGCGCCTGTGCGCTCTTGAGTTCGGTCAGGTCCAGACCCACCGACAGGATCAGCGGTTCGCTGTCGCCCTTCTGGCCGATCAGCGAATGGACCCAGGTGATGTTGCGCAGGCCGTCGGGTCCGGCAAGAAGTGCCTCGAATCTCAGCGGCGCGGCATCGCTGTCGAAGTGGACGAACAGCCGCGAACGCCAGTCGCGGCTCTCCTGCGGGGCGATCATCTGCCTGAAGTAATCCTGCCCGATCAGCTGCTGCGCGGAGAGCCCGGTCAGGGTTTCCACGTAGTGGTTGACCATGCGGATCACCCCCTGGCGATCCTGTGTCAGGATGAGTGCCTGCGCCGTATCCAGCAAGCCGGAGATGAAGTCGCGCTCGTGAGACAGGGTGTCGACCAGTTTGGCCAGATCGTCCTGCTGGCGGCGCGCCGCCGTGTCGAGCGACTCGAGCTGGCTGGCGAGGGCGAGCGCGGCGTCCTCCAGCCTGGAAAGTTCGTCGCGCGCAGCCGTGTCGCGAAACTGCAGATGCCGGCGCGCATCCCGCCAGAGGCCCGCTCCCAGCAGCGGCAGGCCGGTACTGACCCGGTTCATGCGCCGCATCAGCCAGGCGAGAGAAATCAGCAGGACGCCCTCGGCCAGGACGAACACCGTCAGACCGGTGGCCAGGTTCATCAGGAAGGACCGTCGGATCGCGCGTTCCGCATCGGTGACGTCCCTGCGCGCGATGAAGTACGGCGTGCTGGGCGCGGCGGCGAGCGGCTGCAGCTTCTCCCATTCGAACACCTTGTTGCCGCTGCGGGTCAAGGCGGATTCGAACTGCGGGCGCTGCGGATAGGGCGCGAAATGGACGTTGCCCACCATCGTGAAGATATCGGTGGCGGTGGAGGCGATCACCCTGTCGTCCCGTGGCCGCTCGACGGCTATGGCCAGATCGTGGCTGCTGCTCTGGCTAAACGTACTCAACAGGCTGGACAGGTCCATCGAGATCACGACCACGCCTGCGGTGCGGCCTTTGTGCAGCACCGGCGCCATGCCGTAAAACAGGCAGCGCTCGGCGCAGAAAAGACCGCTGGCAGGCCGCTCGCGGGTCAGCACTTCCGTCAGGCGAGCCGTCAGCAGTTCCTCCGGGACCGGCGTGCCGCCGAAGCCGGTCAGCAGCTGCTGATCGGCATCGTAGAGGCGCAAGCTTTCAAATCCCTGATTGACGCTGAGTTGCTCCCAGTATGGCTGCAAGGCAGAGCCGGATTTCAGGTCGGGGGGGCCATTGCGGTTCGCGGCTATCAGGAAATCGGCCAGTGCCGCCCCGGCATCGACCAGTTGACGCTCGTTCTGCTCGATCAGGAAGCGCAGCAGCGCTTCGTTGCGTATCGCGCTTTCGAGCCGTGTGTGCTGCACCTCGCGGCGCAAATTGGTGTCGTTGATCCAGGTGAGCGCCACCGTGCCGGTCGCCATGGCCAGGGTGAGCGGAAGCAACAGCTTCCATTTGAGACTGAGAAAAGCGGACGGGCGCATTGCATTAGAACCGGTATGCGGCTTGCAGGAGCCACATGTTCCAGCGCTGTTCACGGCTAAGGAAAACGGGGTTGTCCGGCCCCGGCAGCCAGGCTGTCCCGTCGACATGGTGAAACTCCGCACGCAACATCAGATTGGGCGTGGTGTCCCAGCGCAGGCCCAGTGCCAGGTCCCGGGCGAACATGGTATGGGCGGGCAGACCGCTGGCGGCCTGGAACTGCATGCCGTTCTTGTCGTTCTTGTCGCGATAGAAAAGCTCGTGGCGCAGCATCAGCTCCCATGCGGGCCGGAACCGCCATTCCCCCTGCAGATAAAACGCCTGTGCGGTTCTGGCGTTGTCTGGCAGTGCCGCACCGAAGCCGGTCGGGTTGCCGCGGGGTTCGCCGTATTCTGCGGTCAGCGTCAGGGTGTCGAGCCGTTGCTGAACGGTGGCCAGCACGTTGCGGAAATTCACTTTCCCAGCTGCCAGACTGTCCGCGCTGGCGGGGGTGTATTCGGCCGTGGCGTCGGCATAGGTCAGCATGAGCGTGGTTTCGGTCGGCAGATCCCAGCGCAGGCGCGCGCCGACGGCCCCCGTGCCTTCCAGCTTGCCGGGGCGGGCCCTGCCCAGGAAGACGTATTCCACCGACTCGCTGTTGAAATTGGGGCGCACCCAGCCCAGCATGAAATCGACCGCGCCGTACCGCTGCACGCTGGCACCATGCAGGAAAACCCCGGGCGCTGCGAGCAGCAAATCCCGGCTGGCGTCGACATAGACCGACTGCGGCAGCAGGATGCCCGGGCGGGTGAACGGCACGTCGCGCGTTTCGTTGTAGAGGCCGTAGGGGAGCTTGACCTTGCCGAACTTGAGCCCGAGCTGGCTGACTTCGGTTTGATAGAACTGCCAGTCGGCCTGGGCATAATCCAGGCGCAGGCCTGCCCGGTCGCTTTCGCCGGCATGGCGGTACAGCACCTGGCCCGACAGCCGCACCGCATCGAGGGCCTGCCAGGTTCCGTGAAGGCCGGCTTCGGTGAATGCGGTGCTGGCCCCGTCCCGGCTGTCGCCGAAGAAGCGGTTGTTGGTGGTGCCGATCAGGCCTTGCGCCACGAATCCCTGAACATGGTAGCGGGGACCGGCCAATTCATCCCCCCAGACAGGCGACGCCGCCAGCAGGCCGCCCAGCAGCAGGCTATTCCAGCCTGAGAGTCTTGATGCCGTCATAGACAGTGTCCTTGCTTGTGTAGCCGATTGCGCCTGGCGTGGCGCGCACGCGTTCCCGCATTTCGTTCTCGTCCTTGACCTGTATCGGCGCACTGGCCATGCCACTGAAACTCATCCGGTCCCACGTCTGCCGCAGGCGGTAAGGATAGAGGCCCAGTTTTTCCTTGGCGAAAGCAACGTGCACCGGATTGTCGTCCGGCAGGACAAAAATCACGATGGGCTGGTGGTTCGGCCACAGCGTCTGGCGCAGGGTGTAAATGTTGCGCAGGGTGGCGACGCTGATGCTGCGGCCCTGGACGTCGGGGTTGACGATGATTCCGGCCGATGCGGCAAGCGGGCTGAGCAGAAGTGTCAGAAACAACAGCCGCCGGGAAAGAAAATGCGCATGCGTCACTGGGCGACGAGAGTTCGTTTTGTTGGGCTTGCGGCTTTATAGCATGGCCAACGCCGCCCGTGCGGCAGGCGGGCGGTTCATTGGCGCGCAATTAGTCTCACCAGCGTGCGTACGGGGGCGGGCAGCGCCGCATCGAGCGCATCGGCCAGCGGCAGCCAGATCTGGCCGGGTGGCGTGCCGTGGCGCGGCACGAGCTGGAGTTGCACGGGATGTATATGCAGCTTGAAGTGGGTGAAGCTGTGCGTGAACCGCGGCAGCGCCTGGCGGGCCAGCGTGATGAACCCGAAGCGCTCGCGGCAGTGGCCGGCGGCATCGGCGTCCGGAGCGAGTTCGGGCAGACTCCACAAGCCCCCCCATATGCCCCGCGACGGGCGTTTTTCCAGCATCAGTTCGCCGCGGTCGAGCAGCAGCAGCATCTGCACATGCTTCTCGGGCAGTGCCTTTCTGGGACGCGGCGCCGGCAGTTCACCGATGCGGTCTTGCGTGCGGGCGATGCAGTCGGCCCTGACCGGACAGGCCGGACAGTCCGGCTGGCTGCGCGTGCAGACGAGCGCACCGAGATCCATCATGCCCTGGGTGTAGGCCGCGATGCCCGTGTCCGGCAGCAGCGATTCGGCCAGCGTCCACAGCGCCGCTTCGACTTTCTTGTCGCCCGGCCAGCCGGCAATCCCGCCGTGGCGGGCCAGTACGCGCTTGACGTTGCCGTCGAGGATGGCGCATGGCTGGCCGAATGCCAGCGCGGCAATGGCGGCGGCAGTCGAGCGGCCGATTCCGGGCAGTCGAGCGATGGCGTCGGGCGCATCCGGGAAGGCGCCGCCGTGGTCGGCCACGACGGCACGCGCGGCCGCGTGCAGGTTGCGCGCACGGCTGTAGTAGCCGAGTCCGCTCCATAATGCGAGCACGTCGTCTTCCCGGGCGGCGGCCAGGGCCGGCAGGTCGGGGAAGCGCGTGAGAAAGCGCTCGAAGTAGGGGATGACCGTGGCGACCTGGGTCTGCTGCAGCATGATTTCCGACAGCCAGATGCGATAAGGGTCGCGCGTGGCCTGCCACGGCAGGCTATGACGGCCGTGCCTCAGGTGCCAGTGGACGATGCGGGAAGCAAACGATTTCACCCCGGCAGGGTAGCCGGGGCGAAGAGGTGAATCAATGGGCGAGCGTGGATCGTCCGCGAGGGGGCCGTGGCTACATATGGGGATGCCAGCTTCAACAGCCACGCGCTCCACCCGCAAGGGATAGGCCGTGGTTGCCCCCGTGAGGGGGAGGCCGTGGTTGTAAAGCCGATCAATCGGCAACAGCCACGCTCAGGCGTGGCCGAGTTTTTGACGGAACAGGTTCATCAGTTTTCCGAATGCGGACTCGGTGATCGATTTGCGCTCGACCAGCACGGCCTCGCCGCTTCGCAGCTTGTCGGCCAGGCGTTGCAGGCTGATGGAGAAGCTGTTCATGCCGTCCTGATCCGAGAACAGATAGGTGTTCTTGATGTTGCTGACCCAGCCCAGCCGTGCCCAGCGGAAGGTGCCGTCGTCATAGTGGAACTCCACCCAGGCGCCCTTGCCCAGGCCGCGCGCGAGCTGGGTGAATTCGTCATCCACTTCGGGCGGGGCGGGCTTCGCTTCGGGCGCGGCTGCGGCCGGTGGCTCGACCGGAGCGGACATCAGATCGTCGATTTCTTCGGGCGTGATGTCGGGCAGCGGCACAGGCTGAGCATTGGGTCGCACCGCATTGGCGTGCAAAATGACCAGGTTGGCGAAGAAACGATCGGCGAGCTTCTGCGGCAGTTCGATCTCTACCGTTCCTTCGCGCAGGCGTTTCAGCAGCCCGGGCAGAATCCGGACGAGCATCAGGCGCGCGTCCATGTCCACCTTGGGCTGGACGCTCCAGATCAGCTCACGCATGGTTTCTACGTGGCTGTTGAAATGCGCGCCCTGCTCGCCTTCGTTGACGTAATCCTGGGAAAGCAATTGCGCCCAGTCGCGACGCAGGAATTCACGCACGATGTCCCCCACCGACTGATCCTTGAGTGCGCGATTGATGAAGTCGTGCACGATGACAGGGGCGAGTTCGGCGCGTTCGGATTGCCTTATCTGCGCGATATCCGGCTGCAGGCTGACATCAACCGTTTCCTCGAGCGTTTCTTCCAGGGCGGCGCCCATGGTCTCCAGTTCCGCGGCGGCGGATTCGAATACGGCGATGTCCTGCTCGAAGCTGTCGAGCACCCGGCTGACCACTTCCGAGATTGCGTCCAGACGCGCATTGCCCGTCTCGTTGTCGGGCAGATGGACGGCGAGCGTGGCGATCGCGTCCAGCATGCGGCGTACCGGGTGATTCGAGTGCAGAAAGAAGTTGCGGTCCAGCATCGCGGCCTTCAGCACCGGAATCTGCAGGCGTCCGATCTGCGCCTTGAGGCGGTCGGGGATGGAGGCTTCGTCGAACACCACGTCGAACAGCATCGCCACCGCGTCCACCAGCACCGCATCGAGCGGGCTTGCCGCCTTCATGACCGGACTCTCCTGCAGGCTGCGCAGGACATTCTGGATGACGCTGGCTTCCAGCATGGGCAACTCGAAGCGAAGGCCCCCGGGAAGCATCATGGCACCGGATTGAAGCTGGCCGAGCGAGTCGACCAGGCTGAAGCCCGGGATGCCTGCGCCACCGCCCGCCGCTCGCCCGCTGCTCCCCGCGAGCTGCTCGAACATCTTGAGCATGTCGTTGCCGGCAGCCGTCGCAGAGGCCGCGCCGCCGGTTGCCGAAGCAGGGTTGCGGGCATGGCTCTTCGTTCCCCCTTTGAGGTCCGGCAGGATGCCGGCGTCGACCAGGAAGCGATTGACCGATTGGTAGATTTGCGCGAGTTCAGTGGTCAGGACCAGGTCGAACTGGTTCAGCAGCACGACCCGCACACTCTGGTCCAACTGCATGCCGGACATGCCGTCCAGCAGGGATTCGCACAGCGGGCGGGGCGCGAGCGGATTGTCCTTGTCGGAGAGTTCGGTGCGCCCCAGCAGTCTGGCAAGGCGGGCATTCAGTGCCACCAGTTCTTCCGCGCAGTTGAAGTGCATGCGAGCGGTGGCCTTGTCGACTGCCAGCGTGATCTCGAAGTCCTGGTCGCCCAGCAATGACAACTCCGACAGATCGGGCGTCGCGGTCTTGTCGCGCCCCTGCACAAAGTCATTGAACGATTTGTAGTAGGCATCCTTGCAGGCGCTCAACAACTCGTTGGCCTGTCTGTTGAGGATCCCCTGTGCGCTGTAATAGGCATTGCGCGTTTCCAGCAATGGCGCGCGTTCGGCCATCGCCAGCAGGGCGTTTTCCATGGCTTCGGTTTGCCGCGTCAGCGCGCGGGTTGCGCCCTCGATCAGCAGGTCGCGGCTGCCATGCAGGATCGACAGCGTCTCTGCGGAGACCTGCCCACGGCGTGAACGCTCAAACTGGTTGAGGTTAACTACGACTGAATTGTCTGGCATCTCGCGCTCCATTGTGATTGCCTCGCGGTATCGGCGGTCGGCTGACCAGGAACGGGTGGACGTGCGCGTGACAGTATTGCTGCCGGCGGTCCCGCTGTCTCGAGCGCCCTTTTGAGGGGGGAGACCGGTGACTTTGCGTCCCCGCCTCGCGGCGGGTTTGCCCTGTTCGGTAGTCGGCGATGGCGTCGAAAAATCGACGCACAACCGCATAACTGCGTTATCGGCCAGGGGCAGGGAACACTTGAGCGCTTCGTGATGAAAAATCACGCCGAGCCGGCTGCCAAGCAAGGATCTGGTAACAGCAAGGCATTTCAGATTAGCAGCCGCATCCAGAATGGGCGCATTGCCGGCACGGATTTCAGTCGCGAGGGGGCCCAAAGTTCGGCGGAAACACGGACTTCGTCGCGACCATGGCGGTTCGCGGGCCCGAGGCCAGGGAGGGCGAGGCAATCCCCGCCATGCGACGGCTTCTGCGGCCACTCTGCAGGATGGGCACGCGATGGCTGGCCGGAAAATCCAGTGAAATCATCCGGTTAGGAAGTGTCTGGAGCGGGCGAAGGGAATCGAACCCTCCTCATGAGCTTGGGAAGCTCAGGTAATGCCACTATACGACGCCCGCGTTGATGCTGGTTCCCGTTTAGAAGGCGGGTGCCTTCATGCCCTTCAGGGGGC
>JAJZRE010000018.1 GCA_021802945.1 Pseudomonadota bacterium
AAGGTCGCGCGCGAGCGGCTTTCCACCGTCTATTACCCCGGCGACAAGATCACCATGCTGCCGGAGGCGCTGATCCACCACTACACCCTGGGCGAAACCCACGACTGCCCGGCGCTGTCGCTGTATGTCGACGTGGCGTCCGACCTGCGCGTGCTCGGCACCGAGACCAAGCTCGAAATGGTGCACATCGCCGACAACCTGCGCCACGAAACGCTGGAAGTGCTGTTCAACGACGACACCCTGAAGAACCCGGCGGTGCCCGACTACCCCTACCGCCACGAGCTGGAATGGCTGCGCGACTTTGCCGCCGTGCTGGAGGCGGGGCGCGGCAAGGCCGACACGGTCGATCGCGTCGACTACAACTTCAAGCTCGACAACGATCGCATCAGCATCGTGCCGCGCAAGCGCGGCAGCCCGATCGACAAGGTGGTGTCCGAGCTGATGATCTTCGCCAACGCGCACTGGGGCGGCTGGCTGGCGGAGAAGCGCGTTCCCGGCATCTACCGCGCGCAGGCCAACGGCAAGACGCGCATGACGACTTCGCCCGATCCGCACCAGGGCCTCGGCGTCGACCAGTATGCATGGTCGTCGTCGCCCTTGCGCCGCTACGTCGACCTGGTCAACCAGCGTCAGCTGATCAGCATCGTTCAAGGGACCGATCCGGTGTACCCGCCGCGCAGCGAAGCGCTGTTCTCGGTGGTGCGCGACTTCGAGCTGGCGTACGACGCCTACAACGAATTCCAGCGGCGGCTGGAGCGCTACTGGATGCTGCGCTGGCTGATCCAGGAAAACGTTCACGAAGTCACCGCGAGCGTGATCCGCGAAGACCTGGTGCGCTTCGACAGCCTGCCGCTGGTGACGCGCGCGCCCTCGGTGATGGGCGTTGCGGCCGGATCGAAAGTGCTGCTCGCGATTTCCGACATCGACCTGCTCGACATCAGCTTTCATGCCGAGTATCGGGAGACCGTGGAAACACCGCCTGACAGCAGCCCCGCCGTCTCGTAGAATCGGGTTTCCCCTCACTTCCGGTCCGCATGGTGTCTGCCCCGCCCCCCCATCTCGCCGCACCCTCCAGGCAGGGCACGCGCATGGCGCTGGCCCTGCTGGCGTCGGCGGCCGTGCACGGCATGGTGCTGTCGACCCAGTTCGTGCATGTCAACCCGCACCTGTTCGAGGATCCCAACCTGCCGATGGAGGTGGTGCTGGTCAACGCCAAGACCGCGGAATCGCCGCTCAATCCCGATGCGCTCGCACAGGTGAATCTGGCCGGCGGCGGCAACACCGATGAAGATCGCCGGCTGAAAAGCCCGCTGCCCGCCAGCCCGAAGAGCCAGACCGGCAGCGAGGAGGCCGCCCTGCAGGCCAAGGTGGCCACGCTCGAGCGGCAGGCCAAGACCCTGTTGACCCAGCTGAAAACCGACGGCCAGTTGCAGAACCCGCCGCCGGCGACGCCGGCGCCACCCCGGCCCACACCCGATGCCAGCCAGCTCGACGCGCAGGCACGCGAGATGGCGCAACTGCAGGCGCGCATCTCGCAGCAATGGGACGAATACCAGAAACGCCCCAAGCGCGCGTTCGTCGGCGCCAACGTCAAGGAATACGCGTTTGCGCGCTACGTGGAAGACTGGGTCGCCAAGGTCGAGCGTATCGGCAACGTCAACTATCCCGAAGCCGCGCGCCGCCAGGGCATCTACGGCAGCCTGAGGCTGACCGTATCGATCTATTCCGACGGCCGCATCGAATCGATCGACGTGGATCGCTCGTCCGGCTCCAAGATCCTCGACACGGCAGCGATCAAGATCGTCGAGCTCTCCGCGCCCTTTGCCCCCTTCCCCGCCGAAATGCGGAAGAAGGTCGACATTCTGGGAATCACCCGCACCTGGACGTTCACCCGCTCCGACCAGCTCGTTGGCGGTACGGACTGACGTCCTTCGATCCGGCCGGCCGCAGCCACCCGGCCCCGTACCCCCAGTAGGGTTTTTACCCCCCACGAGGCCTGCCCGCGAGCCGTCAAAGGCTATTTGACGCCTTTATCACGTGATAAAATATTTGATTGTTCTAATATTTTCATTTAATTCCGTTCCTGGAGACCGTCATGCACACCGGCACCACCCTTACCCAGTTCATCATCGAAGAACAGCGCCGCACCGCCGGCGCCACCGGCGATTTCACCTCGCTGCTCAACGACGTCGTCACCGCCTGCAAGGCCATCTCCAACGCCGTCAACAAGGGCGCGCTGCTGGGCGTGATGGGCTCGCTCGACTCCGAGAACGTGCAGGGCGAGACGCAGAAGAAGCTCGACGTCATCACCAACGAGATCATGATCCGCTCCAACGAGTGGGCCGGCCACCTCGCCGGCATGGCCTCGGAAGAGATGGACGAGGTGTACGCCATTCCCGGCCAGTACCCGCTCGGCAAGTACCTGCTGGTGTTCGATCCGCTCGACGGCTCGTCCAACGTCGACGTCAACATCTCGGTCGGCACCATCTTCTCGATCCTCAAGGCCCCGGTCGCCGGCCGCGCCGCCAAGATGGAAGACTTCCTGCAGACCGGCACCCAGCAGGTCTGCGCCGGCTACGCGATCTACGGCTCCTCGACCATGCTGGTGCTGACCTTCGGCCACGGCACCAACGGCTTCACGCTCGACCGCGACGTCGGTGAGTTCGTGCTGACCCATCCCAACATGAAGATCCCCACCGAAACCAAGGAATTCGCGATCAACGCCTCCAACATGCGTTTCTGGGAAAAGCCGGTGCAGCGCTACGTCGACGAGTGCCTGGCCGGCAAGACCGGCCCGCGCGGCAAGGACTTCAACATGCGCTGGGTCGCCTCGATGGTCGCCGAAGTGCACCGCATCCTCACCCGCGGCGGCATCTTCATGTATCCCAAGGACACCAAGGATCCGTCCAAGGCCGGCAAGCTGCGCCTGCTGTACGAAGCCAACCCGATGGCCTTCATCGTCGAGCAGGCCGGCGGCGCCGCCACCACCGGCTACCAGCGCATCCTCGATCTGGCGCCCGAAGGCCTGCACCAGCGCGTGCCGGTGATCCTCGGCTCCAGGACCGAGGTGGACACCGTGACCGGCTACCATCACGAAAAGGCGGCCTGAGCGCAATTGTTCACATGGGCGATTCCACGCGGGCTTCAGCCCATCGTGGACCGGCCCTGGCGCAGGCATGAAAAAGCCGGGCATTGCCCGGCTTTTTCATGGGCGAGGCCGCACGCTACGCAGCCGCGCGACGCCGGCCGGGCTGTTGCATCAACCGGATGCATTCGTCGGGCGGCATAGGCCGGCTGAACAGATAGCCCTGGACCTGGTCGCAATGGTTGGCACGGAGATAGGCCAGTTGCGCGTCGGTCTCGACGCCTTCCGCCACCACGGTCAGGCCGAGGCTGCTCGCCAGGGCGATGATCGTGCGCACGATGGCGGTGTCGTTGTCGTCGCCCGGAATGTCGCGGATGAAGGAACGATCGATCTTCAGGCAATGGATGGGGAAGGTCTTCAGGTAGCTCAACGACGAGTAGCCGGTACCGAAGTCGTCCACCGCAATGCGGATGCCCTGCCGTTGCAGTTCGCCCAGGACGGTCGAGGCGGATGACAGGTTGTCCATGATCGACGATTCGGTGATTTCCAGTTCGAGGTCGCCCGGCGCCAGCCCCGCGTCCGCGAGGATGGAACCGATTTCCTCGGCCAGGTCCTTTTGCCGGAACTGCCGCGTCGACAGATTGACCGCCATGGTGCCGGCCGCGAGGCCCTGCTCCTGCCAGATACGCAGCTGACGGCAGGCCTCGCGCAACACCCAGTCGCCGATCGGCAGGATCAGCCCGCTTTGTTCGGCAACCGGTATGAATTCTTCCGGGCTGACTGCGCCGAGTTCGAATGATTGCCAGCGCAACAACGCCTCCCAGCCCATCAGGCGGCCTGACAGGATTTCCAGTTTGGGCTGGTAGTGCAGCCGAAACTCGTTGCGCGCCAGCGCGTGCTTCAGCCGCCCCTCCAGCAGCACGCGACGCTGGATTTCCTCGGACAGGTCGCGGCTGAACGTCACCAGACAGTTGCGCCCGGCCAGTTTTGCGCGATGCAGGGCAAGGTCGGCATAGCGCATCAGGATGCTGGCCGATTCGCCATCCGTCGGACAGGTGACGATGCCGATACTGGCGCTGATTTCCAGGCGGTCGCTCCCGACGTCGAATTCGCTGGCCATGGCCCGCAGCAGTGACTCGCCCACCTGCCTGGCCTCGTCGGCCGACGCGTTTTCCAGCAGGATCACGAACTCGTCGCCGCTGAAGCGGGCCAGGAAAGCAGCCGTCGGCAGGCTCGCGCGTATGCGCTGGGCGACAGCCATCAGCAACAAATCGCCCTGCTCGTGGCCCAGTGTGTCGTTCACATTCTGGAAGTGGTCCAGATCCAGCAGCAGAACGGCGCTGGGCGCATCCTGGCGGCTGCGTGCCATCGCCAGTTTGAGTTCGTCGTTGAATGCGGTGCGGTTGGGCAGGCCGGTCAGGTCGTCATGGCCGAGCATGTGGCGCATCTGCCGGAACGGCCGGCTCACGGCCTCGGCATAGATCGCGCGGTAAAGGAAATAATAGGCAAACACCTTGTAGGTGTGGCCGAGCAGATTGGCCGTACTGCTCACGTGCACATACACGGTGAAAAACAGTTCGCCCACCGCCATCAGCAGCAGGGCCAGCATCAGGCTCTCGAAATCACAATGGGTGATCCGCGGGCGGCGCACGAACAACAACGCGGCGACGGCAAGGTAAAAGCCGAACACGCCCCATTCGAGCGCCACCTTGAGCCCCGTCAACCCCTCGCCGATCACATACATCGCCGGAACGACTTGCGGCGACGCCAGCAACCAGACGGAAAGCGCCACCAGCACCAGCAGCAGCACGGCCCAGCCATAGCGATTGGCCTGGAAACGCGTGGCGGGTGATTCCGGAAGCAGCACATAGGCCAGAAGGCCGATGCCGGCTGCGAAGCGGCCGCACAGCCAGAACACGATGGCTTTGTGGGGGGAATTCGGGCTGATCAGATCCGGCATCCCCGCATAGGACAGGAAATGCAGGGTGTCGAACAGGGCCACCGCCAGAAATGCGTAGCCCAGCGCCATGGCGCGGATCGAGCGCTCCGTTTCCTGCACGCCGTGACCGGTAAAGAACACCAGCGCCGCCACGATGATGGCAAAGACTTCCATCATCGAATGGGCCGCCAGGAAAGTCGGGGACGAGATCACCAGCTGATTGGCTGGAACGGCCTGCCACAGCAACAGCGGAATGCTCGCAGCCAGTAGCAGCGTGCCGGCGCGGCGGTGTGTAGCGTATCCTGGCGGTAGCATCAAGATTCGTTCTGTATGGGCGGAGATCCGTCAATTAACCATACTGGGTTACGGAGTATTATCGGTGTGCCGGCGCAGGTCAACACGTCCGCGCGCCTCGCCCGAATCCGGACGCGCGCCGAGGCCTCCTCCAAGCTCGAGGCCCCGGGCGTGTCCTGTCTTTCTGATTACGAAACATAGGCGGCTTGCTTGAACAAGTCCAGCGCCCGCACCCGCTGCGCGGCATGATCCACGATCGGCGCGGGATAAGAGAGTCCGATCATGCAGCCGGTTCGCTGCTGCTCGGCGGCCGGCATCGTCCACGGTGCGTGGATGAACTTGTCTTGAACATCCGCCAGTTCCGGCAGGTAGCGGCGGATGAATCGTCCTTGCGCATCGAACCGTTCGGACTGCGTCACCGGATTGAAGATGCGGAACCAGGGCTGGGCGTCGCACCCCACCGAGGCCGCCCACTGCCAGCCGCCGCTGTTGGCGGCAAGGTCGAAGTCGATCAATTTGTCGGCGAAGTATTTTTCACCCAGCCGCCAGTCGACCAGAAGGTCCTTGGCCAGGAACGACGCAGCCACCATGCGCAGACGGTTGTGCATGTAGCCGGTCTGGTCCAACTGCCGCATCGCGGCGTCGACCAGCGGATAGCCGGTGCGTCCCGCGCACCACGCCTCGAAATGACCGGGCGGATTCGGCCACGGCAGCGCGTCATATTGCGGCTTGAAGGCGTGGCCGCCGGCGATGTCGGGGCGATGCCACAGTATCTGATGGTGGAAATCGCGCCAGATCAGTTCCGACAGCCAGGCCTGCGCCCCGCGTCCGCCCTGCTGCCAGGCCGCGGCGGCCAGCTGGCGGACGGACACCGTGCCGAAGCGCAGGTGCACCGACAGATACGACGGCCCCTTCTGCGCGGGAAAATCACGCATTTCGTGATAACGGTCGATCCGGCGCAGGAAATCCTCGAAGAACTGCGCGCCACCCGACATGCCGGGCGCCACCTTCAGTTCGCGCAGGTGGGTGGGCACAAACCCAGTTCCTGCAGGCCCGGGATAGCGGTCGACCGCGCCACCAGCCGGTCGGCATACGGATCGACCGGATAGGCTTGCAGGTCATGCGGCGTCAGCCTTTTCAGCCAGGCATTCTTGTAGGGCGTAAAGACGCTGAAAGGCGTTCCGGCAGCTGTAAGCACTTCCTCACGTTCGAAGATGACCGCGTCCTTGTGGTGATGGACGGCGATCCCGCGGCGCTGCAGCGCGGCTTCGACGGCGGCGTCGCGCGCCAGGGCGGCGGGGTCGTCGTCGTGATTGAAGAACACGGCACCGACCCCGAGTTCAACTGCCAGCTGCACGATTTCGTCGCGCGCGACGCCGTGGCGGACGACGAGGCCGCCGCCCCGCGTCCGCAGGGCGCGCTGCAATTCGCCGACGCTGGCGTGGATGAATTCGACGCGACGATCGGCCCGCCCGGGAAGCGTATCCAGAATTTCCCGGTCGAAGACAAAGACGCAGACCACCTGCCGGGCGCCTTTCAGCGCATGGTAAAGCGCGGCGTGGTCGTAATCGCGCAAATCGCGGCGAAACCAGACCAGGACACGGGCATATTCAGGCATGGGGCATTCTGGCCGCTATATTGAAAGGAGGCGTGTCGAAAAAGGGTGTTTGCTTGTTTTGAGGCAGATTACAATGGGAACGCAATCATGGATACCGTCAACCTCACCCACAATTTCCTGATCGCCATGCCCGGCATGGTCGACCCCAATTTCAACGGCACGCTGACCTACATCTGCGACCACAGCAAGCAGGGCGCGCTGGGCGTGGTGGTCAACCGGCCGATCGACCTCGACCTGTCGACGCTGTTCGAGCAGATCGGGCTGTCGCTGCCGGAGCGCCTGCAGAAAAAGACGGTGTATTTCGGCGGCCCGGTGCAGACCGAACGCGGCTTCGTGCTGCACACGCCGCCGCAGACCTTCAGTTCGACGCTGACCGTCAACAATGAAGTCAGCCTCACCACCTCGAAGGACGTGCTGGAAGCGGTAAGCCAGGGGGCCGGGCCGGAAAAATTCATGGTGTCGCTGGGCTACGCGGGCTGGTCGGCCGGCCAGCTCGAAGACGAAATCAAGCAGAATGCCTGGCTGTCGGTGGCGGCCGACCCGCAGGTGATTTTCGACCTGGCGCCCGAAGCGCGCCTGCCTGCCGCGATGAAGCTCCTGGGCATCGACTTCGCCAGCCTGTCCGAAGAAGCCGGGCACGCTTGAAGCCGGGAGAGACTCACGGCACGGTGCTGGCTCTCGACCTGGGCCTCAAGCGCACCGGCGTGGCCTCGGGCGAGCTGTCGATCGGCATCGCACATCCGCTCACCGTCATCCAGGCCGGTTCCAACGATGAACGGATCGCCGCCATCGCCCGGCTCGTGGCCGAATGGCAGCCGGTGCTGCTGGTGCTGGGCCTGCCCACCCACGCCGACGGCAGCGAGCACGAGATGACGCGGGTGGCCAAAAACTTCGCGCGCAAATTAGAATCGCGCTTCGATCTCCCGGTTTTTCTGGTGGACGAGCGCCACACCAGCACGGCAGCCGAATCCGAGCTCCATGCACGCGGCATCCACGGCAAGAAGAACAAGGCGCTGGCGGACGCCGTCGCCGCCCAACTCATACTGCAGGGGTTTTTCGATGCACGCCTCACTGCCTGACGCCAACACGCTGATCGCGCGGCTCGCCGACGCCATCGCGCCCACGCTCACGCCCGACACGCTGATCGTCGGCATCCACACCGGCGGCGTATGGGTGGCCGAGCGCCTGCATGCGCTGCTGCAATGCACCAAGCCGCTCGGCACGCTCGACATTTCGTTCTATCGCGACGATTTCTCGCGCATCGGCCTGCACCCGCAGGTGAAGCCGTCCAATCTGCCCTTCGATCTGGAAGGCCGCGCCATCCTCCTGGTCGACGACGTGCTGCACACCGGGCGCACGGTGCGCGCGGCGATGAACGAGCTGTTCGACTACGGCCGCCCCGCTTCGATCCGGCTCGCCGTGCTGGTCGATCGCGGCGGCCACGAACTGCCGATCCGCCCCGATTTCGCCGGCCTGACGATCGCCGTGCCCGATCACCAGAACATCAATCTTTCCCGCCTCGACGATGGCCATCTGACCCTGACCCTTGCATGAACCTACAACTCGCTGAAGACGGCAGGCTGCGGCACCTGCTCACCCTCGACGGCCTGCCGCGCGCCATCATCACGCAAATCCTCGATACCGCCGAATCCTTCATGGACGTTGGCGAACGCGAGGTGAAGAAGGTCCCCCTGCTGCGCGGGAAAAGCATCTTCAACCTGTTCTTCGAACCCTCGACGCGCACCCGCACCACCTTCGAGATCGCCGCCAAGCGCCTGTCCGCCGACGTGGTCAATCTCAACATCGCCACCTCCAGCCAGACCAAGGGCGAGGCAATCCTCGACACCGTCGACAACCTCGCCGCCATGCACGCCGACATGTTCATCGTGCGCCACGCGCAGTCGGGCGCGGCGCATTTCATCGCGCGCCACGTGGCGCCGCACATCTCGGTGGTGAATGCGGGCGACGGCCGCCACGCGCACCCCACCCAGGGGCTGCTCGACATGTTCACCATCCGCCGCTACAAGGGCGAGTTCCACAACCTGACCGTGGCCATCGTCGGCGACGTGCTGCATTCGCGCGTGGCACGCTCGCAGATCCACGCGCTGACCACGCTGGGGGTACCGGAAGTCCGCGTGATCGGGCCGAAAACCCTGCTCCCCGCCGGGGTCGAGCAGATGGGCGTCAGGGCTTTCCACGACATGGAAGCCGGTCTCGCCGGCTGCGACGTGGTCATCATGCTGCGCCTGCAGAACGAGCGCATGAAGGGCGCGAGGCTTCCCAGCGCGCAGGAATACTTCAAGTTCTTCGGCCTGACGCCGGAAAAACTCGCGCTCGCCAAGCCGGATGCCATCGTGATGCATCCCGGCCCGATGAACCGCGGCGTCGAAATCGCGTCCGAAGTCGCCGACGGCCCGCAGTCGGTGATCCTGCCGCAGGTCACCTACGGCATTGCGGTGCGCATGGCGGTCATGGCGATGCTGGCGGGAGGGGCAACAGCATGAGCCACCTGACGAGGGCCCCGCGCAGCGGGATCGGCGGCACGGCGAATGCTGTCAGACGCCGGCGCAATGAAGCCCGCACCCGTGAACACCTGACCGAGGCGTCCGCATGAAGATCCATATCAAGAACGGGCGGGTGATCGACCCGATGAACGCGCGCGACGAGATCGCCGATATCTACATTGCCGCCGGCAGGATCGTCGGCAACGGCCACGCGCCCGCCGATTTCCACGCCAACCGCACGATCGACGCCAGCGGCCTGATCGTCTGTCCCGGCCTGGTCGACCTGTCGGTGCGGCTGCGCGAACCCGGCTTCGAATACAAGGCCACGCTCGAATCGGAAATGCTGGCCGCCGCCGCGGGCGGGATCACCTCGCTCGCCTGTCCGCCCGACACCGACCCGCCGCTCGACGAGCCGGGGCTGGTGGAGATGCTGAAATTCCGCGCCAGGAATCTGCCGGGGCCGCGCGTCTACCCGATCGGCGCACTCACGCAAAAGCTCGAAGGCCAAATGCTGACCGAAATGGCCGAACTCACCGAAGCCGGCTGTCGCGCCTTTACCCAGGCCGATGCGCCGCTCACCGACACCCTGGTTTTGCTGCGTGCGATGGAATATGCCGCCACCTTCGGCTTCAGCCTGTGGCTGCGGCCGCAGGATGTCTCGCTGGCCCGCGGCGGTGTCGCGCATGACGGTGCCGTTGCCACGCGGCTCGGCCTGCCCGGCATTCCGGCGCTGGCCGAAACGGTGGCGCTGGCGACCATCCTGCAACTGGCGCGCGAAACCGGCGCCCGCATCCACCTTGCCCGCCTGTCGACGCGCGAGGGCATTGCGATGGTGCGCGCAGCCAAGACCCAGGGGCTCGCCGTGACCTGCGACGTGGCCTGCACCCACGTGCACCTGTCGGAAAACGACCTCGTCGGCTTCGACGCGCACATGCACCTGATGCCGCCGCTCAGGAGCCTGCGCGACCGCGATGCCATCCGCGAGGCGTTGCGCGACGGTTCCATCGACGCACTGTGCTCCGACCACACGCCGGTCGACGAGGACGAGAAGCAGCTCCCCTTCGGCGAATCGTCGCCGGGCGCATCGGGCGTCGAACTGCTGCTGCCGCTGACGCTGAAGTGGGCGCGCGAGATGGGGGTGCCGCTGATGCGGGCGATCGACCTGATTTCCTGGAAGCCGGCGCAGATCCTGGGCGTGCCGGGCGGTCACCTGTCGGTCGGCGGCTGCGCCGATCTCTGCGTGTTCGACGAGAACGCCGAGTGGGTCGTGAGCCCCAGGACCCTGGCCAGCCAGGGCGACAACACGCCCTTTCTCAACCATCCGATGCAGGGCCGGGTACGCTACACGCTGATCGACGGCCATATCGATTTTGAAGCGTCCCACTGAGCGAGGCGACCTGCATGGCGGATAAGCTCTCCGCCCTGCTCCGCGTGTCCGTCCCGTCGCTGCTTCTCAGCCTGCTTGCCGGGGCTGCGGCTGTCGCCGGCTTCGCGCCGTTCGAACTCTGGCCCCTGCCCGTGCTGAGCCTGGCCGTGCTGTTCGGGCAACTGTCGCGCACGGCCTCCGTGCGGGCCGGGTTTCTGACCGGCCTCGCCTGGGGACTGGGATTTTTCCTCACCGGGGTGAGCTGGGTATTCGTCAGCCTGTGGGCCTACGGCGGCATGCCCGCGTGGCTGGCCGCGCTTGCCACCTTCCTGTTCTGCGCCTTCCTGGCACTGTTCCCGGCAACGGTGGGTGCGCTGCAGGCGTACCCTAACAAACACATCGCACCCGCGCTGCGAATTCTGCTGCTGATCCCGCTCGCCTGGAGCGTGACGGAATGGGGTCGCGGCTGGATTTTCACCGGTTTCCCCTGGCTGGTCGTGGGGTATTCGCAGGTGCCCGACGGCCCGCTGGCCGGCTATGCGCCGTTGGTCGGCGTATACGGCATCTCGTTCCTGCTGGCGCTGATCGCTGGCCTGCTGGCGTGGGGGGGGACGACGCGTGGTCCGCTGGCGCCGCGCGTCTGGGCAGCGGCGGCGATCGTGGCGCTGGGCGTCGGCGGTCAGGCCCTGCATGGCATCGCGTGGACCGCGCCGGACGGCAAACCGACTTCGGTGGCGCTGCTGCAGGGCAACATCCCGCAGGACATGAAATGGCGGCCGGAAAAAACCCGCGCCACACTGGAAACCTACGCGCGCATGGCGGCCGTCTCGTCCGCGCAATTGATCGTGCTGCCGGAAACAGCGCTGCCGCTGTTCGAATCCGAGCTGCCCGGCGCCTATCGCGACGGCCTGACCGCACTCGGCCGCAAAAACGGCGGCGACGTGCTGGCCGGGCTGCCGACCGGCTCGCTGGAGGGCGCCTACTACAACAGCGTCGTCAGTTTCGGCAACGCGCCTGGCCAGCGTTACAGCAAGGTGCACCTGGTGCCGTTCGGCGAATACATCCCCCTGAAGACGGTGTGGGGCTGGGTGGTCGAGGTACTGCACATTCCGCTGTCGGATTTCGCACGCGGCGCCGTCGACCAGCGCCCGCTCGCCATCGGCGGCCAGCGGGTAGCGGCCGACATCTGCTACGAGGACGCCTTTGGCGAGGAAATCATCCGCCAGTTGCCTGAGGCGAGCGTGCTGGTCAACGTCAGCAATCTGGCCTGGTTCGGCGATTCGCTGGCACCCTGGCAGCACGCGCAGATGTCGCAGATGCGCGCGCTGGAAACCGGGCGCATGATGCTGCGCGCGACCAACACCGGCCTCACCGCGATCATCGACGCGAAAGGCCATGTACTGGCCGGCCTGCCGCTTTTCACCGCCGGCAGCCTGTCCGGCGAAATCCAGGGCTATTCCGGCAGCACGCCGTACGTGCGCTGGGGCAATGCGCCGGTGCTGATGCTGTGGGGAGGCTTGGGACTCGTCCTGCTGGTGACCGCGCTCTACCCGCGAGGGGCAGGCCGTGGCTGTATAGCCGCTAAAGCGGCAACAGCCACGCTCAGGCGGCGGCCCTGACCCGCGTGGCGTTGCGGCCGCCGCGCTTGGCTTCCAGCAGCGCGGCGTCGGCACGCGCCAGCGCTTCGTTTTCTTCCTTGTCCTCGCGGCTGTATTCGGACAGGCCGCCGCTCCATGACAGCTTCTGCGTCACGCCGGGGATAAGCTCCACGCTTTCGGGCATCTTGGCACGCAGGCGTTCGGCCAGTTCCTGCGCGCGATCCAGCGGGGTGAACGGGAACAGTACGCAGAACTCGTCGCCGCCCAGACGCGCGATGAAATCGCTGTTGCGCAGGCAGGATTTCAGCGCATTGCCGAACTTGATGATGAGCTGGTCGCCCGCCTCATGGCCGAAGGTGTCGTTGACCTGCTTGAAGTTGTCGATGTCGAGAATCAGCAGGCTATGCGTCCAGCCGTCCTTCATGGAGGCGAACAGCTCCTTCTGCTTTTCGTCGAAAGCACGCCGGTTGTTGACCTGCGACAGATGATCGAGCCGCGCCTGCGACGACACTTCCTTCTGGCGCCCCAGCATGACCTTGCCGAGCTTCAGCATGGTCTCGAGCGGCGCCTGGAACTCCGCCAGGCTGACCGGGTAATCGGTCCGCAGACGCTGCTGACGCAGATCGTTGGTGAGCTTCACCAGCGTGCGCAGGTTGTCGGTCACGCGGTTGCGCACCGCCAGAATGGTGGCCGCCACCAGAATGGCGATGATCAGGCTCGCCACCAGCCAGCTCAGCACATAGGGCGCCACGCTCTCGACCATCGGCGTCACCGGACGCCATACGGCAATCTGCCAGGGCGTGCCGGCCAGCGCAATGAGGGTGGGACGGGCGTTGCGCTTGATCGCCTGGTTGCCGCGCCGCATCAGCACCATCGCCGTGTCACCTTGCTGGCTTTGCTGCAACTCGGCGTAGGCGGCCGCGTCCGGCAACGGCAAGGTGTCGAACAGCGCCTGCAATTGCGGCACGCTCTGCTCGACGATGACATAGCCGAGCCGCTTGCCGTCGGCGCCCGTCACCGGGTGAGACAGGGACAGGTTGAAGGTGGCGGTGGCCGTCGCCCCGCTACCGCGCCCGGCGTTGGCCAGCAGCTGGCGCGTGTCGCCCGGCAGAAAACCGGGCAGCAGCTGGCGCTGCCCCTCGGTGATGAACAGCACGGTCGCGTCCTGATTCAGCGCCTGCAGGTTGGCCGCCTGGGCCTGGCACACGTCCGGTGCGCCGCTGGCAAAGCACGCCAGGGTCTGCGGGTGCGCGGCAATCCGCGCGGCGCTGCGCTTCATGGCATCGGCGAGGAACTCGATCTGCGCCGCCATCACGGGTTTCCCCAGTTCTTCCGGAACCGGCTGCGCCTGGGGCCGCACCAGATAAATCGCGGACGTGACGAGTCCTGCCAGCAGCACCAGGGCTGCGGTCAGGGTCAGGCCAAATCGCGCTATGGACGTATGGGGCATGACTGCGCCAGCCGGCTCTCCAACTTCTTATATTTGTTTCTCCGCAATGACAGGCGCCCCAGTTTCAGGCAACCCGCCGACATGGTGCCAATTGGAGCAAATTCCATGCCCTGACGTGCGCGCACCCGGCAGACTGCGCTGCCGGGTGCGGTGATCACTTAACTGTAAGAAATTCCGACACTATTGCCTGCCCGTGCTGCCGAACCCGCCTTCGCCGCGCTGACTGCTGGCAAATTCCTCCACGACATTGAGTTCGGCCTGCACGACCGGCACGATGACAAGCTGCGCCAGCCGCTCCATCGGCACCAGCTCGAACGCCTGCTGGCCACGGTTCCAGGCGGATACCATGAGCTGGCCCTGGTAATCCGAGTCGATCAGCCCCACCAGGTTGCCCAGCACGATGCCGTGCTTGTGGCCGAGCCCGGAGCGCGGCAGGATCATGGCCGCGTAGCCCGGATCGGCCAGATGGATGGCCATGCCGGTGGGGATCAGTTGCGTTTCGCCCGGCGCCAGTACGATCGGACCATCGATACAGGCCCGCAGATCGAGCCCGGCGGCGCCCGGCGTGGCGTAATGCGGCAGCTGATCGCGCAGGCGGGCGTCGAGAATCTTCACATCCATCTTCATATTCGTCGGGATTTCGTCAGTTGAGCAGGGTTGCAAGGTGGGTTATCAGATGGCGTGCCTGGGCGAGTTTGTCGGCCCGCGGCAGGGGGTGCCGCCCCTGCTCGTCGAACAGCACCAGTTCGGCGCTGTCCTGTCCCAGCGTGTCCTGCGCCAGGTTGCCGACCAGCAGCGGCAGTTTCTTCTTCAGGCGCTTGGCTTCGGCATGCTCGGCCAGGCGCTCGGTTTCGGCGGCGAAACCGACGCAGAACGGCGCGTCGGGCCGGGCGGCGACCTCGGCGAGGATGTCGGGGTTGGGCACCAGGCTCAGGGTCAGGCCGGCAGCGCTTTTCTTGATCTTCCGCGATGCCGCAGCCTCCACCCGATAATCGGCCACCGCCGCCACCGCAATGAATATGTCGCTCGGCAGTTCGCGCAGCACCGCGTCGCGCATCTCGGCCGCGCTATGCACGTCGATGCGGCGCACGCCTGCCGGCGTGGCGAGGCAGGTCGGCCCCGACACCAGGCACACGTCGGCGCCGGCCTCGGCCGCCGCCTGCGCGACGGCATAGCCCATCTTGCCGGAACTCCGGTTGGTCAGCCCGCGCACCGGATCGATCGCCTCGAAGGTGGGGCCGGCGGTGACCAGGACCCGCTTGCCGGCGAGCGGCCCCCTGCCCAGCAGGCCTGGCAGGGCGGCCAGCACGTCGGCCGGCTCCAGCATCCGGCCGAGGCCGGTTTCGCCGCAGGCCTGCTCGCCCGCAGCCGGGCCCAGCACGCTCACGCCGTCCGCCTGCAGTTGTTCGAGATTGCGCCGGGTCGGCGCCGCCGCCCACATTTCGCGGTTCATCGCCGGCGCGACGGCCAATCCGCAGGCGCGCGCGAGACACAGGGCCGTCAGCAGGTCGTCGGCGCGGCCGTGCGCGAGCTTCGCCAGGAAGTCGGCCGAGGCCGGCGCCACCAGAATCAGGTCGGCGTCGCGCGACAGGTGGATGTGTTCCATGCCGTCGCCGCTGGCGGCCTCCCACAGGGACGTCAGCACCGGTTTGCCGGACAGGGCCTGACAGGTCAGCGGCGTGACGAACTGCTGCGCGGCAGCGGTCATCGCCACCCGCACGTCGGCGCCGGCCTTGACCAGCAGACGGCACAATTCGGCCGCCTTGTAGGCGGCGATCCCGCCGGTCACCCCCAGAATGATTTTTTTGCCTGCCAGCGACACGGTCTCGATTCCCTGCACGCTTTCCGTGAAAATGGCACATTCTACGGGAGGGGAAGGATCATGGCGATTCGGGACTGGCCGGAAGACGCGCGTCCGCGCGAGAAACTGCTGAAGCAGGGGGCCGCCGCGCTGACCGACGCCGAACTGGTCGCGGTTTTCCTGCGCACCGGCGTGGTCGGCAAGAGCGCGGTCGATCTCGGGCGCGAGCTGATCGAGCGCTTCGGCGGCCTGGGCGGCCTGTGCCGCGCCAGCAGGAAAGCCGCCTGCGAAGCGCCCGGCGTCGGCGAAGCCAAATATGCCTTGCTGCAGGCGGTGATGGAAATGGCGCGCCGCACCCTGGCCGAGGACATGCGGGCGGGCGACGCGCTGACCTCGCCCACCGCCGTGCGCGACTATCTGCGCCTGATCCTGCGCGGCAAGGAATACGAAGTGTTCTGCTGCGTCTTTCTCGACGCACAGAACCGGGTGATCGCGGTGGAAGAGCTGTTCCGCGGCACACTCACGCAAACCAGCGTCTATCCGCGCGAAATCATCAAGCGCGCGCTGACGCACAATGCCGCCGCGCTGATCCTGGCCCACAACCACCCCAGCGGGGTGGCCGAACCCAGCCAGGCCGACCGGTCGCTCACCCGGCAACTGGCGGATGCGCTGGCGCTGGTCGACATTCGCGTGCTCGACCATTTCATCGTGGCGGGCGCGTCCTCGCTGTCGTTCATGGAGTCCGGCCACCTCTGACGGGTGGCCGGACTTGCCTCGCGCTTGCAAGCTGTGGTATAAATCGCGGTTCTCGGGTTAACCCCTTTCGTTAACCCCACTGGTTAACCCTTAATTTTGGAGCAGCATCATGGCTCGCGTATGTGTCGTGACGGGCAAGAAGCCCATGGTCGGGAACAACGTTTCCCACGCCAACAATAAAACCAAGCGTCGTTTCCTGCCCAACCTGCAATACCGCCGGTTCTGGGTCGAGAGCGAGAACCGCTGGGTGCGTATGCGTTTGTCCAACGCGGCGCTGCGCACCATCGACAAAAACGGCATCGATGCCGTTCTGGCCGACCTGCGCGCCCGCGGCGAAGCGATCTAAGGAGTTGAATCATGGCTAAAGGCGGACGCGAAAAAATCAAGCTGGAGTCCACTGCGGGCACCGGCCACTTCTACACCACCACCAAGAACAAGAAGACCATGCCCGAGAAAATGGAGATCAGCAAGTTCGATCCCAAGGCTCGCAAGCATGTGATGTACAAGGAAACCAAGCTGAAGTAATCGAGGCTTGCTCCAACAAAAAACCCGCCAACCGGCGGGTTTTTTGTTGCCTGGGTGGGCCAGCAGGCCACGCCCCATGTCGAGCGCGTTGTCAGGCGTAGCTGCGCAGGCGCACCGAGAACTGCTGCAGCGACTGGATGCCGCTTTCCTCGGCGCGCTTGCACCAGGCCTGCAGCTGGTCGAGCAATTGCTCGCGGCTGGCGGTGGAACGGCCCCAGATGGCCGCGAGCTCCTGCCGCATGCGGTAGACCGTTTGCAGACGCTCGCTCTTGCCCAGCAGCGTGTCGAGTTCGGCCCTGTCGGACGCAGCCAGTTCGGCGGGTTCCTTGTGCAGCCAGCGGCGGAAGCTGTCGAAGTTCCAGTTCGGCGGCAGGTTCGCGCCCGCCTTCAGCTTGGCGATCTCGGCCTTGCTGTCCGCGCGCACGCTCTTCACGAAGCGCGTCATCACGTCGTAGCGATGGGTGATGACGGCCTGCAGGGTATCCAGGTCGCACAGCGGCTTGGCCGGCAGCCATCTCACCGTCGGCGCCACCTTGCGGATGCTGGCCAGCCCGACGTAGGACATCAGCTTGATGTAGAGCCAGCCGATGTCGAACTCGTACCACCTGTTCGACAGCCGCGCCGACGTGCCGTAGGCGTGATGGTTGTTGTGCAGCTCCTCGCCGCCGATCAGGATGCCCCACGGCACGATGTTGGTGCTGGCGTCCTCGCTGGCGAAGTTGCGGTAGCCCCAGTAGTGGCCGATGCCGTTGATGATGCCGGCGGCGGTGACCGGAATCCACGCCATCTGCACGGCCCAGATGGTCAGGCCGAGGGGGCCGAACAGGGCGAGGTTGATCGCCATCATCAGCATGATGCCCTTGGCCGAATGCCGGCTGTAGAGATTGCGCTCGATCCAGTCGTCAGGGGTGCCGTGGCCGTACTTCTCGAGGGTCTCCTTGTTCTTGGCTTCCTCGCGATACAGCTCGGAACCCTCCCAGAACACCTTCTTGATTCCGCGCGTCTGCGGGCTGTGCGGGTCTTCAGGGGTCTCGCACTTGGCGTGGTGCTTGCGGTGGATCGAAACCCATTCCTTGGTGACCATGCCGGTGGTGAGCCACAGCCAGAAACGGAAGAAGTGGCTGACGACGGGGTGCAGGTCGACGGCGCGGTGCGCCTGCGAACGGTGCAGGAAAATGGTGACGGCGGCGATGGTGATGTGCGTCAGGCCGAGCGCGGCCACCACGTACCCCCACCAGGGTAAATCCAACAAGCCTAATTGCATGGTTTCCGATTCCTGAAAAAGGATAATTACGTCCGCTAATATACGGATAAATCCCAACAAAATCAAGGATTATTCGTCGTCGCGCCTGCCGGAGCCCGGGTCAGGCGTACCACGCGCTGCGGGAAGGGAATCTCGATTCCGGCAGCCTTGAAACGCCGCCAGATTGCCCAGTTGATATCGGAACGCAGATTACTCTGCCCCTCACTGGGATCGCGGATCCATACGGCCAGTTCCAGCAAGATGCCATTATCGGCGAACTCCTTCAAGTATACCCGGGGTGGATTGTCCAACTCATCATGGACCACCCGGACATGACTGTTCGCGGCCTCCAGCATCAGGGCCTCGGCCTGCTCCAGATCCGTATCGTAGGACACTTGAACCGGCAACGCGATCCGCACGTTGGGCTTCGACAGCGAGTGGTTGACCACCGTCTGGGTGATCAGGGTCTCGTTGGGAACGATGCTTTCGGTGCCGTCCAGCGATCTCAACAGGGTATAGCGGGTGTTGATCTGGCTGACCTCGCCGTACTTGTTGTCGACCGTGACCAGGTCGCCGATGCGCACCGAGCGGTCGAGCAGGATGATGAAGCCGGAAATGTAGTTGCTCGCGACCTTCTGCAGGCCGAAACCGATCCCCACCCCGAGCGCGCCGCCGAACACCGACAGCACCGTGAGATCGATCCCCACCGCCGGCAAGGCCACCAGCACGGCCAGGACCAGCAGCACGGTGCGGGCGGCTTTCGACAAGGCCAGGCGCAGCGACAGATTCATCCGCGTGATGCCCATCAGGCGATTTTCGACGAGACGCGCCAGCGCCAGCGCACCAACGAGCGCCACCACGATCACCACCGCCGCCTGGAACAGCAGCCACAACGAAAAGCGATGATCGCCCGACTGGAACGAGAGCGCTTCCATTGCCGCATGGATGCGCGGCAGCAGACCCGTGATGTGCAGCGCGAACGCGCCCCAGATCAACCAGGCGGCCGTGCGCTCCCACAATTTGAGCGATTCGCGCGGCTTGAGCGCGTAGCGCAACGCATACACCGCCAGCCGCACACCTGCCAGGGCCAGCAGGAGCGGCACGGCCAGATCCAAAAGATGCGTGCCAATCAACCAGACATGGGCGAGGTCACGCCCGAACAGCAGCGCCAGCAGCATAATGAGTGGAAACCCCACCCTGCGTACGCCGGCGTGCCACACGGTATCCGTCTTCTTGAGCATGGGCTTGAGCAGGTGCATCGCACCCCAGGCAACGAGCGCGCAGGCCACCAGTACGCCCACCTGCCACACCAGATCGACATTCCTGCTGTCGTCGATGAGGCGCGTCAGCAGGTTGTCGAAGGGGATCGGTTGGGTCATGGCCACCTCAGAAGCTATGCGTGTATTGCACGCTCAGGATATCGACCTGGCTGTCATATTGGCCATTGAGCGTGGTGCCATTATCCGTGCTCTGCAATTCGGGGGAATTCACAAAAAGATGCGCATAGCCAAAGTCCAGCGCTCCCCGCCCGGACAATCGATACTGCCCGCCCAGGGCCACCCAGGTACGGGCGCCGTCGGGAATGCGGGGCGTGCGGTAGCGGTCCGACACCGGCGCTTCGTCATACGCGAGGCCGCCGCGCAGGCTCAGCTTGTCGCTCATGTGCCAGGTGGCCCCCAGCGAATATCGCAGAATGTCCTGCCAGTTCTCGGGAGTGGTTTTATTGACCGTGCCCTGGATGGGCAGCCTGTCGAAAGAACTCCAGCCGGTCCAGGTCACATCCGCCAACAGATCCCATTGGGACGACAGCGTGTGGAAAAGGCTCAACGACGCACTGGCCGGCAGGGTGATATCGGCAGTGACCGGGCCATTAAGGGATGTGACCGAGGGGTTGGAGGTACTGGAGGTGCCCTCGAGCGTATAGGCAACCTCGGAACGGTAGGACAAGCCGATCCGTGTAGCCGGGGTGGCCTGCCACAAGGCGCCCAGGTTGTATCCCCAGCCGTAATCGTCCCCCTTGATCGTGACGAGCGGGGTGGGTGCGGGCGGGGCGCCGAGGGGTTGCAGGCTCGTCAGCACCGCCTCGATCCGCTGGATGTTGAGTCCCGCGCCAAGCGACAGGGTATCGCTGAGTTTGTAGGCGATGGACGGATTCAGGTTGACGGTCTTCACTTCGGATTTGATGGCCTGATAGCGCCCCATCCAGCCGGGGCCGTATTCGGTCTTGAGCCCGAAGGGGCTGTTGAGGCCGACCCCCAGATGGATCTTGGGCGTCAGGCGATAGGCGAAATAGCCATTGGGCACGAAAGACCAGCTACCCGCATCGCCGCCCGTGCCCCCGCCGATGGCTGGACTGACCGTTCCCGAAAACTCCGCCTGGGGTTTGATCAGGTGGCCTACCACCACGATTTGCCTGCCAGGCAACCGCGTCATGCCCGCGGGATTGAAGAAAATCGTGCTGGCATCTTCAGCGACTGCTGCTGCCCCCGCATAGGCATTGCCCAGGCCGCTGGCGTTCTGCTCGATCAACGCAAAGCCGGCGGCCTGTGCCAGGTCGGCGAATCCCGCAAGGGCCAGACCGAACATCAGATGCTTACGACGAAAAACAAACATGGGTGACCTCCCTGGTCAGTTTTGGTAATCAGCGTGCGAAATCCGCATACATGGCCTCGACCGCCGCGCGGTACCGCTCGTGTACCTGGCTGCGCTTGACCTTGAGGGTGGGGGTCAGGAGACCGTCGTCCACCGTCCATGGCTTGAGTTCGGGATGCAGCCGGCGAATCTGGGCGTAGCCCGGGAAATGCCTGAGATGATGCGCCACGCGCTGGGTCAGCGCCTTCAGCACCCTGGGATCGCGCAATGCCCCGTGATGGCCGGAATCGACGTGGAGATGGGCGGCAAACTCCTGCCAGTGCGCTTCGTTGAGCACGGTCAGCGCGGCGAGATACGGCCTGCCCTCGCCGACGACCATCACCTGCTCGAACAGCGGATCGAGCAGGATGGCGGACTCCATGTCGGTGGGCGGCACCTTCTCGCCATTGCTCAGCACAATGATGTCCTTGATGCGTCCGGTGATGTGGTAATGGCCCCAGGCGTCGACCGTGGCCTGATCCCCGCTGTGCAGCCAGCCCTCGCTGTCGATCATGGCGCGGGTGGCGGCCTCGTCCTGCCAGTAGCCGCGCATGACGCAGCGGCTGCGCGTGAGCAGTTCGTCGTTGTCGCCGATCTTCACCTCGATGCCCAGCAGCGGCGGGCCGATGCTGGACGGGATGTTCGATTCCGGACGGTTGACGCACACCACCGGACTGGTCTCGGTCAATCCGTAGCCCTGGATGATCGGCACACCGAGGCCAACGAACGTGCGCGCGATCTCGGGCGAGAGCGCGGCGCCCCCCGAAATCGCCAGCCTCAGCCTGCCGCCCAGTTTTTCCGTGACATTGCGAGCCACCCGTTTGTCGAGCCAGGGCCACAGCAACAGTTCCGGGCTCCATCGCGCCCGCCCCTGGCTGCGTTCGAAGCGGCGCCAGCCGACCCGCACCGCCAGCCTGAACACCAGCGTGGCGAGCCGCCCCTTCTTCTCCAGGCTGTCCTGGATGCGGCTGTACACCCGCTCGTAGATGCGCGGCACCGAAATCAGGATGGTCGGGCGAGTGGCCTGCAGATCCTGCGCCAGCTGGGCGATCGAACGCGCGTAGACGACTTCCGCACCGATCAGCATCGGCAGGTAATAGCCGCCGGTGCGCTCCAGCGTATGCGACATGGGGAGGAAGGACAGGAACACCTCGTGCGGCTCGAAATCGGCGCATTGCGAGGCATAGAACGCGTTCCACAGCAGGTTTTCGTGCGTCAGCATCACGCCCTTGGGCCGCCCGGTGGTGCCCGATGTGTAGACGATGCTGGCCAGCAGATCGGCGGCAAGGTGGCGCTCGGGCACCGGCGTGTCCGCCGCGGCTTCGAGCCAGTCGGCCGCCACCACGAAGCGCGTGCTCCAGTTCACCAGGCCGTTTTCCGGCGCGACCAGGCTGACGATGTGTTGCAGCGTATTGGCCGACCCGGCAATTTCGGCCAGCTTCTTGTGCTGGAACCTGCCTTCGACCAGCAGCAGCCTGGCGCCGGAATGATTGAGGATATAGGCCGCGCTCTCCGGGCGGTCGTCCAGATACAAGGGCACCGTGACCAGCCCCAGCGCCAGCGCAGCCTGGTCGAAAATCACCCACTCGACGCTGTTTTTCAGCATCACCGCCACGCGGTCGCCGGGAACCAGGCCTTCCTTCACCAGCGCAGCCTGCCAGCGCGCCACCTCGGCCGCCACCTGCGCCCAGGTAAAGCTCACCCAGGCATCGCGCGCCTCGTCGAACTGGCGGTAGGCCACCTGATCCGGCGTCGCCGCGACGCGCGCGCGGAACAGACCGCACAAGGTGCCGAGCGTATCGGGATGAAAGGATGCAACTGCCATGTCAGCTTATTCGAGCGGCCGAAGGGAACGCCGCATTGATAGACGCAAAGCCCCAGCGGGTCAAGCGGCTGCCTTGACCAGGACGGCCGCGAAAAAGCCATCCGTTCCGTGCGCGGCGGGCGACAGCTTCAGCATGGCGCCGGTATCGAGATCGACCTTGTTCTGCGCCAGCAGCCCGTTGACCGGGAGCAGGGTGAACCCGCCGTCTGCCAGCAGCGCCTCGACGATGGCCTCGTTCTCTTCCGGCAACAGGCTGCAGGTGGCGTAAACGAGCCGGCCGCCCGGTTTCAGCAGCTTCGCCGCCGCGCGCAGGATGGATGCCTGCTTCCGGGTCAGCTCCGCCACGCTTTCGGGCGACTGGCGGAATTTCAGGTCCGGGTTGCGGCGCAGGGTGCCGAGGCCGGAGCACGGCGCATCGACCAGCACGCGGTCGAGCTTGCCCGCCAGCCGTTTCACCCGGGTGTCGTTTTCCGACGCAATCAGTTGCGGCATCACGTTGGACAGGCCCGAGCGCGCCAGCCGCGGCTTCAGGTTGGCGAGCCGCTTCTCCGCCACGTCGAACGCATACAGGCGGCCGCTCGACGCCATCATCGCGCCGATGGCGAGCGTCTTGCCGCCCGCGCCGGCGCAGAAGTCGCACACCATTTCGCCCCGCCGCGCGCCGAGCAGCAGGGCGAGCAACTGGCTGCCCTCGTCCTGCACTTCCAGGCTGCCGTCGAGGAACAGCGGATGGCGGTTGATCGCCGGATGGTCCTTGAAACGGATGCCCCATGGCGAATACGGCGTCGCCTCGACCGCAAAGCCTTCCGCCTGCAGCTGCGCCAGCACGGTGTCACGGCCGGCCTTGTGCGCGTTCACCCGCACGTCGAGCGGCGCCGGCTGCTGCAGGGCCCGGCCGAGCGCGAGGATGTCGGCATCGCCCATCGACCGCTGCAGTTTCCCGACCACCCAGTCGGGCAGTTCGGCGGCGACCGCAAGCGGCGGGTCGTCCGTCCTGGCATTGCGAATGTGGTCGATCAGTTCGGGCTTGGCGAATTTCTCCAGCGTCGCCCCGCTCATGCCGCGCACCTTGATCAGCCAGGCGATGATCAGCGTGCGCGGGTTGGCCGCCGGCACCACGACCGACAGATAGCGGTAGCGCCGCAACACGCCGAACACGGCCTCCGCCACGAAGGCCCGGTCATGCGAACCAAGTTTCTTGTGGTCGCGGAAAAACGCCGACAGCACGGCATCGGCCGGACGGGTGAAGTCCAGCACCAGGTCGAGCGCCTGGGTGGCAAGTTGCAACAGCGGCGGGGTGAGTTCCATCGGGGCGGGCAGGTTGGCTGGCTGGCGGCAAGGGCGTCCCTGCCGGTGATTTACTCGTCGTCGCCGAGTTCGGGATCCCAGCCCATTTCGCGCGCACGCTCCGTGGCCATCTTGTACAGGGTTTCGTGGCGCTCGCGCAATTCGGTCGGCAGGCGGCTGGGCAGGTTACCGTATTTGTCCCACTCGGCCTCGATTTTCTCCGTCAGGGCCTGCATTTGTCCCAGCTGCCAGCCGGCGCAATCCTCGGTTTCGGGGATGAGGCCGAACAGCCAGCCGTCGAGCACGACGCGCGCCAGCATGGTAACGCCGTGCTTGTCGTTGTAGAACCCGGCATAGGTCATTTTGGTGTTCATGGTTGCGGATCTCTGTCCTTCGGATTTTCGTCGTACGGGAAGCGGGTATGGCCATAGCGGATCACCAGCACGGCAAGAGCCAGCAGCAGCATCGCCGCAGTCACGCCCAACATGCGCCAGGCATCGAGGCTTTTCATGTCGAGCACCAGATAGCGCGCCAGCGCCACGATGGCGATGTAGATGGGGAAACGCACCGGCAACTGCCCGGAACGGAAGTACACCCCCACCATGGCGAAGACTTCCAGATACAGAAACAGCAGCAGCAGGTCGCCCAGCGCCACCGTTCTGGCCGCGACCATGGCATTGACTTCGAACACGCCGGCAACCAGTGTTGCAAGCGTGATGACGAGGAGGCCGATGGCCTCGAAGACGCCCAGCACATTGAGTGCCAGACGCGCGAACAGTCGGTCTTTGGCGGGGTTCATGGGCGTTGCCTTCGAATGAAGGGCAAGGATACCTCAATCCTAACGCGCGTGCCCCAGCCATTCGCGCCAGATGGCCACCGACACCGCGAGCAGCACGGGACCCAGAAACAGCCCGATCAGGCCGAAGGCATGGAGGCCGCCCAGCACGCCCAGAAACACCAGCAGGAACGGAATCCGCGTCGGCCCGCTGATGACGAGCGGGCGGATCAGGTTGTCGACCCAGCTCACCACCAGCGCGCCCCACAGGAACAGTCCGAGCGCAGCCCCGGTCTCGCCGTTTGCCAACAGGGTCAGGGACAGCCCGATCCACACCACCGGGCCGACGAAGGGAATCAGCGACACCAGGGCCGTGATCACGCCCCATAGCGCAGGCGCTTCGAGTCCCGCCACCCAGTAGCCAAGCCCCGCGAGGATGCCCTGCGCCAGCGCGGTGAGCACGATGCCGAACACCACGGCGCGCACCGTCACGCCGACCGCCCGGATGTAGCCGCGCGCCGGCTCGCCCAGCCAGCGTGTGGCGACGCCGCGAACCTGCGCCAATACGCTGACGCCGTGGCGATAGAGGAAGAACAGCGCGAACACCGCGAGGCCGAATTTTGCCGCATTGCGGCCGACGCCGCCCACCACCGCTTTCAGATTGGCGATATCGACCAGGCCGAGCGCGGCAATCTGTTCGCGCACCCATGCCGGATCGGCCTGCACGCGCTGGTATTGCGCGGCGATCCATTCGCCATGCGGCCAGGCCCGCACACCGGCAGGCAAGGGGGGCAGCCCATGGGTCGCGAGTTGCTTGAAAGTCATCGACGCCACCGCCACATCCCCCGCCACGGTAAGCATCACCCACAGCAATGGCAGCAACAGGGTGGCGGCCACGCCCAGCGTCATCACCAGCGCGGCAAGGCTGTCGCGGCCCGGCAGGCGGCGACATAGCCGCTGGTGGAGCGGCCAGGTGACATAGGCAAGTATTCCCGCCCAGGCCAGCGAAGCGAGGAACGGCGACAACACCCAGAAGGTCAGCCCGAAAATTGCGAACAGAAACGCAATCGCCACGACGCGGCGAGCGATCGGAGAGTCGATGTTGATCGGCATGGGTGCTCCGGGTTGGGTTCAATGTCCGGCAACAGCCGGGCATGCGCTGAACCGGCGTGCCGCCCCGTTTCAGAGCGGCGCGGACTTGTTACGCGTCACCCACAAACTGGCGAACATGAAAATGGCGATGATGAGGCCGACGATGCCGAGCGACAAGCCCACCGGGATCTTGTAGAAATCGGCGACCAGCATCTTGGCGCCCACGAACACCAGCACCATCGCCAGTCCGTATTTAAGCAGATGGAAGCGGTCGGCCATGCCGGCCAGCATGAAATACATCGCCCTAAGGCCGAGGATGGCGAAGATGTTGGAGGTGAACACGATGAAGGGATCGGTGGTGATCGCGAAGATCGCCGGGATCGAATCGACCGCGAAGATCAGATCGGACAGCTCGATCATGATCAGCACCAGGAAAAGCGGCGTGAACATGCGCATGCCGTTCTCCCGCACCCAGAATCTTTCGCCGCGGTAGTCCGGCGTCAGCCGCATGCGGCGCTTGACCCAGTTGAGCAGCGGATTGCTCGCCAGATCCGGTTCGGCCTCGGCGAACATCAGCATCTTGACGCCGGTGACGACGAGGAAGGCGCCGAACACGTAGAGGATCCAGTGGAATTCCCGCACCAGCCAGGCGCCCGCCAGGATCATCACCGCACGCATCACGATCGCGCCGATCACGCCATAGATCAGCACGCGCCGCTGGTACTCCGCCGGCACGGCGAAGAAGCCGAAGATCATCAGGAAGACGAAGATGTTGTCGACCGCGAGCGCCTTCTCGATCAGGTAGCCGGTCAGGAACTCCATCGCCTTGGCGTCGGCCACCGCGCCGCCGTATGCCCCCTTGAGATACCACCACAGCCCGAGGTTGAACAGCATGGCGAGCGACACCCACACGACCGACCACGCCGCCGCCTCCCTGAAGCCGACCCTGTGCGCCTTGTTGCCGCCGACCAGGAACAGGTCGACGGCCAGCATCGCCAGCACGAAGCCGACGAACGCGGCCCACATCCAGGGTTCGCCGATATGCACGACCGCGTCCATGTTCTTCCTCGCGCCGGGTCAGGCTTTACCGCACCGCGCGCAGGGCGGCGATCCGCTCTTCCAGCGGCGGGTGGGTCATGAACAGGCGCTTGATGCCGCCGCCCCCGCCGCCGGCGATGCCGAACGCCGCCATCCTGTCGGGCAGCGGATGCGGGTGCAGGCTGGCCAGACGCTCCAGCGCGGAAATCATCGGCTGCTTGCCGGCGAGCGACGCGCCGCCGCGGTCGGCGCGGAATTCGCGCTGGCGCGAGAACCACATGACGATGATCGAGGCGAGGATGCCAAGCACCAGCTCGGCCACGATCATGGTGACGAAGAACGCCGGGCCGTGGCCCTCCTCGTTCTTGAACACCACGCGGTCGACGGTGTGGCCGATCACGCGCGACAGGAACATCACGAAGGTGTTCACCACACCCTGGATCAGCGCCAGCGTCACCATGTCGCCGTTGGCGACGTGGGCGATTTCGTGGCCGATCACGGCCTCGGCCTCCTGCCGCGTCATGACATTCAGGAGGCCCGACGACACCGCGACCAGCGCGTTGTTCTTGTTCATGCCGGTGGCGAAGGCGTTGGCCTCGGGCGAGTCGAAAATGCCGACTTCCGGCATGCCGATGCCGGCGTCCGCCGCGTATTTCTTCACGGTGTCGACCAGCCAGAATTCGGTCGAGTTCGACGGCGTGTCGATGACGCGGACACCCATCGATTTCTTCGCCATCCACTTGGAAATCGCCAGCGAAATCAGCGAGCCGCCGAAGCCCATGACCGCGGCGAAGATCAGCAGCGAACTCAGGTTCAGGCCGTTCGCGGTGAGGTAGGGCTCGACGCCCAGGATGCGCATGGTGAACGACAGCACCAGCACGATCGCCAGGTTGGTGGCGAGGAACAAAACGATACGCTTCATGGTGTTCTCCTTTAACGCCCGGGTCGGGTCGGGGGCCGACCGCCCTTTTCGCGGGCACACAACAGAATATAGATGGGAAACAAACAATAAAATTCGATTTTTATACTGCTATTGTTCGATTTTACCGATCCGATTCCGCATCATGCTCAATTACAAGCACCTGCATTACTTCCGCACCGTCGCCAAGGCCGGCGCCATCAACCGCGCCGCCGAGAAGCTGCATCTGGCGCCGCAGACGCTGTCCGGCCAGATCAGCGCCTTCGAGGCACGCCTGGGGGTGGCGCTGTTCCGCCGCAGCGGCCGCCGGCTCGAGCTGACCGACGCGGGGCGCTCCGCGCTGACCTACGCCGATGAAATCTTCGACGTCGGCGCCGAGCTCGAGGAGGCCCTGCAGAACCGCCTCGCCGCCCGCGTCCATCCGTTCCGGGTCGGCATCGCCGACGTCGTGCCGAAGGCGATCGCCTACCAGCTGCTGGCGCCCGCGCTCACGCTGGCCGAGCCGGTCAGGCTGGTGTGCCGGGAAGACCGGCTGGAACAGTTGGCCGCCGAACTGTCGATCCACCGGCTCGACATGGTGCTGGCCGACCGGCCGCTGCCCTCCAATATGGACATCAAGGGCTACAGCCACCCGCTGGGCGAATGCGGCATCGCCTTTCTGGCCGCGCGCGCGATCGCCGACACGCTGGAAACGGACTTCCCCGCCAAGCTGCATGGCGTTCCGCTGCTGATCCCGGGGGAGGACAGTGCACTGCGCGTGCCGCTGTTGCGCTGGCTCGAACGCAAGGACATCCAGCCCACGGTGGTCGGCGAATTCGACGACAGTGCGCTGATGAGCGCCTTCGGCCAGGCGGGAGCGGGCGTGTTCCCGGTGCCATTGACGACCGTGCAGGACGTCATGCGGCAACACGACGTGGTCGAGCTGGGACGGACGCTGGAGATACGCGAACGCTTCTTCGCCATTTCGGTGGAGCGGCGGCTGAGCCATCCGGCCGTGCTGGCGGTGAGCGAGGCGGCGCGGCGCCGGTTTCAGCCGCAGGACGCGGGCTGACGCGCTCAGGCCGGCATGGCGGCCAGCCAGCGCACCGCTTCGGCCGGGGTCATGATGCGGAAAAACGGCGCGCAGCGGCGGCGCAGCCTGAGCACCGCGCGATCCTTGCTGACCAGGCCCTGCGCATGGCTGGCGGCGGCCAATTCGATGAACTTCTGGTCGTCGGGGTCGCCGCAGCGCGGCAAACCAGCGTCCACTTCGACCGTCCCGGCCATTTCCGACAGCGCCTGATAACGCTCGACCAGCACCGCCTGTTGCTTTGGCCCCAATGCAAACTCGGGATATGCCAGCACACGACGCCATTCGTCGAGCGTGGCGTCCGAAACCACGCAGCGCATGCGCCCGGCTTCCAGCGCATGCCGCAGGGGTCGGGCTGTCGCATCGTCAAAATGCAGCAGGTCGAGCACCACGTTGGTGTCGAGCACCCATTTAGTCAATGTCGGTGTGCTCGGCGATGAACGCCTTCACCCAGTGCTCGGGCCTGGCGCTGGAGAACCGCCCGACAATCTCGCCCTTGACGAACAGCAGCACGGTCGGAAACCCACGCAGGCCGTAGCGCCCCGCAAGCTTCATGTTGGCGCCTTCGTCGACCTCGACCTTGGCCATGTGGATCCGGCCGGCGTGATGCGCGACGACGCGCTCGAGCACCGGCGTCAGCGCGCGGCAGGGCGGACACCAGTCGGCCCAGAAATCGACCAGGATCGGCAACGCGTGCGAAGCCTCGATCACGTCGCGATCGAAGCGTTCCAGGTGGGTGTCGAAAATCAGGCCCGGTACACGGGCGGCGTCGATGTCATTCATGGCCGGCTGCAACTCAAAGTCACGGCCGCCTATTTTGCCTCAGCCACATGCGCTCCAGGTTTGCCGCCGGCATGAAAAAATGCTTACCAAAACCGACTCGGGGCTGCTACCGTTACGCCATGGAAGAACGTTTCTACCGTGAACAGGAAATCGCGCGGTTGCCGGCCTTTCTTCCCGCCGCCACCTACAATCTTGCGCACACCCTGCTGGCGCGTGCCGGGACATGTCTGTTCGTGCCGATCCGCAGCCTGCAATACATGGCCGTGCTCGATGCGGAAGAGTTCATCTTCGTCGACAGCCAGAACAAGGCATGGATCGAGCTTGCATGGCAGCACTTCCGCCCGCAGGCGCGCGCGTCGCTCGACGAGCGCGTCCCGTTCGAGGTGGTGCATTACCTGGCGCAGGCGGCCGAAACGATGATGCGCCTGCCGACGGAATTCCACAGGGCGCTGCTGCTGCTCGCCGAGCGGCAAAAGCCTGGCGCCCCGGCCACCGTGCTCACGCTGCACGCCGGGTCCAAGCCGAATCCGGACGACCCGCCTCACTAGACGCGCGTGCCGGGGCCCCGACCCCCTCGCACTCCTTGAGCTTCGCCGGTGCCGCCGAAACCGGCCAGGCAGCCCCTGTTCCAGGTGGCCTTTCGGTGGGCTCCTTGCCGTCCAGCAGCGCGCGGATCTTATGCGCGGTCGCGGCCACCATCGGCTCGATCATGTAGCCGGCCCTGGGCATGCCGGTCGGCACCGGCGTGGGCCCGGCCGGCGGGATGTCGACGCAGACGCCGACCGGGAAGATGTTCTTGAACGCGGGGATGCGCTGGCACGGATCGATCAGATGAAGCCGCGCGGATTGGCCAGCCCCTCGATGCCGAACACCGCGTCTCCGCCCTTGAAGGCGGGCAGCAGCATCGAATACCTGAACGGCGGCTCGTAACGCTTCTTCTTGCTGCCGTCGCTGTTCACCTCGGTGATGAACGTTCGGCACGTTCGAGATGACCGTGATCCGGTCGTCCGGCCGCGATGTTCGCGCATCCCGAACGCCATCGGCCCCGCCAAATCGCAACGCCGGACAGCCCCGTCCCGCCCACGCGGCCAGTGGTATGATCACGCAGCCGGCAGCCCGGCTGACCGTTTATCGATGTTGACAGAGACACCCTCATGATTCGCAGAAACCCCTCCGGACATTTGCCCGTCGTGCATGAAACCGCCTTTGTCGATCCCACCGCCATCCTGTGCGGCAGGATCATCGTCGAGGAAAACGTGTTCATCGGCCCCTATGCGGTGATCCGCGCCGACGAGGTGGACGAAAAAGGCGACATGGAGCCCATCGTCATCGGCGCCCATTCCAACATCCAGGACGGCGTGGTCATCCACTGCAAGGCGGGCGGCGGCGTCACCATCGGCCGGAGTTCTTCCATCGCCCACCGCTCGATCGTGCATGGCCCCTGCACCGTGGGCAACAACGTATTCGTCGGCTTCAACTCGGTTCTGTTCAACTGCACCGTGGGCGAAGGCTCGGTCATCCGGCACAATTCGGTGGTGGAGGGCTGCACCGTTCCGCCGGGTTTCTATATCCCGTCCACCGCGAACATCCACTCCGATGCCGACCTGGCGACGATCGAACGCGTATCGCCCCAGGCCGCCGACTTCTCCGAAAGCGTGGCCCAGGCCAACCATGAACTGGTCAAGGGCTACAAGCGCATCCGCAACGAGTTCTGATCACACGGCCACAGCAGGCCGGCGTACCTCGTTTCACTTCTCGCCGCGCAATGTCGCGGCGGTCAGCCACGCGGGCAACTCACGGTCGCCCGCATTTTCCATGATGTATTGACGAATCAAGCGCCGCATCACCTGTGAGGGCGTGAGGTCCTGCTGTGCGCAGATTTCCTCGAACAGCTGCTTTTTTCTGGGATCGATCAGGACTGTGAGCCGGGCAGTACGGTTTTCCATGGCGACATGGTTAATCGGATGTTAATGGAATTAACATTGTAGTTGACTTATTTTGTTATTAAAATCAAATTCAATTTAATTCTGTCCGCGTGTCTGCCCACGCGCGCCTATGTCCGTTTTAGCAGACCTTGATGCGCATATCCTGGACCTGGCCTGGGCCGGGGTGCTTTACTGGCTGGTGCTGGGTTTTTCGGCGCCGCTGCTGCAACGCTGGCGAGGCGTGCTGGTTCACCTGGTCTTTCCGCTGAGCGCGCTGGGTGCGCTGTTTATCGCGGCCGTCGGCGTGGCCGGCCTGGCTCTGCCACCCTCGGCCATGGTGCTGCCCATCGGGCTGCCCGACCTGCCGTTTCATCTGCGGCTGGATGCATTGTCGGCCTTTTTCCTGGCCCTCCTGGGCAGTGCGGCGTTCGGGATCACGGTGTATGCCGCGGGTTACTTCCGTAGCATGCAGGCGGGCCCGCTCGCATTGGTTGGCTTGTGGTATCACCTGTTCCTGGCAGGGATGGCGACGGTGATGCTGGCCGACGACGCCTATGCCTTCATGGTGGCCTGGGAAGTGATGGCGTTGTCCTCGTACTTCCTGGTGACGACCGATCACGATGTCCCGGAAATCCGCCGCGCCGGTTTTCTCTATCTCCTGATCGCCCACGTCGGCGCCGTATCGCTGTTGCTCACCTTCGGGGTGCTCCAGGGCGGACACGGTGCCTATACCTTCGACTACATGCGCCACAGCGAAATCACGCCGTTCTGGGCTTCGGCTGCGTACCTGCTGGCCCTGTTCGGCTTCGGGGCCAAGGCGGGACTCGTGCCCTTGCACGTCTGGCTGCCCGAGGCGCACCCTGCCGCGCCCTCACCCGTATCTGCGCTGATGTCCGGGGTGATGTTGAAAACCGCGGTCTACGGCCTGCTGCGCGTCACCTTCGATCTGCTCGACCTGAGGATCGGCTGGTGGGGGACGCTGACGCTGGCGCTGGGTCTCGTCACCGCGCTTTACGGCGTGATCTTCGCCGCCGTGCAGTCGGACATGAAACGGCTTCTGGCCTGGTCGTCGATCGAAAACATCGGCATTCTGATCGCGGCCTTCGGCCTTACGCTGATCTTCTACACCGAAGGCAAGGGCGCGCTGGCGGCGCTTAGCCTGACGGCCATGCTGTACCATGCGATCAATCACGCCTTCTTCAAGAGCCTGCTGTTCATCGGTACCGGCTCGGTGCTGCACGCCACGGGAGAGCGGCGCATGGGCAGACTCGGCGGCCTGATCCGCTTCATGCCATGGACAGCCTGGCTGACGCTCATCGGCGCCCTGGCGATAGCCGGGTTGCCGCCGCTCAACGGCTTCGTCTCGGAATGGCTGCTGCTGCAGGCCTTCCTGCTCACGCCGGGGTTGACCCAGCCTTATCTCAACATGGTGATCCCGGTGGCTGCAGCATCGGTGGCGCTGGCGGCGGCGCTGGCGGCGTATGTCATGGTGAAGTATTTCGGCGTGATCTTTCTGGGACGGCCGCGCGACCCGGCGCTCGAGCATGCGCACGAGGCAAACTGGCCGGAACGCCTGGGCATGCTCTGGCTGGCCGCAGGCTGCGTGGCGCTGGGCCTGTTTCCCGCCCAGGTCATCGCCCGGATTGCGCCGGTCGTGCGGCACCTCACGGGACAGGCGCTGGCCAACGACGGCAACTGGCTGTTGCTCGCGCCGCTGGCAGCCGAGCGCGCCAGCTACGCGCCGCTGATTTTCCTGGCGGTGATACTGGTTGTTTTGCTGTTTACCTTCATCTGGGTACGCCGCGTCTATCACGGCCGCGTGCGCCACGCCGATCCCTGGGATTGCGGCTATCCTGAACAGAACCCCCGCACCCAGGACAGCGCCGAAGGCTTCGGGCAGCCGATTCGCCATATCTTCGTTTCCTTCATGCGGGTCGAACGGGAAACGCCCGACCCCTTCGATCGCCACCCGCACTACCGCGGCGACAGCCGCGACAAGCTCTGGCTGCTCCTCTACAAGCCCATCGCCGACCTGGTCGGATGGCTGTCGGCACAGGCCGGGCGCCTGCAACACGGCCGCATCCAGTGGTACCTGACCTACAGCTTCGTCACCCTGATCGTTCTGCTCGTCTTCGTATCGCGCTGAAACCATGATCACCGGAATCCTTCTGCAAATTGCCCAGACCCTGATCGCCATCCTGCTGGCACCGCTGCTGATGGGCTGGGTCAACCAGTGCCGTGCCTGGCTGCAGGGCCGCACCGCGCCGCCCCTCACCCAACCCTACCGCACGCTGCGCAAGCTGTTCCACAAGGATGCGGTGATCGCCAGCAACGCCAGCCCGCTGTTCCGGTTCGCGCCTTATTTGATCTTTTCCTGCATGGTGCTGGCGGCCGGCCTGGTACCGACCATCGCCAACGATCTGCCGTTCTCGCCGGCAGCGGATGTCATCGCCCTGGTGGGCATCCTTGCGCTGGCGCGGGTGTTCCTGGCGCTGGCCGCCATGGACATCGGCACGTCCTTCGGTACGCTCGGGGCGCGCAGGGAAATGCTGGTGTCCTTCCTGGCCGAGCCTGCTCTGCTCATGGTGTTTTTCACCGCCAGCCTGATCTCGCAGTCCACCGAACTGCCGCACATCGTCGAGACCCTGGCACAAAAGAAGTTCGCCATCTACCCCAGTCTGGCATTCGCGGCAGTCGCATTCTGGATGATCTCGGTGGCAGAAAACGCCCGTATCCCGGTGGACAACCCGACCACGCATCTGGAACTGACCATGATCCACGAAGCCATGGTCCTTGAGTATTCCGCGCGGCATCTGGCACTGATCGAATGGGCGGTGGCCTTGAAACTATTCACCTATTCCGTGCTGGGCATCGCCTTGTTCCTGCCTTGGGGCATCGCGCCCCGGGGCGATGTCGCGGCCCTTCCCCTGGCACTTGCCGCCATGGTGGCCAAGCTGGCGGCGGGCGGTGCTGCGCTGTCGTTCATGGAAGCCATCTCCGCCAAGGTGCGCCTGTTCCGCGCGCCGGAGTTTCTCGGCACCGCCTTCCTGCTGGCAGTGCTCGGCATGCTGACCCACTTCCTGCTGGAGGTCTGACATGGCGCTGAACTACCACCTGCAGATCGTCAACCTGCTCGCGGCGCTGCTGCTGCTGATCTCTTTCGCCATGCTCTCACAACGCCGCGTCGCCAGCCTGGTGACGCTGTTCGCCTGGCAGGGCGCGGCCCTGGCCTTGTCCACGGCCATCGTCGCCTGGTCCACCGGCCAGCACCACCTGTATTACTCGGCTGCCCTGACCCTGGGGCTCAAGGTCATTGCCATGCCCTGGTACTTCTATCGACTGATAAGAAAGCTGAACGTGAACCGGGTCGTGGAGCCGATGATCAACATCCCCACCACCATGCTGATCGGCATCGTTCTGGTGATCTTCGCCTTCAATCTGGCGCTGCCCATCTCGCAGATGTCAGGCACGGTGATGCGCTCGACCCTTGGCATCGCCCTTGCATGTGTGCTGCTCGCCTTCCTCATGATGATCACGCGCACCAAGGCCATCCCCCAGGTGATCGGCTTTCTGGCCATGGAAAACGGCCTGTTCTTCGCCGCCACCAGCGCCACCTACGGCATGCCCCTGGTGGTGGAACTGGGGGTAGCCCTGGATGTGCTGGTCGGCGTCTTCGTGCTCGGCATCTTCATCTTCCAGATCCGCGAGACCTTCGATTCGCTGGATCTGAAACACATGGAAAAGCTCAAGGAAAAATAAGGCGTGGAAATTTACTGGCTACTCGGCATTCCGCTGTCAGGCGGCATTTTCATGGCGCTGTGGGGCTTCCGGCGCAATGCGCCGGAGATCAACGCACTGTTCAGCCTGCTCACCCTGGCCGTGGCAGCGCTGCTGACCGCGCGCATCGTCGAGGAAGGGCCGATGACGGTGGGCAACGGCTGGTTCTTCATCGATTCCTTCAACGTCTTCCTGGTCACGCTGACCGCCTTCGTCGCCTTCACCACCGCGCTGTTTTCGCGTCCCTACATGCGCATCGAAGAAGAACACGGCCGTCTGAGCGCCGCCCGCCTGCGGCTCTACCACAGCAGCTACCAGATTTTCATCGGCATGATGATCCTGGCGCTGACCACCAACAACATGGGCATCCTGTGGGTGTCGATGGAAGGCGCAACGCTCGCCACCGTGCTGCTGGTCTCGCTGTACCGCACGCCGGCGTCGCTGGAAGCGGCCTGGAAGTACTTCATCCTGTGCGGCGTCGGCATCGCACTGGCGCTGTTCGGCACGATCCTGCTCTACTTCGCTGCGGAAAAGGTGCTGGGATCGGGCGGCACCGCGCTGCTGTGGACGCAATTGAACGGGGTGAAGACCCAACTGGAACCCACGGTGCTCCAGTTGGCTTTCGTCTTCCTGCTGGTCGGCTACGGGACGAAAGTGGGACTGGTTCCCCTGCACAGTTGGCTCCCGGACGCCCATGCCGAAGGCCCCACGCCGGTATCCGCCGTACTCTCAGGCCTGCTGCTCAACGTCGCGCTCTATGCGGTGATGCGCTCCAAGGTGCTGGTCGACGGCGCGCTCGGCAACGACATGGCCGGCAACCTGATGATGGGGTTCGGCCTCCTGTCGGTCGTGGTCGCCGCTTTCCTGATCAATCGCCAGACCGACGTGAAACGCATGTTCGCCTATTCCTCCATCGAGCACATGGGCCTCATCACCTTCGCCTTCGGCATGGGCGGTGCCGTGGCGAGCTTCGCGGGGCTCCTGCATATGACCATGCATTCGCTCACCAAATCCGCCATTTTCTTCACCGTCGGACATGCCACGCAAAAGGCCGGCACGCAATTGATGAGCGACATTCGCGGCCTGATCAAGACCAACCCCACCATCGGCTGGGGGTTGATGCTGGGCACCATCGCCATCCTCGGCGTGCCGCCGTTCGGCGTGTTCGCCAGCGAGTTCCTGATCATCACCACCGCCATGCACGAGCACCCCTGGGCGACGCCCTTCCTGCTCATTGCGCTGGGCGTGGCGTTTGCCTCCATCTTCGGCAAGGTGCAGCCGATGGTGTTCGGTGAGACCGGACTGCCGCGGCTGCCGCACATGCCCGCGCTCACCCCCGTCTTCGTCCACCTCGGCCTGGTGCTGATGCTGGGCCTGTTCATCCCGCCTTATCTCGCGACCTGGTATCGCCAGGCCGCGCAATTGCTGGGAGGCTGAGATGCCAAAATACCTTGACGACATCGCTCTCACCCCGCAGACGGAGGGCGGCTCCGTCTGGCGTTGCCGGCTCGAACCCGGGCGCCTGCCCGCGTTTGCCCGCACCATCCAGGACGAAGGCGGCCAGCTGCTCGCCCTGTGGGGCTCGGACGACCGCCACCTGGGACGCAATTTCACCGTTCACGTCGCCTTCCTGTCCAGCGTCGGCCTGATCTGGACGACCAGCGAACTCGACTGCGAACAACCCGCCTATCCGGACCTCGCCCATATTTTCCCGCAGGCCGATCGCATGCAGCGCGCGGCCTTCGACCTGCTCGGGATTCGTGCCCTGGACGCAGTGGACGGCCGTGCATGGCTGCGCCACGCTGCCTGGGCCGAAGATGCGTTCCCCCTGCGCAAGGATTTCCCGGCACACGCCGCCCGCCGTTCGCCACACCCGCAAGTCGTCCCCTATCCCTTTATCCGCGTCGAAGGCGAGGGCGTGCACGAAATTGCAGTCGGCCCCATCCACGCCGCCACCATCGAGCCGGGGCACTTCCGTTTCTCCGTCATCGGCGATCGCATCCTCAGGCTGGAGGAGCGACTGGGATACACGCACAAGGGAACGGAAAAACGCTTCGAAGGCCTGGACCTGGATACCGGCGTGAAACTCGCCGGCCGCGTCTCCGGCGATTCGCATACGGCATTCGCCTGGGCCTATTGCATGGCGGTGGAAACGGCCACCGCCTGCAGCGTGCCGGATCGCGCCATCGGGCTGCGTGCGCTGTTTCTTGAAATGGAACGCGTGGCAAATCATCTGGGCGACCTCGGCTTTCTTGGCAACGATGTCGCGCTGACGTTCGGCTTCGTGCAGTTCTGGCGGCTGAAGGAAGACTGGATGCGCATGTCGGCCAGGCTGTTCGGGCATCGCTACCTGTTCGACATGATCCTTCCCGGCGGGGTCGCGACGGACATCGATGCGCGCGGCCAGGCCGAGCTGGATGCCCTGTGCGAGCGCATCGCGGGGGAGGTGCAGACCCTCAGGCACATTTACGACGAGCACACCGCCCTGCAGGATCGCTTCGCCAACACCGGCATCGTTGCACCGGACATGGCCGCGCGCCTGGGCCTCACCGGACTGGCCGGGCGCGCCAGCAGTCAGGCGTGGGATGCGCGCGTGCAGTTCCCTTGCGCACCGTATGACCGGCTCGACGTGAACATGGCGCTGCAGAAATCGGGCGATGTCCTGGCGCGCGCCGAGGTGCGCTTCACCGAGGTATTCGAGTCGCTGCGGCTGATCCGCCAGTTGCTCGAACAGCTTCCCGCCGGCGCGCTTCGTGCACCCTGCACGCAAGCGGCGGGAGTTTGCGAAGGCCTGGGCTGGGTGGAAGGATGGCGTGGCCCGGTGATCGTGGCGGTACGCATCGGCACCGATGGCAGACTCGACCGCGTGCATCCGCACGATCCTTCGTGGCAGAACTGGCCGCTGGTGGAGGTGGGCGTGCTCGGCAACATCGTTCCCGATTTTCCGCTCATCAACAAATCGTTCAACCTCTCCTACAGCGGACCGGATTTGTAAGATGGCGACGTTCCTGATCCTCCAGCAGATTCTCAAGACCGGCATCGTCTCCGAGCCGGCGCCCGAGGCGGATCCCGCGCTGCGCACACGCGAGCAGGCGCTGCACGCGGACATCCTCAAGGTCTTCGGCCAGGCCGTGGCGATCCGCCACGTCGACGCCGGCTCCTGCAACGGCTGCGAACTGGAAATCCACGCCCTCAACGGGCCGCACTACAACATCGAGGGCATGGGCGTGAAATTCGTGGCCAGCCCCCGCCATGCCGACCTGCTGCTGGTTACCGGGCCGGTGACGCGAAATATGGAAATCGCGCTGAAACGCGCGTTCGAGGCCGTCCCGGAACCCAAGTGGGTGGTGGCCATGGGCGACTGCGGATGCACTGGCGGGATGTTCGGAGAAAATTACGCCACGTGCGGAAAAGTCTCCAGCGTCATCCCGGTCGATGTCGAGGTGCCGGGCTGCCCGCCCACCCCGATCGCCCTGTTGCAGGGCATCCTCGCCGCCGTCAGCGGGGGCAGGCAGGATGCGGTGGGCTAGGACGTGGCCTTGGGTTTCCTGCCGGGGCTGGCGGCCGGGATATATCCCGACACCCGGGCCAACACGCCTTCGATTTTCCTGCCGTTGATGAATCGCGTCGAGTGGCACGCGATGATGTCGCCCCGCTTCGACATCTCGGACAGATAGACGCGCACGTCTTCCAGCGGGATGCGGGTCGCCGCGGCGATCTCGGAGTCGAGCTGCTCACCCCGGGTTTTCAGGTAGGTGTGGATTTTCTGCATGGATGGGACTCCTTGGTTTTGAGATTTGGCAAGGCTTTAGCCGAGGCAGTCTTCGCCCAGCGCAATTCGGCGCCCTCGCGCAGGCTGTCCAGAATGGCCGTGAAATCAAGCGGGAATTGCTCGGCGAGCCGCCCCGCCCGTTCTTCCAGCCGTTCCCAATCGAGGGAACAGCCGGCTTCGACAAAAGCAAAAGCAATATGGTTATCGCCCCCGGGAACCGTCCCCACCTGGATGCGTCCCGCGAAGGCGTCGTTCAGCAGGGCCAGGTGCCTGGACCAGTATTTTCTTGGCCCGGCGAAGTTGGCGACGAGCAGGCCGCCCGCCCTGAGCCGGTTGCGCGCCGCCCGGTAGAAGCCGCGATCGAGAAAAGTCGGGGCGATGCCCTTGTCGTCGAAGCCGTCCAGCAGCAGAACGTCGGTATCGCCTTCCGCGGCGGGCAGATACGCGGCCGCATCGGCCTGGATGATCGCCAGGCGTTTGTCGTCGGGGACGCCGAACGCCTCACGCAGCGCGATGACATCGGGATTCACCTCGACGACGGTCAGGCGTGCGCGCGGCAGATGACGGTGGCAGAACTTGGCCAGCGAACCGCCCCCCAGCCCGACCATCAACACATGATCCGGGTCAGGCACGAACAGCAGAAAGGCCATCATCTTGCGGGTGTAGGCAATATCGAGGGCGAAGGGATCGTCGATGCGCATGGAACTCTGGATGAAATCCAGACTGAACAACAATTGCCGCGTCTCGCCGTCGTCGATGATGAAAGGCCGGGCGTAGCGGCCGGTCAGGATCTGCTCATAGAGCGCCACAGGGTCGCTCTGCGCCGGTTCGAGCACGCGCACCTTGACCGGCTCGCCCGACACTTTGCCGGGCAGCTCCAGCAGCGGGGGGCTGCACAGGGGGTCAAGATTTGCGGAATGGGGCACGTGCTGGAAGAGCCTATAAAATCTGCCAGTTACCCATGGCAAAGATGTCGATTGAGCAAAACCGTATTGAATGACATTCATATGATAATACAATTATCATATAGTTCGCATTTCTCACACTCAAGGCGTTCCATGGAAAACCGTACCGCCAGGATGACGATCCTGATCGACCCCCTCAAAAAACAAATTTTCGAGGACATCTGCGCCCAGCAAGACCTCACTTCATCGCAGGTGATTCGCAAGCTGATGCGCCAGTACATCCTCGACAATGCGGGGTCGCGTGAACTGCCCAAATGGCTAAGCGGGCATGCCGCCAAGGCTGCAAGTCCATCGCAGTGAGCAGGCAGCCATTTTTCCACTGGGAAGGCGAGACGCTGGTACTCGATGTCCTGGGCAAGCCCAGTGCAAAACAGGATGCCATCGGCAAGCCCAAGGGCCACCAACTCAAGATCAGCGTTACCGCCGCCCCGCGCGCGGGCCGGGCAACGGATCACATGGTGCGCTTTCTGGCCTGGGAATTCGGCGTGGCGCCCGGCGACATCGAAGTCGTCTTCGGCCGCATGAACGTGAACAAGCAGCTGCGCATCAAGTCGCCCAAGCGGCTGCCGGCGGTCTTTGCGCAGCAGGAATTGATCTGACGGCCGCTTTGGCGGCTCAAGCCTGCATACAGCAGCGGGAAGCTTTTAGCTCCCGCCACCGCTCCGCGGCTTAACTTGCCGAAACAAGCCAGCCCGCACTGAAAACTGCTGCCAACCCTTAGCGCGTCAGGCCGGCGTAGAGCATTGGCAGTTTTTCCGGCAGCCGCTGCACGTGGTCGACCACCATGTAGTTCTTCTGCCCGAAGATGCGGCTGACGTAGTTGTCGGCGCGCGGGTCGAGGCTCATGCAGTAGGTCGTCACGCCGTTGCGGGCGATTTCTTCCACCGCCTTCTTGGTGTCGTAGCGCAGGTACTGCGGATCGCGCACGTCGATGTCGGCCGGTTCGCCGTCGGTGATGACGATCAAGAGCTTCTTCGCCGAGCGCTGCAGCTTCAGATGATGGCCGGCGTGGCGGATCGCCGCGCCCATGCGGGTCGACAGCTGGCCGGTCATGCCGGCGAGCTTGGCCTTGGGCACCTCGTCCCAGTGCTGGTCGAAGTCCTTGAAGCGGTAGTACTCGACGTCGTGGCGGCCGTCCGAGCAGAAGCCGTGGATCGCGAAGGGATCGCCCACCTTGTTGATCGCATCGGCCAGCAGCACGCAGGCCTGCTGCGTGAGTTCGCGCACCGAGTATTCCTGGTCCTGCACCTTCTCGTTGGTCGATTCGGAAAGGTCGAGCAGCACCAGGATCGAGAAGTCGCGCGTCTTCCTGACCGAGCGCATCATGATGCGCGGGTCGGGCTGGTTGCCGAGCCGGATGTCGATGAAGCTCGCGATCGCCGCGTTGATGTCGATCTCGTCGCCGTCCTCCAGCTTGCGGATGCGCTGCACGCCTTGCGGCTGCATCGCGTCGAGCAGGAATTTCATGCGGTGGATCTCGCGCTTGTACTGGGCGGTGATGTCGTCGATCACCTGAAGATCGCCCGACTTGGCGCGCTTTTCCAGCACCGTGGCCCAGGCCGGACGCTCCAGCTGGATCTGGTAATCCCACTCGGAGTAGTGGAAGGGCTCGGACACCGGCTCCTTGCCTTCCATCTCGTTGAAGGACTTGCCGTTGCTCTCGTCGCCGATATTCTCGTAGGGGAACAGCTCGGTGCTCAGCACCCAGATTTCCTCGGCGTCGTCGCCGGCCGTCTCGACGTCGATCTCGTTGATCATCTCCATCACGCTGACGTTCTTGCGGACCTGCTTGACGCGCTCGTAGCCGGCGCCGGCCGCCTTGTCGAAATCGAACTCCTCGAATTCCCAGAAGTAGCGGTTGTCGTCGCGATACGGCGCGCTCAGCACATCGGTGCGCGCGTTGAACGGGATCTTCTTCTGGCTCAGGCTGTGCGCCAGCTGCACGCCGATCTCCCACGACGTGCCGTTGGCGTCGAGCCTGTCCTGCGCGGCGGCGAACAGCATGCGGCCCTCGTTGACCCAGGCATCGTCGTCCCGGTAGGTTTCGTCCAGCAGCGCGCGCGCCAGCCGGTTCAGGTAATCGCCGACGCTGGCGCCCATCTCGGGCGTGGCGCTGTGCAGCTTGCTCCAGAGCTGCTTCAGACCCGGGAAGCGGCGGATCGACAGGGCTTCGACGCGGGCATCCTCGATCACCGAGATCACGGCCATCTGCATCGGGTTGAGCGCTTCCGCGGAAATCGGCTGCTTCGTTTCCACCACGTGCGCGGCGCAGTGCGCGGCTGCGGCGCGATAGAGCTCAAGCCCCGACACCGGCTCCCGGCCCTCGACGGTCCAGTCGTCGTAGGCGTCGGGCAGGTGCAGCAGGTAATCCTCGATGTAGGGGCGATAGCCTTCGCGGACCTCGAAGTCGCCGGAGGTCGGGCGCATGAAGAAGTCGCGTCCCCACAGCGCGCGCAGGTACATGTTGATGCGGCGCTGCACGTCCACCAGCAGGGTCCCCTTGCGCTCCTTCTGCAGCATCGCGAGCGATTCCTTCGACTCCAGGCCGAAATAGCGGATCTGCTCTTCGTAGTTCGTGCGATGCGCATGCGCGCCCCACAGCGCCCAGCGCCGCAGGCCGCCGAGCGTCAGGTGCTGGAACAGCACCTCGAGCTTGTCGAGCATCGCCCGCACGCCGCGCGGCGCCTGCGCGATCAGGGTGTTGATGAACTGCAGGTACTTGAGAAACAGTTCCGCATCGCCCAGCCGGTTGGCCGCGGTCGGCGCGGTGGCGAGCAGCAGCTCGATCACCGCCCCCGAGGTTTTCGAGGCCAGCATCAGCGAGGCGGTGGCGAGATCGGCCACCACGTCCTCGCCCACTTCCTTGGCGACCTGCGGCGCTTTCTCGATCCAGGTTTCCACCAGCGAATCGCCACGCCCCAGACCCCGTATGGCCGACACCCCTTTCAGGTAGTTATCCAGGCCGCGCGGGCTGAACACCTTGGTTGCGTCGTGCCACGTCGCGTTCAACGCGCTGCGGGTGTGCTCGGACAGGTCTTCCAGCAGTTCAGCGTAGTCTTCGAGTTTGATCGACATAAGGCGAGAGGGGCTAGGAGTTAGGGGCTGGGGGGCTAGGGGTAGAGCGGCCTTCGACCGCGCTTGATCTGGATTCAGGGGCGCGGGCTGTGCCCGCACATTCCCTAGCCCCTAAATCCCAGATCCTAGCCCCTCACTCAAAAGAACGTCGACACCGCCGCGTCCAGCGCGTCGCGCATGTCGGGATCGTCGGTGATCGGGCGCACCAGCGCGACGCGGCAGGCGGCCTGCGGATTCACGCCCTTGGCGATCAGCGAACCTGCGTAGATCAGCATGCGGGTCGACAGGCCCTCGTCGAGGCCATGGCCCTTGAGGTTGCGGCTGCGCTCGGCGATCGACACCAGCTTGCCGGCGATGTCGGCATTGACGCCGGACTCGTGCGCGACGATCTCGGTTTCGATGGCGTGCTCGGGATAGGTGAAGTCCAGCCCGCCGAAACGCTGCTTGGTCGACTGCTTCAGATCCTTCATCAGGCTCTGGTAGCCGGGGTTGTACGAAATCACAATCTGGAAATCGGGGTGGGCGTGCACCAGCTCGCCCTTCTTTTCCAGCGGCAGCACGCGGCGGTTGTCGGTCAGCGGGTGGATCACCACGGTGGTGTCCTGGCGCGCTTCCACCACTTCGTCCAGATAGCAGATCGCGCCGTGGCGTGCGGCGATCGCGAGCGGCCCGTCCTGCCACTCGGTGCCGGACGCGGACAGCAGGAAGCGGCCGACCAGGTCGGACGCGGTCATGTCCTCGTTGCACGCCACCGTGATCAGCGGCTTGCCGAGCTTGTACGCCATGTATTCGACGAAGCGCGTCTTGCCGCAGCCGGTCGGCCCCTTGAGCATCATCGGCATGCGCACCGAATAGGCGGCTTCGTACAGCTCGACCTCGTCGGCGACGGGACGGTAGTAAGGTTCTGTGGTGACGCGATATTGATCGACGATGTTGCTCATGGGGGCTCCTAGAATGTGGGGCTTATTTATCCGCGAATGACGCGTTTTCCGGCAAACACGGCATTCGCGGGCAAACAAAAAGCCCCCGCGCCCTGCGGGCGACGGGGGCTGTTACGGTCTCCCGTCGCGGCTTAAACAGTCTTGCCGCGGTAGATCACCATCGATGCGCCCTGGCTCTGCGAGAAGTTGTCGTAGCCAATCAGACGGACGTGGTTGTTCGGGTTGGCCTTGTGGCAGGCGTCGGCTTCGGCCAGCACGCGGTCCACATCGGTTTCGCCGAACATCGGCAGCTTCCACATGTACCAGTAGGAATCCATCATGTGCTCGGGCTCGATATGCTCGATCGCCGGGTTCCAGCCTTTCTTCACCAGGTACTCGACCTGCTTCTTGATGCTGTCCTTGTCCATGGCGGGCAGGTAGGAGAAGGTCTCGAACTTGCGGCTGGCGGGATCGCTCAGGCGGCTTTTGTAATCCATCACTTCAGACATTTGGGTTCCTTTCTAGGATCTAGGATTTAGGATCCAGGGGCTAGGGTGGGCAGGTTTTCCCTAGCCCCTAATTCCTAGCTCCTAGCCCCTATCAATTACTTGTGCGCGACGTCCAGCTTGTCGACGGTGTCGAACTCGAACTTGATCTCTTTCCACGTTTCCATGGCGATCTTCAGTTCCGGCGAGTTCTTGGCCGCTTCGGTCAGGATGGCCTTGCCTTCCTTCTCGACCTGGACGCCCTTGTTGCGGGCTTCCACACAGGCTTCCAGCGCGACGCGGTTGGCGGCGGCGCCGGCGGCGTTGCCCCAGGGGTGGCCGAGCGTGCCGCCACCGAACTGCAGCACGGAATCGTCGCCGAAGATGGTGACCAGCGCGGGCATGTGCCACACGTGGATGCCACCCGAGGCGACCGGCATCACGCCGGGCATGGAGCCGAAGTCCTGGTCGAAGAAGATGCCGCGGCTGCGGTCTTCCTTGATGAAGCTGTCGCGCATGATGTCGATCCAGCCCAGGGTCGCTTCGCGGTCGCCTTCCAGCTTGCCGACGACGG
>JAJZRE010000019.1 GCA_021802945.1 Pseudomonadota bacterium
ATGAAATTCGATCTCCTCACCACCGATGGCGGCGCGCGCCGCGGCCAACTCCAGCTCGCGCACGGCACCGTGCAGACGCCGGTGTTCATGCCGGTCGGCACCTACGGCACGGTGAAGGCGATGTCGCCGATTGAACTCACCGACATCGGCTTCGAGATGGTGCTGTCCAACACCTTCCACCTGTGGCTGCGGCCGGGGCTGGAGGTGATCGGAAAGTTTGACGGGCTGCACCGCTTCATGGGCTGGGACAGGCCCATCCTCACCGATTCGGGCGGTTTCCAGGTGTTCAGCCTGGGCAAGCTCAGGAAGATCACCGAGGACGGGGTGAAGTTCGCCTCGCCGATCAACGGCGACAGGCTGTTCCTCACGCCGGAAATCTCGATGCAGATCCAGCGCACGCTGAATTCCGACATCGTGATGATCTTCGACGAATGCACCCCCTACCCTGCCACCGAGCGCGAGGCCGCCGATTCGATGCGGATGAGCCTGCGCTGGGCGGCGCGCTCGAAGGCGGCGCACGCCGGCAATCCCAACGCGCTCTACGGCATCGTCCAGGGCGGCATGTACGAAGGCCTGCGCGACGAATCGGCGCGCGAGCTGATCGGCATGGGCTTCGACGGCTACGCCATCGGCGGCCTCTCGGTCGGCGAGCCGAAGGACGACATGACGCGCATCCTCGCCCACACCGCGCCGCAGTTGCCGGCCGACAAGCCGCGCTATCTGATGGGCGTCGGCACGCCGGCGGACCTGGTGGCGGCGGTGGCCCAGGGCATCGACCAGTTCGACTGCGTGCTGCCGACGCGCAACGCGCGCCACGGCATCCTGTTCACCCGGCGCGGCGAAATGCGCATCCGCAACGCACGCTGGAAAACCGACACCGCGCCGATCGACGACGAATGCGGCTGCCACGCCTGCCGCCACTTCAGCCGCGCCTACGTGCACCACCTGATCCGCGCCGGCGAGATTCTCGGCGCGCGGCTCGCCACGATCCACAATCTGCATTACTACCACCGGCTGATGGCCGACATGCGCGCCGCAATCGAGGCGCAACGCTTTGCCGACTTCACCGCACGGTTTCACGAGATGCAAACGCGCGGATGGTAGAATTCCGTGGTTTCAACTGAACTGCCTTGATTCGGAGCTTCCAACCATGATTTCACTTGCCCACGCACAAGCCGCCGCCGCAGCCAACCCGGGGTTCGAGCAGTTCCTTCCGCTCGTCATCATCTTCATCCTGTTCTGGTTCATGCTGATCCGCCCGCAGATGAAGCGCGCCAAGGAACAGAAGAAAATGCTGACCGAACTGGCCAAGGGCGACGAAGTCGTCACCGCCAGCGGCCAGGTCGGCAAGGTCGTCAAGATCGGCGACCAGTACGTGTCGCTGGAAATCGCCGACGGCGTCATCACCCACGTGCAGAAACAGTCGGTGCAGACGCTGCTGCCCAAGGGCACGATCAAGGGCCTGTAAAGAACAGGGGATAGGCGCTAGGGGCCAGGATTTAGGAGATGTATGGCCTCGGCCACGTAGCCACTTACCCCGGTTCCACCCCAACCCCTATTTCCTAGCCCCCAATTCCTAGCCCCTAAAAAATGAACCGCTTCCCGCTCTGGAAATATGTGCTCATCGGCATCACGCTGGTGGTCGCCTTCCTCTACACCCTGCCCAATTTCTTCGGCGAAGTGCCCGCGGTGCAGATTTCCCCCGTGCGCACCACCGAAAAGGTCGATGCCGCCCTGCTGGGCCAGGTGGAATCCTCGCTGAAGGCGGCCAGCCTGGGCTATCAGGGGGTGGAACTCGCGGGCAACAGCATCAAGGTGCGCCTGGCCAGCACCGACCTGCAGATCAAGGCCAAGGACGTGCTGCAGAACAGCCTGGGCGAACGCTATACCGTCGCGCTCAACCTGGTGTCGGCCTCGCCGGCCTGGCTGTCGTCCATCCATGCGCTGCCGATGTATCTGGGCCTGGACTTGCGCGGGGGGGTGCACTTCCTGCTGGAAGTCGACATGAAGGCCGCGCTGGAAAAGGCGGCCATCCGTTACCAGAACGATTTCCGCACCGAACTGCGCGGCGACAAGATCCGCTACGGCGCCATCAGCCGCGCAGGCAGTGCCGTCACCGTCCATTTCGCGCTCCGCGACCAGCGTGACGCCGCCGTCAACAAGCTGGAAAACGCGTTCACCGACCTCGCATTCACCACCGAGGACCAGGCCGAGGGCTTCACCCTGACCGCGCGCCTGAAGCCGCAGGCCGAAACCAAGGTGCAGGAATTCGCCCTGCAGCAGAACATCACCACGCTCAGAAACCGCGTCAACGAACTCGGCGTGGCCGAACCCGTGATCCAGCAGCAGGGCGCCAGCCGCGTCGTGGTGCAGCTGCCCGGCGTGCAGGACACCGCCAAGGCGAAGGACATCCTCGGCCGCACCGCCACGCTGGAAATCCGCATGGTTGACGAGCAGGCCGACCCGGCCGCCGTCCAGCAGGGCCAGGCGCCGTTCGGCGACGACATCGTGGCCAGCCGCGACGGCGGCAAGATTGCGGTGAAGAAGGACGTGGTGCTGACCGGCGACTCGATCACCGACGCCTCGCCGGGCTTCGACAGCACCAGCGGCCAGGCCGCGGTGCACATCAACCTCGACAGCAAGGGCGCGCGCATCTTCAAGGACGTGACGCGCGACAACGTCGGCAAGCGCATGGCCATCCTGCTCATCGAGAAAAACGTGGCCGAGGCCATCACCTCGCCGGTGATCCGCGAGGAGATCGGCGGCGGCCGGGTGCAGATCACCGGCATGGAATCCGCCCAGGAAGCCTCCGACGTCGCCCTGCTGCTGCGCGCCGGCGCGCTGGCCGCGCCGATGCAGATCGTGGAAGAGCGCACCGTCGGACCCAGCATGGGGGCGGAGAACATCCGCAAGGGCTTCCACTCCAACCTGTGGGGCTTCCTCGCGGTCTCGCTGTTCATGGCGATCTACTACCGCGTGTTCGGGCTGTTCTCGGCGATCGCGCTCGCCATCAACGGCTTCTTCCTGGTCGCCCTGCTGTCGATGCTGCAGGCCACGCTCACCCTGCCCGGCCTGGCCGGCATCGCGCTCACCCTCGGCATGGCGATCGACGCCAACGTGCTGATCAACGAGCGGATCCGCGAGGAACTGCGCAACGGCGCCACCCCGCAGGCTGCGATCCACGCCGGCTACGACCGCGCCTGGGGCACCATTCTCGACTCCAACCTCACCACGCTGATCGCCGGTGTCGCGCTGTTCTGGCTCGGTTCCGGCCCGGTACGGGGCTTCGCGGTGGTGCTGTGTCTGGGCATCCTCACCTCCATGTTCAGCGCCGTCACCGTGTCGCGCGCCATGGTCAACCTCACCTATGGCCGCCAGGCGCGGCTGGCCAAAGTCTCCATCTAAAGGCAGAGCCATGCTGGAATTTTTCCCGTTCAAGAAGAACATCCCCTTCATGAGCTGGGGGAAGGTGACGACGGCGATTTCGCTGCTCACCTTCCTCTTCGCGATCTGGGCGCTGTGGGACAAGGGCCTGAACCTGGGCGTCGATTTCACCGGCGGGACGGTGATGGAAATCCATACCGGCCAGCCCGCCGATCTGCAGTCCATGCGGACGGTGCTGGAAAAGGCCGGCCTGACCGAGGTGTCCGTGCAGAACTTCGGCACCAGCCAGGATGTCCTCATCCGCCTGCCCAACAAGGGCGAAAGCAATGCCTCGGAAACCAGCAACCGCGTCATGACCGCACTGGCCGCGACCAACCCCGGTCTCGAACTGAAGCGCGTCGATTTCGTCGGCCCGCAGGTCGGCAAGGAACTCTACGACAACGGCGCGCTGGCGCTGCTGGTGGTCGCCTTCGGCATCATGGCCTACCTGGCGATCCGCTTCGAATGGCGATTCGCGGTGGCGGGGATGCTCGCCAACATGCACGACATCGTCATCATCCTCGGCGTGTTCGCGTTCTTCCAGTGGGAATTCACCCTCACCGTGCTGGCCGGCGTGCTGGCGATCCTGGGCTACTCGGTCAACGAATCGGTCGTGGTGTTCGACCGGATCCGCGAAAACATCCGCAAGATGCGCGGCGCGACGATCCCCGAGATCATCGACGACGCCATCACCCGCACCATGAGCCGCACCATCATCACCCACGGCTCGACGCAGATCATGGTGCTGTCGATGCTGTTCTTCGGCGGCGAGGCGCTGCACAACTTCGCGCTTGCGCTCACCATCGGCATCATGTTCGGCATCTATTCCTCGGTGCTGGTCGCCTCGCCGCTGCTGCTGATGTTCGGCGTCAAGCGCGAGCACTTCATCAAGCCGGTTGAGAAGAAGGAAGAAGCCGTCGTGTAAGGCGGCATCCAGTCTTCAAGACCCCACTCCGCACTGGCCACCCATGCTCAACGAAATCATTCAGACCATCGTCTCCACAGTCGGGACCTGGGGCTACCCGGGCATTTTCCTCATGATGGCGCTGGAATCGAGCTTTTTTCCCTTCCCGAGCGAAGTCGTGATGATTCCCGCCGGTTACCTCGCGTACAAGGGCGAGATGAATCTGGCGCTGGCAGTCCTCGCCGGCATCGCCGGGAGCCTGACTGGCGCACTGTTCAACTACTGGCTGGCTTTGAAACTGGGACGGCCGTTTCTGCAGCGCTACGGAAAATACGTGCTGATCAAGGAACATACCCTGCAGCGCATGGAGGACTTCTTCGCCCGGCATGGCCACATCTCCACCTTCACCGGGCGGCTGATTCCGGCGGTGCGCCAATACATCTCGCTGCCTGCGGGACTGGCGCGCATGAATCTCGCCGTATTCAGCTTCTACACCAGCCTCGGTGCCGGGATCTGGGTCACCATCCTGGCCGTGCTGGGATATACCCTGGGCCACAATGAACAGGCGATCCGCGGCAATCTGCACCTCATCACCCTCTTCCTGCTGGGTTCCGTGGCGGTGATCGTGCTGCTGTACGTGCGCCTCAAGCTGAAGAAAAAGGTGCTGCGTTGAGTCAGTTCGGCGCGACAGCAGCCTCCACCATCAGCCGCTTCATTTCCGACACCGCGTCCTTCCAGCCGACGAACAGGGCCTGAGCGACGATCGCGTGGCCGATATTGAGTTCGTGGATGCCAGGCAGCGCCGCGATCGGCTGCACGTTGTGGTAGGTGAGGCCATGTCCGGCATTGACCGTCAGGCCGAGGCTGCGGCCGTAGGCGACAGCCGTGCGGATGCGCTCGAATTCGGCGATGCGCGCAGCATCGGTCGCCGCGTCGGCGTAATGCCCGGTGTGAATCTCGACCACCGGCGCTCCCGCCGCATGCGCCGCATCCAGTTGCGCGAAATCCGCGTCGACGAACAGAGACACCCGGATTCCGGAGTCCGCCAGTTGACCGCAGGCAGCCTTGAGTTTCTGCAACTGGCCGGCCACGTCGAGCCCCCCCTCGGTGGTGAGTTCCTCGCGCTTTTCCGGCACCAGGCAGACGTCCTCAGGCCGGATGGCGCAGGCAATCGCCAGCATTTCCCCGGTCACCGCCATTTCCAGATTCATCTTGGTTTTCAGCACCTGACGCAGGATCGCCACGTCCGCATCCTGGATGTGGCGGCGGTCCTCGCGCAGGTGCAGGGTGATCGAATCGGCGCCCGCGGTTTCCGCCGCGAGCGCCGCCTCGACCGGGCTGGGGTAGCGGGTCTTGCGCGCCTGGCGCAGGGTGGCGATGTGGTCGATGTTGACGCCGAGGTAGAGGCTCATTGTGTCAGTTCGGTGAGTTCGCGTAACAGCTGGCGAGTATAAAGCGGCTTGGCCCCCAGCGTATGGTTGATCAGGGTGCGCATCAGCGCCTTGGCCTCGACCAGCGTCGCCGGCCGCTCGAAGCGGTCGGCGGCCAGGTCGAGCAGGGTCTGGCCGGACACCGGACAGCCCGGCTGCCCCCTTGCCCGCAGGGCGCCGCGCTCGGGCTGAAAGACATAGCACACCTGCGCCTGAACCGGCGCACCGCTGTCGGCAACGACGTCGAAGGTGGCGCCATAGCCGATCTCGCTCAGCAGGCTTTTCTCGAAGCGCCGCAATATCCGCTCGAAGTAAGTGGCGCGTTCGCAATCGGTGGCGCCGCATTCGCCGGCCAGCTGCCCGAGGGTATCGACATAGCGGTCATACAGCGCCTCGTGCGCGTCGCCGCGTGCCAGCAGCCGCAGCAGCAACTCGTTGAGATAAAAGCCGCACATCAGCGCGCGCCCCTGCGGCGCCATGAGGCCGCCCTGCCATTCGGCTGCGTGCAGGGTTTTCAGGTCGGCCTTGCCGAACCACGACAGCAGCAGCGGGCTGAAAGGCTGCATCAGCCCGCGCAGGGCCGAGGCCGGGCGGCGTGCGCCGCGCGCGATCAGCGCGACGCGCCCGTGGCTGCGGCTGAACACCTCCGCCACCACGCTGGTTTCCTTGAAGGGATAGGTGTGGAGAACGAAGCCGGGTTCGTTGTTGATGCGGGCGTCGGTGGGGGTGGACATAAAAACGGTTATCCGCGAAGGACGCGAAGATGCGCGAAGAAAACCCACAACATGAATGCCTGGAGCATTACGTGATCGCGCATCCCCGATGAATTATCTTCGCGTTCCTTCGCGGATGAGGATTTTCAATCCAGCCCCAGCGACTTCAGCATCCGCACGTCGTCGGCCCAGCCGCCCTTGACCTTGACCCAGACTTCCAGATATACCTTGCTGTCGAAGGCGCGCTCCATGTCGAGCCGCGCCTGGGTCGAAATCGTCTTGAGCTTCTCGCCACCCTTGCCGATGACGATGGCCTTGTGGCTGTCACGGTCCACCAGGATGGTCGCGAAGATGCGGCGCAGATTGCCTTCCTCTTCGAACTTGTCGATGGTCACCGCCACCGCATAAGGGATTTCCTCGCCGCACAGGCGGAACACTTTTTCTCGGATCAGCTCCGCGGCCAGCTGGCGCTCGGTCTGGTCGGTGACGTCATCCTCGTCGAACAGCGGCGGGTTTTCCGGCAGGTGGGTCTGCAGGGTTTTCAGCAGTTCGTCCAGATTGCTGCCCTGCTTGGCCGACACCGGGACGATCTCGGTGAAGGCATGCGCAGCGGCGGCCTCCTGCAGGTAGGCCATCAGGGCCGCGCGATCCCTGGCATGGTCGATCTTGTTCACCACCAGGATCAGCGGGCGATCCCCGGGCAGCAATTCCATCACCTGGCGGTCTTCCCTGGTCAACCGCCCGGCCTCGACCAGCATCATCACCACGTCGGTGTCCGACAGCGTTTCGCGCACGCGCTTGTTCATCGCCCGGTTCAGGGTGCTGGCGTGGCGCGTCTGGAAGCCCGGCGTATCGACGAACACGAACTGCGCTTCACGGGTGGTGTGGATGCCCGTCACCCGGTGGCGCGTGGTCTGCGCCTTGCGCGACGTGATGCTGACTTTCTGTCCGACGATGCGGTTCAGCAGCGTCGATTTTCCGACGTTGGGCCGTCCCACGATGGCAATGAGGCCACATTTGAACTCGCTCATTTTTGCAACTCGGCGCACGCTTGCCGTGCGGCCTCCTGTTCGGCAGCGCGACGGCTTTTGCCGACGCCGCGTGTGGTGAGCGCGGGCTTGGCCAGCACGCACTCGACGATGAAGCTCTGGTCATGCGCCTCGCCCTGGGTTCCGGCGAGCCGGTAGTCCGGCAGCGGCAGCTTGCGTGACTGAAGAATCTCCTGCAGCTCGGTCTTGGGGTCCTTGCCCGAGGCCCTGGGGTCGATTCTCGCCACCAGCGGGTCGAACAGGCCGCGTATCACGCGCTGCGCAGCCTCGAATCCGGCATCCAGGAAGACGGCACCGAACAGTGATTCCAGCGCATCGGCCAGGATCGAGGGACGGCGGAACCCGCCGCTCTTGAGTTCGCCTTCGCCCAGGCGCAGGCTGTCACCCAATTTCAGGGATGCGGCGATGTCGGCCAGCGTTTCCTGCCGCACCAGGTTGGCGCGCAGGCGCGACAGGCTGCCTTCCGGCAGATCGGGGAACGCGTCGTAAAGGGCACGGGCGACGGTGCAGTTCAGCACCGAGTCGCCGAGGAATTCGAGCCGCTCGTTGTTGAGCGCGCCGTAGCTGCGATGCGTCAGCGCCTGGGTCAGCAGATCGGCGCGGACAAAGGTGTAGCCCAGCGCCTGTTGCAGGCGCTGGTTCAGCAGGGCGTTATTCAACCTCGACCGCTGCGGTGTTGGGATCGGAACTGGCACTGAAATCGATCACCAGGCTGACGTTGCCAATGAGTTTGGTACGGAAGGTGTAATCGGCGGAAATGACCGGAACGCCGCCGCGACGGTCGATGCTGATGTCTTCCGGCTTGACAACCGTGACATAACCGACGTTGGCGCGATTCGCAAAATCCTCGCGAATGGCGGCATTGCTTTTGGATTTGAGGCCGGACTCCTGCCCCATCGTGGCGAGAATCTTCTTCACCGAGAAATACTCGATGTAGGCCGGCACCAGCTTCATCGCCAGCATCGCAATCGCGACCAGCACGACGGCAACGAACAGGAAGCCGAACATCGTCAAACCGCGTTGCCGGAATTGCATGGGGCGTATGGAATGCATGGTGTCTCCTTATCGAATGGTGGTGCCGATGCGGCCAAAATCGTCGAAGTTCATCCAGATCAGGAAGGCCTTGCCGACGATGTTCCTGTCCGGGACGAACCCCCAGTAACGGCCGTCGTTGCTCTCGTCTCGATTGTCGCCCATCATGAAATACTGTCCCTTTGGAACCTTGCAGACGAAGCCCTCGCCCTCGGCATTGTAGGAGCAGTTCTCGCGGTAAGGGAAGTCCACCACCTGCGTCGGATAGACCGGGGGTTTCTCCGGCTCGATCATCATGGTGTGGTCGGTGCCGTTGAGCCGCTCCCTGTACACCGTCGCGGTGATGTAGTTCAGGCCATTGCCCACATAGCTGTAGGTGCCGGCATTGACGGCCCTCACGGGCTTGCCGTTGATGGTGAGTTTCTTGTTGCGATATTCGACCACATCGCCCGGCACGCCGATCACGCGCTTGATGTAATCGAGGCTGGGGTCGCCCGGATAGCGGAACACCATGACGTCGCCGCGCTTGGGATTGTTCAGTTCGACCACTTTCGTATTGATGACCGGCAGGCGGATGCCGTAGGTGAATTTGTTGACCAGGATGAAGTCGCCGACCAGCAGGGTGGGCATCATCGAGCCGGACGGTATCTTGAACGGCTCGACCAGAAACGAGCGCAGCGCGAACACGACCAGGATGACCGGGAAGAAGCTCTTGGCGTACTCCACCAGCAGCGGCTCCTTGGCGTCCCGGTCGCGGCCGCGCCGGAGGACCAGCAGGTCGAGCAGCCAGATGGCGCCGGTGACGACGAGCGCGACGAAAAGAATGAGGGCAAAGTTCATGTTTATTTATCCGAGACCTGAAGAATCGCAAGGAAGGCTTCCTGCGGGATTTCGACGTTGCCGACCTGCTTCATGCGCCGTTTGCCGGCCTTCTGTTTTTCCAGCAGCTTCTTCTTGCGCGTGATGTCGCCGCCGTAGCACTTGGCCAGCACGTTCTTGCGCAGCGCCTTGACGTTCTCGCGCGCGATGATGTTGGCGCCGATCGCCGCCTGCACCGCCACGTCGAACATCTGGCGCGGGATCAGCTCGCGCATCTTGGAAGCGAGTTCGCGCCCGCGATACACGCTGCTGGCGCGGTGCACGATGAGGGAGAGCGCATCGACTTTCTCGTTGTTGACCAGGATGTCGAGCTTGACCAGGTCGCCGGCGCGGTATTCCTTGAATTCATAGTCGAGCGAGGCGTAGCCGCGGCTGGTCGACTTCAGCTTGTCGAAGAAGTCCATCACCACTTCATTCATCGGCAGATCGTAGCGCAGCATGACCTGCCTGCCGTGGTACTGCATGTCGACCTGCATGCCGCGCTTCTGGTTGCACAGGGTGATGACGTTGCCGACGAATTCCTCCGGCACGAAGATGGTCGCGGTGATGATGGGCTCGCGGATTTCCTCGATCTTCGACAGTTCGGGCAGCTTGAACGGGTTCTCGACGTTGATCAGGCTGCCGTCCTTCATCAGCACCTCGTACACCACCGTCGGCGCGGTGGTGATGAGGTCCATGTCGTACTCGCGTTCCAGCCGCTCCTGCACGATGTCCATGTGCAAGAGGCCGAGGAAGCCGCAGCGGAAGCCGAAGCCCAGCGCCTGGCTGACCTCGGGCTCGAACTGCAGCGCCGCGTCGTTGAGCTGCAGCTTGGTCAGCGCGTCGCGCAGCGCCTCGAAGTCGTGCGACTCGACCGGGTAGAGCCCGGCGAACACCTGCGACTGCACCTTCTTGAAGCCCGGCAGCGGCTCGCTGGCGGGCCGGTCGAGCAGGGTGATGGTGTCGCCCACCTGGGCAGACTTGAGCTCCTTGATCCCGGCGATCACGAAGCCCACCTCGCCCGCCGACAGCTGCGGCCGGTCGACCGACTTCGGCGTGAACACGCCGACGTGTTCGGTGAGATGCTGCGCCCCGCTGGCCATGAAGCGGATCCTGTCCTTGGGTTTCAGCACGCCGTCGACCACCCGCACCAGCATCACCACGCCGACGTAGTTGTCGAACCAGGAGTCGATGATCAGCGCCTTGAGCGGCGCATCCTCGTCGCCGCGCGGCGGCGGCACCTGCTTCACCACCACTTCGAGGATCTCGGGAATGCCGATGCCGGACTTGGCCGAGGCGCGCACCGCCTCGCTCGCGTCCAGCCCGACGATGTCCTCGATCTCCTCCGCCACGCGGTCGGGGTCGGCCGCCGGCAGGTCGATCTTGTTCAGCACCGGGATGACCTCGACGCCGAGGTCGATCGCGGTGTAGCAGTTGGCCACGGTCTGCGCTTCCACCCCCTGCGAGGCGTCGACCACCAGCAGCGCGCCCTCGCAGGCCGAGAGCGAGCGGCTGACCTCGTAGGAAAAGTCGACGTGGCCGGGGGTGTCGATCAGGTTCAGGCGATAGGTCTGGCCGTCCTGCGCCTTGTAGGTGAGCGCGGCGGTCTGCGCCTTGATCGTGATGCCGCGCTCCTTTTCCAGGTCCATCGAATCGAGCACCTGCGCCTCCATCTCGCGCTCGGACAGGCCGCCGCAAAACTGGATCAGGCGGTCGGCCAGCGTGGACTTGCCGTGGTCGATGTGGGCGATGATGGAAAAATTGCGGATCAGGTTCTGGGACACAGCAAAACGGGCACGTTTCCGTGCCCGGCAAGGGAGGCGATAACTTCCAGAATTTTAACGGAGTTTAGGGCCTGTTGACACCAATTTCGCGTCCGCGAGATGGGTGTCGGCAGGCCCTACGGGTTGGAGCGCAGCCATGCCTGAATCGCAGGCAGACTCAGCCCATGGCGGCAGATCTCGGTGTCGCCGTCGAACAGCAAGGGGACCTCCCACCCATACTTCGCCTTGAGCAAGGGGTCAGCGTCCACATCCAGGAGGGCGAGACCGTGGCCCGTGCCCGCGATCAGGGCATGGACCTCGGTCGCCATCTCCTCGCAGAGCGGGCAGCCTGCCCGCGTGTAGAGCGTGAGTGTTGACGCTTTAGCGTCTTTACAGTCACGGCCTGCCCCTTGCGGGTAGAGCGTCAGGGTTTTACCCACCCGAAATCTTCAGTGGAATGTAGAGCGTTCCGTCGCCGCGGCGCACCAGGAGCGCCGCGCTCTTGCCGGCGGGGATCGCGGCCATGGCCTTGCGGTAGGCCGCCACGCTGTCGATCCTGGTATTGTTGACCGCCAGGATGACATCGCCGGTGCGGATGCCGGCGCGCGCCGCATCGCCCGTGGCATCGGCGACCAGCACGCCATGGTCGAGATCGAGCGCCCGCCGCTGATCCGCGCCCAGTTCCGACAGGGACAGCCCGCCGCGCAAAATGGACTTGCCGTCGTTGCCTGCCCGCTGGTTTTCGGCGGGCAGTTCACCCAGCACCACGCTCAGCTGCTGGACTTTGCCCTTGCGCCAGACCTGCAGCGGAATCCTCGTGCCCGGTTTGGCCATGCCGACCATGCGCGGCAGGTCGCTGGAGTTTTCCACGGCCTTGCCGTTGAATTCCAGGATGACGTCGGCCGCATGCAGTCCCGCCTTCTGCGCCGGGCTGCCCTCCTGCACCTGCGACACCAGCGCGCCACGCGGGCGATCCAGGCCGAAGGAATCGGCCAGATCGGCCGTCACCTCCTGGATCACCACGCCAAGCCAGCCGCGCGAAATCTTGCCGCCGCTCTCGAGCTGTTTCGCCACTTCCATCGCCACGTCGATCGGGATCGCGAACGACACCCCCATGTAGCCGCCGCTGCGGCTGTAAATCTGTGAATTGATGCCAACCACTTCGCCCTTCATGTTGAACAGCGGCCCGCCCGAATTGCCGGGATTGATCGGCACATCGGTCTGGATGAAGGGCACGTAGGATTCCGATGGCAGCGAACGTCCCTTGGCGGAGACGATGCCCGCCGTGACCGAGTTCTCGAAGCCGAATGGCGAGCCGATGGCGGCCACCGCCTCGCCGACGCGCAGTTTGGTGGGGTCGCCCAGCGTGACGGCAGGCAGGTTGTGGGCGTTGATCTTGATGACCGCCACATCGGTGCGCGCATCCGATCCCACCACCTTGGCGGTGAAGGTGCGCTTGTCGATAAGCTTGACCACCACCTCGTCCGCGCCCTTGACCACATGCGCATTGGTCAGGATGTAGCCGTCGCTGCTGACGATAAAGCCGGAGCCTTCGCCGCGCGTCGGGATTTCCTGCATCGGGCCAGGTCCCCCCGGCTGGCCCGGCGCCCCCGGCATGCCCGGAAAGAAGCGGCGGAAAAACTCCTGCATGGCTTCGTCATCGAACGGCATGCCTTCCTGGCCGCGCTTCACCATCTTGGTCGTGCTGATATTGACCACGGCCGGGCCCTGTTTTTCAACCAGATCGGCCACATCCACCACGTCTTTTGCCCATGCCGGCACCGACACGGCAAACACTAGCGCGATCGTCACCAAAGCGTTTCTCATCATGGCTGTCCTTTCATCACTTGATACAGGATTCTGTCCTCGCGCCTGAGCACCACCGGGCGCATGGTCCGGCCGCCTCGCGCTGCCAGCCAACCGGTCGCGCCCCCGATCAGCATGCCGATGAGCGCGGAGCCGTCACCGGGCTGGATGACCTGCGCCAGCAACGCGCCGGCCAGCATCAGCCCGAGCGGCAGTCCGTAGACACGTAATGCGCTGTTGAGCACGCTGCCTCTGGCAATCCCGATCACGATGCGATCCCCGGGGGCCAGGGCCAGGTCACAGTCGACAAGGAAATGCCGCGGTTTGCGCTGGAACAGTTCGGCGATGCGGCGCGACGAACATCCCTGCCCGCCGCAGGTGCCGCAGCCCGACGGTTCGACCGCCTGCACCCAGACGCCATCGGGCGCGGTGCGGGTGACTTCGGCCGTTTGCTCCAGCATGGTGCGCCTACTTCCTTCTTGTCGCCGAATTGCCGGTTTCGATCAGCGCCAGGTTCGGCACCTCACCCAGCGTCGTCACGATGTAGCCGTCGACCTCCCGCGCATAGATGCCGATCGCACCTTCGGCAGACAGGCCATGCAGGCTTTGCACCTGTGGGTCCTCCGGTTCGACGAACATCGACAGGACGGAGAGCCCATCCGAAAACACCATATGGGTGACAGGCGCCCGTTTGCCGGGCAGCGAACGCACCGCCGCCTGCACCTGCCGATAACCGGGCGGCGGCGTCACATTCCATTCATTCACGGCAGGTTTGCCGGCAGGGACTTTCTCGACGATTTTTCGCGAAATGTCCTTGCGGATGTCGGGCGCCTTGCCAATCTGGATCTCGGAGAAAACAAGCATCGAGATCGCGCTGCCATTGTCATTCACGATGCGCGCCTTGAGCGGCAAGCCGGTGTCCTTGTCCAGCCACAGATTGTAGGTATATCGATAGTCGTCGCGCGGCGAGAGTGTCACCACCTGGCAAGGACGCCCTGCGACACGCTCGGTTCCGCCCAGTTTCGCGTCGTAGAAATCGAGCAGGCCGGCTGGCCGGGCCGGCAGCAGGGACGGGAAGAAACGACGCAGCGCATTGTGCTCCAACTGCACATGCTTGCCGTCCGGCAAATGGCAGTACACATCGTTGTTGATGCGCAGGAACTGGCGCGACGTGCCATCCAGGATGTCGACTTTTTCCTGCTCGCCGCCCGAATCGGCACGGTGCTGCACGCGCAGCACCTCGACGTGCTCGCCGTGGTGATAGACATAGGTTCCGCTGTAATTCTGCTTTTTGGCGGCCGTTGCGGCCCGGTTGAGCCAATCGGCTGCGGAATTGCTATCGGCACGCACGCCGCCGGACAACAATACCAGTCCGGCAAATCCCGCAACCAGCCAGCCCTGCCGCCAGACAGCCTGCACCCGCATCAACGCGGCTCCACCGCAACGGCCACCGCAGGCTGATAGGGGGAAACCGCCATCGGCGCGTATTCCTGATGCGCCACCAGATAGGGGGCAAACCGGGCTTCTTCGTTCGCCGGCTCCGACGACAGCGACGCTTGCTGGAAACCCGGCGCCACCGCCATAGGCAGCGCGGCCGGTTCGTCCGACATCAGCCGGGTGAGCGAAATCGCGCCCCATACCGCGAGCGAGGCAAACGACGCCACGGCAGCCCGCTGCGGCCACACGCTCCGGCGCGGCGCGAGCACGGTCGGCTCGTCGGCCAGTTGCGCCGAAAAACGCCCCATGAATCCATCCCCGGCCGGCTCCACTCCGCGCATGAGATCGCCGATCAGGTGGTATTCCGACCAGTTCTGTCGCAGATCCCCGTCGCGTTTCAGTGCCGTGATACAGGCCTCCGTTTCGGCATGCGCCGCTTCACCGTCGAGCGCGGCGGACAGTCGCAAGCGCCAGTCGTTGGCATCTTCAGTCTGGGGAAGCGTATCGGTTTTGAGAAGTGCTGACATGGTTACCACCTTTTGTCCTGACTGGTGCCCAGCATCGGGCGTATCTTTTCGGCAATGGCCTCGCGCGCGCGGAATATCCGCGAGCGCACGGTGCCGATCGGGCAGTCCATCATCTGCGCGATTTCCTCGTAGCTCATGCCTTCGATCTCGCGCAGCGTGATGGCCGTCCTCAATTCCTCGGGCAGCGCATCGACCGCCTCATTGACTGCTTTGGCGATCTGTTTGGTCTGGAGTTCCGCGTCCGGCGTCGCGATGTCGCGCAGCAGGTCGCCGTCCTCGTAATTCTCCGCATCGTCCGCCTGCACATCGCTCGACACCGGCTGGCGCTTGTGCGCCACCAGGTAGTTCTTGGCCGTATTCACGGCGATGCGGTACAGCCAGGTGTAGAACGCACTTTCGCCACGGAACCCGGGCAGCGCCCGATAGGCCTTGATAAACGCTTCCTGCGTAATATCTTCCACCTCCGCTGAATCCCGCACCATGCGCGACAACAGCCGCCCGAGCTTGCGGTGATACTTGCTCACCAGCAGCTCGAAAGCGCGCTTGTCGCCCTGCTGGGCGCGTTCGACCAACACCTGATCCAGTTCGCGGTCCGACATATCTCCCTGCTGCTTTTTGTTTGTGTTGAAAGTATACGTGACCGCACCTTCCGGAACGTGTGAGCGGATCGGACCGGAAAAGTTCACCCCGAACAGGGTTATTCTGGCACGGCCCAAGCCTGCTATGATCGCCCCACCACCATGCACAGACACGATGTCCTCATCCTCGGCAGCGGCCTCGCCGCGCTGACCACCGCGCTCAAACTCGCCGACCGGCGCCGCGTCGCCATTGTCACCAAGCGCCAGATGACCGACGGCGCCAGCGACTGGGCCCAGGGCGGGATCGCAGCGGCGGTCGACAGCGGCGATTCGGTCGAGGCGCATGTGCACGACACCCTGGTCGCCGGCGCCGGCCTGTGCGACGAGGCCGTCACCCGGCTGGTCGCCAGTCAGGCGCGCGACATGATCGCCTGGCTGACCGCCAACGGCGTCGCCTTCACCCCCGACCCGCAGGCGCCCGGGGGCCTGCATCTGGCGCGCGAGGGCGGACATTCCAAGCGCCGCGTGGTGCACGCGGCCGACGCCACCGGCCATGCGGTGCAGGTCAGCCTGCTCGATCGTGTCCGCGCCCACCCCAACATCGAGACCTTCGAGCAGCACGTCGCCATCGATCTCATCACCGGCAAGCGCGCCGGCGGCCAGGAACGGCAGATCCACGGCGCCTATGCCCTGAACAAGGGCACCGGCGAGGTCGAAACCTTCGCCGCCGGCCATACCGTGCTGGCCACCGGCGGCGCCGGCAAGGTCTATCTGTACACGACCAACCCCGACACCTCGACCGGCGACGGCATCGCGATGGCCTGGCGGGCCGGCTGCCGGGTGGCCAATCTGGAGTTCGTTCAGTTCCACCCGACCTGCCTGTACCACCCGCATGCCAAATCCTTCCTCATTTCCGAAGCGGTGCGCGGCGAAGGCGGCCATCTGCTGCTGCCCGACGGCAGCCGCTTCATGCAGTTTCACGACGAACGCGCCGAACTCGCGCCGCGCGACATCGTGGCGCGCGCGATCGACTTCGAGATGAAGAAACGCGGCCTCGACTGCGTCTATCTCGACATCAGCCACAAGCCGACCGACTTCGTGCGCGAGCACTTCCCGACCATCTACGCCCGCTGCCTCGAGCTCGGCATCGACATCACGCGCCAGCCGATCCCGGTGGTGCCCGCCGCGCACTACACCTGCGGCGGCGTCGTCACCGACACCGACGCGCGCACCGACCTGTGCAACCTGCATGCGGTCGGCGAAGTCACCTTCACCGGGCTGCACGGAGCCAACCGGCTGGCCTCCAACTCGCTGCTGGAGTGCCTGGTGTTCGGCCACGCCGCCGCGCGCGACATCCTCGCCACCCCGCCGGCGCCCTCGCTCAGCCTGCCGGACTGGGACGCCTCGCGCGTCACCGACCCCGACGAGGAGGTGGTGATCTCGCACAACTGGGACGAACTGCGCCGCTTCATGTGGGACTATGTCGGCATCGTGCGCACCAACAAGCGGCTGGCGCGCGCGTCGCACCGCATCCGCCTGCTACGGGCCGAAATCGACGAGTTCTACCGCAATTTCCGCGTCAGCAACGACCTCATCGAACTGCGCAACCTGGTGCAGAGCGCCGACCTCATCATCCGCTCGGCCCAGTTGCGGCAGGAGAGCCGCGGCCTGCATTTCAGCCGCGACTACCCCGAAACGCTGCCGATCGCCGGCAACACCGTGCTCAACCCGCGCCCGGGGACGATGTGTCCGAGCGTGTGCGGCGTGCCCAGCGAAGCGACACCCTGAGCCGGCGCAGATCGTCGGAATCCGCGCTGTCAGGCAACAGCGTCAGGACACGCCGTTTCCCGTCCGCCATCCGATAGCGCAGCACAATCAACACGGTCGAGACGAAGCTGTCGTCCAGTACGTCGACGTCGCACCACGCGCCTGTTCCGTCCGGACATTGCAGCCGGCCGTCCGCGGCAAGGCGCAGCTTTCCCGGCAAGGCCCCCTGTCGCCAGCCCCACACGCTCGACGCGGCCACGGCCATGCTGAGCAGCAGCCGGACGCCCCACGGCAGGTCCGCAAGCCACAGGGCCGCCACTGCAAGTGCCGCCATGACGAGCAGCAACAGCCCCAACCGGCGTGAGGGTTTGAGTTCAATCTCGCGCATCCGCGTGTACACTTTTGGCCTTCATCACATTCCTCTCTGACTGGAACGCATCGTGATCGATTCCTGGAAAACCCTCTTGCAATCCCAAGGCGCGGCAATCGATGGCAGCACCGTGCTGCACTATGGCGACCCCGCTGCCGAACGCGCGGCCGCCGCAAACGGCACCATTGTGGCGGATTTGTCGCAACTCGGCGTGATCGCGTTCCGCGGCGAAGACACCGCCACGTTCCTGCAGGGCCAGTTGACCAACGACGTGCGTGCGCTGCACGCCGACGGTGCCCAGTGGAACGGCTACTGCAGCCCCAAGGGGCGCCTGCTCGGCAATTTCCTGATGTGGCGGCAGGGCGAAGATTATTGCCTGCAATTGTCGGGCGACATTCTCCCGGGCGTGCTGAAGCGCCTGTCCATGTTCATCCTGCGGGCGAAGGTGCAGGCCCGCGACGCCAGCGACGAAACCGTGCGGCTGGTGGTAGCCGGCCCGCAGGCCGAAGCGGCAGTGCGCGCCGCGATGGGTACCGTGCCGGACGCCACGATGCGCTCCGCGGCCACCAGCGTCGGCCAGGTGATCCGCGTCGGCGCCGACAAGTTCGTGCTGTCGGTCGCGCCCGAGCACGCCACGGCCGTGTGGCAGGTGCTGCGCCAGCCGGCCACCCCGGTCGGCGCCCCGGTATGGGACTGGCTGCGGCTCAATGCCGGCATTCCGATGATCGTCGCGGCCACGCAGGAGCAGTTCGTGCCGCAGATGGTCAACCTCGAGGCGATCGGTGGGGTCAGTTTCCAGAAGGGCTGCTACCCCGGCCAGGAGATCGTCGCGCGCAGCCAGTATCTGGGCAAGCTCAAGCGCCGCATGTTCCTCGCGCACGTGGATGCGGAAGCGGCCCCCGGCGACAATTTGTACAGCGCCGACATCGAGGGCCAGGCCACCGGCACCGTGGTCAATGCGGCCCCGTCGCCGAGCGGCGGCTTCGACGTGCTGGCCGTCGCGCAGGTCGAAAGCGCGAACAGCCAGACCCTGCACCTGAAAGCCGCCGACGGCGCCGCGCTGACCCTCAAACCCCTGCCTTACGCACTGCCGGAATAGGTGAAGCACGTCTACGTCTATTACCGCATCGTCCCCGCACAGGAAGCCATGGCCGCTGACAGGATCGGGGCCCTGCAAGGGTTGATGGCGAGGCACTGCAGCCAGCCGCCTCGCCGCCTGTGCCGCTGCGACGATCCCGCCTTGTGGATGGAGGTTTACGCGGAAATTGCCGACCACGCCGCGTTCATGGCGGCCCTGGATGCAGCCGTGCTCAGCCTGGACTGCGCGGCATTCACGCTGGGCGAACGGCATCTGGAATGCTTTTCGCCAGCCGGGAGCGTGTCTTCCTGACCAACCTGTCCGCGCACTTGGGGCCCCGCTGCCCGCCGCCTGACGGCCTTCACAAGGCGGGGCGACGCCTTGGTTTCCGGCATGCGCATCCTATAAAAGAAACATCCTTCGGCCCAAGGAGATCATCGTGCTGGACATCAACAAACTGGTCGAGCAAGAACACGCAGGCCCCACGGCGCGGGGCCATCTCATCGAACTGGAACCCTGGACGGAAGAACAGGCGATCGAGATGGCGCGGCAGGACGGGCTCGTGCTGACGGACGACCATCTCGCGATCATTCGCTATCTCCGCGACTGCTACGCTGACCACGGCGGCACGATCAACGCGCGCATGCTGGTCAACGCGCTGGAAGAGGAATTTGCGGGACTCGGCGGATACAAGGTTCTTTACAGCCTGTTTCCACGGGGCCCGATCGCCCAGGCGAGCCGCTATGCCGGGCTGCCGTTGCCGCCGGGCACACGCGACCCGTCGTTCGGCACCACGCACTAGCGTGCCCTAGTCGGATTCCTCGACCGGAACCCGGGCGGCCAGCGCGCACAGCAGTTCATAGCTGCTGGTGCCCGCCGCCGCGGCCACCGTATCCACCGGCAGGCCTTCGCCCCACAACACGACCGGCGTCCCCACCCGGGCCTCCGGGAACCCGCTCAAGTCCACGCAGAGCATGTCCATCGACACCCGCCCCAGGGTACGGCTGGCGCGCCCCCCGACAAGCACCGGCGTGCCGGTCAGCGCGTGCCGCGGATAGCCATCCGCATAACCGCAGGCCACCACCCCCACCTGCATGGCGCGTTCGGCGCGAAACAGTTGGCCATATCCCACCCCTTCGCCCGCCTGCAGGGTCTGCACGCTGATGACTTCCGATTGCAGGGTCATCGCCGGCCGCAGCCCCAGCTGCTCGGCTGACACGTCGGCAAAAGGCGACGCGCCATACAGCATCAGCCCCGGCCTGACCCATGCGCCCAGCGTGTCCGGGTAGCGCAGCAGCGCCGCCGAATTGGCGCTGCTCCATGGCAGGCCGTAGGCCGACAGTTCACGCAGAAACGAACGCAGTTGCCAGTCCACGCCGGCCGGTTCATCCGCTTGGGCGAAGTGGGTCATCAGGGTGATGCCGGCCACCCCGGCCAGGCTTTTCGTCCGCGCGATGATGGCAGCGTGATCGGCAAGCGGCAGCCCCAGCCGGTGCATGCCGCTGTCGAATTTGAGAAAGACCTGGATCGGCCGTGCGGGCGGCTGCTGCCGCAACCAGTCGAGATGCGCCGCATGGTGCAGCACGGGCCACAAATCCAGCTCGGCGCAGGTGGCGATTTCATCCGCGCCGAACAGCCCCTCGAGCAGCAGGATGGGCTGCTCCACGCCCATCTGCCGCAGGTTGGCGGCCTCTTCCAGCGTCAGCACGGCAAAGCCGTCGGCGGCCGCCAGCGCGCGCCGCGCGCGCGACAGGCCGTGCCCGTAGGCGTTGGCCTTGACCACGGCGAACACGCGCGCCGCCCCTGCGTGGCTGCGTGCCACACGCAGGTTGTGCGCCATCGCACCGGCCGAAATTCGAGCCTGGATGGGGCGCATCGAGGCTAGTAGGAACCCGGCTGCGCCAGCGTTTCGAAGCGCGTGTATTCGCCGAGGAAGGCCAGCCGCACCGTACCGATGGGGCCGTTGCGCTGCTTGCTGATGATGATTTCCGCGGTGCCCTTGTCCTGCGTGTCGGGGTTGTAGACCTCGTCGCGGTAGATGAACAGGATCACGTCGGCATCCTGTTCGATGGCGCCCGACTCGCGCAGGTCGGACATCACCGGACGCTTGTTGGGACGCTGCTCCAGGCCGCGGTTCAGCTGCGACAGCGCGATCACCGGCACGTGCAACTCTTTCGCCAGCCCCTTCAACGCACGCGAGATCTCCGAAATTTCGGTGGCGCGGTTTTCGCCTGCACTGCTGGCCGACATCAGCTGGATATAGTCGATCACGATGAGGCCGAGCTTGCCGCACTGGCGCATCAGCCGGCGCGCGCGGGCGCGCAGTTCGAGCACGTTGAGTCCCGGCGTCTCGTCGATGAAGACCGGCGCCTCGTTGAGCTTGCCGAGCGCATAGGTGAGGCGCTGCCAGTCGTCCTCGCCCAGCTTGCCGGTGCGCAGCCGGTGCTGGTCGAGCTTGCCGACCGATCCGATCATCCGCATCACCAGCTGCGTGCCGCCCATTTCCATCGAGAACACCGCGACCGGCAGGCCGGTGTCGAGCGCGACGTTTTCGGCGATGTTGATCGAGAAAGCGGTCTTGCCCATGGAGGGCCGGCCGGCGACGATGACGAGGTCGCCCGGCTGCAGGCCCGAGGTTTTCTGGTCGAGGTCGTGGAACCCGGTCGGCACGCCGGTGACGCCGGAATCGTTGTCGCGATGATAGAGCTCGTCGATGCGCTCGACCACCTCCTTCAGCAGCGGCTTGATTTCGGTGAAGCCCGCCTGCCCGCGGCTGCCGGATTCGGCAATCTCGAACACCTTGGCCTCGGCCTCGTCGAGCAGTTGCCGGGCACTCTTGCCCGCCGGCGCATAGGCGCTGTCGGCGATCCCGGTCGCCACTTCCACCAGGCGGCGCATCACCGAGCGCTCGCGCACGATTTCGGCATAGCGGCGGATGTTGGCAGCGGACGGCGTATTGCTCGCCAGCGCCACGATATACGCCAGCCCGCCCACGTTTTCGAGCTGCCCCATGGACTGCAGCGCCTCGGAAACCGTCACCGCATCGGCCGGGCGGTTCTCCGCGATCTGGCGCACGATGGCGCGCAGGATCTGGCGATGATCCTGGCGGTAGAAATCGCTTTCCGACACCACGTCGCCGATCCGGTCCCATGCGCTGTTGTCGAGCAGCAGGCCGCCCAGCACCGCCTGCTCGGCCTCCAGCGAGTGCGGCGGCAGGCGCATTTGCGCCAGTTGTGAATCGGGGTTTGCAGTCAGCGAGTGGATGGCGGCCATGGCTGGATTCTAGCCTTCCGCCTCAGGCCCACCAAGTGACAAGCTGTGGATAAGGCGTGGACAGCCGGGTATGGCTTGAGGACAAATAAAAAAGGGAGCCCGATGGCTCCCTCCTTTTTGGCGTAGCCGGCGGATTACTGCTCGCCGACCACCACCACCGTGATGCTGGCAGTGACGTCATGGTGCAGTCCCAGCACCACCGGGTATTCGCCGATGGCCTTGAACGGGCCTTCGGGCAAACGGATTTCCGCCTTGACCACGTCATGGCCTTGCGCCTTCAGGGCATCGGCGATGTCGGCGTTGGTCACGGAGCCGAACAGGCGGCCATCGACGCCGGCCTTGTGGCTGACCGTCACGCTGGCGCCTTCCAGCTTGCCGGCACGCGCCTGGGCGTCGGCCAGCTTTTGGGCGGCGACGCGTTCCAGTTCGGCCTTCTGCGCGGCGAACGCTTCCATGTTGGCCTGCGTGGCGCGGCGTGCGCGGCCGGTGGGGATCAGGAAGTTGCGGGCGTAGCCGTCTTTCACCTTGACCACGTCACCCAGATTGCCCAGGTTGACGACTTTGTCCATCAGTATCACTTGCATGGTCGTCTCCTCAATGCAGATCGGTGTAGGGCATGAGCGCCAGGAAGCGCGCACGCTTGATCGCGGTGCCCAGCTGGCGCTGGTAGTGCGCCTTGGTGCCGGTGATGCGCGCCGGGATGATGCGGCCGTTCTCGGCGATGAATTCCTTCAGCACGTCGACGTCCTTGTAATCGACTTCAACGACTTTTTCGGCGGTGAAGCGACAGAACTTGCGACGCTTGAAGAGACCGCGGTTGCCGCTGTCGCGGCGCTTGTTGGCGAACTTGCCGCCGGATTTTCCACCCATGGGACGTGCCATGATTCATTCCTTTTCGATTCGATTCAATATCAGGATCAGCTGCCGGCTGTTCACGCTGCGTCGGTTCAACGCGCCTTCCAGCTTGACCTGCGTTCCGGTGGCCAGTTGGGCCAGTTGACCGGCAAGCGATCCGCTTGCCTGGACCGTCAACTCGCATTCCACCTGCCGGGGCTGCGTGGCCACTGTCTGACTGCTGCGATGCAGGATGACTGCTTCGGCAATCGGCACGCCCGCCGGGCTGTAACGCACAGGGTCAACCTGGATGAGGGCTCCGCTGATGACCAGCCGGTTCACTCACTCAGGCTGCGGCAGGCTGCTCGGCCGCCGCTTCCGGCTTGGCGCTTTCCAGCATGTCGCGCGACTTCTCTTCCTTCATCATCGGCGAGGCCGTGGTCACCGCGGCGTCGCGCTTGATGGTCAGGTGGCGCAGCACGGCGTCGTTGAACTTGAAGCCGTGTTCGAGTTCTTCCAGGGTTTCCTGGTCGCACTCGATGTTCATCAGCACGTAGTGGGCCTTGTGGACCTTCTGGATCGGGTAGGCCATCTGGCGGCGGCCCCAGTCTTCCAGGCGATGGACGCTGCCGCCGCGCGTGGTGATGTTGCCCTTGTAGCGCTCGATCATCGCGGGCACCTGCTCGCTCTGATCGGGATGGACGATAAATACGATTTCGTAATGCCGCATCGTGTTCCTTTCGGTTCAGCCCCCCGCTGCGGTGCGGTGGAGCAAGGTTAAAAAACAATCCCCGGCAAACCGGGGATTGCGAATCATACGCTTTTTGCCTGACAAATCAAGTCAATGGCAGGGTCAGTTCACGCAGTCGACGTAATAGCGCGCCTTGCCGTCGGCCACATCCTCGACCAGGCCGTGCACATCGGTCTCGAAGCCCGGGAATTGCTCGTTGAATGCGCGGGTGAACTGCAGGTAGCGCACGATGGTGGCATTGAAGCGCTCGCCCGGAATCAGCAGGGGAATCCCCGGCGGATACGGCGTCACCAGCATGGCGGTGATGCGGCCCTCGAGCTTGTCGATCTCGACCCGCTCGATCTCGCGGTGCGCCATCTTGGCGAAGGCATCCGCCGGCTTCATCGCCGGCGCCATTTCCGACAGATACATCTCGGTCGTCAGCCGCGCCACGTCGTTGGCCCTGTAGATGGCGTGGATCTTGTCGCAGAGATCCTTGAGGCCGGTCTTCTCGTAGCGCGGATGCTTCTCGATGAACTCGGGCAGCACGCGCCACAGCGGCTGGTTCTCGTCGTAATCGGCCTTGAACTGCTGCAGCGCGGTCACCAGCGTGTTCCAGCGCCCCTTGGTGATGCCGATGGTGAACATGATGAAGAAGGAATAGAGCCCGGTCTTCTCGACGATGACGCCGTGCTCGGCCAGGTATTTGGTGACGATCGCCGCCGGGATGCCCCAGTCGGCGAAGGCGCCGTCCATGTCCAGGCCGGGCGTGATGACGGTGGCCTTGATCGGGTCGAGCAGGTTGAAGCCGGGCGCGATGTTGCCGAACTCGTGCCAGCGTTCGCCGGCTTTCAGCATCCAGTCCTCGCGGTCGCCCACGCCTTCATCGGCCAGTTTCTGCGGCCCCCACACCTTGAACCACCAGGAGTCGCCGAATTCATCGTCGACCTTGCGCATGGCGCGGCGGAAATCGAGCGCTTCCTTGATCGATTCCTCGACCAGCGCGGGACCGCCGGGCGGCTCCATCATCGCCGCCGCCACGTCGCACGAGGCGATGATGGCGTACTGCGGCGAGGTCGAGGTATGCATCAGATAGGCTTCGTTGAAGCGGTGGAAGTCGAGCTTGCGCGTCACCGAGTCCTGCACCAGGATCTGCGAGGCCTGGGAGAGGCCCGCCAGCAGCTTGTGGGTGGACTGGGTGGCGAACACCAGCGCATCCTTGGCGCGCGGACGGTCGCGGCCGATGGCATGCATGCCGCGATAGAAGTCGTGGAAGGTCGCGTGCGGCAGCCAGGCTTCGTCGAAATGCAGGGTGTCGATGTAGTCGCCGAGCAGTTCCTTGATCATGTCGACGTTGTAGAGGATGCCGTCGTAGGTCGACTGGGTGATGGTGAGGATGCGCGGCTTGCGCTTCACGTCGCGGGCGAACGGATGCGCGGCGATCTTCTTCTCGATGTTCTCGGGGCGGAATTCGTCCAGCGGGATCGGCCCGATGATGCCGTAGTGGTTGCGCGTCGGCGTGAGGAAGATCGGGATCGCGCCGCACATCATGATGGCGTGCAGGATGGATTTGTGGCAGTTGCGGTCGACCACGACGATGTCGCCCGGCGCCACGGTGGCGTGCCACACCATCTTGTTCGACGACGAGGTGCCGTTGGTGACGAAGAACAGGTGGTCGCAGTTGAAGATGCGCGCCGCGTTGCGCTCCGACGCCCCCACCGGGCCCGTGTGGTCGAGCAGCTGGCCGAGTTCGTCGACCGCGTTGCAGACGTCGGCGCGCAGCAGGTTTTCGCCGAAGAACTGGTGGAACATCTGGCCGATCGGCGCCTTCAGGAAGGCGACGCCGCCGGAGTGCCCCGGGCAGTGCCAGGAATAGGAACCGTCGGCCGCGTAGTGGGTGAGCGCGCGGAAGAACGGCGGCACCAGCGAATCGAGGTAGGCGCGCGCCTCGCGCCCGATGTAGCGGGCGAGAAACTCCGGCGTGTCTTCCAGCATGTGGATGAAGCCGTTCAGCTCGCGCAGGATGTCGTTCGGGATGTGGCGCGCGGTGCGGGTTTCACCGTGCAGGAAGATCGGGATTTCCGCATTGCGGAAACGCACTTCCTCGACGAAGCCGCGCAGCTTCTGCAACGCGTTTTTCGTATCCTCGTCGCTGCCGGCGAGTTCCTCGTCGTCGATCGACAGCACGAAGGCCGAGGCGCGCGCCTGCTGCTGGGCGAACGAGGTCAGGTCGCCGTAGTTGGTGACGCCCAGCACTTCCATGCCTTCCTTCTCGATGGCTTCGGCGAGTGCGCGAATACCCAGCCCCGAGGCATTTTCGGAGCGGAAGTCTTCGTCAATGATGACAACGGGAAAACGGAAGCGCATGGCCTGCTCCAGAGGGAAGCCGTAGGGATGGGCGGACTGAAAAAGCGGATTATACGAATCCCCGGGATACCGGGGATTAAATTTTCGGCAGGGTCACGCCGACCTGGCCCTGGTATTTGCCGCCGCGGTCCTTGTACGAGGTTTCGCACACCTCGTCGGATTCGAGGAACAGCATCTGCGCCACGCCTTCGTTGGCGTAGATGCGCGCGGGCAGCGGCGTGGTGTTGGAAAACTCCAGCGTAACATGCCCTTCCCACTCGGGTTCCAGCGGCGTCACGTTGACGATGATGCCGCAGCGGGCGTAGGTGCTCTTGCCGAGGCAGATGGTCAGCACGCTGCGCGGAATGCGGAAGTATTCCACCGTGCGTGCCAGCGCGAAGGAATTCGGCGGGATGATGCAGGAATCGCCCCGGACCTCGACGAAGGAGTTCGGGTCGAACGCCTTGGGGTCGACGATCGTGGTGTTGATGTCGGTGAACAGCTTGAATTCACTGGCACAGCGCACGTCGTAGCCGTAGCTGGACGTGCCGTACGACACGATGGACTTGCCGCCGGCCTGTTTGATCTGCCCCGGTTCGAACGGTTCGATCATGCCATGCTCAGCCGCCATGCGGCGGATCCATCGGTCGGACTTGATGCTCATCAGGTATTGGAAATGACGATGTTGGGGAACTTGGCGGAGTGATCCACCGCGGTTTCGCCAATCTTAACAGCAACCCGGCGCGCGATCTGCTTGTAGATCTCGGTCACGCGGCCGTTCGGGTCGGACACCACCGACGGCTTGCCGGAGTCGGTGTCGGCACGGATCGCCCCGTCGAGCGGCAGCGCGCCGAGGAATTCCACGCTGTAGTCCTTGCACATGCGCTCGCCGCCGCCTTCGCCGAAGATGCGCTCTTCGTGGCCGCAGTTCGAGCAGATATGGAGACTCATGTTCTCGACCACGCCGATGATGGGGATGCCCACCTTCTCGAACATCTTCAGTCCCTTGCGCGCATCGATCAGCGCGATGTCCTGCGGCGTGGTGACGATCACCGCGCCGGTCACCGGCACGCGCTGCGCCAGCGTCAGCTGGATGTCGCCGGTGCCCGGCGGCAGGTCGACCACGAGGTAATCGAGGTCGCTCCAGTTGGTGTTGTTCAGCAGTTGCTCCAGCGCCTGGGTGACCATCGGGCCGCGCCACACCATGGGCGTCTCGACGTCGATCAGGAAGCCGATCGACATCGCCTGGATACCGTGACCGATCAGCGGCTCCAGGTTCTTGCCGTCGGTGGACTCGGGCTTGTCGGTGATGCCGAGCATGGTCGGCTGCGACGGGCCGTAGATGTCGGCGTCCAGCATGCCGACGCGCGCGCCTTCGGCGGCCAGCGCCAGCGCCAGGTTGACCGCGGTGGTCGACTTGCCGACCCCGCCCTTGCCGGAGGCCACGGCGATGATGTTCTTGACGTTGGGGATCAGCTTGACGCCGCGCTGCACGCTGTGCGACACGATCTTGAACGTGACGTTGGCGGTGGCGCCGGTCACGCCATCGATGCTTTTGATCTTGTCTTCGACCTGCTGCCTGATGGCGGCCAGCTGGCTCTGCGCCGGGTAGCTCAGCAGGATGTCGACCGAGACGGCGCCGCCGTCGATCTTGATGTTGCGGGCGGATTTGGTCGAGACGTAGTCCTTGTGCGTGTTGGGGTCGACCAACTCTTTCAGTGCGGTCTGCACCTGAAGTTCAGAAACGGCCATGTTTGCTCCAGCGGGTTAATTAGCAATCGCTCATTTTAACGAATTCTGCCGCTTTGGGTGGACGGGAACGCAGAAAGGACGCGGGATTCCATGCCATTTGCAGGGGCATTGCCGGGCGCGCGACGTGACCAGGCGGGCCGGGAGCAGACTCCCGGACGCATCTGCACGGCTGCTGAAATCCGCAATCCGCCTAGCGGGGTTCGGCGTAATGCGCCACCAGCACCGCCTCGGGTACGCGCAGGCGAATCGCCGCCGCCAGTTCGCTGATCGCCCCCGGACGCGGCCGCAAGGACACCCACAACAGGTTCAGTTTCAGGTTGAGGTCGGCAAATACGACATCCTGGTGCAACGCGAGCACGGCCTGGATATCGCGCGACGCCTGTTCGATCTCGGCGTGCGGCCGGCTGCGCAAACGCGGGATGAGCATCATGAAATCGGTCAGCCGCTTTCCGGCAAGATCACGCGTGGGCGCAATCTGCCACAAGGGCAGCCCCGGCCCTGACCCGGCGGATGTCGTCAGCGTGGTTGAAGCATGGACTCGTATCTTCATCACGCCTTCGCCATTCCGGGATCAGGGCTTTAACAGCAGATCCTGAGCCGCGCCGCGCCGGTCACACAGACGCGGCGCGCGGTTCCGTGAATGCCGCACGTCCTTGTGCAGATAGCGCTCGAGCTCCTCGAGCGCCAGGCGGTAGACCTCGCGCTTGAAGTCGACCACCGCATCCATCGGCACCCAGTATTCGTTCCAGCGCCAGGCGTCGAATTCAGGATGGCTGCTGGCGCGCAGCGACACGTCGCAATCGCGCCCGGTCAGACGCAGCAAGAACCATATCTGCTTCTGGCCGCGGTACAGGCCGCGGCTGTCGCGCCGCGTCCAGTGGGGGGGCACGTCGTAACGCAACCATTCGCGCGTGCGGCCCAGTATGCGCACGTGCCCGGGCTGCAAGCCCACTTCCTCTTCCAGTTCCCGGAACATGGCCTGTTCCGGCGTTTCCCCTGCATTGATGCCGCCCTGGGGAAACTGCCAGGCGTGCTGGTTGACGCGTTTGCCCCAGAAGACCTGGTTGCGCGCATTGCACAAGACGATGCCTACGTTCGGGCGGTACCCTTCTCGGTCAATCATGGCCGCCACCATTCATAAATACAATTACCTGCATTCTTTCACACCCGCCGGAAATTGCAAACCGGCGGCGGCAGAAAAACCGTCGTTACGCATTGTTTTAATTGGGATTTCCGGGGCCTGAACAGCGCATCCGCCCCCTGTCCGGATCCGCTATTCCAGCAAGGGGGCGATCCCTTCCGCCCACTGAAAATCGCGCGCAAAGCCGCGCAGGTCGAGCCCCCAGCGCTTCGACAGGTCTTCCAGCTTCGGCCGCACCGCGTCGAGCCGAGCGGCCGCGCCCGGCTCGGCGAAGCCGAATACGATGACGTTGGTCTTGTTCTGCACCGAGATCCAGCCGACCTCGCCGTCGAAAGCCCGCGCCAGGCGCGCGAAATACTCGGCAAATTCGCTGTCGCGCCCCCACAGATTCACCACCAGAATGCCGCCCGGCTTCAAGACGCGGCGGCAGGCCGCATAAAACGTCTGCGTCGCCAGCGCCTCGACCTGGTTGCCCGCGTCAAAGCCGTCGAGCAGGATGACATCGGCGCTGCCGGGATGCTGGCGCACGTAAAGCGCGCCGTCGGCCTCGACCACGGTGAGCGCGGCGTCGTCCGGCGGCAACTCGAAATGCGTGCGCGCGGCGGCAATGACCCGCGGATCGATTTCCACCGCGGTGATGCGCGTCTGCGGCCGCTGCCTGCGGATGAACTTGGCGAGCGAGCCGCCGCCGAGGCCGATCATCAGCACGTCCTGCGGCATGGGGTTGAACATCAGGAAACCCATCATCGCGCGGGTATAGGCGAGTTCCAGGTCCCACGGCCGGCTCACGCGCATCGCGCTCTGGATCGCGCGGCTGCCCAGATGCAGCGTGCGCGTGCCGCGTTCCTCGGTCACTTCCAGTCCATCGTCGCCTGCCCGGCGTTTACCAAACTTCAAGCGCATGGCCATCCCGTCCCAAAATCGAGCGCGAAAGATTACTCGTCCGCACGTTAAAATGCGCGTTTCCGTCCTGATTATTCCACCATGCGCACCACCCAGTTCTTCATCTCCACCACCAAGGAAGCCCCGTCCGAGGCCGAACTCGTCAGCCACAAGCTGATGCTGCGCGCCGGCCTCATCAAGCGCCTGGGGTCGGGGCTGTATACCTGGATGCCGCTGGGCCTGCGCGTGCTGCGCCGCGTCGAGGCCGTGGTGCGCGAGGAAATGAACCGCGCCGGCGCGATCGAACTGCTGATGCCGGCGGTGCAACCCGCCGAGCTGTGGCAGGAAACCGGCCGCTGGGCGGTGTTCGGCCCGCAGATGCTGAAGATCAAGGACCGCCACCTGCGCGACTTCTGCTTCGGCCCCACCCACGAGGAGGTCATCACCGACGTCGCGCGCCGCGAGATCAAGAGCTACCGGCAATTGCCGGTCAACTTCTACCAGATCCAGATGAAGTTCCGCGACGAGATCCGTCCGCGCTTCGGCGTCATGCGCGCGCGCGAGTTCCTGATGAAGGACGCGTATTCCTTCCACGCCAGCAAGGACAGTCTCGCCGCAACCTACCGGACGATGTACGACGCCTACGGGCGGATATTCACCCGGCTGGGGCTGACCTTCCGCCCGGTGGCGGCCGACACCGGCGCCATCGGCGGCTCGGCCTCGCACGAATTCCACGTGCTGGCCGACTCCGGCGAGGACCTGATCGCCTATTGCCCGGACTCCGGCTACGCCGCCAACGTCGAGCTCGCCGAGGCGCTCGCCCCCGCCGCGCCGCGTGTGGCGCCGCAGGAAGCGCTGCGCGAGGTGGACACGCCGAAGCAGACCACCTGCGAGGACGTCGCCGCGCTGCTCGACATTCCGCTTGCGCGCACCGTGAAGCTCATCGCCGTCATCGCCGGCGAGCAGATGATCGTCCTGTTGCTGCGCGGCGACCACATGCTGAACGAGGTCAAGCTCGGCAAGCTGGAAGGCATGGCGGATTTCCGGCTGGCGAACGAAACCGAAATCCGCGCCGTTTTCGACTGCCCGCCCGGCTTCCTGGGGCCGGTCGGGCTCGATCGCACGACAATCAAGGTCATCGCCGATCGCACGGTCGCCGCGATGAGCGATTTCGTGTGCGGCGCCAACAAGCCCAAATTGCACCTCGCCGGGGTCAATTTCGGCCGCGACCTGCAGGAACCCGATGTTGTGGCCGATATAAGGAATGTCGTCCCCGGCGACCCCAGCCCGGATGGGAAAGGAAGCCTGCAACTGTGCCGCGGCATCGAGGTCGGCCACGTGTTCCAGCTCGGCAGCAAGTATTCGCAGGCGATGAATGCCACCTACCTGGACGAGGCGGGCCGCGCGCAGGTGATGGAAATGGGCTGCTACGGCATCGGCGTGTCGCGCATCGTGGCCTCGGCCATCGAGCAGCACCACGACGACCGCGGCATCATCTGGCCGAAGGCGATGGCACCGTTCTTGCTGGTGATCGTGGCGATCGGCTACGGCAAGAGCGAAATGGTTAAAACCGCCGCCGATACGTTGTATGCTGAATTGACTGCCGCCGGGTTCGACGTGCTGCTGGACGACCGCGACGAACGCCCCGGCGTGATGTTCGCCGACGCCGAGCTGATCGGCATCCCGCACCGCGTCACCGTGGGCGAGCGCGGGCTGAAGGATGGCGTGATCGAATACCAGGCCCGGCGCGCCGCGCCTGGCCAGAGCGGCGAGGCGCAGAAAATCGCACTCGCCGATGCAAGGAAATTCTTGACAGGATTGCTGGAACGCTGACATGAACAAGACGACGCACATCAGCCTGCTGATCGCCGCTTTGCTGCTTGCCCAGCCCGCGGTTGCGGGCGGGCAGCTCGAAGAGGCGATGTCGGCCAATGTGCGCTCGTCCCTGCAGCGGGCGCTGGCGGACACCCCGGTCACCCGCACGGCATTCCGCAATCCGGCCGACGGCGCCGCATGGCTGAAGGAAATGTCGCGCCGGCTGGCCAAGCGCATGCCGGACGAAGCCGAGCGGCTCGAATTCCTCACCACGCTGCACTGGGAAGCGTCGCGGGCCGGCATCGACCCGCAGCTGATGCTGGGCCTGATCCAGGTCGAAAGCGGATTCCGCAAATACGCGGTATCGCCGGTGGGCGCACGCGGCTACACCCAGGTGATGCCGTTCTGGGTCAGAACCATCGGCAGCCCCGACCACAACCTGTTCCAGCTGCGCACCAATCTGCGATACGGCGCGCTGATCCTGCGTTATTACATCGACATCGAACACGGCGACCTGTTCCGCGCCCTGGGCCGCTACAACGGCAGCCTGGGCCAGCCGGAATATCCGACGCTCGTCGTCAACGCCTGGAAGCACAACTGGGATTACACGCCCCGCACCCAATCGGCCGACAATCGCGCCGCCCCCGACTCGCGCAGCTGAAATCCCCCCGTTCGGGGGCCGGGACAAGAAGCCGGCAGGCGCATGGATGGTGCCGCCGCCTCGGCGGTTCCGGCCGACAGCAAGTCCTTGCACGGCGCAACGCCTTCCCCACCTCTGACGAAAGTTCAACCGGCCGTCACGCCACCGCCGGCTTTGCCCCCCGATCCGCTTCGCAGGACGTCGGCACATCCCGCTGCATGCCTTGAAGATCCAGGCCTTCTGACGTTTCCCTCGCCCTGGCACGGACCATGCTCAATGCTCGAAGTTGTACCAGTTACATCACAACAACGGAGGCGACCATGGATATGACAATGCACTTGTCCCGTACGGCCAAGGGACAGGAAGAAATCTTCAATCTTGGCCACACCTTGCGCCCCAGGCAGCGACAGATCCTGTTCAGCCTGGGGGACGGCATTTCATTTGGCGAGCTCTGCAAGAAGATGCCCAACTGCGCCGAGCTCGAAGCGATGGTGAACGATTTGCTGCAGAGCGGGTTTATCCAGACCTTGCGCAACGTGGCGGGCGGGCAGCGCGCGCCGGCCGCCGCACCCAGCCGTCCGGCGGCAGCGGAAGCGCCCGTGGCCGCGCAGTCTCCCGCCCGCCTGGAAATTGCCCGCAGCTATGCGCTCGAATTCCTGGCCAGACTGGTGGGGACCCAATCCCCCGCCTACCGGAAAATGAGCGAGGCGCAGGATCTGGCCGCCTTCAACGCCGTCCTGCCGATGTGCTGCAAGGTGATCGCCGCCGTGGCGTCGCCGCATCAGTCGGCGGAAATGGAAGCGGAAATCGCCAGGCGCATGGCCGGCTGACACGTCGCCGGAGGCCGTTTTCCGGCTGTCCCTGGCCGAAGCAGGCTTCAAGCGCAGGGCCGCTTGAGCCGACCGGCTCTCTCAGCGCTGACCGGGATCCAGGATGATCAACGGTTTCGGTTGGCAATCCGCGACCACGACGGTGCCCGGCCCACCGGGGACCGCCTTCACCACGCCATCGAACGGCGCCTTGAGATCGGCATCCGCCAGATTCTTTCGTGCAATCACACGGCGCGCCTTGGCGGCCGACAGGGCCGCCTGCGCACGTGCATAGCGCAGTTCGGCGGCCTCCAGTTCACTGGTCGATGAAACCGTGCGGTCGTACAGTTCCTGCGCACGCCCCTGCTCGCGCTTGGCATCCGCCTCATCGGCCTGCGCACGGGCCAACTCCGCCTGCGCTTCCTCGAGACGCGCCTGCAGGACGGTCCTGTCCAGACGCAGCAGCACTGCGCCCTTCTTGACATGCTGGCCAGGCTTGACGAGCACCGCTTCCACCATGCCGGACACGCGCGTGGTGAGTTCGACCTTGTCCGCCGCCCATAGCGGGCTCGCCCCCGCCAGGCTCAATCCGGCCAGTGCGATGGCCGCCATGCGCTGATTCATTTACGTGCTCCCTCAACAGGCGGCAGGCTGCCGCCGGACAATGCCTGCAATCGCGCCAGCGCCAGCGCCAGGCGGTAGTCCACCTGCTTGCGGCGTATGAGCGCTACCTGGGTTTCGGCCATGCTGGTGCCCAGGTTGGTTTTCAGTTCCAGTTCGTATTCCGCGCGCGCGCGCTCCAGCGCCCAGTCGCGGTATTCGATCTGCTTGTCGGCGGCTGCGCGGCTGCTGCCGCGCAGCCACTCGATTTCCTGCAGGGTCGCGAGCAGCGTGTCGGAGAGGTCGAACTTGAGTTTTTCCAGTTCGGCGGCGATCCGTTCCTTTTGCGCCAGGTCGCGGGCAATCCGGGCGTCCACGCGTCCACCCTGATAAAGCGGAATCGTGAACACCAGTCCGGCGCTGATCTCGTCGCGCGTGATCGCGCCCCGGCTGTAGCCGCCGCCTATCACCTCGGCGTCCAGCGTCGGATTGCGCTCCGCGCGAATCGCCGCAAGACGCGCATCCGCCGCCGCCAACTGCGCCTGCAGTGCGCGTACGCGCGGATTCTTCGCCATGACCCAGGGCAGCAGGGTTTCGTATCCCGGCACCGGGCGGGCATTGTCCTTGAGTTCGGGCTCGACCAGCTCTTCGGGCAGCGTGTCGGGACGATAGATGGCCTGGGCAAGCCGCTGCCGCGCACTGCGCATGCGCTGCTCGCTCGCGTTTCGCCGCTCGCGGATATCCTGGTACTCGGTCTCCAGTTTCAGCAGGTCGGGCTGGCTGATCTGGCCCACCTTGAAGCGGTCCTTCGCGTTGTCCCACGCGACATAGGCGACCGCCATGAACTCGTTGTCGGCGCCGTACTGCCTGTCGGCCATCAGCACATCGAAGTAGCGCGCCATGATGTCGATGCGGCGCAGGCTTTCCACCGTGTAGAGCGCTTCCTGCCGGGCAGCGACCTCGTCATCCGCCGCCGCGATGGCCTGGCTGCTGCGTCCGAAATCGAACAGCGGCTTGCGCGCGACGATGCGGCCGACGTTGTCGGGCTTCCAGTCGCCTTCCGGCCGGCGCCCCGTGCGCAGGCTGCCGTCCAGAAACAGGCTGAAATCCCGTTGGCTGGCCGCCTCTTTGCGATCAGCGCGGGCGACTGCCAGGTCGCTTTGGGCGATCCGCAGGTCGGGATGAGGGGCCGCCACGCTCGCCAGCGCCTCCTCCAGCGTCAACTGCCCGGCCGAAGCCGTGGCGGACAGTAGCCACGCCAGCAACGCGACCCACGCCGCGCGCCTCATTTGCCTTGTTTGTATCTGGTGAAGGGCTCGGTCGCGTAGACGCCGTCAGCCACATACTTGCCCAGGAGCAGGAATTCGGCCTTGTCCTTGGTGGGGCCGAGATAGCGCGTGACCACTTTGCCATCGAGATCGATGAACAGCATCGTCGGCGTGGCACGCACGCGATTGGCGAGCGCGAAAGCCTTTTCGGTGGTGTGCCTGCCCTGGAAATCGGTCATCGGCGTATCGCCGTTGACGTCGATCGGGTACAGCAGAAACTGCGCGCGGTACGCGTCCTGAACGTCTGACTGATTCAGGATGGTGCTTCTCATGCGCTCGCAGAAAGGACATTCGTCCATTTCAAAAAACAGGAACACACCCTTCTTGCCCTGCTCCCTCGCGGTCTGGAGCTCGGCCTTGAAATCGCCGAACTTGGGCTGGAAGAAATAGTTGAGCGGATCGCGCGTCTCGGCATGTGCGGATGCGGATGCGGCAAACATGAGGAATGCAATGAACAGTTGACGCATGAAGTCTCCTCTGCCTCCAAACAGGCTCATTTTTGGGTACGCGCGCCCTTTTTGGCGATGAAGCCTTCCACCGCTTCGCGGGTGATCGCCCCCACCTGCCGGGCAACCATTTTGCCGTCCGGGTTGTAAAGATAGGTGGTCGGCAAGCCCTCTATCGGCCCGATCGTGCTGGCCACCTGGGCGTTGCCCAGCACGATCGGGTAATCGACCAGCAGGCCATCCGCGAAATCGGTCACCTGTTTGGCATTCCGGTAATCCATGGCGATGCCGATCACCACGAGGTTGTTTTTCTTGTCGTCATGCAGCGCGATCAGGTCGGGAATCTCCTCCTGGCAGGGCGGGCACCAGGTCGCCCAGAAATTCACCAGCACCCACTTGCCCTTGTAGCCTTCCAGACTGTGTATCTTGCCCTCGGTATCGGTCAGCCTGAAGCCACCGGCCTGGGCCAACGAGGCGGCCAGCGCCAGCAGGAGCCCCGCCAGCCATATCGGATAAAATCGACCACTTTGTAATGTCTGCATGGGTTCTACCATCATGAATGAAGTTCGCATCGAGAAAGACTCGCTTGGCGAAGTCCAGGTTCCCCGGGATGCCTGGTATGGCGCACAGACCGCGCGCGCCGTGGCCAATTTTCCCATTTCGGGCCGCCTTCCGGATAAGGATTTCGTACTAGCGCACGTGCGGATCAAGCTCGCCGCCGCGCGTGCCAATTGCCAGCCGGGCTGGCTTTCCGAGCAGAAGCGCGACGCCATCGTCGCCGCCAGCGAAAAAATCCTCGCCGGCGAATGCGTCGACCAGTTCGTCGTCGACCGTTTCCAGGCGGGCGCCGGCACCAGCCACAACATGAACAGCAACGAGGTCATCGCCAACCTCGCCAACGTGGCGCTCGGCGGCGAGAAAGGCGTCTACAAGCCGGTCAACCCCAACGACGACGTCAACATGGGGCAGTCGACCAACGACACCATCCCCACCGCGATCCGCCTCGCCGTGCTGGCCAAGCTGCCGCGACTGACCGCGGCGGTGCACGCCATGGCTGCGGAATTCAGCCGGCTCGCCGAGCGCGAAAAGGACACCGTGAAGTCGGGTCGCACCCATTTGCAGGACGCGGTGCCGACCACGCTGGGGCAGGAATTCGCCGGCTATGCGTGGACGCTCACGCGCTGCGCCGCGAGCCTCGACGCCGTGCGCCCGGCGCTGTGCGAAATCGGCCTCGGCGGCTCGGCCGCGGGCACCGGCCTCAACACCTCGCCCGACTACCCGGCGCGCGTCGCCGCCGAACTGGCCAGGCTGACCGGCGAGCCGATCCGCGTCGGCCAGCTGGTCGCGCAGATGCAGTCGATGAACGACCTCGCGCGGCTGTCGGGCGAGATCCGCAACCTCGCGCTCGAACTCACCCGCATCTCCAACGACCTGCGCCTGCTCGCCTCCGGCCCGCGCACCGGCCTCGGCGAAATCCAGCTGCCGCCGGTGCAGCCCGGGTCGTCCATCATGCCCGGCAAGGTCAACCCGGTGATGTTCGAGATGCTGAACCAGGTGTGCTTCCAGGTGCTGGGGCAGGACGCCGCGGTGTGCTACATGGTGCAGGCCGGGCAGATGGAACTGAACGTGATGATGCCTGCCCTGGGCAGCGCGCTGTTCGACGCCATGGACTGGCTGGCCAACGCGATGAACGCCGCCACCGAGAAGAACCTCAAGGGCATCGTCGTCAACCGCGAGCGCTGCGCCTTCTTCATCCACCAGAGCGTCGCGCTCGCCACCCTGCTCAACACCCGGATCGGCTATAACCGGGCGGCCGAAGTCGCCAAGGAATCGGAGCAGTCCGGACGCCCTGTGCGCGACATCGTCGCCGAGCGCGGGCTGATGAGGGCGGAAGATTTTGATGCGCTGGTGTTGCGAGCGGCGCATGGCATGGGAAGTGGGGGCGGTGCGGGTTAAGGCTCGATGGCGAAAGGCAAAATCCGGCCCCATGATGGTTCCCGGATTGAGGCCTGTCTGGAAAACAGGCCAATGAAAAAGCAAGCCCCTCTTACTTCCGCAAATCGTTTGCAACCCAAAACCGCCCCGGGGAAACGCCAATCACCCAGCACCGGGACGGGGGACACTTTTCAGGCTTAACTGGCAACGACCCTTGCCCCACGGGACGGAGGCTCAGTACCTATGATCCTTGCTTGGCGCCCGACGCGTTTACTCATAACCATAACCGAGGCGATGGTTTTCGACGCGCCAAAACTCGTTACCTTTCATTACGATTTTCTGACCGTCCTTCGTTTCCATTACATGGCCTTCTTCCATGAGCATACCGCGGCCAACCTGATCCTCCATGCCCATCTTCCCATCATTAAAAATGTGTACGGCTGAGCCATCCTTAAGACTGTAGGATTCTTTGACATTTTTCATGTCCGAAGCAAAGGCGGAGAATGCAAAAACACTAGCAGCACCTGCAATCAAGAATTTTTTATACATGGCTAACTCCTTTTTGGATTAAGAAAGAATGAATCAGTAGTCATTACTGATTCGAATCCGAGATTACAGAGGCAAGACCAACAAACCATCAACACCATAGTTACATTTTGGTAATAATAATATTATGAGATGATTGATCATCCATGCTCATCAGCGGGCCTTCCACGTTGACGATTTCATCCAGAAATGCGCAGGACCACGTCCGGTCTTGCAATACCGGCATGATCTTCGTTATCGGCAAGTAAATAGTTGCCATTCACCCGCCCCTCACAGCCCCTCCACGAATCCGAGCCTCAAGCCGTACAACAGGTGGGATAATCCCCACCTTTCCCTTACACACGCACGCCATGCCGATCCAGTGGTTCCCCGGTCACATGACCACCGCGCGCAAGAAGGCCGCGGAGACGATGGCGCAGATCGACGTGGTGGTCGAGGTGCTCGACGCGCGCCTGCCGGAAGCCGGCAGCAACCCGATGATTCACGAGCTGCGCCACTTCCGGCAGCGGCCCTGCCTCAAGCTGCTGAACAAGTCCGACCTCGCCGACCCCGAGGCGACGCGCGCCTGGCTCGACTACTACAACAGGCAGCCGGGCGTGCTGGCGGTGGCGATTTCCGCCAAGAAGCCGGGCGACGTCGCCAGGCTGCCGGCGCTGGCGCAGAAGCTGGCGCCGCACCGCGACGACACCTTCAAGCCGCTGCGGATGATGATCATGGGCATCCCCAACGTCGGCAAATCGACGCTGATGAACACCTGGGTCAAGCGCAAGGTGGCCGCGGTCGGCGACGAGCCGGCGGTGACCAAGTCGCAGCAGCGCATCAACCTGTCGCCGCGCCTGATCCTGGTCGATACGCCGGGGATGACCTGGCCGAAGATCGAGCATGACGCCGACGGCTTCATGCTGGCGGCCAGCCACGCCATCGGCCGCAATGCGGTGATCGACGAGGAAGTGGCGGTGTTTCTGGCGGGCATCCTGCTCGAGCGCTATCCGGGGCTGCTGAAGGCGCGCTACGGCTTCGCGCTCGAAGGGCTGGATGCGACCGGCGTGCTGGAAGCGGTGGCGAAGAAGCGCGGCTGCATCCTCAAGGGACGCGGCGGCGAACTCGATCTGGAAAAGGCCGCGATGATCCTGCTGACCGACTACCGCAGCGGCACGCTCGGGCGCATCAGCCTGGAGACGCCGGCGTCGCGGCAGGCAATGCTGGCGGCTGCGACCAACAAATCCCAAAAAACGCTCGCACGGGAGCCGGACTCAGCGGAGTAATCACGCCCCCTCGGGCCAGGCCATCGCGTCCAGCCAGGCCACGGTTTCCAGTCCGCCATGGAGTGCCGACGCCGGCAAAGCCTCACCGTTTTTCCAGCGCGCGATCGCACTGCGCTTGCCCGGGCCGGTGACCACAAACCACACTCGCCGACTGCGGCTCAACCGCGCTGCCGACAGGCTCACCCGCTCGGGCGGAGGCTTTGGCGCGTCGTGCACCGCCAGTACATCCGGGCTGTCGGGAGCCACGCCCCAGTCCTGTCCCGGAAACAGGCTGGCCGTATGACCGTCCTCGCCCATGCCGAGCAGCACCACATCGAAATCACCGATGCCTTTCAGCCATTCGGCATATCTGGCAGCGGCCTCGCGCACGCCGCGTTCGGCAGGAATCGGACGCCGGTTTTCAGGCGGAATGCGCGACGCGGCCAGCCAGGCCGCTTCGGCCATCGCGCTGTTGCGCTCGGGATGATCCGCCGGCAGGCAGCGCTCGTCGCCATACCACACCTGCCAGCGCGCATCGCCCGCTTGCCGGTCGGCCAGCGCGCGATACAGCGCGAGCGGCGTGCTGCCGCCCGCCAGCACCAGATGGAAGACCCCGCGCGCGGCGATGGCGCCCGCAGCTTCGACGCATACTGCATCGGCCAGCCGGGGCACCAGCACATCGGCCGATTCGAACACACGCCACTCAGGCAGCGTCATACCTCGTTGCGCCAGGTCTGGTCGTCGCTGTCGAAGAGCCGGTTCGCCTCGGCCGGGCCCCACGAGCCGGCGGGATAGGTCGGGATGAATTCGCGCTCGACCGTCCAGTTCTTGAGGATCGGATCGACGACCTGCCACGCCCATTCGACTTCGTCGAAACGGATGAACAGCGAGCGGTCGCCCTCGATCACGTCGAGCAGCAGGGTCTCGTAGGCATCGAGCGTCTGTTCGTCGGTCTTCAGGAAGCTCGCGTTCATCTGCATCACCCGCGTGTCCATGTCGAGGCCCGGCTGCTTGACATGGATTTCCATGTGCATCGATTCCTCCGGCTGGATCGACAGCAGCACCCAGTTCGGCGCGATCGTTTCAAGTGGCGTCTCGCGGAACAACTGCTGCGGCGGATGGCGGAAGCGGATCGCGATCATCGAGGTCTGACGCGACATGCGCTTGCCGGTACGCAGGTAGAACGGCACCCCGCGCCAGCGCCAGTTGTCGATATAGAACTTGGCCGCGACAAAGGTTTCGGTGATCGAGTTCGGCTCGACGTCGTCCTCCTGCTGGTAGGCCTGCACCATCTGTCCGTCCACGCTGCCGCGCGCATACTGGGCCCGCACCGCATGGGCATGGACCGCGCGTTTTCCGATCGGCCGGATCGAGCGCAACACCTTGACCTTTTCGTCGCGCAACGCGTCGGCCTCGAGCGCGGGCGGCGGCTCCATCGCCACGACGGTGAGCAGCTGCATCAGGTGGTTCTGCAGCATGTCGCGCAGCGCACCCGCGTGATCGTAGTAATCGGCACGTTTCTCGATGCCGATCGATTCGGCCACCGTGATCTGTACGTGGTCGATGAAGTTGCGGTTCCACAGCGGCTCGATCAGCGTGTTGGCGAAGCGGAAAACCAGCAGGTTCTGCACGGTTTCCTTGCCGAGAAAATGGTCGATGCGGTAGACCTGTTCCTCGTCGAAATACTGGTGCAGGAGACGGTTCAGCATCTGGGCCGATTCAAGATCCTCGCCGAAGGGCTTTTCGATCACCACCCGGTTCAGCCCGCGCGGCTTGTTGAGCCCGACCGCTTCGAGGTTCTGGATGACCGCACCGAATTCGGCCGGCTTGATCGCCAGGTAGAACACCGCACTCGAGCAGGCCGACTCCGGCGGCAGGCGTTCCGCCAGCGCGCGGAAGGACTCGACATCGTTGAGATCGCCCTTGTGGTAGGCGAAGCGGGCGATGAAGCGCTCGAATACCGGCGTATCGAGCGAGCCCTTGATCTTGCCCCGGAGCACTTCGCGCACGTGCTCGCGCCAGCTTTCGGTGGTCCAGTCGCGGCGCGAAAACGCGATGATGGTGAGCGATTCGGCCAGCCGGGCCGCCACCTCCAGGTGATAGAGCGCGGGCAGCAGCTTGTTCGACGCGAGGTTGCCGGTCGCGCCGAAGATGACGAACGAACACGGCAGGTCGTCGGGGCTCACGTTCTTGGCCAGATTCATCTCAGCGCTCCTTCACCGCATGGCCGCCGAATCCCTGGCGCATTTTCGCCAGCATTTTCGCGGCGTAATCGTTCCTGCCCTGGCTGGCGAATCGCATCATCAGGGCGAGCGACATCACCGGCGCGGGGATGCCCTGCTCGACCGATTCCAGTGCGGTCCAGCGCCCCTCGCCGGAGTCGGCGACGAAGGGTTCGATGGATTCCAGCGCCTGATCCTTCGCCAGGAAATCGGCGGACAGGTCCAGCAGCCAGGAACGCACCACGCTGCCGTGCCGCCACAGTTCGGCGATTTCGCCGAGATCGAGATCGAAGCCCGGCTTGTTCTTCATCAGCGCGAAGCCTTCGGCGAAGGCCTGCATCATGCCGTACTCGATGCCGTTGTGGACCATCTTGACGAAGTGGCCGGAGCCGACCGGCCCGGTGTGCAGCCAGCCGGTGGTCGGCGTGGGCGCGAGCGCTTCCATGTAGGGCTTGAGGCGCGCAGCCGCAGCGTCGCTGCCGCCGAACATGATGCAGTAGCCGTTCTCCAGCCCCCATACGCCGCCGGATACGCCGGCATCGGCAAACTCGATCTTCAGCGCCGCCAGGCTGCTGGCGCGGCGCTGATCGTCCTTGTAATAGGCATTGGCCCCATCGACCACGAGATCGCCCGGCGAGAGCAGGGGGGTGAGCGTATCGAGCGCCGTCTCCGTGGCCTCGCCCGCCGGCAGCATCAGCCAGACGATGCGCGGCGCCTGCAATGCAGCCACCATGTCCTGCAGCGAAGCGCAGGCGAGATGCCCGGTTTCTGCCGCGACGGCTTCGCCGACATCATGGCTGCGGTTATGGACCGCGATCCTGATTCCCTTGCGCGCCAGCCGCCGCGCCATGTTGCCGCCCATGCGGCCGAGTCCGACGATACCGAATTCCATGCTTGACTCCTTTGGAATGAAAACCTGCGCTGCCAGGACCATGATAGGACGCGGGGATGGCGGGAAGGTTGCGCAAAACACCCATCCTCCCGGCGCGGCGATGCGCCGGATCAGGCCAGCAGCCCCGGAAACAGCTTGCCCAGCCCGGTGGCGATCATCTCGACCGAAATCGCCGCGATGATGAGGCCCATCAAGCGCGTGACGACATGTATCCCGGTTTTTCCCAGCCGCCGCGAAATCACCGGCGCGGCACGAAACGCCAGCCATACCGACAACGCGACCAGCGCCACGGGAATCAGCAAAGCGACCTGGTGCAGCACCTCGCCCCTGGCCGCAGAAGCCGCCACGATCACATGCGTGATCGCCCCCGGCCCGGCCAGCAGCGGAATGCCCAGCGGCACCACACCGACCGCGTCCCTTTCTTCGGCTTCAACCGCCTCATCCCGGGTTTGCCGCTGCGGGCTGACATGGGCCTGCACCATCGACAGGGCCAGCAACAGCAGCAGCAGGCCGCCCGCGACGGAGAACGCTGCCAGGCGAATGCCGAAAAACATCAGCATGGACCCGCCCGCAAAGGTGAACAGCGTCAGCACCCCCAGCACCGTCAGTGCCGCGATGCGCGCTGCCGCGTGGCTCTGCGCCAGCGTGTAGCCCTGGGTGGCGAGAAGGAATATCGGGATGACGCCGACCGGGTCGACGATGGCGAACAGCGCGAGCGCGGCCTTGACGAGTTCGAGGATATCCATGCCCGCATCATAGACGCGCGGCATGGCAAACCGCTAAGGGCGGCGAAATACCAGATCCCACACCCCGTGCCCGAGACGGATGCCGCGCTGCTCGAACTTGGTCAGCGGCCGGGTGTCGGGACGCGGTGCGTAATCCGTCGCAGTATTCCGGAGATGCGGCTCGGCAGTCAGCACGGCGAGCATCTGCTCGGCATAGTCCTGCCAGTCGGTCGCCAGATGGATATAACCACCGGGCCGGATGCGGCTCGCCAGCAGGCTCACCAGCGGCGGCTGGATCAGTCGCCGCTTGTGGTGACGCTTCTTGTGCCAGGGGTCGGGAAAGAAGATGTGGACACCCGACAGACTGTCCGGCGCCAGCATGTTCGTCAGCACCTCGACGGCGTCGTGCTGGATGACGCGCACATTGGCGAGGCCGCGCTCGCCGATCTGCTTCAGCAGCGCGCCCACGCCCGGCGTATGGACCTCGACGCCGAGGTAGTCGTTCTCGGGATGGGCGGCGGCAGTCTCGGCCAGCCCCTCGCCCATGCCGAAGCCGATTTCGAGGAAGCGCGGAGCTTGCCGTCCGAACAGGGCATCGAGATCGGGCACGGCAGGCTGGTACGGCAGCATGTACCGCGGCCCGATCTCGGCCAGCGCGCGCGCCTGGCCGGAGCCGACGCGCCCGGCGCGCAGCACATAGGAACGGATGCGCGGGTGCGCGCCGGTTTCACTCATGATTACTTGCTGCCCGCGCTTTTGTTATCAGTAATGAGGCCGCTGGTCGGCGAGCTGGGGCTGGCCTGGTAGATCTTCTTCGGCATGCGGCCGGCGAGGAAGGCCTCGCGGCCCGCCTCCACCGCCTTCTTCATCGCCGACGCCATCAGCACCGGATTGCCGGCGCCGGCGATCGCGGTATTCATCAGCACCGCGTCGCAGCCGAGTTCCATCGCGATGGTGGCGTCGCTGGCGGTGCCGACACCGGCATCGACGATCACCGGCACCGACAGGCGGGAGAGGATGATCTGCAGGTTCCACGGGTTGAGGATGCCCATGCCGGAACCGATCAGGCTCGCCAGCGGCATCACCGCGACGCAGCCGATATCTTCCAGCTGCCTGGCGACGATCGGGTCGTCCGAGGTGTAGACCATCACCTGGAAGCCGTCCTTCACCAGCACCCCGGCAGCCTTCACCGTTTCGGCCACGTTGGGGTAAAGCGATTCGGCGTCGCCCAGCACCTCGAGCTTGACCAGGGAATGGCCGTCCAGCAGTTCGCGCGCCAGGCGCAGCGTGCGGATGGCGTCGTCCGCGGTGTAACAGCCGGCGGTATTGGGCAGATAGGTGTATTTCGACGGCGGCAGCGCGTCGAGCAGGCTCGGCTGGCTCGCATCCTGGCCGATATTGGTGCGGCGGATGGCGACGGTGACGATTTCCGCGCCCGAGGCCTCGACCGCCAGGCGGGTCTGTTCGAAATCCTTGTATTTGCCGGTGCCGACCAGCAGGCGGGAGGCATACGACGTGCCGGCGATGACGAGTGGTTCCATAAGTTCAGGTACGTAATTCCAGGGTAAGACCGGATCAGCCGCCGCCGACCGCGACGACGATTTCCAGGCGATCGCCGCTGGCAAGCCGGGTCTCGGCATGCTGGCTGCGCGGGACGATTTCGCCGTTTTTCTCGATGGCGATGCGTTTTCCCGTCAGGTCCAGCGACTCGACCAGCCGGGAGACGGTAAGCGGAGCGGGGAAGCTACGGGGTTCGCCGTTGATGACGAGTTCAATCACAACTTCTTTCCGGGCGTGAGTTTCAGTATCATCCCGAATTCTACCCCGAAGCCCCCTGAAGGGCATGAAGGCACCCGCCTTCTAAACGGGAACCAGCATCAACGCGGGCGTCGTATAGTGGCATTACCTGAGCTTCCCAAGCTCATGAGGAGGGTTCGATTCCCTTCGCCCGCTCCA
>JAJZRE010000020.1:0-8923 GCA_021802945.1 Pseudomonadota bacterium
ACCCAGCGGGCATAGCCGCCTTCCATGTTCAGGACGTTCTTGAAGCCCATCATCTGCAACACGGCTGCCGCCATGGCGGAACGGCCGCTGGTGGCGCAGTAGACGACGACCTGGCGGTCGCGGGCCGCAGCCAGCTCGGGCAGGTGCTTGGGATAGGCCGGGTCGGCGGCGGCCTCGAGGATGCCGCGCGGCACCAGGTGGGCGCCCTTGATGTGGCCGGCCTCGTATTCGCCGTGTTCGCGCACGTCGATCAGCAGCAGGTCCTCCCTGGCATTGAGTTTTTCCAGCAGCGCCTGCGGCGGGATTTCCTTGACGCAGGACTTGGCGGCGCGGACGAAGTCCATCAGGCCCATGGGCTGTTCGGGTTTGAAGGTGTTGTACATCGTGGATGCTCCGGGAACCGTGGTCGAAACAGCCGCAAAAATATCAGAATGCGTGCCCGCGCGCATCACGCCCAGTACTTCGCCTTGTCCGGCAGCACCCAGCGCACCCCGCCGCGCGGGTCTTCCTTGTCGCCGCGGTAGCGCGGGATGAGGTGGATGTGCAGATGCGGCACGGTCTGGCCGCCGGCCGGGCCGTGGTTGATGCCGATGTTGTAGCCGTCGGGCTGGTGGTGTTTGTCGAGGATGGCCTTGGCCTGCGCCAGCATTCTGAGCAGCGCCGCCTGCTCGGCTTCGGTGGCCTCGAACAGGGTGGCGACGTGGCGGCGCGGGATGATGACGGTGTGGCCGAGCGAGACGGGGAAGCCGTCGCGGTAGGCCACGGCGAGCTCATCTTCGGCGACGATGCGGTGGGACTCGAGTTGGCAGAAGGGACAGGGTCGGGTTACGGGTGCGGTCATGCCTTGAATGGACTCGTGTCGTTTTTGGTCAATCGTTGCGATCCGACCGGCAGGCGATCGGATGTCGTTATTTGCAGTTTCCCTGATGTCCCGAGTGTAACCGATGCGGCGGGCCGCTTCAGCCGGACTGGCTATGCCGGCCACGGCAGCCTGCCCTCCACCTGAAACGTCGCGAGCGGAAAGTCGTGGATGTCGCGCTCGCGGACAGCGCGAAAACGGACGCGCTCGCCGGTGGCTTCGCACAACCAAGGCTCCTGGGACACGGGTTCTTTTTTGGCGAAGGCCTTGGGCGTGAACAGCGCAACGTTGATGCCAACCTCCGGATCGCGCGCGGAGACGAATTCGAATGCCTCGATGCCGACCGCTCGCAGCGCCGCGCCGAGCGCCTGGCTGGCACTGTAGTCGGACGGACTGGCGAGTAGCGCGTGGTGCGCGGCGAAAGGCGGATCCTGCAATCGCAGGCCCTGCTGCGTGCGATACGCCGCACCGAACAAGGTGAGCTGGGTGTCGAGCTTGCCGGTGGGCGGCGCGGCCATGCCGTACCAGAACACGAAGCGGTAGTAGGCCGCTTCCGCGAGCACGGTCTTCACAGCCAGCGAGCCGTAAAACAGGCTGGCCTCGCTGCGCGAGCCGAAGCGGGAGCCGTGCTTCAGCGGCGGATAGCGGAACGGCGTGGCGAGCAGGTAGTGCAGCGATCCGGTGCCGCGGCGCAGCCGCGGCTTGGTGGATTCCAGCATGTCTTCCAGCATCGCCTGCCGCTCGAGCGAACTCACCAGCTGATTGGTCGCCACCTGTTCCTGGCTTTCCACCAGCCGCAGCAGCGTGCCGGAAAGATTGGCCGGCTTGGCGCTCGCCAGGCAGGCATCCCAATCGACCAATTAGAGTTTGCCCCGCATGGCATCCAGATATTCCAGCACCGTAGTCAGCCCCTGCACGCTCTTCACCTGCTCGGCCGGGATGCCGCCGGTGTGGAGGTTGTCGGTCTGCATCCAGTGGCGCATGTGCTCGGGGTTGCCGCCCACCAGCACGAAAAGTGCGCGGTAGCAGCGGATGAACAGCAGCGCCAGTTCGCCGGCCTTGCTGGCGGGATCGATGCGGCCGCGGCCGATGGCCGTGCGGTCCTTGCCGATGATGGCGCCCAGCTCGGCCTGGCTCATGCCGAGCTGCTTGCCGGCATTGAGCAGGGCTTCCGCCAGGACACTGGCTTGATCGACGTCAGGGACGAGTGCGAGGCTCACGGGGTGCTCCTTCATGTGCGTGGTGTGTGTTGATATTGCACATAATAGACAATATTTGCTAATTTTGCACACATCATTCCCTGCCTGCCTGGCCCCTCCGGCTTCAGAGGCTTCATTTCGCAGGCCGCGATGGAGCGGCGAGGCGTGCGGTGACAGCCGCGCTACCTGTCGGGCAGGATTTCGTCCCAGCGCGGCTGGTGGCCGATCCGCTGCGCGAGGTATTCGACCAGGGCCCTGACGCGGTGCGGCACGTAGCGATTGCTCGGGAAGACGGCATAGATGCCCAGCTCCGGGGTGCGGAATGCCGGCAGCAGGATGTCCAGCTTGTGTTCGCGCACGGCCGCTTCGACGATGAAGGTGGGAAGGTGGGTGATGCCGAGCCCGCCTACCGCGGCGGCGAGCAGGGCATCGCCGCTGTTGGCTTCGAGGCGTCCGGCCACCGGGAACCATTCGGTCTTGCCGTCGACGAGAAAGGCCCAGCCTGAACGCGGAGCGAGCACGTAGCCGAAGCATTCGTGCCTGATCAGGTCGCGGGGATGGCGGGGACGGCCATGGCGTTTCACATAGTCGGGCGCGGCGACGACGACGCCGCGGCTGCTGCCGATCTTGCGCGCCACGTCGCCCGGCTCGAGCCGGTCGGTGATGCGGATGGCGAGATCGAATCCGCCTTCGATCAGGTTGGTGCGGCGATCGCTGAATTCCAGTTCGATCGAGATGTCCGGGTTGGCGGTCATGAAGTCGCCGAACATCGGCATCAGCTGGCGGATGCCGAAGGAGAACGGCAGGGTGATGCGCAGATGGCCGCGCGGCGCCTGGCGGTCCTCGGTCAGGCCGGCTTCGGCGGCGTCCACCAGGCCGAGGATCTCGCGGCTTTTTTCCAGGTAGGTGGCGCCGGCCGAAGTGAGGCTCAGGCGCCGCGTGCTGCGGGCCAGCAGCTTGGTGCCGAGGTGCGCCTCCAGCGCCGCCACCTGCCGCGTCACCACCGAGCGCGCCACGTTCATCTGCTGGGCCACGGCGGAAAAGCTGCCCAGCTCGGCCACCCGCACGAAGAGCCGCATGCCGTCGAGTCGATCCATGAATGTCTCCGTTCAATTGTTGCTCGAATAGCAACAATAATTTGCGAAATGTAGCCTATTTCCGGAGCGCCGGCTTGCGTACAGTGAACCTATCGTATCCGTCCGCACTCAGGAGTTCATGCATGGAACACGCCGCCCGCCCTTCATCCGGAAACCCGATGCGCATTTTCTTGAAGCCTCGCGCAGCGCGCGTCGCGGCGGCCGCGGGCCTGGCCGCCCTTCTGCTGGCCGCTGGCGCCCACGCAGTTGAATTCAACCAGCTCCAGCCCGGCACGAGCGCGGTGACGTTCGCCTACAGGCAGATGAACGTGCCGATGGACGGACGCTTCCAGCGCTTCAGCGGCCGCATCCATTTCGACCCGGCGAAGCCGGCGCTCGCCCAGGCCGAAATCGCCATCGAGCTCGCCAGCATCGATACCGGTTCCCCCGAGGGCAACGACGAGGTGGCGGGCAAGCTCTGGTTCAACACCGAACAGTTTCCCGTCGCGCGCTTCGTGTCTTCCTCGATCAGGCCGCTGGGCAACAACCGCTTCGAGGTGACGGGCAAGATGAGCATCAAGGGCCGCACGCACGATGTCACGACGCCGGCCACCTTCCGCCAGGCTGGCCCGCAGGGCGTGTTCGAAGGCAGCTTCGTGCTGAAGCGCGCCGACTACGGCATCGGCGAAGGCATGTGGGCCGACTTCGGCACCGTCGCCAACGACGTGCAGATCAAGTTCCGGCTGGTGGCCGCTGCGGCAGCCGGCAAGAAGTAGTTCCGCTCACTCATTTTTCACACAGGAGAAACACCATGAAGAAACTCGCCATCGCCCTTGCCTTCGCGTCCTTCGCCGCCAGCGCCTTCGCCGCGCCGGAAACCTACGTCATCGATACCACGCACACCCAGCCGCGCTTCGAGTACAACCACTTCGGCTACTCCAACCAGGTCCACAGCTTCGACAAGACCAGCGGCACGATCGTGTTCGACAAGGCCGCCAGGACGGGATCGGTGGACGTCACCATCGACGCCAGGTCGGTGAACACCGGTTATCCCCTGCTGAACGAGCACATCCAGGACGAGGATTTCTTCGATACCGCGAAGTACCCGACCATCACGTTCAAGTCGACGTCGGTGAAATTCGACGGCGACAAGCCGGTGTCGGTCGACGGCAACCTGACGATCAAGGGCATCACCAGGCCGGTGACGCTGACCGTCACCTCGTTCCAGGCGATGCCGCATCCGATCATGAAGAAGGACGCGATCGGCGCCAATGCGGTGACCCATATCAAGCGCACCGACTTCAACATGGGCAAGTACGCGCCCTATGTGTCCGATGACGTGACCCTCGAGATCCCGGTGGAAGCGGTCGCGGTCAACAAGCAGTAAGCCGCCGCCTCTGGCGGAGATTGGAGTCCGACATGTCTCGCCTGCCCGTCGTGTTCGTGTCCCACGGCGCCCCCGATGCCCTGCTGAAGGCGCCGGAGGCCGTGGCCTGCTGGCGCGGGATCGGCCGCGACCTCCCCCGGCCGGCGGCGATCCTCGCGATCTCGGCGCACTGGGAAGCGCGCGTGCCGACGGCCAGCCTGTCGGGCGCGCCGGAAACGATCCACGATTTCTCGGGTTTCTCGCCAGTGCTGCATGCCATGCAGTATCCCGCGCCGGGCGCGCCGGCGCTGGCCGAGCGCGCCGTCGCCCTGCTGTCCGCGGCCGGCACGGCGGCGGAGCTTCACCCCGGCCGCGGGCTCGATCACGGCGCCTGGGTACCGCTGTCGGCGATGTTTCCGCAGGCCGACGTGCCGGTCACGCAGCTCTCGCTGGTGCGCAACGCCGGCCCGGCTACGCATGCCGCGCTGGGGCAGGCCCTCGCGCCCTTGCGCGACGAGGGGGTGCTCATCGTCGCGACCGGTTCGATCACGCACAACTTCGGCTGGCTGGACTGGCACGCGGCAGACGGCCAGGCGCCGCTCCCGCAGGCGCAGGCCTTTGCCGACTGGGTGGCTGAACGCGCGGCGGCACGGGATGTCACGGCCCTGCTGGACTATCGTGCCGCGCCCCATGGCGCGGCGGCGCATCCGACCGAAGAACACGTCCTGCCGTTTTTCGTCGCGCTGGGCGCGGCTGACGGCGACCTGCCCACGCACTACCAGCCGCCCTTCGCCCATGGCGGGCTGGCGATGGATGCCTATGTGTGGCAGGCCGCAAATTAGACAAGCAAAGGAACCCCTCATCGTGAGCACCCTGTTTTCCCCCATCACGCTCGGCACGCGGACGCTGAACAACCGCATCGTCATCGCGCCGATGTGCCAGTACTCGGCCGACCAGGGCCGCGCAACCGACTGGCATCTGATTCACCTGGGGCACCTGGCCCTGTCCGGTGCCGGCCTGATGTTCATCGAGGCCACGGCGGTCGCGCCGGAAGGCCGCATCTCGCCGGACGACCTCGGCCTCTGGTCGGATGAGACGGAGGCGGCGCTGGCGCGCGTCCTGCAGTCGGTGCGCACCTATTCGTCGATTCCCCTCGCCCTCCAGCTGGCGCACGCCGGCCGCAAGGCGTCCACCGCGGTGCCGTGGGCGGGCGGCCAGCACCTCGCACCCGCCAGCGGCGGCTGGCAGACGCTTGCGCCCTCCGCGCTGCCCTTCGACACGACCGACACGCCCCCGCTCGCGCTGGACGAGACCGGACTGCAGCGCATCCGCAACGATTTCGTGGCCGCGACGCAGCGCGCGCAGCGGCTCGGTGTCGATGTGATCGAACTGCACGCGGCGCACGGCTACCTGCTGCATCAGTTCCTGTCGCCGCTGTCGAATGCCCGCGGCGACCGCTACGGCGGCTCGCCGGCGAACCGCATGCGCTTTCCGCTCGAGGTGTTCGACGCGGTCCGCGCCGCTGTGCCGACCGACACGCCGGTGGGCATCCGCATTTCCGCCACCGACTGGGTGGACGGCGGCTGGGACATCGAGCAGAGCGTGGCGTTCGCCAGGGAACTGCAGCGCCGCGGCTGCGCGTTCATCGACGTGTCGAGCGGCGGCCTGTCGCCGCTGCAGCAGATCCCGGTCGAGCCGGGCTACCAGGTTCCGTTCGCCGAACGGATCCGCCGCGAGACCGGTTTGCCCACGATCGCCGTCGGCCTGATCACCGAGCCGGGCCAGGCCGAAACGATCGCATCTTCGGGCCAGGCCGACATGGTGGCGCTGGCCCGCGGCATGCTGTACGACCCGCGCTGGCCCTGGCACGCGGCGGCGGAACTGGGCGCGCAGGTCGAAGCGCCGAAACAGTACTGGCGCTCGCAGCCGCGGGAATTCAAGAACCTGTTCAAGCCGGGATGAAGGCATAGGCCCGACCGGCACCGGAGACAGCACATGGCCGAACACGACTTCAAGGGAATCGAATTGTTGCCCGCGACCGGGCCGGTCAGGCAGCTGTTCATCCTGCTGCATGGCGTGGGGGGCGAGCCGTCGGACCTGCTGCCCCTGGCCGAGGCGCTCGGCGCCGCGTTTCCGCAGGCCGTGCTGCTGCTCCCCGAAGGCCCCTCGCCGTTTGACGGCGGCGACAGCGGCCGGCAATGGTTCTCCGTCGACGGCGTGACCGACGACAACCGGGCCGCGCGCGTGGCCGACGCCCTGCCCGCCCTGCACGCCCTGGTGAAGCAGGCCCAGGCGCGCTTCAGGGTCATGCAGCCGGACACGGCGCTGGCCGGATTCTCGCAGGGCGCCATCATGGCCCTGGAATACGCCATCGCGCACGATGGCAGCGTTGGCCGGGTCCTGGCCTTTTCCGGGCGGTTCGCGACGCTGCCCGAGCGGGCGCCCGAGTTCACGACCCTGCACGTGCTGCACGGGAAGGCCGACCGGATCGTTCCGGTCGAGCATGCCTATGCCGCCTATGAGCGGCTCTCACAGCGCCAGGGCGACGCCACGCTGGACGTGGCCTCCTCCGTTGCCCACGAAATCCATGACGCCCTGGTCGACCGCGCCGTATATCGCCTGCAAACCTGCATTCCGCTGCGCACCTGGAAGCATGCGCTGAACAGCGCCTGACGCGAGCGCCCGTGACGCCCGCCCTCCCCAAACCCGCCTCGCCCTGGGCGCCCCTTCCAACCGCGTGTTCCGCATGCTGTGGATCGCGTCGGTCGCGTCGAACATCGGCTCGTGGATGCACGAGGTCGGCGCGGGCTGGCTGATGACCTCGCTCGCCCCCGGCCCCCTGATGGTGGCGCTGGTGCAGGCCGCCACCTCGGCGCCGGTCTTCCTGCTGGCGCTGCCGGCCGGCGCGCTGGCCGACATCGTCGACCGCCGCCGCTCCCTGATCGCCTCGCAGGTGTGGATGCTGCTCATGGCGGCCACGCTGGGTGTCCTCACGCTCGCGGGCCTGACCACCGCACTGCCCCTGCTGATCTTCACCTTCTCGCTCGGCGTCGGCTCATGTCGGCAGCGAGCGTCCGCGCGTGACCCACCTGGTCGCCGGACAAACCTAGGCGCACAGCGCCCCCTCGATCCGTCCGCCCTGGAATCGGACAGGACGCGCCCGGCAAAAAAAATCGCTTGCATACATGAATAAGAACGATTATCGTTACTACTACGATAATTCTTCTGGAGTAAACATGAGAGCCCTTGTCTTCGCCTGTTTGATGTTTCCCCTTGCCAGCCTGGCCGCCGATCTGGAACTCGGCCTGACGATCAAGGACCATCGTTTCACCCCGACCGAACTGAAGGTGCCGGCCGGCAAGAAGATCAAGCTGGTGGTGAGCAATCTGGACAGCACCCCCGAAGAGTTCGAGAGCCACGAGCTCAACCGCGAAAAAGTGATCGCCGGCAAGGGCAAGGCCACGATCTACGTCGGCCCGCTCGCGCCCGGCAAGTACCCCTTCTTCGGCGAATTCAACGAGAAGACCGCGCGTGGCGTGATCGTGGCGGAGTAAGGCTCATGTTCGGACCGTCCCTCATCGTTTTCAGGGAAACCCTCGAAGCGGCCCTGCTCATCGGCATCATCGCGGCGGCCACGCGCGGCCTGTCCGGCCGCAATCTCTGGCTGGCCGTCGGCGTGGGCGCCGGACTGGCCGGTTCCCTGGTGGTGGCCGGCCTGACCGAGACCATCGCCGAGATGGCCGAAGGCGCCGGACAGGAACTGTTCAACGCCGCCATTCTGGGCATCGCCGTCCTGATGCTGGGCTGGCACAACATCTGGATGGCCACCCATGGGCGCGAGATGGCCGCGCAGGCCAGGTCGGTGGGGAACGCCGTCCGGACCGGGCAGCGCGAGATGTCGGCACTGGCCATCCTGATCGCGCTGGCCGTCCTGCGCGAAGGTTCGGAAACCGCCCTGTTCCTCTACGGGCTGGCCGCGAGCGCCGGCTCCAGCCGCGCTTCCATGCTGAGCGGCGGATTGCTGGGCCTGGTGGCCGGCATCGGTGCGGGCTGGGCGCTGTATTCGGGGCTCGCCCGCATCCCCCTGCGCCATTTCTTCACCGTCACCAGCGCCCTGATCCTCTTCCTCGCGGCCGGCATGGCCGGACAGATGGCCCGCCTGCTGATCCAGGGCGATCTCATACGCCCCCTTGCCAGCCCGCTGTGGGATACCTCGTCGCTGCTGCCCATGGACTCGCTTCTCGGCAACCTGCTGCACCTCTTCGCCGGCTATGAGGCGCGCCCGAGCGGCATGCAGGTGCTGTTCTACACGCTGACCTTCCTCGTCATCCTGGCCGGGATGCGCTGGAGTCGCCCCCGTACCCCCCAAGCAACCTGAAAGGAAACACCATGAAATCAACAGCAGCCTTGTTCGCTGCGGTGG
>JAJZRE010000020.1:9023-43000 GCA_021802945.1 Pseudomonadota bacterium
GGTGCTGTTCTACACGCTGACCTTCCTCGTCATCCTGGCCGGGATGCGCTGGAGTCGCCCCCGTACCCCCCAAGCAACCTGAAAGGAAACACCATGAAATCAACAGCAGCCTTGTTCGCTGCGGTGGGCATGCTTTGCCTGCCATCCGCCCACGCAGGTCCCGCCGACTACGTCTACACGCCCACGGTGGAAAAAGGCGAAAAAGAGATCGACTTCAAATACGGCACCCAGGACAGCGATCCGCGTAAATCCCTCGGCAGCGTGGGATTGGGCTACGGCGCCAACGACTGGTGGTTCACCGAGGTCTACGTGAAATACGCCAAGGAAGGCGGCAGCACCCGATACGACGCCCTCGAGTGGGAGAACAAGTTCCAGCTCACCGAGACCGGAAAATATCCGGTCGATATCGGTTTCATTACCGAGATCGAGATTCCGCGTGACCGCGACGAAGGCATCGAACTGAAAGTCGGCCCGCTGTTCCAGACCGAATTCGGCAAGCTGCAGCTGAACGCCAACATCCTGTTCGAGAAACGCTTCGACGCCGCCGTCTCCACCCCCACCGAAACGGGCTATCAGTGGCAGGCGAAATACCGCTGGCTGCCCGCCTTCGAATACGGGTTGCAGGGCTTTGGCGGAACCGGTCCCTGGAACGATCTGGATGCGTCCGGCGACCAGTCCCACAAGCTGGGACCGGCGATCTTCGGAAAATTTCACGCGGGCGATCGCCAGTTCATCAAGTACAACGCCGCCTGGCTGCTCGGCGTGTCGGACGCCGCGCCGGACAATACGTTCAGGCTCCAGGTCGAATACGAGTTCTGACGGCCCTGCCCTGCCCGGTACGCCTCAAGGCCCGCAGCAGTGCGGGCTTTTTTTTCGCCGCCCCTCCCGGCTGCCCGGCGTCGAGCAGACACGGCCTGCCGGTCGCGGGCGATGAACAGGGGAGCCGAAACTGCGGACAAGGATGGTCTGCGCCGCGCGCCGGCCTATGATGGAAACAGCGAGACAGGAGAAAACCGCCATGATGTTCGCCAACCGCAATCAGGCCGCCGACCGGCTGGCCGCCGCGCTCGACGCCTACAAGGGCAGGAATCCGCTGATCCTCGCGATTCCGCGCGGGGCGGTGCCGATGGGGCAGCGGCTGGCGCGGGCGCTGGAAGGCGAACTCGACGTGGTGCTGGTGCGCAAGCTGCGCGCGCCGTTCAATCCGGAATTCGCGCTCGGCTCGATCGACGAATCGGGCTGGAGCTACATCGCCGACCATGCCGAATCGGCCGGCGGCACGCCGACCTATCTCGCGCAGGAGAAGCAGGCGCAGCTCGACACCATCAAAAAGCGGCGCGCGCAATACACGCCGCTGCGGCCGCCGATCGACCCGGCGGGGCGCATCGTCATCGTGGTCGACGACGGTCTGGCGACGGGTGCAACGATGATTTCCGCGCTGCATGCGCTGCGCGCGAAGCGGCCGGCGAAGCTGATCTGCGCGGTGCCGGTGGCGCCGGCCGACACGCTGGAAAAGATCCGCGCCTACGCGGACGAGGTGGTGTGCCTGGATACGCCGATGTTCTTCCAGGCGGTGGGGCAGTTCTACGCCGACTTTCCGCAGGTCGACGATGCGGAAGTGATCGACATCCTCAGGGAGGCGGCTCAGCCCCGGGGCTGAACCGCGGCAGATGCTCCGCGAACCACCCCGCCGCCCGCATCGCCACCGCCTCCAGCGTGCCGGGTTCCTCGAACAGGTGGGTGGCGCCGGGCACGACCACCATCTCCTTCTCGCAGCGCAGCTGGTCGTAGGCCAGCTGGTTGAGATCGATCACGCCGTCGTCGTAGCCACCCACCAATAAAAGGGTTGGCGCCCTCACCTTCTGCAGCGCCAGTTTGCTGGCAAGGTCTGGACGACCGCCGCGCGACACCACGGCACGGGCCTGGCCGCCCAGCGCCGCGGCGGCCTCGAGCGCGGCGGCGGCGCCGGTGCTGGCACCGAAGAAGCCGAGCGGCAGGTCTTTCGTGACTTCCTGTACGCCGACCCAGCGCGCCGCCTCCAGCAGGCGCTGCGTCAACAGCCCGATATCGAAGCGGCGGGAGTAATCGCGGTCTTCTTCCGCGGTCAGCAGGTCCATCAGCAGCGTGCCGATCCCGGCCGCGCGCAGTTCGCCGGCGACGTAGTTGTTGCGCGGAGAATGGCGCGACGAGCCGCTGCCGTGGGCGAACAGCACGAGGCCGACGGCGCCGTCGGGAATCTCCAGCATGCCTTCGGCCGTGACGCCGCCGGCCGGGATGTGGACCAGGGTGGAGGTGCTCATGCGCGATCCTCCCGGTGCATGGCGATCGGAATGCGGCGGTTGCCGAAGGGATGGCTGAAGGCGCCGAAGCGGCCGGCGATGGCCGTGCCGCAGTGCGGGCAGTGGCCGTCGGGCGTCACGCTGTAGTGGTCGATGCGGTACCAGTCGCGCACGATCAGCGCTTCGTGGCAGTTCGGGCATGACGTCGTGCCGCCTGCCGGATCGTGCACGTTGCCGGTGTAGACGTAGTGCAGACCGGCCTTCAGCGCGATGTCGCGCGCCCGCGTCAGCGTCGACGCCGGCGTCGGCGGCACGTCGAGCATCTTCCAGTCGGGGTGGAAGGCGGAGAAGTGCAGCGGCACGTCGGGGCCGAGTTCCTTGGATATCCATGCGCTCATCGCCGCGAGATCGGCGTCGGAGTCGTTGTGCCCCGGGATCAGCAGTGTGGTGATCTCGAACCAGACGTCGGTCTCGCGCTTGAGGTAGGTCAGCGTGTCGAGCACCGGCTGCAGATGGCCGCCGGTCAGCTTGACGTAGAAATCGTCGGTGAAGCCCTTCAGGTCGACGTTGGCGGCGTCCATCTTGGCGTAGAACGCGCGCCGGGGCTCATCGGTCATGTAGCCGGCCGTGACCGCCACCGTCTTGAGGCCGCGCGCGTGGCAGGCGTCGGCCACGTCCATCGCGTATTCGGCGAAGATCACCGGGTCGTTGTAGGTGAAGGCCACGCTCCTGCAGCCGGCCCGTTCGGCGGCCTCGGCGATCTCGTCCGGCATCGCCCGGTCGACCATGGTGTCGGTCTCGCGCGACTTGGAGATGTCCCAGTTCTGGCAGAACTTGCACGCGAGGTTGCAGCCGGCGGTTCCGAAGGAGAACACCGAGCTTCCCGGATAAAAATGATTCAGCGGCTTCTTCTCGATGGGGTCGACGCAGAAGCCGGACGAGCGGCCGTAGGTGGTAAGCACCATCCTGCCGCCTTCCATCTTGCGCACGAAGCACAGGCCGCGCTGGCCCTCGTGCAGCTTGCAGTAGCGCGGGCACAGGTCGCACTGGATGCGGCCGTCGGGCAGCGCATGCCACCAGCGCGCCGGGTGGTGCGATTCAGGAATGCTCATGTGCCGTTTCCTTTTCCTTCCATTTGCTCACCGTATAGCGCGACAGGCGCACCTGTTCGGCCCAGAAATCCGCCGGCAGGCCGGCCTTGCGCTTCAGGTGGGCGAGGAACGCGGCCGGCTCGGGCAGCTGCTCCCACACCTGCGGCAGGAAGGTGCTGCGGTAATGGCCGTACTCGAACACCACGCCGTCGACGCCCGGTCGCAGCGCCGCCAGGGCCGCAGACTCGTCCCTCGCCTCCAGCGGTTCGGCCGGGGAAAGCAGGGACACCTCGACCCGGACCGCCGCGAATTCCGCGCGACTCAGCGGCATGAAGCGCGGGTCGCGAAACGCCGCTGCCACCGCGTTTTCGCGCACGTCGATTCCCAGCGGGCGATGCGCCTCCAGGGTGCCGATGCAGCCGCGCAACTCGCCCTGTCGGGTCAGGGTGACGAAGCTCGCACCCGGTTCCTGCAACCAGCCTGCCTGCGCCGGGGCCGTCACCGCCTGCCCCAGCCTGGAGGCGATTTCGGAGCGTGCCAGCTTCAGCAGGGTTTCGCCCTTTTCCGTGTCCGGCCGGTCGGGGCCGGCCTCATCCGTGAAAGCGAAGGCGGCATAGCCGACCACCCGCTCGGGATCGCCGGCGGTATCGCTCGAATTGCGCACATCCAGCACCAGCGGATGCAGGCCGTGCCTGCGCGCTGCCAGCAGCAGGCCGTTGACCGGCGTGGCGCCGCAGGCCTGCTCGTGGCTCAAATGCGAATCCAGCGCCAGGATGGCGTCCACGGTGCCGCCGTCCACCTTGCGGGCGACTGCGTCGGGCAGGAAGTGCGACAGGTCCGAGCTGATCACGACCAGCGTCTCGTCGCCGCCCCACACCTGCTCCAGCACCTCGGCCACCTCGGCGGCGGTGGCGTCGCCCACCGCCAGCGGCAGCAGCAGGAAATCGCCCAGCACCTGCTGCAGGAAGGGCAGCTGCACTTCCAGCGAATGCTCCATCCGGTGCGCCGCCGCGCTGCGCACCACCTGCGGCAGCGCGGCAACGGCCCGCATGCCCTCGCGATCCAGCGGCACCTCGCCCAGCGGGGTGGCGAAACGGTCTGCCTCGGGCAGCGCCAGCCCGCGCACATAGACACGATGGGTAGGCCCAAGCAGCACCACCCGGCGAACGCGGCCGCGCAGCGTGGCCACTTGCGCATAGGCGCTGGCGGCCACCGGACCCGAGTAGATATAGCCCGCATGCGGCACGATCACCGCCTTGGGGGGACGCGACGGCGCGGCCGCCCCGGCCTTCGCCAGCAGGCCGGCCACGGTGCGCTTGAGTTCGACGGGGTCGTCCGGATAGAACATTCCGGCAACGGCGGCGGGTCGGATGGCAGACATAGGACATTCCCTCATTTGTCAGCTTAGTAGATGCGGGGGAATTGGCCGGGTTTCAAGCAAGCTGCGCGGAAAATCCGTGTGTACCGTCAACGCCGGGTTCAAGTTGGAGGGGATTACTGCCGTTTCAGGGTCGATGATCAAGAAGAACAAGGCTTCGTTACATGGCGCCGGCGAAGGCGCGCTCCTGTTGTCGATTTTGCAGGAATCCATCACCGAGGTTCTGATCTTTGACGCAGACACGCTGCATATCGTCCAGGCCAACCCGGCCGCGGCACGCAACCTGCAGTATCGGCTCAAGGCCCTGCAGAGACTGACGCCGCAGGATTTGATGGCGCCCCAGGACGGGCGCGCGTTCAACACCCTGCTGGGCCTGCTGAGAAGCGGCAAAAAGCGCCGAACGGCCCTCAATGTGCACTTCCAGCGCCGCGACGGCACCCGCTATCCGGTCGAAACCCGGCTGCTCTACTCGGGCGAGCACGACAAGCCGGTGTTCATCTGCATTGCCAATGACGTCAGCCAGCGTGAGGCCACGCGGCAGGCGCTGGCGCATTCCGAATCGGATCTGCGCGCCATCGTGGCGCATATCCCCGGCATGGCCTTCCAGATCATGCGCCAGCATGACGCCCCCCCCGTTCTGCGCTATGCCAGCGAGCAATCCGCCCAGCTGCTCGACATCAAGGCGGCCGCCCTCTGCGCCAGACCGGAGCGCTTCTTCAAGCTGGTCCTGGAAGAGGACAAGCCCGACTATCTGGCCAAGCTGGCCCAGGCCGGCGGCGGCCACCTGAGTTTCAACTGGGAAGGTCGCATCTGGATGAAGGCATGGAAGGACTTGAAATGGGTGTCGATACGCGTCAGCCAGCGCAAGGTGGGCGGCAACCTGATCTGGGACGGCATCATGCTGAACGTCACGCAAAGCAAGCTGGCCGAAGACGAGAGCCGCCGTTCGCGGGCCCAGTTGAGCGCATTGGCCTCGCACGTCGAAAAGGTCAAGGAGCAGGAGCGGCTCAATCTGGCCAGGGAGGTGCACGACGACCTCGGCGGCAACCTCACGGCCATCAAGATCGTTCTGTCCTGGCTGAAACAAAACCTGCCGCCCGACGCCACCCGGCTGATCCAGCGCACGGACTATCTTGACCAGGTGGTCGACCACACATTCGAGGCAGCCCACCGCATTGCGTCCAACCTGCGGCCCGCCGAACTCGATCTGGGCATCGTACCGGCCATCAAGTGCCAGTTGCAGCGTTTTTCCCGCAATACCGATATTGCCTACCGGTTCAGCGCAACCGACGAGCCCGTCCCGCTCGATCCCGACGCCGCGATCGCCGTATTCCGCATCGTCCAGGAGGCGCTGACCAACGTCTCCAAGCATGCCCGCGCCAGCCGGGTCAGGCTCAGGCTTGAGCGGAAGCAGGACAGCCTGCTGGTCAGCCTGACCGACAATGGCATAGGCATTCCGCCCGTGCGCAATGGCACAGGCGGGACCGGCTTCGGCCTGCTCGGCATGTGCGAGCGCGCGGTCGCGCTGGGCGGCGAATTCAAGGTGCAGCCCGCCAGGCGCCAGGGCACCCGGGTCAGCCTGCGAATTCCCCTGTCCGCCGCCGCGCCCGGCGCAGCGGAATCACGGCATAATGGATCAAACCCGTGAGCAGAGAATTTCCGTGGCCGTAGCAAAACCCTATCGCATCCTCATCGTCGACGACCATGCCATCGTGCGCGAAGGACTCAAGCAGATCCTGGCCGAGGTCGAAGACATCGAAGTCGCGGGCGAGGCCGACTGTTCCAGCTGTGCCCTGCAGATGGCCCGCCGCGAACCCTGGGATCTGGTCCTGATGGACATCACCATGCCCGACCGCAGCGGCCTGGAAACCCTGGAACTGATGAAAAAGGAGCATCCCGGCATCAAGGTGCTGATGCTCTCCATGCACCGCGAGACGCAGTACGCGGTGCGCGCGCTGAAATCCGGCGCCGCCGGCTATCTGAACAAGCAGAGCGCACCGGCGCAACTGGTCGAGGCCATCCGTCTGGTGGCCTCCGGCAAGAAGTACATCAGCCCCGAGGTCGCCCAGGAACTCGCCAGCCAGGTGAGCGGCGAACGCACGAACCTGCCGCATGAGGACCTGTCCAATCGCGAATACCAGACCCTGTGCATGATCGCCTCGGGCCTGACCGTCACGGCCATCGCCGACAAGCTCGCCTTGTCCGCCAAGACCATCAGCATGTACCGCTCGCGCCTGCTGAAGAAGATGCAACTGAAGAACAACGCCGAACTGACGCATTACGCGATCAGGCACGGGCTCCTGGACTGAGATGCCGGCGCCCCCTGAACCTGCCTCCTGAATAGCCGGCCTGTTTCAGAAATACCGGGGTTTTCCCGGCCTAATCTCCCCATCGGCCCCGCCCGGCCCGCCCTACCATGCAGGGCATAGTGAATGCCCCTGCGGGCCCGGGTGCCGAAATGGCCGAACCAAGCGACAAAATCAACCTTGCCAATCCGACCGAAGTCGCACGTGAAACCCTGCGCCGACTGGCCATGCGCCGGATCGCGCCAACCCCCGACAACTACCTGACCCTGTACGAGGAAATCGTCGGCGCGTCCGGCCCCATGGCCGCCGCACCCGCCGGCGCCGCCACGGCCGCCAGCGCCCTCGCCGGCCTGGTGTTGGATCTCAACCTGCATCATCCGGAACTGGCCGCACCCGTTGAAATCCTGAACCAGGCCATCCGCAAGGGCGAGTGGGCACTCTGCCGCAAGCAGCTGGGCAAGATCGCGCTGCAGCTCAAGCAGCAGGGGGATAGCGGCAACGGCGGAGAGAACCTGGCCCTGCTGCGCGATCTGCTGGCCAAGACCCTGGAATTCGGCGTGGCCGCCCAGCTGTCGCACAACCCGCGCCTGGCGGAAAAGGCCCGGCACCTCGCCGACGCCGTGCGCGCCGCCAACAGCGCCGCCACCCTGCGCGATGCCGCATCCGGTCTGAAATCCCTGTGGGTCGGCATCGAGATGCAGGCTCCGGACCTCCAGCAGCAGCAGGAAATGCTCAAGCGCATCCTGCTGCTGCTGGTGGAGAACATCGGCGAAATGCTCGACGACGATACCTGGCTGCGCGGCCAGCTCAACCTGGTGCAGGAAGTCATCGCCGGCCCGCTCAGGATCCCGTCGCTGCAGGAAGCCGAAAAGCGCCTCAAGGAGGTCATCTACAAGCAAAGCCTGGTCAAGCACGGCCTGCGCGAGGCGACCGCGACGCTGAAGGCCACCATGACCACCTTCGTCAGCCGCATGCGCGACGCGGTCGCGGCCAACGACGAGTACCAGGGCAGGATCGCCACCCACATCGAGCGCATCAGCCGCACCGAAGACGTGCTGGAGCTGAACCGCATCCTCGAGAGCCTGCTGGAAGAAACCCGCACCGCGCAGGCGGACAGCCGCCGCGCGCACGCGCAGCTCGTGGAAGAGCGCGATATCGCCCTGCAGGCCGAAGGCCGCATCAAGCAGCTGGAAACCGAACTCGCCCAGATGAGCGCCCTGGTGCGCGAGGACCCGATGACCCGCAGCCTCAACCGGCGCGGTATGGACGATGAATTCGCGCGCGAGGCCGCGCGCGCCGACCGCTACGGCACCCCTTTCAGCATCGCCGTGCTCGACGTCGACAATTTCAAGGCGCTGAACGACAGGCGCGGCCACCAGACCGGCGACGAAGCCCTGATCCACCTGGTCAAGGTCGCCAAGGAAGAGTTGCGCATCACCGACCATATCGCGCGCATGGGCGGCGAGGAGTTTCTCATCATCCTGCCGAACACCGGGCTGGACGAGGCGGCGAGAATCATCACCCGGCTGCAGCGCAACCTCACCAAGAAATACTTCCTCGACAACAACGAGCGCGTGCTGGTCACCTTCAGCGCCGGCGTCGCCGAACGCGCCGCCGGCGAGGCGCAGGACGTGCTCATCGCCCGCACCGACAGCGCCATGTACGAAGCCAAACACAGCGGCAAGAACCGCGTGTGCCTGGCTCCGCAAGCGCCGGCGCGGCCTGCGGAATGAAGCGCATGCAGATTTTTGAGTTGACAGCCTTAACTTTCTCCCCTCCCCGACGATTCCTCACACAACGGCGGTTCATGTAGCCCTGGCGGGCAGACCGAAGTTGACGGCGCCTAGCCGAACAATCGTCCCACTTAAGGAGAAAATCATGGCAGCAGTAATCAATACCAACATCGCTTCGCTGAATACCCAGCGCAACCTGAATGCTTCGCAGTCCGCTCTGAATACCTCGATCCAGCGGCTGTCTTCCGGTCTGCGTGTCAACAGCGCCAAAGACGACGCCGCCGGCCTGGCGATCGGCGAGCGCATGACCTCGCAAATCCGCGGCCTCAACCAGGCCGTGCGCAACGCCAACGACGGCATTTCGCTGTCGCAGACCGCTGAAGGCGCGCTCGGCACCGTCACCGACAACCTGCAGCGTATCCGCGAGCTGGCCGTGCAGGCTGCCAACGCCACCAACAGCGCTTCGGATCGCGCCGCGCTGAACCAGGAAGTTCAGCAACGTCTCGCGGAAATCGATCGCGTCGGCAGCCAGACCGCATTCAACGGCCAGAAAGTGCTTGACGGCACCTTCGGCACCGCTACCTTCCAGGTCGGCGCAAACGCCAACGAAACGATCGACGTTAACCTGAGCGTCGGTACGCGTACCAATCAGATCGGACAAATTGCGACGGGTACTTCCACTGCCGAGGTAACCACCACCGCCCTTTCCGGCGCGGGCACCATCCAGGTGGGTTCCAATGCGGCCAAGACCATTGGCGCTTCTCTCCAAGGCTCGTCCGCCGGCCAGTCTGTCGGCAGCGCCTACGCGAAGGCACAGGCCATCAACGCTGCCAGCGTGCCGGGGTTGACCGCGACGGCGACGAACAACATCGAACTAACCGCTGCTGCGGTGACTGCTGGTGGTGCTGGTGCCACTTACAGTCTCAAGATCAACGGCACGGATATTTTCGCCGGCTACGACTCGTCCGCAACCGGACTGACCACGCAGCAGATTACCGACGCGATCAACGCCCAAAGTGCAAACACCGGGGTAACCGCTTCCTTGACCGGTACCGACCTGCGTCTGAGCGCCGCAGACGGCCGCGACATCAACATCGGCCAAACGCTTAACCTATCGACCGGTGGTATCAGCGCAGGCGCTGGTGGCTCGTCGACCGTCAACGGCGTGACTTATCGTGACGGCACGGTGGGTACCGCCGCCAATGCGACCGCCTACAGCACGGATGCGACCGCAGTCAACGGTGGAACGCTGACCTTGTCGGCCACGGAAAATATCGTTATCACCGGCGGCGGTACCGATATGGGCTTCGCCTCGGCGAATACCACGATCGCCCGGGACACGACGACCCTTTCCTCGGTCAACGTCTCAACCGTGGCCGCTGCGAACGACACCCTGAAGCGTGTTGATGCCGCACTGACATCGATCAGCACCCTGCGCAGCACCTTCGGCGCGATTCAGAACCGCTTTGAATCCACCATCGCCAACCTGCAAGGCACGGCTGAAAGCCTCTCCGCAGCGCGCAGCCGCATCCTGGATGCCGACTTCGCAGCCGAGACCGCTTCGCTGACGCGCGGCCAGATCCTGCAGCAGGCCGGTACCGCGATGCTGGCGCAGGCCAACTCGCTGCCGAACAACGTGCTCTCGCTGCTGCGCGGTTAAGTTAAAACAGGCGCTCAGGCGCCTGGGCAAAGCGGCGGAGCAAGGGGATTCCCTGCTCCGCCTTTGCCGCAACCAGATCAGGGGAAACATCATGTCCATTGGAAAAGTCGATTCAGTTGACCTTGCCGCCACGAGGCAAGCCCCCGCACCCGCACCCACACCCACACCGGTTACGCCTGCGCAGCGCGCCACACAGGACAATCCCGTTTTTCCGCCCGCGCAGCCCGTCACCCGGGAAGCGGTCGCCGCCGCCGTGCAGTCCGCCAATGCGTATGTGCAATCCATATCAACCAGCATCCAGTTTTCGCTCGATCACGACACCGGACGCACCGTCGTCAAGATGATCGACACGCAAACCGACGAAGTGCTGCGACAGTTTCCCAGCGAGGAAATGCTGGCGATTTCCCGGTCCATCGACCGCATGCAGGGGTTGATCGTCAATCGGAAAGCTTGAGGAGACAGCCATGATTAACGCTCCCGGAATCGGATCAGGACTCGATGTCAACGGCATCGTCAGCCAGTTGATGGCTGCCGAACGCCAGCCGCTCGTGGCCCTGACCAAACAGGAGACGGTCTACACCCAGAAACTGTCCGCCTTCGGTCAGGTGCGCGGCGCGCTCGCCAGCTTCCAGAGCGCCCTGCAGGATCTCGGCAGCGGCAGCAAGTTCCAGGCGTTCAGCGCCATTGCATCCGATGCCACCGTGCTCAGTGCCAGCGCCAGCGGCACAGCCATCCCCGGCAGCTACCAGATCGAAGTGAGCCAACTGGCGCAGCAGCAGAAGCTGGCCTCCAGCGGATACGCCACCACCGACACAGTCGTCGGCTCAGGCACGCTGACGATCCAGTTCGGCACCTTTGACAGCGGGCTGAACAGTTTTACCGCCAACGCCGACAAGGCAACGAAAAGCATTGCCATCGACCCGGCCAACAACACGCTTGCCGGGGTACGCGATGCGATCAACGCCGCCAATGCCGGCGTCACCGCGACGATCGTCAACGACGGCAGTTCCGCCGGCAATCGGCTGGTGCTTACCTCAACTGACAGCGGCGCCGCCAACAGCCTCAAGATCACTGCCGCCGATGCCGACGGCAACAACCTGGATGGCAGCGGCCTGTCCGCGCTGGCCTACGACCCGACGGCTGCCGCCGGCAGCGGAAAGAACCTCGGCCAGGTTGCCGCGGCGCAGGATGCCCTGCTGAAGATTGATGGTATCGCGGTCAAGCAGTCCACCAACACGGTAAAAAACGCCATCGACGGCGTCACCCTGAATCTCGCGCAGACCAATGTCGGCAAGGCGCTGACGCTGACGGTGAGCCGCGACACCAAAACCATCACGGATGCCGTGCAGGCGTTCGTCAACGCCTATAACACTGCCAACGGAACCATCAAGAAGCTTACTGCCTTCAATGGGCCAGGCGCGCAGAACGGCATCCTGCTGGGTGACGGCACCGCGCGCGCGATTCAGGTTCAGATGCGCAATGTGCTGAATACGTCGATCGACAGCGGCGGCACGCTCACCACCCTGTCGCAGATCGGCGTCAGCTTCACCAGCGACGGCACGCTGTCGCTCGACAGCGCCAAGCTCAATACCGCCATCAGCACGAATTTTGACGACATTGCGGCGCTGTTCGCCAAGGCCGGCAAAACGACCGACAGCCTGGTCAGCTACAGTGCCAGCACCACCAAGACCCAGCCCGGCAGCTATGCGGTCAACGTCACCCAACTGGCGACACGCGGCTCCACCCGGGGCAGCCAGGCGGCCTCGCTGACCGTGACGGCAGGCGTCAACGACCAGCTCGATCTGACGATCGACGGTACGGCCGTCAGCGTCACGCTAGCGGCAGCCACCTATGCCAGCGCCGATGCCCTCGCCGCCGAAATCCAGAGCAAGGTCAATGGCGCGACGGGGACCTCCGGCAGCGTTCTGGTAAGCCAAAGCGGTGGCGTGCTCAGCATCGCTTCGACACGCTACGGCAGCGCCTCGCAGGCTGTGGTAACCGGCGGCAACGGCATGGCCAGTCTGCTCGGTGCCTCCCCTACCACCACCACCGGCGTCGATGTCGTCGGCACGATCAACGGTGCCACTGCCAGTGGCAACGGCCAGACGCTTACGGGAGCAACTGGCAATGCCAGCGAGGGCCTGGCGCTGCTTATTGCCGGCGGTGCCCTCGGCACGCGCGGCAACGTCACCTTCAGCCAGGGTTATGCCTTTCAGCTCAGCCAGTACCTCGACACCGTGCTGGCCGACGACGGCAGTCTGAAGGCGCGCACCAACGGCATCGACAGCAGCATCAAGAATCTGGACCAGCGCCAGGCCCAGCTCGAGGCACGGCTGGCACAGATCGAGAAACGCTATCGCGCGCAGTTCACCGCGTTGGACTCCATGCTCAGCAGCATGAACAGCACCAGCACTTTTCTGACCCAGCAGCTGGCCAGCCTGCCCGGCAGCAGTCAAGGCAAATAAAACCCGGAGGATGCCGTGTACACGACTCATAGAAATGCCGCGCATGCCTACGCCAACGTCGGTCTGGAAACCGGCGTGGCGGCGGCCAGTCCGCACCAGCTCATCCTGATGCTCTACGACGGTGCCGAACTCGCGGTGCGGATGGCGATCAGGCACATGAACGAAGGCGATCTGACGAAGAAATCCGCTGCCATTTCCAAGGCCAGCAACATCATCCTCGAAGGCCTCCGTGCTGCGCTCGATCTGCGCCAGGGCGGCGATATCGCCCGGCAGCTGGACGATCTGTACAACTACATGAACAAGCGCCTGATGCTCGCCCACGTCAACAACCAGACCGCGCCGCTGGAAGAAGTGCTGGGCCTGCTGCGCGAGCTGCATGACGCGTGGCAGCAGATCGGTGCCGCCGACCGCGCCGCGCCCCAATCATCCAATCATCCTATTGCCGCCTGATCCGGAGACATTCATGACCAGCAACGAAATGCTCGCCGCCTATGAAATGCTCTCCGAACTGACGGGCACCATGCTGGACGCCGCCCGCCAGGGCGAATGGGATCACCTGGCCGCGCTGGAACGACGCTGCCAGGGCCACGTCGGCGACCTGATGAAGGCCACGCCGGTGCCGCTGAACGAGACCGAGCAGCGCTCCCGGGTAGCGATCATCCGCGCCATCCTGAAAAACGACGCCCAGATCCGCGCGCTGACCGAGCCGCGCCTGCACGAGCTGCAGCAGCGCCTCAGCATGAATCGCACCGGCCAGCGCGGTGTCGAGGCCTACGGAGCCCAGCGGGCGTAATGCCCGTTCCCCATGTTCCCGGTTCAGTATCTGGCCCGCATTCTGGAGATCCCGCCCACGCTGGACACGCCAGGGCGGCCGGTGTCCGGGCTGGTTCCGGTACAGCCGGTACAGAATGCCACCGAACGCGACCAGGCCGCGCCGCGGGCGGCGTTCGAGCACCTGGCCATCGGGCAGACGCTGACCGGCCTGGTGAAGCGTCTGGCCAAGGGGGTTTCGCTGGTCGAAATGGAAGGCCAGACGGTCGCGATGCGCCTGCCCCATCCGGCAGCGGCCGGCGACACCCTGAAGCTGCGTTTTGCCGGCCACATGCCGCAACCGGTGTTTCTGATCGAGGCGCCCGAGACCGCCGCCCGCGAGGGTCCGGAGTTGAGCCAGACCGCGCGCATGCTGAGCGACCTCATGCAGCGCGTGCCCGAACGCATTCTGCCCACCCTCACCCCGCCCGGCCCCCTGCTCGACCAGCCCGCCACGCAGCCCGCCGAACTGGCATTCGCGCTGCGCAACGCACTGGTCCGCAGCGGCCTGTTCTACGAATCGCACCTGGCCAGCTGGGTGGCCGGACAGGACAGCCTGGACGGCCTGATGCAGGAGCCGCAGAACCGGCTTGGCGCGGCCGAAGCCCCGCGCGCCGCCGCAGCCAGCCCCGCCAGCGCGCTGGCCCTGCCCGACGCTGGCGCAACCAGCGATCAGAAGCCGGCCAATCCCATGCATGTCCTGCTGACGCAGCAATTGCAGGTGCTGGAGTCGCCGCAATTCGTCTGGCGCGGCGAAGTATGGCCGGGGCAGCCGCTGGAGTGGCAGCTGCGCCGGGACGCCGACGCGACGCAGGACCGCCCGGCTTCGGCGACCGCCAGCGAGGGCGAGGCAGGCTGGGAATCGCGCCTCAAGCTGACCCTGCCGAAACTGGGCACGGTGACCGTGCACATCAAGCTCGATGCGCGGCAGGCGTTCAGCATCCGCATGGTGCCGGAACAGCCGGGCACCGAACCCCTGCTGCGGCAAAACCGGCGGCAACTGGCCGAGCAGCTGGCCGCGGCGGGCTGCACGCTCCAGTCCCTGACGGTGCAACGCGATGGCCTCGCCTGACAAGCAGCACGCCGCCGCCGCGCTCGCCTACCGGGAAGGCGACGGCGCGCCGCGCGTGGTCGCCAAGGGTCGCGGCATCGTGGCCGAGAGCATCATCGAGAAGGCCCGCGCGTCGGGCGTGTACGTTCACGAGTCGCGCGAACTGCTCGCGCTGTTGATGCAGATCGATCTCGACAGCCACATCCCGCCGCAGTTGTATATCGCGGTGGCCGAACTGCTGGCCTGGCTCTACCGCCTGGAAGAATCCGGCAAGCCGGCGCCGCCGAAACCCTGACGCCTGACTCCATGCATTCCTCCAAGCACCCCGCCTCCAACGCTGCGGACCACAACGAACTGCTGGCCCGTTATACCCTGCATTCGCGGACGGAGATTGTCTTTCTGCTGCGCGGGATCCGGAAACGCAAGCTGCTGGTCAACATCGACCTGAAGGGCAGCCGGCAGATCATCGTCACCTCGGTGCTGGCGGTGAACGAGGCCAGCAACACGCTGATTCTCGATTGCGCCCGCGGCGACGCGCTCAACCAGGACCTGATGAGCGGCAAGGGCGCCGAGTTCGTGGCCCAGGTGGACGGCGTTTCCATCTCGTTCTCCACCGGGCCGGTGACCCTGGTCGAGTTCGAAAAACTGCCCGCGCTGCGCATCGCCCTGCCGAAGTCGCTGGTTCGCCTGCAGCGCCGCGAGCATTTCCGGGTACCGATGCCCATCGCCAATCCGGTGAAATGCATCGTGCCTTCGATGCCGGAAAACGAACCCGAGCCGATATCCACGCACATCGTGGATATCGGCTGCGGCGGCGTGGCCATCGCCGATACCAGCGGGCGCCTCGGCATGGAAACCGGCCGCATCCTGCGCGGCTGCAAGCTGCTTCTGCCCGAGAGCGACGCGATTTTCACCGACCTGGAAGTGCGCAACTCGGCGCAGATACGCCTGCAAAACGGGGCGTTTCAAACGCGCCTGGGCTGCATGTTCATTGACCTGCCCAACGACATGGCCGCCAGGTTGCAGCGCTTCGTCATGGATGTCGAGCGTGCAAGGCGAAACAGCCTCTGACACGCGCATCCCCAACACGATTGATCCAAGGAGATCCCGCCATGCAAACGATCCAGCAGGAAATTGACGAACGGACCAAGCTGACCAGTTCCAACAAGCTGGAGCTGCTGCTGTTTCGCCTGGGCGGGGACGCCGGCCTCGACCGCAGCGAACTGTTCGGCATCAATGTGTTCAAGATCCGCGAAATCATCCCCATGCCGGTCATCACGGCCGTCGCCGGCTCGCCCCCCCACATGATGGGCGTGGTCGACCTGCGCGGCCAGATCCTGCCGGTCATCGACCTGCCGGCCGTGGCGGGCTGCACCCCCCGCACCGGACTGAACATCCTGCTGATCACCGAGTATGCCCGCAGCACGCAGGCCTTTGCCGTCGAGTCGGTCGAGGACATCGTGCGCCTCGACTGGCGCCAGGTGCTGTCGGCCGAGGGCAACGGCGCGAGCGGCATGGTCACCAGCATCGCCCGCCTGGACGGCGACCACAGCGAGCGCCTGGCACAGGTACTCGACGTGGAAACCATCCTGCGCCAGGTGATGCCGCCGAACGAGACGGACGTCTCCTCAAGCGGCGTGGGCCCGCAGGTCGAGATCAAGCCCGGCACCGTCATCCTGGCCGCCGACGATTCGCTGATCGCGCGCGCCATGATCGAACAGGGGCTCGACGCCATGGGCCTGCCCTACATCATGTGCAAGACCGGCAAGGAAGCCTGGGACCAGCTGCAGGCCATTTCCGCCAAGGCGCGGGACGAAGGCAAGACCGTGCGCGACCGGATCGCCCTGGTGCTCACCGACCTGGAAATGCCCGAGATGGATGGCTTCACGCTGACCCGCAACATCAAGCAGGATGCCCGATTCAGCTCCATTCCGGTGGTGATCCATTCCTCGCTGACCGGATCGACCAACGAGGCGCACATCCGGAAGGTCGGCGCGGATGCCTATGTGGCGAAATTCGTCGCGGAGGATCTGGCCACCGCGCTGCGGCAGGCGCTCGGCACGGTGCATTGAGGTCCGGACGGCGCACCGCCATGGCGCAGGAGACCCGGCTTAAACGCCCATGTTCATGATTTCCTGATACGCGGCCACCAGCTTGTTGCGCACCTGGACGGTCTGCTGCAGGGCGATGCTGGATTTCTGCAATGAAATCATGGCGTCGGACAGGCTGACGGTGGCGTCGCCCATTTCGAAACGCTGGGCGAGCTGCTGCGACTGCAGCTGGACCTGATTGACCTGGTCGAGCGAGGATTTCAGGGCAGACGAGAAATCGACCGCGCCTGCGGCCCTGGCTTGCACGGGGGTGTCGGCCGCGGGGGTCGCGCGCGCCTGCGCGGCCTTCAGCTGCGCCACCATCGCTTCGATCCGGCTTGTGTCGATCGCTCCTATGCTCATCGCGTCCTCCTTTGCTCACCTCGCCCGCCGGGCGGATTTCCACGTGCCCACCTTATCAGTCCGGCGCCCAGCCATAAGCACGATAAGCACGGGAAACCGGGTTCTTTTCCCCCGATCGGAAACCAGGGCACTGCCGATAATTCGGTCACAGGCGATATTTCCATGGGGTGCCCGCATGCATGCGGAAACCGACAACACGGCGGCCATGGCGCCAACACGATGGGGGCAGAATGATGGCAGTTGAAGGTGAGATGGTGGTTCCGGCCAGCGTCATGGACTTCACCCGCACGGCGGGCGGGCGGAAAATCATGCTGATGCTGGGCGTGGCCGCCGCCGTTGCAATCATGGGCGCGGTCTGGATGTGGGGCCAGCAGCCCGACTATCGCGTGCTGTTCTCGAACTTCAGCGACCGCGACGGCGGCGCGATAGTCGCCGAACTCGACAAAATGAACATCCCCTACAAATACTCCGAAGGGGGCGGCGCCCTGCTGGTTCCGGCCGACCGCGTCCATGACGCACGCCTGAAACTCGCTGCCCAGGGGCTGCCCAAGGGCGGCAATGTCGGCTTCGAGCTGATGGAGAACCAGCGGCTGGGCGCATCCCAGTTCCTCGAGCAGGTCAACTTCCAGCGCGCCATGGAAGGCGAGCTGGCGCGTTCGATCGAATCCCTCTCGGCCGTTCAGGCCGCGCGCGTGCACCTGGCCATGCCCAAGGACTCGGTGTTTGTCTCCGAACAGAAACAGCCGACCGCTTCGGTGCTGCTCAATCTGCACCCCGGCCGTGTTCTCGATGCCCAGCAGGTCAGTGCCATCGTGCATCTGGTCGCCAGCAGCGTCCCCGAGCTGTCGCCGAAGAATGTGACCATCGTCGACCAGAGCGGCAACCTGCTGTCCGAAACCGGCAAGTCGGCGGGCATCAACGGCATGGCCCCCAACCAGATCAAGTACGTCCAGGAACTGCAGCAAAGCGTCGTCCATCGGATCGAATCGATCATCACCCCGATCGTCGGCCCCAACAACGTCCGCGCCGAGGCGACCGCCGACGTCGATTTCTCGCACAGCGAGCAGGCAGTGGAATCCTACAAGCCGAACCAGACGCCGGATACGATGGCGATCCGCAGCCAGCAGACCAGCGAGTCGCTGAACGGCACCGCCAGCCCGGGCGGCGTGCCGGGCGCGCTCACCAACCAGCCGCCGGCACCCGCCACCGCACCGCTCACCGCGCCGGCCCAGAATGCCGCCGCACCGGCCGCAGCCGCGCCCGCCACCGCCACGCGCAAGGATGCGACCGTCAACTACGAAGTCGACAAGACCATCCAGTATGTCCAGCAGGGCAGCGGCGGGCTCAAGCGGCTGTCGGTCGCGGTGGTCGTCAACTACAAGCAGGTCGTCGGCAAGGACGGAAAGGTGGCGATGAAGCCGCTTACCGAGGCCGAGACGGCCCAGATCACCAATCTGGTGAAGGAAGCCATGGGCTTCAATGCGGAGCGCGGCGACTCCGTCAACGTGGTGAACACGCCATTCGCCCGCGCGGAACCGGAAGTCATCCCCGAAGAGCCGTTCTGGAAGCAGCCGGAATACATCGAGATGGCCAAGTCGGCGGGCAAGTATCTGCTGATGGCGCTGGTCATGACGCTCCTGTATCTGCGCGTGCTCAAGCCGATGCTGAAGAAGCTGGCCGAAGCGTCCAAGGCGCCGCCGGCCCAGAGCCCGCAACTGCAGCACGCCATGGCGGCCCTGCCCGGCCAGCGCAACTACGAGGAGAACCTGACACGCGCACAACAAATGGCCAGCCAGGATCCGCGCGTGGTCGCCAACATCGTGAAAACCTGGGTGGGCAGCAATGAGTGACAACAACGGCGTCACCAAGGGCGCGATCCTGATGCTGGCGCTGGGCGAGCAGGGCGCCTCGGAAGTGATGAAGTACCTGGGACCGCGCGAAGTCCAGAAGCTCGGCGAGGCCATGACCAGCATGAAGGCCATTCCGCAGGAAACGGTCGAGAGCGTGCTGCAGGACTTCAATAGGGTGGCCGACCAGAATTCGTCGCTGGGCCTGGATTCGAACGACTATATCCGCACCGTTCTCAAGAATGCGCTGGGCGAGGACAAGGCCATGTCGCTGCTGAACCGCATCCTCGGCGGCGGCGGCGATGCCAGCGGCATCGAAAGCCTGAAGTGGATGGATGCCGAATCGGTGGCCGACCTCATCCACAATGAACACCCGCAGACCATCGCGACCATCCTCGTCCACCTCGAGCGCGACCAGGCCTGCGAGGTGCTGAACTGCTTCACCGAGCGCCTGCGCAACGACGTGCTGCTGCGCATCGCCACGCTCTCCGGCGTGCAGCCTGCCGCGCTGCGCGAACTGAACGACGTGCTGACCAAATTGCTGTCCGGAAGCGACGTGCTGAAGAAACAGCCGATGGGTGGCACCCGCGCGGCGGCCGACATTCTCAACTTCATGAGCGGCGACAACGAATCCGCCGCCATGGAGTATCTGAAAAGCTACGATCCCGAGATGGCGCAGAAGATCATGGACGAGATGTTCGTGTTCGAGAACATCATGGACATCGAGGACCGCGGCATCCAGCTGCTTCTGCGCGAGGTGCAGTCCGACTCGCTCATCATCGCGCTCAAGGGCGCGTCGGAAGGCATGCGCGAGAAGATCTTCAAGAACATGTCGCAGCGTGCCGCCGAGATGATGCGGGAAGATCTCGAGTCCAAGGGCCCGGTGCGGCTGTCCGAAGTCGAGGCGCAGCAGAAGGAAATCCTGGTGATCGTCCGCCGCCTGGCCGACGAAGGCCAGATCTCGCTCGGCGCGAAAGGGGAAGAACAATATGTCTAGCGTCATCTCCAGTCTGGATCAGGCTGCCTGCCAGCCCTGGGAGATGACCAGTTTCGACCCCCATCCGGTGAAGAACCCCGCACATGCCGCCGTCGTGCTGCCCACGATCGAGCAGATCAGCGCGATCGAGGAGCAGGCACGACAGGAAGGCTTTCACGCCGGCCATGCCGAAGGGCTCGCAGCCGGGCGCCAGGAGGCCGCACGCGAAGCCGCACGCCTGCGCGATTTGGCCGAGGCCTTCTCGGTCGAGGTCGGCAAGGCCGATGAAACCATCTCGCGGCAGGTGCTCGACCTGTCGGTCGACCTTGCCCGTGCGCTGCTGAAATCGGCGCTGGCGATCCGCCCCGAGCTGGTCATCCCGATCGTGAAGGAGGCGGTGCGCTACCTGCCGGCATTGCACCAGCCGGCGCTGTTGTACCTGAATCCCGAGGACGCCGTCCTGGTCCGGGATCGGATCGGCGACGAGCTGGCCAAACTGGGCTGGCAGCTGGCCGACGACACGCAGCTCGAATGCGGCGGTTGTCGCGTGGACACCGCCAGCAACCAGATCGACGCCTCCCTGCCCACCCGCTGGCAACGCCTGACCGCCGCGCTGAGCAAGCAATCGGACTGGCTCGCAGACTGATGAATGCCCAGCCGCACAGCGCCCGCTGGCATGCCTATCTGAAGGATTGCAGGGAACTGCTCGCCATCGCGGAGCCGATGCAGGTGTCGGGGCGCGTCACCCGCGTCGCCGGGCTGGTCATGGAAGCGGTCGGGCTGAAGCTGCCGGTCGGCAGCGCATGCACCGTGCCGTTGCCGAATGGTTCGCAGCTGGAAGCCGAAGTGGTGGGCTTCGCCGGCGACCATCTCTACCTGATGCCCCAAAGCGACATCGAGGGGCTCGTTCCGGGCGCCCGCGTATTCCCGGTGGAAGTGATCCCCACCCTGCCCGGCCTCGGCCAGGTCGGCCATCCGCGCCGCCGCCCGAGCGACCGCACCCGCCATCTGCCGGTCGGCGATGCCCTGCTGGGCCGCGTGCTCGACAGCCGGGGGTGCCCGCTCGATCACCTCGGCCCGCTGCTGACCACTGCCACCGCCCCCTTGAGCAACCGTGCCGCCAACCCGCTGTCGCGCGCCCCGATCACCGACATCCTCGACGTCGGCGTGCGTGCGATCAACAGCATGCTGACGGTCGGGCGCGGCCAGCGCATGGGGCTGTTCGCCGGCTCCGGCGTCGGCAAGAGCGTGCTGCTGGGGATGATGGCGCGCTACACCAGCGCCGACGTGATCGTGGTCGGCCTGATCGGCGAACGCGGCCGCGAGGTCAAGGAGTTCATCGAACAGATCCTCGGCGAGGAAGGCCTGGCGCGCGCCGTCGTGGTGGCCGCCCCGGCCGACACCCCGCCGCTGATGCGGATGCAGGGCGCGGCCTATGCCACGGCCATCGCCGAACATTTCCGTGACCAGGGCAAGAACGTCCTGCTGATCATGGACTCGCTCACCCGCTATGCCATGGCGCAGCGCGAAATCGCCCTGGCCATCGGCGAGCCGCCGGCCACCAAGGGCTATCCGCCTTCGGTGTTCGCCAAGCTGCCGGCGCTGGTCGAGCGCACCGGCAACGGCAAGCCGGGCGGCGGCTCGATCACCGCCTTCTATACCGTGCTGACCGAGGGCGACGACCAGCAGGACCCGATCGCCGATGCGGCGCGCGCCATTCTCGACGGCCACATCGTGCTCGATCGCGCGCTGGCCGAGAGCGGCCACTACCCGGCCATCAACATCGAACAGTCGATCAGCCGCGTGATGCAGAACATCACCACGCCGGAGCACCAGCAGCTCGCGCGGCGCCTGAAGAAACTCTATTCGCGCTACGAGCGCAGCCGCGACCTGATCAACGTCGGCGCCTATGCCGCAGGCACCGACCCGCTGCTGGACGAGGCCATCCGCCTGCAGACCGCCTTCGAGGCCTTCCTGCAGCAGAACATTTCCGAACGTTCCGACGCCCGGTCAAGCCTGGCCGAGCTCGAAGCCCTGTTCAACTGAACCCAGCGAGCGACAGACACCTTCAATGGCAAACCCTTCCGCACTCCACACCCTGATCGATCTTGCGAACAAGGAGACCGACGAGGCCGCCAGAATTCTCGGCCTCGCGTTGCGCACCGGCGAGGAAGCGGAGCAGAAACTCGACCTGCTGATGCAATACCGCGACGACTACGCCGCCCGCTGCCAGTCGACCCTGGCCAGCGGAATCAGCACGACGCAGCTCAACAACTTCCGGGTCTTCATGCTGAAACTCGAGCACGCCATCGCCGGCCAGAAAAAGGTCGTCGGCGAGGCCCGGCAGAAGACCGCCCAGGCACGCGCCGCCTGGCAGGCCTGCGAGCAGAAGAAGATGGCCTTCGTCACGCTGGCCGAACGGGCAAACAGGGAACAGTCGCGCCGCGAGCTGTGGCGCGACCAGAAGCAGAACGACGAGCACGCCGCCCGGCGTTCGCAGGCCAAGAGAACCCTTTCCTGAGACAGGACAAGACACCATGAACGCGACCCCCACCCATCTCACGCCCGCCCGGGCGGGTCAGGCTTCGCCGCAGGCCGGCAAGGAAGCCACGTCCCCGGACGTTCCGTTCAGTCAGGTGCTGTCCAGTGAAATTGCCCAGAGCCGCAAAAGCGATGCGGCCAGGGAAAATGACGATACCGGCGCGGAGGCCGGCTCCGACGCCCAGGCCGCCAGCCCGGCCGCAGGCAAGACGGATGCCGCGCAGCGCGCCAAGGCGGGCGAGGACGCCACGCAGGCGCCCCGTACCGCGGCGCCGGATGAACTTGCCGCGGTCGCGCCGGAAGCCCTGCTGGGTCTGCCCATCAGCCCGGATGCGCTCAAGACCGCGCCCGCCGCCGTCGGAACGCAGGGCGCCGCCACGGAGGCGGCGTCCGCCCCGGGTGCGCCTGCCGTGCCCGTCCTGGCTGCGCCCACGGAACGCGCCATTGCGATCCCGCAGGCTGGCCAGCGCGCGGTTGATGCGCGCGCCGCGCAACAAGCCGATTTAGCGCGCCCCGGCCGGCAGGCGCTGCACACCGCCACGGCAGAAGACCGGGCCGCAGCCACGCCCACGGCAACGGACCCCGCCCTGCCCTTCGCCGATCGCCTGGCGGCCGCCTTGCGGGGCGAATCCGCGAAGCCGGGGGAGATCCCGGCGGAGCTCACGGACAACCCCGCCCTGCGCGCCGCGGCGCACGCGCCGCTCGCGGCACAACGCTCGCCGGCCGACCCCGCGTCGCCCCGGCTGGCGCCGACGGTCGGAACGGCCGCCTGGGGCCAGGCCCTCGGCGAAAAACTGGTCTGGATGGCGGCGGGCTCCCAGCAGACCGCCTCGATCACGCTCAATCCGCCCAACCTGGGCCCGCTGCAGATCGTGCTGCATGTCACCAACGACCAGGCCACGGCCAGCTTCTTCTCGGCCCAGCCCGAAGTCCGCCACGCGCTGGAATCCGCCTTTCCCCGGCTGCGTGAAATGATGAACGACGCCGGGATCCAGCTGGGGCAGGCCTCTGTCAGCGCAGACACGCCGCAGCAGAACGACGCCCACGACCGCCAGGCACAACGCCTCGCGCCGGCGTTTCCCGGCACCGGCCTCGCCGCGTCGGGCGACCTGCCGGCCGCCCACGTTCCGGAACCGCGGGCCGGGCGTGGCCTGGTCGATACCTTCGCCTGACCCGGTCGCGCACGACATCGAACGATATGCGTGCCTTTTCCCCCTCTTTTTCAGGCATCGGCGCCGCGGGTTTGTTTCGATAATGACGAACATCCGCTCCCCATTGCGCCTATAGAGGAACGCATCCATGGCCGAACCTGCCGTACCCATCGAAGCCGTCGACGACGCCGAAGCCGCCCCGGCCGGGAAATCGAGGAAGAAGCTGCTCGTCGTCATCATTGCCCTCGTGGTTCTGACGGGCGGTGGCGCCGGCGTGTGGTATTTCACCCAGGGCGGCCATGCTGCCAAGGAGGCCCCACCCCAGAAGGTGCCGGTATATCTGGCGCTCGACACGTTTACCGTCAATCTTCAGGGCGGCGAACAATATCTGCAGACCGACCTCACCCTCCAGGTGGCCGACCAGGCCCAGGCCGATGCGATCAAGGTGCACATGCCGCGCGTCCGCAGCCGCCTGCTGACCCTGCTCTCCGGCAAGCAGGCCGATGAACTGGCTTCGGCCACGGACAAGAAAAAGCTGGCGCAGGAAATCCTGGCACAGGTGAAACAGCCGTTCGATCCCAACGGAAAGCCTCAGCAGGTCGACGACGTCCTGTTCACTTCATTCGTGATCCAGTAAAACGTCCATGGCCGACAATTTTCTATCCCAGGACGAAGTCGATGCGCTGCTGAAGGGCGTAAGCGGCGAAGTCGACGAGGCGCCGGCCGAATCGGACGATCATGGCGGCGCGCGCCCCTACAACCTCGCCACGCAGGAACGCATCGTGCGCGGCCGGATGCCGACGCTCGAGATCATCAACGAACGCTTTGCGCGACAGCTCCGGATCGGCCTCTACAATTTCCTGCGGCGCGGCGTGGAAATCTCGGTCGGCCCGGTACGGGTGTCGAAATACAGCGAATTCATCCGCAACCTGGTCGTGCCCACCAACCTCAACCTGGTCCAGTTCAAGCCGCTGCGCGGCACGGCGCTGATGATCTTCAATCCCGACCTGGTCTTCCTCATGGTCGACAACCTGTTCGGCGGCGACGGGCGCTTCCATACCCGCGTCGAAGGCCGCGACTTCACCCAGACCGAACACCGCATCATCCAGCGCATCCTGAACATCGTGTTCGAGGCCTACTCGAAATCCTGGGAACCGGTCTACCCGGTCGAGTTCGAGTTCATCCGCTCGGAAATGAACACCCAGTTCGCCAACATCGCCACCCCCAACGAAGTGGTGGTGGCGGTCACCTTCGCCATCGAGCTCGGCCAGATCAGCGGCGAAATGCACTTCTGCATGCCCTATTCGATGATCGAGCCGATCAAGGACCTGCTGACCAGCGCCCTGCAGGCCGAAAACCTGGAAGTCGACAAGCGCTGGATCCGCCTCATGCGGCAGCAGGTCCAGATGGCGGAAGTCGAGATCGTCGCCGACCTCGGCACGGCCGCCATCAGCCTGCGCGACATCGTCGACATGAAGGTGGGCGACATCATCCCGCTCGACATTCCGCAGACGATCGAGGCCAAGGTGGACGGCGTCCCGGTCATGGAATGCGCCTACGGAAAATTCAACGGTCAATACACCTTGCGGGTCGAGAAACTGCTGTCGACCAGCGCAATCGAGCCGCAAACAGGAGATCAACATGCCTGAAGACACCACCCAAACCATCGCCGAAGACGACTGGGCGGCCGCCATGGCCGAACAGACGGCCCCCGCCGCGCCGAGTCCGGCGGTCTTCCAGGACCTGTCGGGCACCGCCGCATCGGGCGGGCTGGCCAAGGACATCGACTTCATCCTGGATATCCCGGTCCTGCTGACCGTGGAGCTGGGACGCACCAAGATCGCGATCAAGAACCTGCTCCAGCTGGCGCAGGGCTCGGTGGTCGAACTCGACGGCCTGGCAGGCGAGCCGATGGACGTGCTCGTCAACGGCTGCCTGATCGCCCAGGGCGAAGTCGTGGTGGTGAACGACAAGTTCGGCGTGCGCCTCACCGACATCATCACCCCCGCCGAGCGGATCCGGAAACTCAACAAATGAAGCGCCTTGCCGCCGCCATGGCGCTGGGACTTCCGATGCTGGCGCACGCGGCCGATGCCGCTGCGCCGGCCCCGGCCGTCTCGGCTGCGGGCAGCCTGCTGCAGGTCTTCATCGGTCTCGCCGCCGTATTGCTCCTGATCGCCGCCACCGCCTGGGTGGCCAAACGCTTCGGCGTCACCCGTGGCGGCGCGTCCCATGTGCTGCAGGTGATCAGTTCCGCGTCGGTCGGCGCGCGCGAGCGCGTCGTGGTGGTCGAAGTGGGCGAATCATGGCTGGTGGTGGGCGTGGCGCCCGGCAGCGTCAATGCCCTGATGACCCTGCCGCGCGGCGAAATCCAGGCGCCGCCCGCCCCCGGCCTCAACGCCAGCTTTGCCGCAGGCCTGCAGAACCTGATCGAGAAACGCCGTGCAAAATAAGCCGTTCTCGCGCGCGGCCCAATACCTGCTCGCGTTCGCCGCGCTGGCCCTGCCCTCGCTGGCGCTGGCCCAGGGCGCGGGACTGCCCGCTTTCACCAGCACCCCCAGCGGCGGCGGCCAGACCTACACGCTGAGCCTGCAGACCCTGCTGCTGCTCACCTCGCTGTCCTTCCTGCCGGCCGCGCTGCTGATGATGACCAGCTTCACCCGCATCATCATCGTGCTGTCGCTGCTGCGCCATGCGCTGGGCACGCAGTCGTCGCCGCCCAATCAGGTGATGATCGGCCTGGCGCTGTTCCTGACCCTGTTCGTGATGGGCCCCACCCTGGACAAGATCTACGTCGAGGCCTACCAGCCGCTGGCCGAGAATCGCATCCAGATGGGCGAGGCGCTCGACAGGGGCGCCGTGCCGCTGCGGGCGTTCATGCTGAAGCAGACGCGCGAGACCGATCTCGCCCTGTTCGTGAAGATGTCCGGCTCGGCGCCGCTGAAGACGGCCGCCGACATCCCGATGCGCGTGCTGATCCCCGCCTACATCACCAGCGAGCTCAAGACCGCCTTCCAGATCGGCTTCGCCGTGTTCATTCCCTTCCTCATCATCGACATGGTCGTCGCCAGCATCCTGATGGCGATGGGCATGATGATGGTGTCGCCCGCCATCGTCTCGCTGCCCTTCAAGATCATCCTGTTCGTCCTGGTGGACGGCTGGAATCTGCTGCTGGGCTCGCTCGCGCAAAGCTTCTATTAACCCGACCCTGACGAGAACCGCCATGACGCCAGAAAGCGTAATGACCATCGGCCGCACCGCGCTGGAAATGACCATTCTGGTGGCCTCGCCCGTGCTGCTGGTCACCCTGGTGGTCGGCCTGATCGTCAGCGTCTTCCAGGCTGCCACGCAGATCAACGACGCCAGCCTTTCCTTCATTCCGAAGGTCATCGCGGTGCTTGCCACCTTTGCGATCGCCGGGCCGTGGATGCTGACGGTCATGACCGACTACATGCGGCGGGTATTGACCGATCTCCCCGGCATCATCGGCTAGTCCTTTTTAGCAGAACGCCATGATCAGCCTCACCGATGCCCAGCTCAACGCCTGGCTGATCAGCTTCATCTGGCCGCTCACGCGGATACTCGGCCTGATCATGCTGGTTCCGGTCTTCGGCCATCGATCGGTGCCGAAGCACGTCAAGATCGGCCTCGGCGTGTTCATCACCCTGATCATCGCGCCCACGCTGCCGCCCATGCCCGCTGTGGGGCTGGATTCCTGGCATGGCCTGTTCATTCTGGTCCAGCAATTCCTGATCGGCATGGCGATCGGCTTCACCATGCGCGTCGCGTTTGCCGCGGTCGAGGCGGCGGGAGAGATTGTCGGCCTGCAGATGGGCCTGGGATTTGCCTCCTTCTTCGATCCGCAAAGTGCCGGCCAGACGCTCGTTCTCGCCCAGTTCTTCAATCTCCTGGCGACACTGCTGTTCCTGGCGGTCAACGCGCATCTGCTGTTGCTGGGCGTGCTTGCAGACAGCTTCAGGAGCCTGCCGATCAGCCCGCAACCGCTGTCAGCCTCCGGGTTCTACGCGGTCGCCGCCTACGGATCCACCGTGTTTTCCGTCGGCCTGCGGCTTGCGTTGCCGCTGATCGCCATCCTGCTGATGACCAACCTGGCGCTCGGCATCCTCACACGCTCGGCGCCCCAGCTCAACATCTTCGCAATCGGATTTCCCATCACCCTGGGGGTGGGCCTGATCGCGCTGGACATTACCCTGCCCTACTTCGCGCCCCAACTGGAACAGGTGTTCCAGAACGGGCTCAAGGCGGGCACGATGGTGATCCATGCGCTGCGTCCCGGCGGGACGTAGGAAGTCCACGTTGCCGGGCGCTCCTGCAACGTGCCATTTGAGAGATGCAGCCGTCTAAAAGCCGAGGCTGTCGAGCAGGTCGTCCACCTGGCTCTGGTCGGCCACCACGTCGCTCTTGCTCGCGGGGTTGATCTGGGGGCCATTGAGGAGACCGCTGCCGGATTCACGGCGCAGCTCGGCGGGCGAGTAATCGATCAGCAACTGAACCAGTTGCTGCTCCAGGCCATGCGCAAGTTCGGTCACCTTGCGGATGACCTGACCGGTGAGATCCTGAAAATCCTGCGCCATCATGATGTCCAGCAACTGCCGCTTGGTGGCGCTGGTGTCGTTGCGCATATCGGCCAGGCACTGCATGGTCAGGGTGGCCATGTCGCGGTAGTTGGCCTCCGAGAACGGCGCCTTCAGCGCGGCCTGCCAGCCGTTCAGGATTTCGTCGGCCCCCGCGTCGATCCGCTCCTGCAGGGGGATCGCGGTATCGGTGGCGTTCAGCACGCGTTGCGCAGCCTGCTCGGTCATGCGGGCCACATAGTTCAGGCGCTCCCGTACATCGGGAATGTCCGTCGTCGCCTTTTCCAGCACCTTGTCCAGTCCCAGCTCGCGCAGGCTGTCATGCAGCGTCCGGGTGATCTGTCCCACCCGCGCCAGCATTTCGTCGTGATCGCCGCCTTCGGCGCGGCCACTATGGGGCATGGCGGCCGCCGCAGGGGATCCCGCGAATAGCGTATCCACGTCAGGCCCCCGCTTTTTCGAGTTTTTCGAATATCTTCGAGAGCTTCTCGTCCAGGGTGGCCGCGGTGAAAGGCTTGACCACGTAACCGTTGGCGCCGGCCTGCGCCGCGGCGATGATGTTTTCCTTCTTGGCTTCGGCCGTCACCATCAGCACCGGCAGCCTGGACAGCGCGGCATCGGCGCGAATCTGCTGCAGCATCGTCAGGCCGTCCATGTTCGGCATGTTCCAGTCGGAAACGACGAAATCGAAGTTCCCCGCACGCAGCTTGGCCAGTCCGTCGACACCGTCCTCGGCTTCTTCAACGTTGGAATAACCCAGTTCCTTGAGCAGATTGCGCACGATGCGGCGCATCGTGGAAAAGTCGTCGACAACCAGGAATTTCGTGTTCGGATCGGCCATGCGGTACTCCATTGGTGCAGTTCATCGTTACTGGGTTAATCGGCATCGCCGCGTCAAACTTAAGCGGGGAAACCCGCATGGAAAGCGGGGCCAGGCAGCCCCTCAAACCCGCATCGCGCGGTTGCCATGCGCGGCGAAAAATGCCATCACGCGGCCCGGCAGCTCGTGCAGGGGCGCGACCTCATGGGTGGCGCCGACAGCGATGGCCTCCCTGGGCATGCCGAACACCACGCACGACGTCTCGTCCTGCGCCAGGTTGTAGGCGCCGGCCTTTTTCATTTCCAGCATCCCCGCCGCGCCATCCTTGCCCATGCCGGTGAGGATGACGCCGACCGCGTTCCTGCCCGCCGCGATTGCGGCCGAATTGAACAGCACGTCGACGGAGGGCCGGTGGCGGTTCACCGGCGGCCCCTGATCCAGCCGGGTCATGTAGTTGGCCCCGCTGCGCACCAGCAGCAGGTGGGAATGCCCTGGCGCGAGATAGGCGTGGCCGGGCAGCACCCGTTCCCCGCCCTCGGCTTCCTTGACGGCAATCCTGCACAGCTTGTCGAGCCGGTTCGCGAACGAGCGCGTGAAGCCTTCCGGCATGTGCTGGGTGATCAGGACCCCCGGACAATCCGATGGCAACTGGATGAGAAAATCCTTGATGGCTTCCGTGCCGCCGGTGGAAGCGCCGATGATGATCAGCTTTTCGCTGCTGACGAAGGTATTGTGGACCGCTGCCAGCGGGGTGCCGTCGGGATGGGGCTGAACCCTGACGCGCGGCCTGATGTTGGCCCGCGAAGCAATGCGGATTTTCTCGGCGATCAGGTCGGTATATTCCAGCATGCCGCTCTGGATGGACATCTTTGGCTTGGTCACGAAATCGACGGCGCCAAGCTCGAGCGCGCGCATGGTGATGTCCGATCCACGCTCGGTCAGCGACGACACCATGACCACCGGCATGGGACGCAGGCGCATCAGCCGTTCGAGAAAATCCAGCCCGTCCATCTTCGGCATTTCCACGTCGAGCGTCAGCACGTCCGGGTTGGTCTGCTTGATGAGATCGCGCGCCACCAGCGGGTCGGGGGCGGCCCCCACCACTTCCATGTCCGGCTGGCTGTTGATGATTTCCTTCATCACGCCGCGGATCAACGCCGAGTCGTCCACGATCAGGACCTTGATTTTTACCATGCTGACTTTCCGTGCATCCCCGCGGGCGATCAGAACAAATCGATCTCGCCGCTCACCTCGTTGGACTTGAGCCGGCTCGCATAATCCTGCTCACGCTTCACCAGAGTGTAGTTGTTGAGTTGCTTGAGTTTCTTCACGAGGACCTTGCCGGTCTGCGGGAAGAAATACACCTTGCGCGGATGCACGTCGTTGAGGTCCTCCGCCACCACCCGGATGTTTTCCGATCGGAGGAAGTCGAGCACGAACCGGGCGTTGCGTTCCCCGACGTTCATGCTGGTGAAACCGCGCAGGACATTGCCTCCGCCGAACACCTTGGCCTCCAGGTTGTCGCGTCGCGCCCCCGCCTTGAGGAGCTGGTTGATCAGCACTTCCATCGCATACGCGCCGTAGCGCATCGACACCGACATCGGATTGCTCGCATCGCCGCCGTCCGGCAGCATGAAATGATTCATGCCGCCAACCCCGGATATCCGGTCGCGGATGCACGCCGCGACACAGGAGCCGAGCACGGTGACGATGAGCATGGGCCGGTTGGTGAAGTAGTACTCGCCAGGCAATATCTTGGCGGCCTCGCAATCGAATGTGCGGTCATAGTACAGATTGGTCGCAAGCTGCTCCTCGATGGCGGGATTCATGCGTTTTTCCTTGCGCCGGATTGACGGGGGCTCAGTTCGTAGACCGTCTTGCCGCGCAGCCGGAAGGCATCGGAGGCATACATGAAATTCTCGGAATGCCCTGCGAACAGCAGTCCCTCCGGCTTCAGCAGCGGAACGAAGCGCTCGAGTATCCTGCCCTGCGTCGGCTTGTCGAAATAGATCATCACGTTGCGGCAGAAAATCGCGTCAAATGGCCCGCTGACCGGCCAGGTTCCGGCCAGCAGGTTGAGGGGCTTGAACGTGACCAGCTGGCGCAGCTCGGGACGAACCCGAACCAGCCCGGAGCGTTCGCCCTTGCCTCGCTGAAAGAAACGCTTGACCCGCCCCTGCGCCATCTTGTCGATTCGCTCGATCGGGTACACGCCGTTCGCCGCGGTTTCGAGCACATTGGTATCGATGTCCGTGGCGACGATGCTGACCGGCGGCGTCAGCGTCCCGAACGCCTCGCATGCCGCCATCGCGATCGAATAGGGTTCTTCGCCGGTCGAACTGGCAGAGCACCAGATCGACAGCGGCGCCTTCATGTTTTGCAGGTGCTCGGCCAGGATCGGAAAATGATGCGCCTCGCGAAAGAACGACGTCAGGTTGGTCGTCAGGGCATTGGTGAACGCTTCCCACTCGTCGCCGTCGCGCCCGTTTTCCAGTCCGTCAAGGTATTCCGCGAAGGAGCTCAGGCCCTTTGCCCGCAGGCGGCGCGCCAGGCGGCTATAGACCATTTCCTGCTTGCTCTCGGCCAGCGCAATCCCTGCCTGCCGGTAAATCAACGCGCGGATGCGGGCAAAGTCGCGCGGCGTGAATGCGAATACCTTGGTGCCGTCAGGCGGATTCTTCAGAACCTGTTTCATGTCGAAATGTGCGTCCCGTCAATATCGCGTTCCAGCTCAACGCACGAAGCCAACCCAGGCCCTTGAAAACCGTTCCGGGCCATTCCGCGCAATGCCATCCATCCGCCCCTTGTGCTGCATGGCGCGCGGCCTTACGCAGCCAGGCTCTCCGTTGCCTCAGGGGATCGGGATTGCCCCGGCGGGGATGCCATGGCCTGACGACGGCCGCCCCCGGGCGCCTGCCCCGTGCGGACAAGCTTGAAGGTCTTCACCAGTTCCGCAAGCTTCGTTGCCTGGTCCTGCAGGCTCTCGGCCGCGGCCGCGGCCTCTTCCACCAGCGCGGCGTTCTGCTGGGTCATCTCGTCCATCTGGGTGACGGCCTGGTTGACCTGCTCGATGCCGGCGCTCTGTTCCTGGCTCGCCGTCGCGGTTCCGCCGATGATATCGGCCACCAGCTGCACCGAGGTCACGATGTCCTCCATGGCCTCACCCGCCTGATCGACCAGCCTGCCGCCGGCGTCGACCTTGCCGACGGAATCCTCGATCAGGGCCTTGATCTCCTTGGCGGCGCCGGCGCTCCTCTGGGCGAGGTTCCTCACTTCGGAGGCGACGACGGCGAAGCCCCGACCCTGTTCGCCGGCGCGCGCGGCCTCGACGGCGGCGTTCAGGGCGAGGATGTTGGTCTGGAAGGCGATGCCGTCGATGACGCCGATGATGTCGGCGATCTTGCGCGAGCTGTCCTTGATGGAGGCCATGGTGTCGACCACCTGGCCGACGACCTGCCCGCCCTTGGCGGCGATGTCGGCGGTGGAGACGACCAGCTGGTTGGCCTGGCGCGCGTTCTCGGCGTTCTGCCTGACGGTGCTGGTCAGCTCTTCCATCGAGCTGGCCGTCTCTTCCAGGGACGAGGCCTGCGATTCGGTGCGGCTCGACAGGTCGGCATTGCCGCCGGCGATCTCGCTCGCCCCCGCGTTCACCAGATCAACGCTTTCCTTGATCTGCCCGACCAGCAATTTGACGTTGGTCTGCAACACGCGCAGCGACTGCATCAGCCGCACCAGCTCGGCAGCACCCCTCGCTTCGATCCGTCCGGTCAGGTCACCCGAACTCATCCGATCGATATCGGTCCGGATGCGGTCCAGCGGCACCACCACACTGCGATAGGACAGCACTCCGAACACTCCCGCCAGCGGCACGCCCAATGCCGCGATCGCCATCAGCCAGTCCAGGTAATACGCGCTGTTTCCGGCCGTGGCCAGCCAGGCCAGCGCCCCCATTCCCGCGAACAGCGCACCGACCGAGCCTGCGGCGATTGCCAGCATTGTCTTCAGCGACAGGTTCTTCAGCAGATGGAAGCGCCGCGTGAAGCTGCGTTTCACAGCCTGTCCCTCGCAGATTTCGAACGTCGTATCACCTGCTTTGATTGCCCGATAGGCACTGTCCGCCGCCTGCACCTGCTCACGGCTCGGTTTCAGCCGGATGGAAGCATAGCCGACGATCTCGTGATTCTCGATAATGGGCGCAGCGTGCGCCTCGACCCAGTAGTAATCGCCGTTCTTGCATCGGTTCTTCACCAGGCCGGTCCATACCTTGCCGTTCCTGAGCGTATGCCAGAAATCGGCGAAGGCCTCGACCGGCATGTCGGGATGGCGGACGATGTTCTGCGGCTGCCCCAGGAGTTCGGCTTCGGAAAAGCCGCTGATGTTGATGAAGTCCTGGTTGACGTAGGTGATGTTGCCGTGCAGGTCCGTCTTCGACACGACGGTTTCCGTGTCCTTGAGGACATACTCGACATTGGTGACCGGCATGTTAGTTCGCATGACACATTCTCTTTAATTGGGGTCGGGGCTTCTTCTCTCTCTCAGACCCGCGATCCAATTTCCATATGAGATCCGATCGCGGTCTCGACGGCTTATTTATTGCTCAGAACGCTTCCCACTCCTCGCTGCCGCCGGCGACAGCCCGCTTCTTCGGACGCGCCACCGGGGCGGGCGCGGCCTTGGGCTGCCGCTTCGGCCAGGCCGTCACGACGTCCTTCAGCACGGGCAACTCCGTCCGCACGCTATGTGCCCCGCCTTCCAGCCTGAACACGCTGACCGCCTCGGCCAGCTTCGCCGCCTGCTCCTGCAGGCTCTCGGCCGCGGCCG